>CAKQPT010000076.1 GCA_934270345.1 uncultured Oribacterium sp. | reverse complement strand
ATCCGGCGAAGCCGCTGCTGCTCTTCAGCAGCCACGCGCACCACGATCACTTCTCAAAGGAAATCTTCGCACTGCGCAACCGCTACCCAAGCGCCGTTTTTGTGCTCTCGGCCGACATCCCGGTTCCGGCGACTGTCCAGCCGTTCACCTGTCCAATGCTTCCACACGAGCACCGTCTCGTTCAGCTTGCAGGCGGGCGGGCAGCCGTAGTGCCGACATCCGCTGACAAACTGCATCCACCGATGGATATGAAAAATTCGCCGGAAGCAGGCTTCCATGCAGGCATCGTACAGACAAGCGGAACTTCAAAGGCGCACCCTCAGACCGCGGATGCACCGATCGTCGAAGTTTCCATCGACACCCTCCGCTCGAATGATGAGGGCGTCGCGTTCATCATCCAGTTGGGGGATCTCTGCATTTATCATGCCGGCGATCTCAATAACTGGTGGTGGGACGGCGATGTAGAGGATCAGAAGCTCGCAGATATCTATCACGAAGAACTCGAGCATATCCGCGGACGACATTTTTCGGCTGCCTTCATTCCCCTCGACCCTCGCCTCAAGGGCTGGTGGAAGGGCATCGAGGATTTCATGCTCTATGCCGATGCCGACGCCATCTTCCCGATGCATAACTTCGGCAAAAAGGGACTTCCGAAGAAGCTTCTCGCCCTCGACTGCGCTTCAGGCTATAGATCACGCGTCTTCGACGTCGAAGAGACTCTGACCACATGGGAGCTATGACCCAGGAGCAACGCAATAGAAAAAGGACCTCGCTTGAGCAAGGTCCTTTTTCTTAAGAATTTCGTAAGGGGGTCTGACCCCATAAACTTCGACTTTAGATTTTGTTTAGAAAAATTTAATGGGGTCAGACCCCATTAAATTGGGGCACCCCATAAACTCCAGAGCACTATAGACTGGACCTATATCTGATTCGAAATAACTGGTATTATACATGACCGAAGGCCGGTGTTATGATGACTTCATCACGTAAGAGAAGCTTACCCGAAAGGAGACGATATTATGGCAGAGTACAAGCTGTGGAACGCATTAAAGGAAGCGAAGAACTATAAGTGGGTGGAGCTTTCCCACTCGTTAAACAACGAGAGTCCGTACTGGTCAGGCATCCCGGCGGGCTCGGTCGAGCTGGGCACGACGGTGTGGGACTGGGGCAAGCCGGAGCTCGAGTGCCTGATCCAGACCTTCAAGTTCCCGGGCCAGTTCGGCACCCACATCGATTTCCCGGGCCACTTCGTGCAGGGGCGCGCACTGTCCGAGCAGTATGACGTGCATGACCTGATCTTCCCGCTGGCGGTCATCGACATTTCGGAGCAGGCAAAGCAGGACCCGCGGTATACCGTGACGGTCGACGACATTCGCGCATACGAGGCGAAGTACGGCGAGATCCCGGAGGGCGCGCTGGTGGCGCTCCGCAGCGACTGGTACAAGAAGTGGCCGGATATCGACGCACTGTCGGGCATCGACGCGGACGGCCATGAGAATGCTCCGGGCTGGTCGCTCGAGGCACTCAAGTACATCTATGAGGTCCGCCACGCCGCCGCCAACGGTCACGAGACTCTCGACACGGATTCGTCCGCGGTCGCCGAGGCGGAGGGAGATCTCGCCTGCGAGCGTTATGTCCTCGACCAGGGCAAGCTTCAGGTAGAAGTCCTCGCGAACCTCGATCAGGTGCAGCCCGCCGGCGCTGTCGTCCTCGTTTCCTACCCGCGCATCGAAGGAGCCACCGGTCTCCCGGCACGCGTCTGGGCCATCACGGAGTGAATAACAAAACCGGGAGTGCATCGTTGAGATGCACTCCCGGTTTATGCTATCTAAAACCTTCCGTCTTAAGAATTTCGTAAGGGGGTCAGACCCCAATGTCGTCAACTTAACATTTAGACTCACGCGAAAGCGTGGGTCTTATTTTTTGCAAATATATT
>CAKQPT010000075.1 GCA_934270345.1 uncultured Oribacterium sp. | reverse complement strand
TGATCGGCATCGGCGACGGCCCGGTATCGGACGAGGAGCTCGGCATCTCCGACCAGGATCTGGCCGCGGCGACGGACGGTTCCATGATTCCGGAGTATAAAATCTCCGAGATTCACGAGACCAGTGCCAATGTCGTCAGCGAACAGTATACCGTGGCGCAGGACTCGACGGCAGCCGAGACGATCCAGGAGGGTGCGGTTTCGACCGAAGGGAATGAAACCCTGCTGGAAATCGTGGATTCGGTCGATGAGTTCGCCGTCTTTAAGAAGAATGCGCAGAGTACCACCGGTACCGCTGCCACTACACAGACGAGCACGGCAAATAAAGTTTCAAATATCCTCACAAATGCCGGCACCGGCAGCAGCGTAAGCACAGCCGCCGGAAACATCATCCAGGCTGCCAGTGATGCCATCAATGGCACACGAAGCAGCAGTGGCACGACCGGCACGAGCAGCGCTTCTGAAACGAAGAGTGGTGCATCTGTAACAAACGCAGGCACGAGCATTTTAAATCGCAGCAATGTCATCGAGGCCGGTACCTCCATCGTAAAGTCGATCAGCAGCAGTCTTCCGGTCATCGCAACGACGGCGTCCCGTCAGGCACTGATCCAGTACGCGAAGCAGTTCCTCGGAAACCCGTATGTCTATGGTGGCACCTCCCTTACGGACGGCGCCGACTGCTCCGGCTTCGTACAGCAGATCTTCAAGCACTTCGGTATCACCACCGGGCGCAGCTCCCGTGATCAGTACGCGAATGCACAGTCCATCAGCTTCGAGCAGCTGCAGCCGGGCGACCTCGTATTCTACGCATCCGGTGATTACATCAACCACGTTGCGATCTATGCCGGCGATGGTGTCATCATCCATGCAGCGAATGCACGTACCGGCATCTGCACCGGACGTTACGATTACCGTACACCGGTCGGCTACGGACGCTTCATCCAGAACTGATGAGAAGAGAACATCCGGATCCCGGTCGTCGAGGATACATTCCGCAGACCGGCTTCAGGAAGCGATATCTCCAGTATAAAAGCCTGCCCCTCAGCGAGGCTTCACCGTAAACGAAGAACCCCTTCAGCGAAACAGCTGAAGGGGTTCTTCGTTTTATGGAGTCCATATGACAAATGGATGATCAGCATCGCTGTCAAATGTAAGATGGATACCGCTTATGAAATTATATTATTTATATGGAGGCCTGCCGGCCTCCCCGGGGATCAGTACTCCGGCTCGATCAGGCCGTAGTTGCCGCCCTTTCTCTTATATACGACGGCGACATTTCCGGTATCACCGTTCTGGAATACGAAGAAGGTGTGGCCGACCAGCTCCATCTGGAGACAAGCCTCTTCCGGAGTCATCGGCTTCAGGTTGAAGTGCTTCGTACGCTCGATCTGGATCTCATCCTCACCGAGATCATCCTCCAGCTCCTCTGCGAAGGCAGCGGAGAAATCAGCGGCCTGCTGACGATTGATCAGCTTCGTGCGGTACTTGCGGATCTGACGCTCGATAACGTCTACAACCATGTCGAGGGACTGGAACTTATCCGGTGTGATCTCCTCGGCACGGATGACACCGTCCTTTACAGGGATGGTCACCTCGACCCTGTACTTGTTTTTCTCAGTGGAGAGAGTGACATTGCAGATGGTGTCTTCCTTGAAGAACTTCGATAACTTGCCCAGCTTCCGATCGATCTGGTCCTTCATGCCGTCAGATACAGTAACATTTCTTCCTGTGATGTTAAACTTCATAAAATCACGCTCCCTTAAAAAGATTTCCTGATGTGGGTCATTCAGGATACTTATATTATACCATGTATAGAAAAAATTTCTACAGCGTAATGAATATGTAAAATATAATCCGGCTTTATGAATTAAATGTTAACAATCAAAAGCTTTCTTGAATAAAAAAGTGTTTAGTGATAAGATTTCAGAGTTATAGCC
>CAKQPT010000074.1 GCA_934270345.1 uncultured Oribacterium sp. | reverse complement strand
GCGTTTTCGCGGTCCTCGGCGAAGGCGTTGGCGGTCATGGCGACGATCGGAATCCGCGCCTTCGCGGGATCCGGGAGCGCGCGGATGCGGCGGGTGGCTTCGTAGCCGTCCATCACCGGCATCTGGATGTCCATGAGCACCAGCGCGTACTGCCACGGTGCCGCCGTCGCGATCTTCTCGAGCGCGGCCTGCCCGTTGACGGCCTGATCCACCACGAAGCCGGCCTCCTCGAGCACCGTCGTCGTGATCTCCATATTGAGCTCGTTATCCTCGACCACCAGCAGACGCATGCCCGCGAACTCCGGGTCCGCGACCGGCGTTTCCTGCTTCGGCGCACCGCAGAGCGGCAGGCGCAGGTGAACCGTAAACTCCGTGCCCTGGCCCTGGACGCTCAGAAGGTCAATGCTTCCATCCATCATCTCCACGAGCCGTTTCGTGATCGGCATGCCGAGGCCTGTGCCCTCGGTCTTCGACACCGTCGAGGTCTCCTCGCGGCTGAACTGCTCATAGATGTGTTTCTGGTACTCCGCACTCATACCGATACCGGTGTCCCGGACATAGAACTCGTAGTCGCCATAACGCACCGGCTCGCCGTTCGATCCAGGCCCAGCCGTTCCCAGGGATGTCGACTCGCCCGCACTGCTTGATCCAGCTCCAGCGGCCTCCATAGATGTCGACTCACCCGCGCCGCTCGATACAGCCCCAACCGACACCATGGATGTCGACTCGCCCGCGCCACTCGATGCAGCTCCAGCAGCCTCCATAGATGTCGTCTCGCCCGCGCCGCTCTTTTCCACGACGCGGAGAGTGATGCTGCCGCCCGAGGGGGTGAATTTCACAGCATTGGACAGAATGTTCAGCAGGATCCGCTGGAGACGCAGCGGGTCGCCGATCACGTCCTCGTCCCGCACGCCCGCGAGGTCGACCGTAAACGCCAGGCCCTTCGCCGTGATGTTCGACTGGATGATGTCGCGGACGTCCTGCACGAGCGTCAGCAGATGCAGCGGCTTCTGCTCGAGCACCACCCGCCCGCTCTCGATGCGGCTCATATCGAGCACGTCGTTGATGAGGGACAGCAGATGCTGGCTCGCCGTCGAAATCTTCCGAAGATAATCCGCGATCTTCGCCGGCTGCGTGAGATTCGTCTCCGCCAGCGTCGTGTAGCCGATGATCGCGTTCATCGGAGTGCGGATGTCATGCGACATGTTGAAGAGGAAATCCCGCTTCGCCCGGTTCGCCGCCGCTTCCTGCCGCACCGCGATCTCAAGCTCGTGATTCTTCTGCTCGAGCGACGCCTGGTACGCCTGCGCCGCAGCCAGCTCCCGCTGCTTGAACTTCTGCTCCGCATTCCAGCGGAGGCCCTGAAGCATCGCAAGCACCACGATGTACAGAATCAGCAGCACCGCCAGATTCGGCAGCGTCGACCGGTAGATGTTCCGCGCCGGCACGTAGGCATAGAGCACGAAGTCGCGGCCATGCGTGTACATGCCGTATCTCTTCAGACCACGAGCGTCGACCACGTACGTGAGCTTCTCCGACTGATTTGCCGCGCGGATCGACTGCAGCATCGCGTTCGTACTCACATCGACGCCAATCATCGCCGGGTCGTTGGACGCCTCCACGACATTGCTCCGCACGAGCAGGAAGGTGCCCACCGTGTTCCTGTCGTAGCCATCCAGCAGGGTCTGCATTGACAGTACGGATTTCTGGGCGAATGCCTCCTTCGTGTGGCGATACGCGAGGATGATGCCGTCGCCGGAGCTGAGCGCGTGCAGCGCTGCATCCGAGTAGGAGCCGTCACGGAGCTCCACCCGCTTCACATAGGTCTTATCCGGCGCATCGACGAGGCCGAGGGACGCGATCTCCGGCAGTCCGTCGCGGATCGCTTCATAGCCGACGCCGTCCTCCGTGTACTCCGATATCAGGCTTCCCGTCGGGTCCAGCAGCGCGACGCCCGTCATCCAGAGCGTCTCCGTATACTGTCGCAGCTCCGCCTCGCTCGCGTCGAGCGTACAGTCCCTCTCGAGAGCATGCACCGCCGCTGATTCACGGACCAGGCTCTTCGCCACCGCCGTGTCGTTGTACTTACTGTAGGCCGAGGTCTGCG
>CAKQPT010000073.1 GCA_934270345.1 uncultured Oribacterium sp. | reverse complement strand
AGCCGGGGACCCTAAGCGGCACTAGGCCCTCTGCAATCACTGAGTTTTCTTGATGAAAACTCAGCGTTGCAGAGGGTGCTAAGGAAAATGTACCAAGTGCCGCTAAGGGGACCCGGCTTGATTTCACACGGTCTCTACGTATGACCTCCGTCGCCGCCCCCTCCGGGCTCCTGCCTGAACTGTAACTTCTTATTAGTAGCCGAGCCACGCGCCGTCTGCGCCGACGTGAAGCCCATCCGGGGTGGTCGTGTTCGTCAGCATCGCCCCGAAGGTGCCGTCGTGCAGCTGGTTGAAGTAGTAGAACTTATCGTTGATCTTCCACCAGCCGTGGAGCATCGCACCGTAGGTGGCGCCCGGTGTCGTATTCAGCAGATACCAGCGACCATCCACACGCTGGAGGCCGGTCAGCATCGCGCCGTCCGAACCCATGAGGTACCAGTTGAGGCCGTCCGGACAGATCCAGCCGGTCAGGAACTGATTGCCGGCGATATAGTACCACTTATTCATGTACTGCATCCACTGTCCGCTGCCCGTGCCGGTCACACCGGTCGGATTCAGGGTGCTCGCCGGACTGCCCTGCTGAAGGTTGAAGCCCGGGCCGAAGATTTTCTCCGCGTTGTTCTTTACTTTGACGGTCGATGTGCTCGTGACGATCGCGTTCGAACGCGCGGTCGGGATCGAGAAGCTGTAGTCGGACTCAGTCTTGTCACCGTCGATCGTCGCATCATCACAGACGTACATGGACTTCGCGATGAAGCCGCCGCCATCACCGGAGGCCGCTGCCTGCACGGAGATGTGGTCGACCGAGCGGCCACCCGAGCTGTAGCTGGAGACATTGATCGCATGCTTCGGACCGGTCACCGAGGTTTTACTCTCGTGAACATCGCCGTCCGCGTCCGTCCAGTAGATGTAGACGTTGTACTTCGTCGCGTACGTCACCTTATCCCAGCTGATCTCGTCGCCGTTATGCTCGAAACCGGTCGGGTTCTTCAGTACGTAGAACGGGTAGGTGGTGCAGCGGAGGCGGATCGCGTTTTCGTTCCGGCTCAGCATCTCGACCTTCGTCGCGCCGAGGACCTCGACCGCACAAGTTTCGGTGAAGCTGTTTCCCGCCATCGGGTGCACCTCGATCGTGTAGGTGTAGGACTTGCCCGGCTTCGTACGGTCGCCGGAGGTGCTGTAATCATACACGAAGTAGAGATGATCGTAGGTCGCCGGCTCCTCGCCGCTCGACATGTCGCCGGCGGTCATGCTGCTCTCCTCTTCCGGGGCCAGGTCGATACGGACCGTGCTGATCCCGGCCGCCAGCGCTGTCATCGCAGACATCGCGGACAGCATCACACAGGCAGCCGCCGTCAGGAAAAACGTACGGAGTTTCATCCTCGCTGCTCCTTTCTTTTCTATATCATGAACCTTTTCGAAAGGTTCGTAAAGTGTCGCTAATGCATCATCTTATTGTACCAAGTTATGCGGGGGTTGTGAACCTCCCTCGGCCAAAATCGAAGATATTGGCCTCTGTAAGCGCTTTCCATACTGCGCCATCGGTGATATAATCGTAGAGAATGAACATAAGCGTGCTGGTCGACAGCATTGGCATGAAAAAGGAGGATTTGATATGGCAGATATGGCGAAGGAACATCCAGACTGTGCGTACTGTGCAAAGGGCGAGCTGGTAAAGAAGTTCGGTTATGAGATCTGTGAGCTTCCGGCTTCCACCGTTTATCTTTTCAAGGAGCAGAGCCATCCGGGCAGATGCATCGTGGCATCGAAGCACCACGTATCCGAGATGCTGGAGCTCAGCGAGGCAGATCGCGCAGCATTTATCGCGGATGTCGTGACCGTTGCAAATGCGATTCATGCGGTATGCCACCCGAACAAGCTGAACTACGGTATGTACGGCGACACGGGCTGCCATCTTCACATGCACCTCGTTCCGAAGTATAAGGATCAGTTCGAGTGGGGAGGCACCTTCGCGATGGATCCGAACATGAATAAGATCACCGATGAGGCCGAGCTCGAGAAGATCGCTGCACCGCTTCGCGACGCGATTCTCGGAAAGTGAAATTAAAAACCGGAAGACACCCGTGCAGTGCCTTCCGGTTTTTTATATCACTTCACTTCGTCGAGAATCTCCGCGAGGGCAGCGACCTGTGCACTCGTGGTCGCCCAGGAGCTGCAGAAGCGGACGA
>CAKQPT010000072.1 GCA_934270345.1 uncultured Oribacterium sp. | reverse complement strand
GCCTTTGTGATATCATTCTTCTAGCAACCAGTCTTAAGTTGACGTTGGGTTGACGACATTGGGGTCTGACCCCATTAAATTTTTCTAAACAGAATCTAAACTGAAATTTATGGGGTCTGACCCCCTTACGAAATTCTTAATTCAGCAGGAACGCATCGATCGTGTCGGTGAACCACTTGATTTCCCGCGCGAAGCGTGCCCGGAGCTCTGCCGGGGCTTCCTTTCCCTTCACGGTATCGAAGAATCCGTGCCCGCTGTGCACCGCGATGTAAAGCTTTCCATCGGTGTTCAGATTGAGGGCGAGCTTTCCGCCTGCCGCCTCCGACACCGCAAGGATCCGCTCCATGCGCGCCGGCGTGAGAAGAAGCAGCGCCGTCGTCTCCTCCCCGCTCGTCAGATTGAAGCGCTTATCAAAGGCGGCGTTCCCCGTCCTGATGCCGCTGCCGCTGAACACCTTATCGAGGGCCCCGCGTGGCCAGATCGTGAGCCAGGTCGGGAAGCTCTGCCCGAGTTCGCAGAGCATCCACTGCCCGCGGTAGACCTCGCGCTCGTTCTTCTCCCACAGCCCGGTCTCCTCCCGCTGGATTTCCTGGGAATCCACCAGCTTCACCGTACAGAGCTCGACGGTTTTTCCCTGGTACGTTCCGCGGATATACCCGCTGCCGTGACAGTAGTCGTGCGTCGGCACCGGAATGTTCGTATCCCCCGGGTACAGCAGCTTCGGATCGGGCGGGTTCTGATCGATATCCTGAAACATTGCCCCCAGGATGTCCGGCGCAATGCCCTCGAAGGTCTGCCGATTCACCTGGTCGCGCGCTTTCCCCTGCAGCATCTGCCCGAGCGCGAGCACCACGCCGCCGAAAATCATCACCACGAAGTTTCCGAGCAGAACGCCCGCCACCGCAACCACGAATCCGATCGCCGCCAGCAGCTTCCCGGCCATCCGCCCGCCGCCACTCTTCTCCAGCGCCCGCGACAGCTCCGCATCCGTCATCTTTCTCTTCTCATCGCCCATCGCCATCCTCCTTCTCTCTACATCATCGCCTCCCGGCAGTTTATGGGGTCTGACTCCGCGGTCACTTCCGTTTACTCGCAGATCCTGAAATACAGGCTGCTGTACGGTGCCAGCGTCGGCAGGTTCATCACGTCCGCTTCCGGTGCGATGCTGTCGAGCTGCATGCGCTTCGCGTCGTCCTTATAGTCCCACGGCTCCGCCTGCGCGGCGAATACGAGGCCGTCGTAGTCCTCCGGTACATACGCAACGTAGCTCTTCGTAAGCACCTGCGCCCAGTCGCCGACGTTGTACTGCCAGTCGGTGGAGTACGCAAATTCGATCTGCTCGCTCTCGCCATCCCGGTTGATCGTGTGCAGGTAGTAATTCTCCCCGCGCTCCGTGGCGCCGTAGGCCGTCGCGGCCGTCAGCCACATGCCGGTGTAGTAGTCGTACAGCTCGCTGCTCGTGACAGTGATGTAATCCTGCGGGAACACCGTGATCGCGCCCTGCGGGATATAGCAGATCGCGTCAAACTGCAGCTCCCGGATGCCATCGTGCGTCTGGTCGTACTTCTTCGTGACCTCCCAGTAGCAGTCGCCGCGGTTGTACCCCTCGCCGAGCCCCACATAGCTCGACACGCCGCCCTCCAGCAGGTAGGTTCCCTGGTCGACCCGCCCCTCGATATCGAGGCCATTCCGCTCGAAGTACGCTGCCTGCGACCGGATCTCCTCCACCGGAAACAGCGCCCCGCCGGTGAGGATGTCCATGAGCTCACCGCTCTCGCTCCGGTCGAGGTACATCACCTCGTCACTGCCGGTATACTCCAGCGTCAGCCCGTCCTCATCCGCGAGCAACGTGCCATACTCGATGACCTCGTCCTGATCGTTCACGAACTCCCAGGTTCCGTCGTCGTGGACACGCAGCCACCTGTTCGCGCCCACGTACTCCCAGAGGCCAATGTAATCGGCCAGCAGATCGTCATTTTCCGGCTCGGTGACGACGTCCGCTACATAGACATTGGACAACGCCGGCTGATAGACGTAGCCGTCCGCCGCGTCCCAGTACCACACGAGGTTGCTGTGCGTCATGTCCGGGTGCTGCAGGAAAAGCTCCACATCCGTCTGCCCGTCGCCGTCGAAATCATCGAAGGTGAAGTCGACACCGCAGTCGCCGATCTCCGGAAATTCCTCCGGAAAGTTCACGCTGTCGACCACCTCCGGCTCGAACTGGTCCCGGAAGAACGCCGCGCTCATCGGGTCCACCGTCGCCAGCACCGTGATGCTCTCCCCGTCCCGCACGATCGTGCCCTTGCCGACCACCACCCCGGTCGTCCGCCAGTCCTCCCCCGCGACATCATCGCTCCCGGTGCTCTCCGTCGTTTCCGCACTGCCGCCACACGCCGTGAGCATGAGGCACAGTACCGCCACGCCGATCAGCCCATATCTCCTCTTCCACTTCCCGCTCATAATCTCCTCGCTTTCTCTGCCTCCAGTTTATGGGGTCTGACCCCAATGTCGTCAACCCAACGTCAACTTAAGACTGGTTGCTAGAAGAATGATATCACAA
>CAKQPT010000071.1 GCA_934270345.1 uncultured Oribacterium sp. | reverse complement strand
TACTTGGATAGAGACATCTTTAGTATAATGGCGAATCCACGTTGCTACAAATGTGAGGTCACTTCATATTATCTTAGGGTCCCCGGCTTAGATTGAACCGGTCTCGGAGTATTGTGCCTCCGTTGCCGCCCCTCCGGGTCCCCTGCCTGATGGTCACTCTATAATGGTGCAGTTGTTAAGAATTCTACAACTAATCTTTGACATCTATTTCACAGGATTGTATAATTTAGAACGAAATCTATGATTTTGTATGCATTATCTATAAAATCATATTACAGGAGAGCGTAAGAACATGGCAAAGAAAGAAATATCTCAGGCAGTTATCCAGAGACTTCCTCGATATTATCGATATCTCGAGGATCTCATGGATCAGGGCATCGAGCGGATTTCGTCGAACGAATTAAGTAAGCGGATGAAGCTCACGGCGTCGCAGATCCGTCAGGACCTCAATAACTTCGGCGGCTTCGGTCAGCAGGGCTACGGCTACAACATCCGGAATCTTCACGATGAGATCGCGAAGATCCTGAACATCGATGAGGAGCACGAGATGATCATCGTCGGAGCGGGTCACTTAGGACAGGCACTGGCGAACTATACGAACTTCCGGAAGCGTGGCTTTATCGTGCGTGCCATCTTCGATCAGGATCCGACGGTCATCGGCACGCGGGTTGGTGATGTCGAGGTGCTTCCGATGGAGAAGATCGACGAGGTCGTGAAGGCGTTCCGTGTCAAGATGGCGGCGGTCTGCATTCCGAAGACACCGGCCGTGAAGGTCGTCGAGCAGCTGATCGCGGATGGCGTCGTCGGCATCTGGAACTTCGCACACGTCGATCTCGAGGTCCCGGATAATGTCGTCATCGAGAACGTGCATCTCTCCGAGTCGCTGATGCGTCTCAGCTACCGTATGGGTGAAACCTACGGACGGAAAGCAGCCGAGGAAGAGGCCTGAGATGGTGATCGGTATCGGCACCGACATCCTGGAGATCAGCCGTATCGAGAGTACCCGGCGTACAGGCACGGAGAATCGTATTTTTACGGAGCATGAGCGCCGGCAGGCATCTGGAAGAGATTCCATGCTTGCCGGTGATTTTGCATGTAAGGAAGCGGTCGCGAAGTGCTTCGGCACCGGTTTCCGCGGCTTCCGCCCGATCGACGTCGAGGTGCTCCGGGATGAACTCGGGAAACCTTATGTCGTGCTGCACGGCGGAGCCCGCACGCTGTATGATGAGCTCGGCGGACGCTCGATTCAGGTCTCGATCTCCGACACGAAGGAGCTCGTCATCGCATTTGCCATACTGGAGGGCACAGATGGAAACAGACAAGACGACCTATCTCAGGAAGATTCCGGCGCGCCGGAGCGACAGTAATAAGGGGACCTACGGAAAGATCCTCGTGGCCGCCGGCTCAGAGGGGATGTGTGGTGCTGCTTACCTTGCCGGGCTCGCCGCCTATCGCAGCGGCGCCGGCCTCGTGCGCATCCTGACCCCTGAGGCGAACCGCCTCATCGTACAGTCCCTGCTTCCGGAGGCGATCTTCACCGGCTACGATTCGGACAGTAATTTCCGTGTCCTGTCCGAGGCCAATGTCTCCTGGGCGGACATCCTCGTGCTGGGGCCAGGTCTCGGCACCGAGGCGCTGAGCGTGACGCTCGTCCGTGAGCTGCTGCACGCCATCGCAACACAGTGCGGTGCAGCGATGGGAGGGAATGAAACATCACATCGGACGTGCGAGCGAGCTGGAGAAGGTCTGAAGAACAGACCGGCAGCTGGACGACCTGCGCCATCTGAAACAACGTCGCCGAAGTGGGTTCGGAAATTCCCGCTGCTGCTGATCGACGCGGACGGTCTCAATATTCTGAGCGCCCGCCCGGAGCTGATGCAGCTCGTCGATCACATCGCTGCCCGTATCCCGGTGGTCGTCACCCCGCACCCGATGGAGATGGCGCGCCTCTCTGCGGCTTCACTGCAGGAAATCCTTCAGTGCCCAGCCCACGCGGCGGAAGCATTGGCCGAAGCACATGGCACGGTGACGGTGATGAAGGGCTCTGAAACCATCGTACTGGACGCAGACGGACACGCCTTCCAGAACCTGGAGGCGAGCCCGGCCCTCAGTAAAGGCGGCTCCGGCGACGTACTGTCCGGCGCCATCGCCGGCGTCTATGCCGTCCTGCGCGCCGATCGGATCGACGCACTGAACGAAGCCACGGCAGAAGAGCGGCGCATGCTCTGGAGAAGGATGGCCTTTGACGCCACCGTCACCGGCGTGCTGCTCCACGCAGAAGCCGGACGACAGGCCGCGAAGATCCACGGAACCCACGGCGTACTCGCACGCGAAACCGCAGACATCCTCGGCATCGTGATGCAGACGAGAAGATGAATCCTGGAAGACGGCGGGACGGTGGCGGAGGCCATACGAAGGGCCACCGCTCCGCTCTAAGACGCAAACATGTCAGAAAAGCTTGATTCCACGCCGTTTTTACGTTATAGTACTAGAGTTTGATTTAAACATCGATCGATTTTATATATGTAATTGAGGAGAGTATTATGTCAGGACATTCCAAGTTTTCAAACATCCGTGCTAAGAAGGAAAAGAATGATGCCGCTAAGGGCAAAATTTTCACCATGATCGGCCATGAGCTCGCACTGGCTGTAAAGGCCGGCGGACCTGACCCAGCGAACAACTCCAAGCTCGCGGCTGTCATCGCGAAGGCGAAGGCAAACAACATGCCGAACGACACCATCAACAGCGGTATCAAGAAGGCAGCCGGATCCATGGATGCGGATAACTTCGAGGAGCTTCAGTACGAGGGCTACGGCCCGAACGGCGTAGCGATCATCGTCAAGGTTCTGACCGATAACAAGAACCGTGCAGCCGCTGACGTTCGTTCCGCATTCACGAAGGGCCACGGCTCACTCGCAACCCAGGGCGCCGTTTCCTTCATGTTCGACGAGAAGGGCCAGATCATCCTTGATCGTGAGGCCATGGACGATATGGATAAGGACTTCGACACCCTCATGGATATGGCCATCGAGGCCGGTGCCGAGGATATCACCGACGAAGAGGATTCCTACGTGATCATCACCGATCCGGCGGATTTCGAGACCGTTCGCGAGAACATCGAAAAGCAGGGCATCCCGATGGCAGAGGCTGACGTCGTGATGATCCCGCAGAACTACGTATCGGTTACCGACCCGGAGGTCGTAAAGGGACTTCGCAGAACCCTCGACCTGCTCGACGCATCTGAGGACGTTCAGACCGTATACACCAACTGGGAAGAAGAAAATGAGGAGTAAAGTTTGTTTCAACAAACTTTACGACGACGTCCCACAGATCTATGATCTGTGCCCGAAGGGCTGAGCAAGGGCTTCCCTGGCCCGCAGCTCAGGGGGCGGAGCGCAGCGGGGATGGCCAAGTGAATCAATCAAAAATAGACCGCTTATGCGCAATGTCATTAAGTTAAGATGACAAAAGAAAGATCTCTATACCAGAAATGGTATAGGGGTCTTTTTTTACGGCAAAAAACGCTTGACACAAGCGACAGAATGTG
>CAKQPT010000070.1 GCA_934270345.1 uncultured Oribacterium sp. | reverse complement strand
GAAGAAGGAACGCGCAGACTGTGCGGTATTTTGGCGAGTTTACATTGTGGAATTTTTTGAATCTTGCAGCCCTTTTGCTGCTGGCGGAGACATTGGCATAGGTATAAGAAGTCGACAGATGGGTTCTGTAGTGAGGAATCCATCCGTCGGCTTTCTTTTTGGTGCAGTTTTATCACACGAATCGGCAAAAATGGTTTCTAACACTGAAAATAGTGGTGGCATATTTGCCGGACATGCGTTATAATATAAGCAAACATTTATTTGGTGGTTTGGACATCGGGAGGTAAGCTTATGCACTACAGTTCCGTTCTGGAGACAGCGAAAAGGTGGGATTTATCCGAGCGCAGTGTGCGTAACTACTGTGCGCAGGGGCGCGTAGAGGGGGCTTTCCTTACAGGTAAAAGCTGGAATATTCCAGAGGACGCGGAGAAGCCGGAGCGTTCGAATAATCGATCAGAGAAACCGCGTACGCTGCTGGAAATCCTGAAGGCAGAGAAGGAAAGCAGCTATCCGGGTGGGATATATCATAAGACGCAGATCGAGCTCACATATAATTCGAATCACATCGAAGGAAGCCGGCTGACGCATGATCAGACGCGCTATATCTTCGAGACCAATACGATTGGTATGGAACAGGGGGCCCTGAACGTGGACGATGTCGTCGAGACGGCAAATCATTTCCGTTGTATCGATATCATCATCGATCGTGCGAATGGCAGCTTATCAGAAAATCTGATAAAGGAACTGCATCTTGTTCTAAAAAACGGCACCAGCGATTCGAGAAAGTCCTGGTTTGCGGTCGGCGCATATAAGAAAAAGCCAAACGAAGTGGGTGGGCGTGAGACGGCGCTGCCGGAAGAGGTATCGGATCAGATGAAGACGCTGCTCACAGAATATAATGCGAAGGATACGAAAACGCTGGAGGATATTCTGGACTTTCATGTTCGCTTCGAGCGGATCCATCCATTTCAGGATGGAAATGGCCGGATCGGTCGTCTGATTATGTTTAAGGAGTGTCTGAAATATAATATCGTTCCGTTCATCATCGAGGATGATCTGAAGATGTATTATTATCAGGGACTGCAGGAGTGGGATCGTGAAAAGGGATATCTGACGGATACCTGCCTGACGGCACAGGACCGATATAAAGCATATCTCGATTACTTTCGGATACGAGTATAGAGATGGCAGAGCTGTGAAACGCGCTGAAGCTTTATTTTAGCAGGATTATTAATAAAACAATTTCCAGCTTGAATATGGATTGCAGATTTTGACGGACTGCTGGAAGAAGCTATCTATTAGCCAAAACTTAAAATGTATCGAAAATGGCTAATAGAATGATTATGGCATAACATATGAGGTAGCAATAGAAATGACATCGGTTCAATACTATGATTCGCCGCTGGGGCGTATACGGATGGCGGCTGATGAGATCGGTCTTACTGGATTATGGTTTGAAGGTTCAAAATACGATGCCGATCGGTTGCCTGCTGGATGCTTAGAACAGGAGACAGAGATTCTGTCAGAGGGGAAGCGCTGGCTGGATCTGTATTTCAGTGGGAAGAATCCGGATTTTCTACCGCCATTACATCCGAAGGGATCAGCATTTCAGATGACGGTCTGGGATATACTTCTGGAGATTCTATATGGTGAGACGGTAAGCTACGGAGAGATCGCACGGAAAATAGCTGAGAAGCGAGGGATTTCCAGAATGTCGGCACAGGCCGTCGGTGGAGCGGTCGGACATAATCCCATCGCAATCATCATTCCATGTCATCGGGTCGTGGGCGCAGATGGCAGCCTAACGGGGTACGCCGGCGGAATCGATAAAAAGATCAAACTGCTGGAACTGGAGCATGGTTTACGGCCTGCCGGCGGAGACATTTCTGACCTGAATATCCAAAACTATATCAAATTATGAAGTTTCCGACTTCCATGTCAGAAACTTTGAACTTAGGTGCAATATGGGTTTTCTTTTAGCTATCATCTATCTTTCGTTTATCAGTCTGGGGCTGCCGGATGCCCTGCTTGGGGGCAGCGTGGCCGAATATCTATCCGGAATTTCAGGTTCCTGTTTCGTATGCAGGGATGGTGTCCATGATTATTTCGTTTGGTACCATCGTGTCGAGTCTGCAGAGCGATCGTCTCACGAGGAGATTTGGAACAGGTATGGTGACCGCCGCGAGTGTGGCGATGACCGCACTCGCGCTGTGGGGCTTCTCGATCAGCCACAGCTTCACTTCGCTGTGTCTGTGGGCGATCCCGTACGGACTGGGTGCGGGCAGCGTGGATGCTTCGCTCAATAACTATGTGGCGCTGCACTATACCAGTAAGCATATGAGCTGGCTCCACTGCATGTGGGGCGTCGGCACGACGATCGGTCCATACATCATGGGTGCTGCGCTTACGGGCGGTGCAACATGGAATGCCGGCTACCGCATGATTTCAATCTTACAGATTGTACTCACGGCGGTTCTGGTCTGGAGCCTTCCGAAATGGCAGACGCAGACCGGTGGTTCTGCGGAAGCGCAGCGTGGACAGGCGCTTTCACTGCGGGAGATTCTCGCGATTCCGGGTGCCAAGTCCATCATGCTCTGCTTTTTCTGCTACTGTGGCGTTGAGTCGACCACCATGCTGTGGGCGAGCAGCTATCTGCATCTCGCGAAGGGCGTCGATGCAGGAACGGCGGCTTCGTTCGCCGGCATGTTCTGCATCGGTATCACGATCGGGCGTGGGATCAGTGGCTTCATCGCCATGAAGCTGCAGGATCGTCAGATGATCCGCATGGGGCAGGCCATCATTCTCGGGGGAATCATCGTCATGCTGTTGCCGTTCGGACAGACGGTTTCTCTCATCGGATTCCTGCTGATCGGCCTGGGCTGTGCTCCGGTCTATCCCTGCATCATCCATTCTACGCCGGCGCACTTCGGGGCAGAGAACTCCCAGGCCATCATCGGTGTGCAGATGGCCAGTGCCTACATCGGAACCTGTCTGATGCCACCTTTATTCGGGCTCATCGCAAATCACATTTCGATACGCTTATTACCATGTTTTCTGCTGATACTGCTCATACTGATGGTGCATATGCACGAGACGCTGGAGAGGAAAACAGGCGTTGATGCGCACAGCGGGATGTGACGGACTGCCGGCGGAGACATTGGCAGAAAAGATTGCTTTGAAATCTGATGACTTTTGCGGTGACGATTTTCAGTTGAAGGCATCGACCGAAGGTGTATGATAAGGTCATACGCTTTCAGAAAGCGCAAAGAATTGACTTGAATGGAGGCATCGGTTATGTGGTTTGTATTTGCTCTGCTGTCTGCGGTGTTTGCGGCGCTTACGTCGATTCTTGCGAAGATCGGGATCGAAGGGGTGAACTCGAATCTTGCGACGGCGATTCGGACGATGGTGGTTCTCGCGATGGCATGGGGTATGGTGTTTCTGACACATGCGCAGAGTGGGATCGGATCGATCAGTCGGAAGAGCTGGCTGTTTCTGATTCTGTCCGGACTCGCGACCGGTGCGTCGTGGCTCTGTTACTATCGTGCGCTGCAGATCGGAGAACCCTCGAAGGTGGTGCCAGTCGACAAGCTCAGCGTAGTGATCACCCTGGTACTTGCGTTTGTACTGCTGCACGAAGAGGTTTCGGTAAAGGCTGTTGCAGGTTGTGTACTGATCGGGGCAGGCACGCTGGTGATGGTACTATGAGATCAATC
>CAKQPT010000069.1 GCA_934270345.1 uncultured Oribacterium sp. | reverse complement strand
TCGTCGTGGGAGCCGCGTTCGATGATGCGGCCATGGTCGAGGACCATGATGACGTCGGAGTTCTGGACGGTGCTGAGGCGGTGGGCGATGACGAAGACGGTGCGTCCGGCCATGAGGGCGTCCATGCCCTTCTGAACCACGGCCTCGGTGTGAGTATCGATGGAGGAGGTAGCCTCATCCATAATCATCACCGGCGGGTCGGCGACGGCGGCACGCGCGATGGAGAGCAGCTGGCGCTGACCCTGCGAGAGGTTCGCGCCGTTCGCAATCAGCATCGTGTCGTAGCCCTTCGGCAGTCGGCGGATGAAGCTGTCGGCACCGGCGAGCTTTGCAGCGGCCATACACTCCTCATCAGACGCATCGAGCTTTCCGTAGCGGATGTTCTCCATGACAGTACCCGTGAAAAGCACGGTATCCTGCAGGATGATGCCGAGGGACTTTCGAAGGGATGCCTTCTCGATATCATGGATATCGATGCCGTCGTAGGTGATGGTGCCCTTCTGGATCTCGTAGAAACGGTTGATGAGGTTCGTGATGGTCGTCTTGCCGGCACCGGTGGCACCAACGAACGCGACCTTCTGACCCGGACGGGCGTAGACATTGACCTCATGCAGAACCGTGTGCTTCCCATCGTAGGAGAAGTCCACGTCGCTCAGGACGACGTCGCCCTCGAGATGCTTGTACGTCACGCTGCCGTCGGCCTCGACCTTCTTCCAGGCCCACTGCTCTGTGCGCTCCTCGCACTCCTCGATCTGTCCGTTTCGCTCATGACAGCGCACGAGCGTCACTGTGCCCTCGTCCGCTTCCGGCTGCTGATCCATCAGCGAGAAGATACGACGCGCACCCGCGAGACCCATGACGATCGCATTGATCTGCTGCGAGATTCCGCCGATCTGGCCGGCGAACTGCTTCTCCATATTCAGGAACGGTACGGTAATGCTGATGCCGAGGGCCATTCCGCTCAGGCTGAGGTTCGGCACCTTCAGGAAGAGCAGCGCGCCGCCGGCAAACGCCAGCACAACGTAAAGCATGTTTCCGATGTTTCCGAGGATCGGCATCAGGGTATTCGCGTAACGGTTCGCCTTCTCCGACACCTCGAAGAGCTCGTCGTTGATCCGGTCGAAGTCACGCTTCGCCGCGTCCTCGTGGTTGAAGACCTTCACGACCTTCTGGCCGTTCATCATCTCCTCGATGAAGCCCTCGGTCTTCGCGACGGCCGCCTGCTGCTTCACGAAGTAGCGTCCGGAGCTGCCGCCGACCTTCTTCACGACCTTCGTCATGACGGTGATACCGCCGACCACGATGATCGTGAGCCACACACTGTAGTACAGCATGAGCGAGAAGACGGTCACGAGGATGATCGCCGAGTTCAGGAGCTGCGGGATCGACTGCGAAATCATCTGACGCAGCGCATCGACGTCGTTCGTGTAGTAGGACATGATGTCGCCGTGCTCGTTGTGGTCGAAATACGAAATCGGCAGCTTCTGCATGCCGTCAAACATCTTCGTACGGATCTTCTTGAGCGAGCCCTGCGTGATCACCGCCATGCACTGGTTGTAGGTGATGCCCGCGATGAGCGACAGCAGGTAGAGGACCGCGAGCGTCAGCACGAGGCTCAGGATCTGAGCGGACACGCCGGCCCAGTCACCGCTCTGCCAGTTCTGCTCGATCAGCGCGATGATGCGCTGCTGGAACAGGGACGGAATCGCCGAGATGATCGCATTCACGAGGATGCACGCGAGCGTAAACGGCAGCAGCACCGGGTAGAACGAGAAGATCATCCGGATCAGCCGCCCGAGGGTGCCGTCCTTCAGCACGGTCTTGTCGACCGGGCCGCGCATATTTCTGTTTCCCTTCATCAGCGCATCCCTCCTTCCTTCTTTTCTGCCAATGTCTCCGGCTTCACATCGTCGCTCTGCCGCACACTTCCGTCGGCAGCCGGCGCTGCGCTCTCAGCGAGCTCCGCCGCCATCGCCTCCGGGGTGGCCACGACACGTACCGGGTCGGCCGCATTGGCCTCTTCACTGGTTTTATTCTGACTGTAGTAGATGTCCTGATACATCGCGTTGCGGCTGAGGAGCTCCTCGTGGGTGCCGATGTCCGCGATGCGACCGCCCTCCATAATGAGGATGCGGTCGGCGTCCTGAACGGAGGACACGCGCTGCGCGATGATGATCTTCGTGGTCTCCGGGATGAAATCGCGGAAGCCCTTACGGATCAGGGCGTCGGTCTTCGTGTCGACCGCGGAGGTGGAGTCGTCGAGGATCAGCACCTTCGGCTTCTTCAGCACCGCGCGGGCGATGCAGAGACGCTGCTTCTGACCACCGGAGACGTTGGTACCGCCCTGGGTGATGAAGGTGTCGTACTTGTCCGGGAAGGTCTGAACGAACTCGTCCGCCTGGGCGAGCTGACAGGCCGCGACGAGCTCCTCGTCGGTCGCCTGCGGGTTACCCCAGCGGAGGTTCTCCGCGATGGTGCCGGAGAAGAGGACGTTCTTCTGAAGCACGACAGCTACCTGGTCACGCAGGAGCTTGAGGTCGTACTTCCGTACGTCGACGCCACCGACGCGGACCTCGCCCTCGCTTGCGTCGTAGAGACGGGAAATCAGCTGGATGAGCGAGGACTTCGAGGAGCCGGTACCGCCCATGATGCCGATGGTTTCACCAGACTTGATGTGAAGATCGATGTCCGAGAGGACGTAATTCTCAGCATTGGCCTGATACTTGAAGCTCACGTGGTCGAAATCGATCGCGCCATCCTTCACCTCGGTCACCGGAGCGGCCGGATTTGTGAGGGTGCTCGTCTCCCGAAGGACCTCGGCGATACGCTCCGCAGACTCGGCCGACATGGTCACCATGACGAAAATCATGCTGAGCATCATGAGGGACATGAGGATCTGGAAGCTGTAGGTCAGGAGCGCGGAGAACTGTCCGACATCGAGGTCGACGCCGCGGCTCGTGATGATCGTGTAGGAGCCGAAGCTCATGACGAAGATCATGACGGTGTAGAGGCAGAACTGCATCAGCGGGTTGTTGAACGCGAGGATGCGCTCGGCCTTCGTGAAGTCGCGCTGGACGTCGGTCGCCGCGCGGTCGAACTTCTGCATCTCGTAGTCCTCACGCACGAAGGACTTCACGACGCGCATGCCGTTGATGTTCTCCTGGACGGAGTCGTTCAGACGATCGTACTTCTTGAAGACGCGGCGGAAGATCGGCATAACCGTGCGGATGATGACGGCGAGGCCGATGCCGAGGATCGGGATGACCGCGACGAAGACCCAGGCCATGCGTCCGCCCATGACGAAGGCGGCGGTGAAGGAGAAAATCAGCATCGCCGGCGCACGGAAGCCGAGGCGCACCAGCATCATGTAGGCCTGCTGGAGATTCTGGATATCCGTGGTCATACGGGTGACGAGGGAGCTCGTCTGAAAGTGGTCGATGTTTTCGAAGGAAAAGTCCTGAATCTTATAGAAGAGGTCTTTTCTCAGGTTGCGCGCGAAGCCGGTGGATGCGGTCGCGCAGTTGTTGCCGGCGGCGACACCGCACAGCAGCGACAGGATCGCCAGCACGAGCAGCACGATGCCGTACTTCCCGATGGTGCCCAAGCCGGCCTCGGCCTTGATCTGGTTGATCAGCATCGCCGTCACAAACGGGATGACGGTTTCGATCAGTGACTCGAGCAGCACGAACAGCGGCGCACGCATGCTCGGCCCCTTAAACTCGCGGATGGATTTCGAGAGCGTCTTGATAACGTCCATAAATTCCTCCTGTAGATATAAACGATAGGCGGCGAAAAACAGTGTATGATCCCCGCAGCCGACCCTATATCCCCGGCTCAGGAATCGCGAGGCGCTCGCGCATGGAGCGCGACAATCGCTTGAAGACGCCGGCTTCATCCCGGACGCCTCTCTTCCATATATAGTATACGCTGAAAACAGCTGCTTTTCGCGAAACTTTACTATATTAAAACATTG
>CAKQPT010000068.1 GCA_934270345.1 uncultured Oribacterium sp. | reverse complement strand
GATTCGCTGTGTGGCACTGGACCGGTTGTCCAGACACGAAATCAGCCGTCCCAAAGGGCTGGTTTTGAAACATTCAAAGGAGAAACAAATGGAAAAGGAAGAGTTATTACAGGTGTATCGTCATTCCCTCGCACACATCCTCGCAAAGGCAGTGATCGAGATCTACGGCAAGGAAGTGCAGTACGGTATCGGACCTCAGATCGAGGACGGCTGCTACTATGACTTCGTTCTGCCGGAGGGCAAGAGCATCGGCGAGGAGGACTTCAAGGCCATCGAGAACAAGATGCGTGAGATCATCAAGCGTCGTGAGCCGTGGACACGGAAGGAAGTATCGAAGGCCGAGGCGAAGGAGATCTTCAAGGATCAGAAGTTCAAGCTCGAGCTGATCGAGGAGCTTCCGGAGGACGAGACCATCTCTGTTTACTATACCGGTGATGATTATGTGGATCTCTGCCGTGGACCGCACGTAGAGAACTCACAGGATCTGATGAGCGCGGCTTACCAGATCCACAGCTGTTCCGCAGCATACTGGAGAGGCGATGAGAAGCGTGACCACATGCAGCGTGTCTATGTGTATGCATTCCCGACGAAGGATGAGCTGAAGCAGCACGTAAAGATGATCGAGGAGGCGCGTGAGCGTGACCACAAGAAGATCGGTGCGCAGCTCGAGCTCTTCATGTTCAACGAGACCGCACCGGGCATGCCGTACTGGCTCCCACGTGGATGGCAGATGTACCAGGCACTGCTTCAGTACAGCCGTGAGGTACAGCGTCGCCATGGCTACACCGAGATCGCAGCGCCTCTCGTAAACAACAAGCGTCTCTGGCTCGTTTCCGGCCACTGGGCACACTATCTCAACAACATGTTCATCGTTCCGGGTATCGACGGCTACACCACGGCTGATGCCGATATCGAGAACGTGGTTGAGGATTATAAGGATGAGGCAGCCGAAAAGAAGGTAGCGAAGATCCAGGCCGGTTCGGTCATTTACAACCGTGAGAACATCGACACCATGGCAGCGAAGCCGATGAACTGCCCGAACGCGATGCTCACCTTCAAGCGTAAGCTTCGTTCCTATAAGGAGCTCCCGATCCGTTACTCTGAGTACGATGTGCTGCACCGTAAGGAGAAGTCCGGTCAGATGAACGGTCTCTTCCGTGTACAGGAGTTCCGTCAGGATGATGACCATACCTTCGTGATGGAGTCCCAGATCAAGGATGAGATCGCGGATGTTATCTCTATCGCAGACGAGATCTACAAGACCTTCGGTGTCACCTACCGTGCAGAGCTCTCCACCAGACCAGATGATTTCATGGGTGATATCGACGTCTGGAATCGTGCAGAGGCATCCCTCAAGTCCATCCTCGACGAGAAGTATGGCGAGGGCGGTTACGAGATCAATGAAGGCGACGGCGCATTCTATGGCCCGAAGATCGACCTTCAGATCAAGGATGCACTCGGTCGTGAGTGGCAGTGTGGTACGGTTCAGCTCGACTTCCAGCTTCCGCACAACTTCGGCCTGAACTACACCGCAGAGGACGGCACACAGCAGATGCCGGTCGTTATCCACCGTGCGATCTACGGTTCCCTCGAGCGTTTCATCGGTATCATCATCGAGAACTTCAAGGGCAACTTCCCGTTCTGGCTGAACCCGTATCAGGTAGCCCTCGTTCCGATCCGTGAGGAGCACAACGCCTATGCGAAGAAGGTAGAGGAGGCTCTGCTGAACGCCGGCATCCGTGTCGAGGCAGACTACAGCGATAAGAACATGAAGACGAAGATCAAGGGCTTCAAGAACTACAAGGATCCGTACATCCTCGTACTCGGTGATCACGAGGCAGAGGAGAACACCGTATCCATCAACGTTCGCGGCTCCAACAAGCAGATCCAGAACGTTCCGCTCGACAAGTTCGTCGCTTTCTGCCAGAAGCTGAACAGAGAGCACACCCTCGAGCTTCCGGACGAGATCGACTGATGAGCTTTGATGATGTAATTTTTATTCTCGAAATGATCGGTACGGTGGCCTTTGCGATTTCCGGCGTCATGGTCGCGAAGGAGCGGAAGATGGACATCTTCGGGGCCATCGTGCTCGGCTGTGCGACGGCGGTCGGCGGCGGTATGATCCGTGACCTCATCCTCGGCGAGATTCCGCCGGCGATGTTCACGAAGCCGGTCTATGTGACGGTCGCCTTCATCACCTGCGTCGTCGACTTCATCTTCGAACGCAGCCGCACCACCGAAACCTATATGGATAAGATCGACAGGAACCGTATCCGCTCGAACTTCATCCTGAACGTTGCGGATTCCGTCGGCCTCGCCGCGTTTGTCGTCGTCGGCTGCCGTACGGCGGTCAATGCAGGTTACGGAGCAAATATGTTCCTCGCCTGCTTCGTCGGCGTCCTCACCGGCATCGGCGGTGGCATCCTCCGCGATATCTTCGCCGGACAGATGCCCCTCATCATGCGGAAGCGTGTCTATGGCATCGCGGCCATCGTGGGGGCGATCGTCTACTGCGGGCTGTCCGTCATCGCCCGCCCGGCCGGTGCCTTCGGAAGCACGATGATTGCCGCGGTGGTCAGCATGCTCGTGACGGTCCTGATCCGTTTCCTCGCGATCTGTTTCCACTGGAATCTGCCTTCATTTAAGTAAGTGAAGTCCGGCGGCAGGCGTATGCCTGCCGCCGGACTTCCGAGCTTCCAGAGATGTGGATATTCTATCCGTCACAACGGCTCCACATATTCATGTAGGAACACATCCGTAACGATCAGGAAAGGAAAGCCATGAAAACAGCGATTATTACAGGTGCCTCCCGCGGCGTGGGGAGAGCAGTGGCAGAGACATTGGCCCAGGATGGCTGGCGGCTCATTCTGAACTGCCGCTCCCGCTTCGAGCTTCTGGAGCAGGAGGCGGAGAAGCTCCGCAGCATGACGGAGGTGCATACCGTGCACGGGCCGATCACCGATGAGGTGCTGGCCGCACTGCTCGGTACACCGGGTGCGAAAACCATTCCGATCCTTACAGAAGAAGATCTCGAACGGACGCAGCCTGAATCCTGTACTTCCTGCGAAGAGAAGAGCGGTTCGCTCCCTTCGCACGCTCCACAGGATGCCTATGCACGCCGCACGCGGATCGAAACCCCGGAGGATGCCCTCCTCCTCGTGAACAACGCCGGTATCTCGACCTTCAACCTCGCCCAGGACGTCTCGGATGACGAACTCGAGGAGATGCTCGCTGCCAACGTAAAGGACATGTTTCGTCTGACCCGCGCGGTGATTCCGTATATGCTGCGTGCCTCCGAGGGCCGCATCCTCAATATGAGCTCCGTCTGGGGCGTGGTCGGTGCCTCCATGGAGTCGGTCTACAGCCTCACGAAGGGCGCGGTCAATGCCTTCACCGAGGCGCTGGGAAAGGAGCTCGCACCGAACCATATCCCGGTCAATGCCATCGCCATCGGCTGCGTCGATACGGACATGAACGGCTGGATGAGCGCCGAGGACCGGACTCAGCTCGAGGACGAGATCCCGTACGGCCGCATGTGCACGCCGGCAGAGGTCGCGGATTTCGTGCGTCTCCTCGCCGCTGCACCGGCCTACCTCACCGGACAGATCATCCGCTTCGACGGCGGCTGGATCTGAGAAGCAGCACCGGAGGCTATCCGCAGAAATAGCGTGCCTCGAAACCGGCGCAACACCAGCTTCCCGGTCTGTCTGTGCTCGAATTTCACAGTTGTAAGTAAATTGTAATATAAATTGTAAGGAAAGATCGCGGCGTTTGTGCTAAAGTTAGGATGTTCGAAATCTTCGAAACCGATTTTGCAACGCCGCTTTTTTGCGGCTTCTTTCAGAGATATCTTCGTTTTATGCCGCAGACCACTTCGGCGATTCTGCGGATCAGATAAAAGGTTGGGAGAAAACGTGAATAGACCCAGTATGAATCATCTTATGCATCCTATGACACAGGAAACCGGTGCGCGTCTGCATGCCGGTTCTTCGTATGCCCCGAAGCGCCGTACGCGGAAGCTCGCGCTGAAGCTGGCCCTGCTGCTCATGTTCAGCCTGACGACCACCACGACCGCGCTGGCGGACGAGGTCCTGATCGGCATCGGCGACGGCCCGGTATCGGACGAGGAGCTCGGCATCTCCGACCAGGATCTGGCCGCGGCGACGGAC
>CAKQPT010000067.1 GCA_934270345.1 uncultured Oribacterium sp. | reverse complement strand
GCAGAACAGCTGCAGGTTGGTGTCTATACGCTCGAGGATATCGTGCAGGAGCTGATCCGGCCGGGACGTGACCCTCGGGAGGATGTACCGGCACCGGTGCTTCGCTCGGATGTGCTCGATTTCGATGATCTGAAGCCGGAGATGGAGCTTCAGGGAACCGTTCGAAATATCGTGGATTTCGGCGCGTTCGTCGATATCGGTGTGCACCAGGATGGACTCGTGCATATCTCGCAGCTCGCGGATCGATTTGTGAAGCATCCGCTCGACGTCGTAAAGGTCGGCGACATCGTTCGTGTCCGGGTACTGTCGGTGGACAAGACACGGAAAAAGATTTCCCTCACGATGAAGGGCGTAGATCAGCATCATTAAATCGATTGTAATGGCAGTTATATGTGCTATAATTGAGCGTGATATTTTTTATTAGGGGGTTATCAAATGGATAACAAAGAACAGTTCAAGCCATTTATCCCGGCTGAGAAGATCGTTCCTGAAATGACCGTGTTCTCGATCATTATGGGTGCCGTTCTCGCCGTGATCTTTGGTGCAGCCAATGCTTACCTGGGATTACGAGTTGGTATGACCGTATCCGCTTCGATCCCGGCAGCCGTTATCTCGATGGGTGTCATTCGTGTGATTCTTCATCGTGATTCTATTCTTGAGAACAACTTCGTTCAGACCGTAGGTTCCGCCGGTGAATCACTGGCTGCCGGCGCGATCTTCACGCTTCCGGCGATGTTCCTGTGGGCGAAGGATGGTCTCATGGAGAAGCCGAATCTCGTAGAGATCATGATCATCTGTCTCATCGGCGGTCTTCTCGGTGTATTCTTCATGGTACCGCTTCGTAACGCGCTGATCGTGAAGGAGCACGGCACACTTCCGTATCCGGAGGGTCAGGCCTGTGCAGAGGTTCTTCTCGCTGGTGAGGAGGGCGGTGACTCCGCTTCCGTCGTATTTGCGGGTCTTGGAATTTCTGCTGCTTTCAAGTTCGTCATCGATGGTCTCGGCCTCGTTCCGAGTGAGATCAACACACCGAGTACCGGTCTCGGCAGCTTCAAGGGCCAGATGGGTACCCAGATCTACCCGGCGGTCTTCTCTGTAGGTTATATCTGCGGACCGAAGATTTCTTCTTATATGTTCTGCGGTGGTGTCATCTCCTGGATGATGCTGATTCCGCTGATCGTTATGTTCGGTTCAGACGCCGTACTGTATCCTGGCACAGCACCGATCGGTGAGATGTTTGCACAGGGTGGTGTGAGCGCCATCTGGGGCAGCTACATCCGTTACATCGGTGCCGGTGCACTGGCGACCGGTGGTATCATTTCCCTCATCAAGTCTCTTCCGATGATCGTGACCACCTTCCGCGATTCCATGAAGGCACTCGCGGGTGGTCAGGGTGAAAGTGAGCTTCGTACAGATAAGAATATCAGCATGAAGGTCGTTGTAATCTGCCTTGCAGTTCTCATCGTCCTGACCGGTGTTCTCCCGCAGATTCCGGTTGGCATCGGTGGTGCAGCCCTGATCGCCATCTTCGGCTTCTTCTTTGCAGCCGTTTCATCCCGCATGGTGGGTATCGTCGGTTCTTCCAACAACCCGGTATCTGGCATGGCGATTGCAACCCTTCTGTTCTCCACGATCATTCTGAAGGCAACGGGCGCAGAGGGTGCAGCTGGTATGAAGGCAGCGATTGCCATCGGTACGGTGATCTGTATCGTCGCAGCGATCGCCGGTGATACCTCACAGGATCTGAAGACCGGTTACCTTGTAGGCGCGACGCCGATCAAGCAGCAGTATGGTGAAATCATCGGTACCGTCGTATCGGCGATCGCCATCGGTGGTGTTCTCTATCTTCTCGATGCAGCCTGGGGCTTCGGCTCTGAGCAGCTCGGTGCACCGCAGGCGACCCTGATGAAGATGATCGTCGAGGGTGTTATGGGCGGCAAGCTTCCTTGGGGCCTCGTTATCGTGGGTGTCGTTCTGGCCTGCGTTGTCGAGATTCTCGGCATCCCGGTTCTTCCGTTTGCAATCGGTGTTTACCTTCCGATTCAGCTCAATGCCTGCATCATGATCGGCGGTCTCGTTCGTCTGTACTTCGACCGTAAGAAGTATGCTTCTGAGCAGGAGCAGACCAGAGTGACCAACCGTGGTGTGCTTTACTGCTCCGGTATGATCGCAGGTGAGGGTCTCGTCGGCATCGTTCTCGCGATCCTTGCTGTCATCGGTGTATCCGATAAGATCAATATGGCCGGTGTACTGAACCTCAGCGCAGGCGCAGGCAACCTCGCTTCTACTGTTGTATTTGCAGTGATGATTCTTCTTGTGTTCAAGTTCACACTTGGCGGCAGGAAGAACGCATAAGGATTTCTCTATGAGTAAAAAGCCGAAGCTTAGTAAAGACGAGACCATCGCGCTGTATAACACTTATGTGCCGGTGATCTCTCAGAAAATCAAAGAGTGGAAGGTGGGCGAGGATGGACTCGTGACCCTCAGCATCGAAAATAAGGGCGCGATGAATACCATCATGCAGAAGCTCTTCCGGAAACCGCGCATCTCCTACGTCCATCTGGACGAGACGGGAAGCTATATCTGGCAGCAGCTGGATGGGAAAACGAACGTGGCCGGCATCGCACAGGCGGTCCGTGCACACTTCGGAGAGAAGGCGGAGCCTCTCTATGAGCGCCTGCTGAAGTTCTTTGAAATCGTCGAAAGCTATGACTTTATCTTCTGGCTGAAGCCGGATGTGCGATAAAACAGAATATGTTCTGAAGGCAGTGGAGGAGACTCCGCTGCCTTTTTGCATATTAGAAAGACAGAAAATAGAAGCGATGGGACAATCTGGTCAGGAATGACGGAGGGATGAAAGAACGCATCGCATCATCTGCGATGTCTTGACAATCGATGGAAGCTTCATTATGATGATAAAGTTAAATAAATTTAACTAAAATGTTTAAAATGTTCATAGGAGAAGAGATGAAACTGGGAACGAAAGAACTGTTGGTGCCGCTTTTACAGGGCGGAATGGGCGTCGGCGTGTCGCTGGGCGGACTCGCAGGCGCAGTAGCCCGCGAAGGAGCCATGGGCTGCATCAGCACGGCAGATGTCGGCTTCCGTGAGCCGGATTTCAGACAGCATCCGGAGGAGGCGAACCTGCGTGCGCTGGAGAAGGAAATCCGGAAGGCGAAGGACATCGCCGGCGGGCACGGCCTCATCGCCATCAACGCGATGGTCGTGACGCGCCAGTTCGGGGATGCCATCCGCACAGCTGTAAAGGCAGGCATCGACGCCGTCATCTGTGGCGCCGGGCTGCCACTCAACCTGCCGGAATTTGTGCCGGAGGGCACCGCACTGATCGCCCCGATCGTTTCAAGCGCGAAGGCAGCGACCGTCATCATACGTATGTGGCAGCGAAAGTATAAGCGCTTCCCGGATTTCGTGGTCATGGAAGGATATAAAGCCGGCGGACATCTCGGCTTCGACCGTGCGGATCTGCAGGAAGGCAGATGCCGCAGAAATGAAGACATCATCCCAGAGGTGATTTCGGCACTGAAGCCATTCGAAGAAGCCGCAGGCCATCCGATCCCTGTGTTCGCCGCGGGCGGCATCTGGGACCACGACGATTTTCGGACAATGCAGGCGGCCGGCGCGGCTGGCGTACAGCTCGCCACCCGTTTCATCGGAAGCTATGAGTGCGACGCCTCCCAGGCCTATAAGGATGTCCTTCTGCATGCGAAGACGGAAGATCTCCGCATCATCCAGAGCCCCGTCGGTATGCCTGGCCGCGCTGTATACACCCCGCTCCTCCAGCGGATGGAGGAGGAAGGCCGCGTCGCCCCGACGCACTGCTACCGCTGCATCTCCGTATGCAATCCGGCAGAAACGAAATACTGCATCACCCAGGCCCTCACAGACGCCGTACTCGGTGACTTCGAGCATGGCCTCTTCTTCGCCGGCGCCAACGTCGAACGCCTCACAAAGATGGAACACGTAGCAGACATTATTCGGGACGTTACTGGGGAGTTGTAAACCAGGGGACCGGAGGGCTGCCATCGGAAGCCATACGTAGAAGCTGTGAAGAATCAAAATCCTGCCCTTTAGAAGTACTTAGAGCATTTTTCCTTAGCACCCTCTGCAACGCTGAGTTTTCATCAAGAAAACTCAGTGATTGCAGAGGGCTTAGTACTTCTTAAGGGCAGGATTTTAGAGACTTCCAGCTTCGGAGTAGTGTGCTTCCGATGGCAGTCCTCCGGGCCACCTGGGTCGCTTTGAAAAGTTTTTGAAAAAAGTGAAAATGGCGCTTGACATACCCCGCTCCGTCTGTTAAAGTATGCAACTGTCGCCGCAAGCGAAACGGACACAAACATCCATCGCAAGCCGCTGACAAAAAGAAAATTAAAAAAGTGCTTGACACAAGCGAAACGGTTTGATAATATATACAAGCTGTCGCGAGACGAGAGCACAACGAACCTTGAAAATCAAAGATCGATTAATACACAGACCCTGAAGA
>CAKQPT010000066.1 GCA_934270345.1 uncultured Oribacterium sp. | reverse complement strand
AGGATGCAGAGGACGGCGACGCCGACGTCTCCGAAGACGGCGATCCACATGTTCGTGAGGCCGAAGGCGGTCAGTACGAGGATGAGGATCTTCACGAAGAGGGCGAAGACGATGTTCTGGGTCGAGATGGCAACGGTGCGGCGGGCAATGCGGATGACGATCGGGATGCGCGCGAGGTCGTCGTCCATGATGACGACGTCCGCGGCTTCGATCGCAGCGTCGGAGCCCATCGAGCCCATCGCGATACCGACGTCCGCGCGGGCCAGCACCGGTGCGTCGTTGATGCCGTCGCCGATGAAGGCGAGCTCCGCCTTATCCTGCTGCCGTCCGTGCCGGTCGAGCTCTGCAAGCAGCTCTTCGACCTTCTCGACCTTATCCTGCGGGAGCAGATCGGTGTATACGTGATCGAGGCCCAGCTCCTGGCCGACTGCCTCGCCGACCGCCTTCCGGTCACCGGTGAGCATCACGACGTTCTGCACGCCCTCGCGCTTCATCTCGGCGATGGCGTCCTTCGCCTCCGGCTTCAGCTGATCCCGGATCAGGATCGCGCCGAGGTAGCGCTTATCTTCCGCCACATAGGAAACCGTCGCGGCAGCGTTCGTCGCTTCGGTGAAGTCGATGCCGTACGCCTGCATGAGCTTTGCGTTGCCGACAAAGATGCGGCGACCCGGAAGGGTCGCGATGAGCCCCTGGCCGGAGACATTGACCGTGTCCGTGACGAGAGAGGCGCTCGCTGATGCGGAATCTGCTGCGGATCCGGTCTTCGCCTCAGTTTCTGCGTCGCTCTCACTCGATGATGAAGCGGCAGCAGATGTCGCAGAAGACTCCGTGGTACCGGATACCGCTGCTTCCTCCGCGTACGCGTCGCGGATCGACTTCGCGATCGGGTGGGTGCTCATGCCTTCGGCGAGGGCAGCCATGCGGAGAAGCTCAGCCTTTTCGACGCCCGGCGCCGGCAGGACCTCGGACACCTGGAAGTTTCCTTCAGTCAGGGTGCCGGTTTTATCCGAGACGACGGTGTGGAGGTGCGAAAGCAGCTCGAGGTAGTTCGAGCCCTTGACGAGCACGCCATTCGAGCTCGCGGCACCGATGCCGCCGAAGAAGGCGAGCGGGACGGAAATCACGAGGGCACACGGGCAGGACACGACGAGGAATGTACATGCACGGTAGATCCAGGTCGCCGGATCGCGGGTGAGGATCGACGGGACGATCGCAAGGGCAATCGCGGCGTACACGACGATCGGGGTGTAGACGCGGGCAAAGCGGGTGATGAAATTCTCGGTCTTCGACTTCTTCTCGGAAGCGTTCTCCACAAGCTCGAGGATCTTCGACACCGTCGAATCCTCGAAGGCCTTCGTCGCGCGGACGCGAAGGAGTCCCTCACCGTTGATACAGCCGGAGATGACCGCCTCACCCGGGTGAACGCTCCGAGGAACGGACTCGCCGGTGAGCGCCGCGGTGTTCACCATGGACTCACCGCTCAGGACCTCGGCGTCGACCGGGATCTTCTCGCCCGGCCGGATCACGAGGATGTCACCGATCTCGACGTCGTCAGGATCCACCGTCTCGATGGACCCGTCCGCGCGCTCAACATTGGCCTCCTCCGGAACGATGTCCATGAGACTCGCGATGTTCTTGCGGGACTTCCCGAGGGCATACTTCTGGAACCACTCGCCGACGAGGTAGAAGGCCATGACGGCGACGGCCTCGGAATTCTCGCCGGTCGCGAAGGCACCGATCGTCGCCACGAACATGAGGAGCGACTCGTCCATCGGCTGGCGGTTTTTGATACCGAGCAGGGCCTTGCGGACCACATCGTAGCCGCACAGGAGGTACGGAATCAGGTACGCAATCAGGCTCGGGAGGCGATGCGCGAAGATCAGCGGGCAGAGACCCGTCTTATCCACCAGCATCATCGCGAAGAAGATTGCGAGGGCGGTGAGAATTTTCTGCAGTTCCTTCTTTAATTTCGGTTCCATGGGTGACCTCTCTTCTGTTTATCTCGAAATTTGTCCGAAAAAACCACGTCCACCGGCGCGGCTGCACCGTATGGGCGTGGGAAATATGCATGCCCATACAGGCGGGCGCAGTAAGTGCGCGGATTACAGCTCCACAGAGAAATCCGGCTCGATCTTCTTTCCGACCTCGATCGCCTGCTGGAGAATCGCATCAAACTGCTCGTCGGCGGCCTCGAGCGTAAACTTCTGAAGCATGAAGTTTACCTTCGCATCCTGCACGCCATCGAGCTTCTTGATGGCATCCTCTACCTTCGCTGCACAGTTCGCACAATCGATCACACACTTGAATTTCTTCTTCATAATGGTCCTTTCTTCGCCGGCTTCATGACGGCGGATCCTGTTTTTCCAGCCTCGCTGTCGAGGGATGTGCCCATCGTAGTACCGCGGCATCGATACGCATGTAGGTCGCATGCCGTTCTCCAGCTGCATCGGTCTGCGCGTGGCCTCACTCCTCGATATGTTCCTTACCCATCGCGATGATCGTCTTCACATGCTCATCGGCCAGACGGTAGTACACCGCCTTTCCATCCCGGCGGGAGGTGATGAGCTTGCTCACCTTCAGAATCTTCAGCTGATGTGAAACCGCGGACTGGTTCATCTCGAGGTCATCACAGATCTCCGTGACGTTCTTCTCGCCCTGGAAAAGATCGTAAAGGATCTTGATCCGGGTGGAATCCCCGAAAATCTTGAAAAGCTCTGCCAGATCGCTGAGCTCATCCTCGGAAACATTCTGAATGAGATGAGATATTTTCTTTGTGTCGTATGCGTTTGGCATAGCTTCCTCCGTTTCGTTCATGCGCTTCGATGAGACTGATGGATTCCGGATGCAGACACAACGGTGTCACTTCCCCGAGCTTGCTTTCACTGCTCCCGGCTGGTACCGTCTTGCCGCATCAAATGAATCATCGTTCATATGAATATGTTATCATATGTTGTGTGGATGTCAATATATTTCTAAAAAAATTGAGATCCAAAAAAGAGACGCCCGGCAGAGGCATCTCTAAAAATCGATATGCATCCGCCAGGGGAAATCGCCCTGGCGGAATCGTGATGATACGCGCTCGCGGTCGCGGTGTCAGAAAGCATATTCCTGATAGCTGTCGTCCGCCGTGTTGTAGCGGAGTGTGCCGTACGCGCAGCTTTCGTTCAGGCTGCCGTCGTCACCTTTCGTGTAGTGGACGCTGGAGAAACCAATGCGGTTCGCACCCGGGTTCGAAAGGCGGTAGCCGTCCCCACGGAAGAGCTCCGTCGCACCACTGTCATCGAAGCGGTAGATGAGGCTGGTGCTGTCGGCCTGCCGGGTAGCGCTGAGTCCACCCTGGTTCGCGCCGGCGTCCGCCGCATAGGCTGCCGCGCTATGGGTTCCGGAGAAGAGCGAAGTCCCGGAGGTCGCACTTCCTGCCGTCGCGCCATCGTCCTCCCAGTAGACCGTCGCCGCAAGCTGAAGTCCCGCGTCGGTCTCGAGCTTCAGAAGCTTCGCGCCGGTCACTACCGGGGCACGCATGCTGTCGAAGGTATAGACCTGCTCACTGTTTGCAAACCACCAGCTGAGTGTATAGTCCGTGCCGCTGCCGAAGCGCATCGCGTCGCCGCTGTCCTCGCTTCCGTCCGGTGCCGCATAGATCGCGCTCCAGTCGCTCGCGCCCGTATCCTTCGGCGGGGTGCAGTGCAGGCTGAGGGCGACGAGGTCGCGCACGCCGTCTCCGTCGAAATCCGCATAGAGGTAGTCGGCAATGCTGTCGTCCGTCACGTCGTGGATCTGCGCCAGCAGCTGTTTCGCCGTGCTGTTACGTGGCTTCGGCGGCTCAACATCCGCACTTTCCGTCGTTTCGGTCGCTGACCTCGCTGCGCCGATGATATCGCCGGCAGTCGTCGCATGCTCGGATGCGGATTCGCCTGTACCGGCAGGACCGACCGCCGTCGGATCGAGATGCGCTTCCGCATCCGGGGGCGCATCCGACTGGTCAAGATGCAGATGGGCGTCCGCGTCCGCGGTCATGCCCGCCGGATCATCCGCATAAGTGACGATCCCCGCGTCGTCTGCATTGGCCAACGCAGGATCCTCGGCCTCGAGGACGTCCGGTTCAGCCAGCGCCGCCCCGGTCTCCAGTTCTGCACGCGTCTCTTCGATTGCCTGCAGTGCGGCGTCGGCATCCTGCAGCATCGTCATCGGGTAGCGCGTCTGCTCATCGGCGATCCAGGCCTGCATGGCCTTCGCCACCGCGGTGCTGTAGACCGGCTCGCCGTTGATCTGGTTGTCGCCGATTTCGATGCGCTTCACGAAGCGGCCCGTCGTATCGAAGCCGTAGATCCGGTGGCCGCGGATGCCGTCGTGCGTGATCAGGTACTCCTGGCCGTCGTTCAGGGTCTCCGTCGCGAGCTCGTAGATCACCGGCTGGCCGACGCCGCCCATGATCGAATCGATGTACATATGAAGCTGGCCCTGCACGTAGCCGTAAACGCGGAAATGGTAGCTGCCGTCCGTAGGCTCGCGATAGCCCGCCACGAGCTCGTCGAGACCGTCGCGGTCGAAGTCGATCAGCTTAAGAAGGCAGAGGCCGCTGAGATCCGCGAAGTGACTCGCGTCGAGATCGAGGTAGCCTTGCGCAGACTCGATCGTCGCCGGCGCTCCGAAGCTCGCTTCCAGCTCGTCGACCAGCTCGAGGTAGGCCTGGTAAGCATTCGGAACATCGTCGAGGGTCTCGTCGATGAGCGCCGTAGTCTCGTCGTTCTCCTCATCCTCCGATGCCCTATCGTCCGGCGCAGACTCCCCGACGGCAGCGTCTCCGTCAGCAGCACGGCTGTCCGCTGCGCTGCTCGTCGTTTCGGGCTCTCCCGGCCCGCCGCTACGCGCTTTCTTCACGTACACGGCGATGCCGACGACACTGACAAAAAGGAGCAGCGTGACCAGCACCACTGCCATCGGCAGCCCGGCTTTCTTTTCAGTTTTCCCCGCCATCGCGCACTCCTTTCCAGTCATTCGCTCATCTTAAGAATTTCGTAAGGGGGTCTGACCCCAATGTCGTCAACTTAACATTTAGACTCACGCGAAAGCGTGGGTC
>CAKQPT010000065.1 GCA_934270345.1 uncultured Oribacterium sp. | reverse complement strand
TGCACCCTCGTCAACTCCTGCGGTGACACCGTCGCGTCCATGATGGTCAGCCGCTTCCTCTATGGTAAGGACTGGTACAAGCGCGCCCCGGAAAAGGCGGATTAAAGCTGCATCATCTCAGGCCAATGTCTACATCAGCGCACGGGCCCTGTACAGCTCGGCGGCAGACAGAAATGTGCCGCGCCAGCAGCTGTACGGGCTCGTGCGTAAAGTATAGAAAGGGATTTTCCAATGCATCAGAATCGAGACTATCTGTTTCGGGATCCGGACTACAGCGCCGATCCGTCGAAGCGGATTTCGTATGAAACAACACTGGACTTTTTCGTCGAAGGCTCGGAGCTGTACGGCGAGGTCTATGTACCGGGCGAGATCTATGAACGCCCGCTGCCGACGGTGCTGCTCGTGCATGGCTTTCCGGGCATCGTCTCGAGCGACGACCTCGCCCAGGCCCTCTGCCGTGCCGGCTTCCTCGTGATGCGCATGAATCACCGAGGTGCCTGGAACTCTGAGGGCAGCTATGCCATCTCCGGCTGCATCACGGACGCCATCGCCCTCGCGAAGTATGCGGCGAGTGAAGGCGCAGAGCGCTATGGCGCGGATCCGGACCGGATCTTCTTCTGCGGACACAGCATGGGCGGCAACACCGTCCTCAATGCGACGCGTGCACTTCCGTGGATCCGCGGCACCATCATGATGGCACCGTATGACCTCGCCTATGCCTTCACGAAGCAGAAAGAGTCGCAGCTTCGCAGCATGATCGAGTCCTCGGATGGCCGCCTTCTCCATCTCAACACGAAGGAGGAGCAGGAGCGCGTCTTCTGGGATGCCGAGACGCACTGGGAGGCGTTCCATTTCACCCAGGCCGTGCAGAGCATGAAGGACCGAAACCTTCTGATGATCGGTGGCACCTTCGATCAGATTGCACCGGTACAGGAGATGATCGAGCCGCTCTGGACCGAGCTCGAGAAGCTCGGCACCGCCGCAAACCACCGGAAGGTCTGCCTCCCGGGCGACCACGGCTTCCAGAGCTGCCGCATCGCCCTCATCGAAACCATCGCCGACTGGCTGCTGGAGCTGATCTGAATCTCATAAATCATCAAAAAGAACGGGCTGGCGCAGATGCGACAGCCCGTTCTTTAGTTTCTGGCTTTTACTCAGTCACATACCACGATGACGGTGCCTGGCGTGATGAGCTCGTAGAGCGTCTTCGCGTTCTTCGGTGGCAGATTGATGCAGCCGTGGCTGCCGCTCTTCAGGTAGATATTTCCGCCGAAGCTGGAACGCCAGCTCGCATCATGGAGGCCGATGTTTCCGTTGAACGGCATCCAGTAGGCGACCGGAGATTCATAGCTCGGCTTGCCGGTCTGCGGATTGATGCGTCCGCGGAGGACACGGTCTCTCTGCTTGTACTTCAGCGCGAAGACACCGGTCGGGGTAGCGCGGTCCGGATCTGTCGCGGTACCGGTGACGCACTTGCTGTCCCAGACACAGTTGCCGTCCTGATAGTAGTAGACGTGCTGGGAGGAGAGGTCGATTTCCACGAAGGTCTTTCCCCACTGCGGCATCTCGGTCTGCACGGCGCGGGAGGCGTACACCGGCTCACGGGTCACGGACTGAAGGCTCTGAATGTTTGCAATCAGGGCTTCGGTTTCCTTTGCCTGATCGATGTGCCAGCCATAGTCGGTCTTGATGGACTTCGCCGTGCCATCCGCACTCTGCCAGGTCTGTGTACCGGTCGGGGTATCATATTTATTTCGGAGCCCCTGCACGTAGTCGGCCACCTTCGCCGCATCGACGGATACGGTCAGGCCCTTGCTGCCGTTGACCCAGGACGCGATCGTCAGACCATCGAGGACCTCCGTCTGCTTATTCGGCATCTGGTAGGTGACGCTCATGCCGTTCACGGTGGCGAGCTTCTGGCCGATGACCATGGCCTCCGCCGGGGATACGGTATTCTGATTGATGGCGTTCATGTCGATGGAAGCACCACCGGAGCCCTTACTGTTCTGAGCCTTCGCTGCCGCCTGCGCTTTCTGCTGCGCCGCTTTCTGAGCCGCCGCCTGCTGAGCCGCCGCCTGTTGAGCTGCCGCCTGCTGAGCTGCCGCCTGCTGAGCCGCTGCCTGAGCCGCCGCCTGCTGGGCTGCCGCTGCCTGGGCTGCCGCCTGCTGGGCCGCTGCCTGCTGGGCTGCCGCCGCTTGAGCTGCCTGCTGGGCGGCCATCTGAGCGTCAGCATTGGCGCTCTGTGCTGGAACCGTCGGCCCCGGCGTGATCGGCACCGTCACCTGCGCCCCGTACATCGCCTCATACTGCGCGTTTGCCGCCGCCGCGGCCTCCCGTGAGGCACTCGCCGAAAATCCAGGCCCCGCATAAGCGGTCAGCTGCAGCATCGCGCTCATCGCCACAACCGCCGTCAGATACTTCTTCATACTCTTTCTCATATATCCACCCTCCCAAAACTCCCGGGAACACACCTTACAGCTACGCAAGTGACGACGAATGCTGTGTGATCCGAGAACACCACACGCGCCTGAAACCAGCCTATGCCTGCCCCGCAACTGTTCTTTACAATCTGAGAGCATATCGCACCCCGCGAAGTCAACTATCTCTATGTTAACGAATCCGAACGGAAAATGCTATAGAGAGAAGCTTACCGATTCTTACGATATTATTAGGTATTCTGGCGTTTCACCCTGCAGCGGCGAACGGAGTAATGCCTGAGCGGAGGGGACGTGCTATAATCTGCCTGAAAAGTGAATCATCAGAATGTGCGACATCAGCTGAAGCTTGAAATTACGCAACGAGAGGTCGCGCAGGGGAAGAATACGAAGAAATATTGAAAGAAGGCAGACGATGAAAGAGGGGATATCTGTGATGGGAAACGAAGCCGGATTGAGAATTGAAGACATGCTGTGCCAGCTGGCCGATGCGACGCGCATCGACGGAGAAATCTGGCGTGCAGCGTATACCCCGGAAGATAAAATCGCAAAGAAGATCCTGCGTGAGTGGATCGAAGATCTGGGGCTTGAATACAGAGAGGACGCGATCGGTAACGTGTATGGGCGGCTTCCAGGGACAGAGTCTGGCACCGTGCTGACGGGATCCCACCTGGATACCGTAAAGAACGGTGGAAAATATGATGGTGCATTGGGCGTTGTGACCGGTGTAGCTGCGTTGGGATACCTCAAACAGTCCGGCTTCGTTCCGAAGCACAGCCTGGAAGTGGCTGGGCTGATGGAGGAAGAGGGTAGTCGCTTCGCTTCCGGCTGTCAAGGGAGCCGTGCGATCTGTGGCACGCTGAAAGACGAGGATCTGGAGGAGGTCGACCGTGATGGTGTCACACTTCGGGAAGCACTGTTCTCTGCCGGGTATCAGCCGGAAGCGCTGAACAGCGCGAAACGTGACGATATTCGATCAATCGTAGAGCTGCATATCGAACAGGGACCGGTGCTTGAAAGTGAGCAGAAGCAGATCGGTATCGTGGACAGCATCGTCGGTATCTTTAACTATGCGCTGACCATTCAGGGAAACCAGAACCATGCAGGCACCACCTCGATGCCTTTACGGCACGATCCTGTGGTGGCTGCGGCGGAATTTATCACAGAGTCTACCCGTCAGATGATGGCGCAGGCACCTTCGGCTACCCTGACCTATGGCATGCTGCAGGTATTTCCCGGAATGCAGAACGTCATCGCGGATCGGGTAAATCTGACCATCGATATGCGCGATGGCAGCGAAGAGGCACTGCTTCAGGATGAAGTGATTTTGAAGCGTGCGCTGGAATCCATCGAAAACAAGGGCTTTCAGACCCGGCTTATACAGAACCATTGCCTGAAGTCCGCCAAAATGGATCCGAAGCTGATTCAGGTGATCGAGCGCCACTGTGAAGAGAAACATCTGGCGTATAAGCATATGAACAGCGGTGCCGGTCACGACTCGATGGTGTTCGGAAAGCATTTCCCGACCGCGATGATTTTCGTGCCGAGCATCGGAGGCATCAGCCATAATCCGGCAGAAGCCACCGCCGCAGCGGATATACAGACCGGCTTTGAACTGCTTTGTGATGTGCTGAAAGAGTTGTCAGAATAAAAAAGTGTTAGCAGAAACATCACACTGTAAGCGCTTTCCATACTGCGCCATCGGTGATATAATCGTAGAGAATGAACATAAGCGTGCTGGTCGACAGCATTGGCATGAAAAAGGAGGATTTGATATGGCAGATATGGCGAAGGAACATCCAGACTGTGCGTACTGTGCAAAGGGCGAGCTGGTAAAGAAGTTCGGTTATGAGATCTGTGAGCTTCCGGCTTCCACCGTTTATCTTTTCAAGGAGCAGAGCCATCCGGGCAGATGCATCGTGGCATCGAAGCACCACGTATCCGAGATGCTGGAGCTCAGCGAGGCAGATCGCGCAGCATTTATCGCGGATGTCGTGACCGTTGCAAATGCGATTCATGCGGTATGCCACCCGAACAAGCTGAACTACGGTATGTACGGCGACACGGGCTGCCATCTTCACATGCACCTCGTTCCGAAGTATAAGGATCAGTTCGAGTGGGGAGGCACCTTCGCGATGGATCCGAACATGAACAAGATCACCGACGAGGCTGAGCTCGAGAAGATCGCTGCACCGCTTCGCGACGCGATTCTCGGAAAGTGAAATTAAAATCTGAAAGGCGGGAGGATATCGATTCCTCCCGCCTTTTTCATCACTAAGCCGGCGATATGGCCGACATCCATTCAAATATCCTTCACTTCGTCGAGAATCTCCGCGAGGGCGGCGACCTGTGCGCTCGTGGTCGCCCAGGAGCTGCAGAAGCGGACGACCATCTGGTCCTCGCCGTACGGCTCCCATGGGGTGCAGATGACATCCCGCGCCTTCAGCGCCTCGAGCGTCGTCTTCGGCAGGATCACGAACTGCTGGTTCGTCGGGGAGTTCAGGAAAAACGCATATCCGCGGTCACGGAAAACCGCCTTGAGCTCCTCTGCGCGGTCGATGGCATTGACCGAAATCTCCGTGTAGAGGCTGTCGGTGAACAGTGCGTCGAACTGCACGGCGTTAAGACGGCCCTTCGCAAGCAGCGCGCCGTGCTCCTTGATCATCGTCACCATCTGCTTCGGTGCTCCGCCGTGTGGATACACGACCGCCTCGCCGCAGAGTGCGCCGACCTTCGTGCCGCCGATGTAGAACACGTCCGTGAGTCGGGCAATGTCTTCGATCGT
>CAKQPT010000064.1 GCA_934270345.1 uncultured Oribacterium sp. | reverse complement strand
AAGGAGAAAAAAGTGGCCAGGGAAAGAATATCTGTGGATCCGCATCAGCGCTCCCGTCGCCGGCAGCAGCCGGGCGGTGGAAAGCGCTTTATGCCGGTGATCATCGGACTTCTCATGCTCCTCGTGTTCGCCGGTGCCGCCGGTGGATACGTCTATGAGAAAAAATACGCGCCGACGAAGGAACTCGCCGACCCAGCGGACTACTTCGGCGTCAGCGGCGACGAGGTGACGATCTACCTCGATGAGGAGCAGCAGGCGGACGAGAACGGAAAGCTCGTGCTGGCGAAGTGTGTGAACGGCGGCGTCTTCCTCCCGTATGAGTGGGTGATGTCGACGCTGAACCGCCGCTTCTTCTGGGCCTCGGATGTGGCGGAGGTCCTCTATACGATGCCGACCGAGACCCTGAAGTACGGAATCGGCGACACCCTGAGCGACGGCTCGACCCCGTTCCTGAAGCTCGGAAACGGCACGGAAAATCTGTATCTGAACGTGAAGCTCGTCGCGGAGCACACAAACATCCGCTTCACGAGCTATGTGAGCGCAGAGCAGAAGCGCATCTTCATCTTCGACGACTTCTCGCCATATACCGAGGCGACCGTTCAGAAGAAGGAGGCGGTCCGTCTCCTCGGTGGCGTGAAATCGCCGGTGCTGACGACGCTTGAGCAGGGGGCCAATGTCAAGGTCCTCGAGGCGATGGAGAACTGGTCACGGGTTGAAACCGAAGACGGCTATATCGGCTGGCTCCGGAACAAGCGTCTCTCCGACGAGCGTTCCGTGACCCCGGAGAGCACCTACACGGCGCCGGACTATACACATAAACTCCTCGATCAGAAGGTCGTGATGGGCTTCCATCAGGTGACCTCGCAGGCGGCCAATGCGAGCTTCGCGAGTGCGACGGCGCAGGCGGGCAGCACGATGAACGTCATCGCCCCGACCTGGTTCATCCTGAATTCCGACCAGGGGACCTTCACCTCCTACTGGAGTGCGGACTATGTGCAGGCGGCGCATGCAGCCGGCTACCAGGTCTGGGCCGTGGTCAATAACTTCGACGCCGGAAACATCGACGAGTCGGTCTTCCTCGAGAACACGGAGCTTCGTGAGCAGCTCGTCGCTTCCCTCGTGTCCACCGCCGTCGCGGGTGGCATCGATGGTCTCAACATTGACTTCGAGCTGATCCCGACCGGCCTCGGACGCGCGTATATTCAGTTCATGCGGGAGCTTGGCGTCGCCTGCCGTGAGGCGGGACTCGTGCTGTCCGCGGACTGCTATGTACCATATAATTACAACGCACATTACGACATCGAGGAGCTCGGCGAGTGCATCGACTACGTCGTCATCATGTGTTACGACGAGCACTATGCCGGCAGCGAGGAAGGCTCGGTGGCTTCGATCGATTACGTAAAGCGTGGCATCAGCGAAGCCGGCAGCGCCATGGACAGTGATCGCGTCATCATTGCCCTCCCGTTCTATACGCGCGTGTGGATCACCGGTGCGGATGGCAAGACCCGCTCCGAGGCACTCAGCGTGCAGACCGCATTGAACTGGGTGGCGCAGAAGGGCGTGCAGCTTGAGTGGCAGGAGGACCTCGGCCAGAATTACGGCGAGATCACCGACGGCACGGAGATCAAGAAGGTCTGGATGGAGGACGATCAGTCCATGCAGCGGAAGGTCGACGCCGTGAAGGAAGCCGGCTGCGCGGGCGTCGCGGGCTGGAAGCTCGGACAGGAGCCGCAGAGCTTCTGGAGTATACTGAATCTCAATGCAGACAGCGCGGCACAGAACTGAGCCGAGGGATGTTGGCAGCGGGAGCGTGCGCACTGCGCCTGAAGCGTGGTGCCGGTACAGAGAATACAGATGCGGATGCGCTTCGGCGCTGACGTTGAAAGATAGAAGGAAATCAAGATGGAAACAATCGTGAAAGGTATGGAGGGCGTGCAGCAGGCGGCGGAGATCATCCGCCGGGGTGGCCTCGTGGCATTCCCGACCGAGACGGTCTATGGTCTCGGAGGCAATGCACTGGATCCGGAGGCGAGCCGGAAGATATATGCAGCGAAGGGACGGCCGTCGGATAATCCGCTGATCGTGCATGTCTCCTGCATCGACGAGGTCCCGCCGCTCGTTTCGGAATTTCCGGAGAGTGCGCGGAAGCTGATGGAGGCGTTCTGGCCGGGGCCGCTCACGATCGTGATGCCGAAGGCGACGATCGTGCCATATGAAACGACGGGCGGTCTCGAGACCGTCGCGATCCGCTGCCCGGAGAACCGCGTGACCCTCGCGTTTATCAAGGCGGCCGGCGTGCCGATCGCCGGACCGAGCGCAAACACCTCGGGTAAGCCGAGTCCGACGGAAGCGGCGCATGTGTACCATGATCTTCAGGGCAAGATCGAGATGATCCTCGATGACGGCCCGGTGGGCATCGGCGTTGAGTCCACCATCATTGACCTCACCGGTGAGGTACCGACCCTGCTTCGGCCGGGTGCAATCACCGTGGAGGAGCTGTCCGAGACGCTCGGCACGGAGGTCCGGATCGATCCGGCCATCATCGCCGGCGGCGTGAAGGAGGGCGTACACCCGAAGGCACCAGGCATGAAGTACCGGCATTATGCGCCGAACGCGCGCATGGCGCTTGTGACGACCCGGCTGTCGAAGGAGCGGGACTATGCGCTCTCCGAGGAAGAACGCGCGGAAGCCGATCAGATGGTGGCCGCCTGCATTGACCGACTCGTGGATGCGGACGAAGCCGCCGGCCTTCGGGTCGGGATCATCTGCTGCGAGGAGACCCGGGCGCGCTACCACAGTGCGGGCGACCGCCGTGCGGACATCAAGGTGATCGGCCGCCGAAGCGACCCGCTGTCGATGACGCATGAGCTGTTCCGTGTGCTGCGCGAGTTCGACGAGGACGGCACGGAGCGGATCTACGCGGAGAGCTACAGTGACCGCGGCGTGGGCTTTGCGCTCATGAACCGCATGCGGAAGTCCGCCGGGATGCTCGAGGTCTGCGCGGATGATCAGCCGACGGATGTGTTCCGGAACGGCATTTCCCCGCTCGCCGGCCTGCAGCCGCACGCGGATAAATAAAGGAGAATGAGATGGAAGAGAGTGGAAAGAGACGAGACTATATCACCTGGGATGAGTACTTCATGGGTGTCGCCGAGATGTCGGCGCGTCGCTCGAAGGACCCGAGCACCCAGGTCGGCGCCTGCATCGTGAGCCCGGAGAACAAGATTCTCTCGATGGGCTACAACGGCTTCCCGCAGGGCTGCTCCGACGATGCTTTCCCGTGGACGAAGATTCACGCGGAGGACGACCCGTTTAACGCGAAGTACTTCTACTCGACGCATGCGGAGCTGAACGCGATCCTCAACTACCGCGGCGGCTCCCTCGAGGGCTGCAAGCTCTACGTCACGCTCTTCCCGTGCAATGAGTGTGCGAAGGCACTGATCCAGGCCGGCATCCGGACCCTGATCTACTACTCCGACAAGTATGGCGATACCCCGTCGACCCGCGCCAGCAAGCGCATGCTCGATGCCGCCGGCGTCCGCTACTACCAGTACCAGCCGACCGGCCGCACCGTGACCCTGGCGCTGTAACGCCGGAATTTAATGGGGTCTGACCCCATTAAATTTTTCTAAAGAAAATCTAAAGTTGAAGTTTATGGGGTCAGACCCCCTTACGAAATTCTTAAGATGATGCCATGGCGGTGTGATTGGAAAGAGGACGAGATGTTTGTAAAGGGAGAGCGCCCGGAGGCGCGGGAGAAGCGCGTTCGGGAGATCATGAAGCGGCTCGATGAGCATTACGGTGCCGAGCCGCCGATTTTTTTGAAAAGTGAAAATGCGTGGCAGCTGCTCTTCGCGACGATCCTGAGCGCGCAGTGCACCGATGCGCGCGTCAATATGGTGACGGAGAAGCTGTTTAAGAAGTATACCTGTCTTGAGGACTTCGTCGCGGTGCCGATCGAGGAGCTGGAGGAGGATATCCGCTCCACCGGCTTCTACCACAACAAGGCGCGCAACATCAAGGCCTGCGCCGCCGATCTCCTCACGCGCTATGACGGTGTCGTGCCCGACAGCATTGACGCGCTCACCTCGCTTCCGGGCGTCGGCCGCAAGACGGGGAACCTGATTCTCGGCCATATTTACCACAAGCCGGCGCTCGTCGTGGATACACATGTGAAGCGCATCTCGAACCGCCTCGGCCTCGCGGCGTCGAGCGACCCGACGCGCACCGAATTTCAGCTCATGGAGACGGTGCCGGAGGAGTTCTGGATCCGCTGGAACACGCACATCATCTCGCTGGGCCGGAGCTACTGTATGTCCGCGCGCCCGGACTGTGGGGCATGCTTCCTCCGGGACCTCTGCCCGAGCTGCGATAACACGGAGCTGCTCGAGGCGACCCGCGCCGGCGTGACGAGCGGGAAGAGCCGGAAGAAGAAATAAAGGAAAAAACTATGTCAGAATGTGAAATGTGTTTAAACTACGTCTACGATGACGACGATGAGGAGTATGTCTGCGAGGCCGACATCGATGAGGACGACATGGCCCACATGTGGGGCGGACGCCGCCGGCATTGCCCGTACTGGCGCTCGAACGACGAGTACCGGACGGTCAAGCACCAGTCGATCGGCCATCTGCCGGGCTACGGCGATACCGGATATTTCGTGGATGATCAGAAGGAAGAACTGTCGGATGGGGAGGCGTAAGCCTCTGCAGAGTATATGCGCGTGCCTGTGGCTTTGACGGCATGCCGGGAAAGGTGTTTTATGCTACATGTTGTGCTTCATGAACCGGAAATTCCGTTTAACACCGGTGCGATCGGCCGCACCTGCGTGGCGACCCACACGTCGCTTCATATGATCCGGCCGTACGGCTTCACCCTCGATGACCGCTATATCAAGCGTGCGGGCATGGACTACTGGGCGAAGCTCGATCTCCACGAGTACCTCGACTACGAGGATTTCCTCGCGCAGCACCCGGAGCTCCATTTCGCCGACGAGTTCGAGCCGGCCTGGTCTCAGGAGATCATCGAGACCCCGAAGCTCTGGTTTGCGACCACGAAGGGCCGCCAGGTTTACAGCGACGTCCACTTCGGCCCGAATGACTACATCATGTTTGGCAAGGAATCCGCCGGCATCCCGGAGGAAATCCTCGTTCAGCACCCGAAATCCTGCATCCGCATCCCGATGTGGGGCGACATGCGCTCCCTGAACCTCAGCAACTCCGCCGCGATCCTCCTCTACGAAGCCTACCGCCAGAACGACTTCGAGAACCTGGAAAAACGCGGGGAGCTTCACCGACTTCATTGGTGAATATCCATGAGAGGGCCGCGCGAAGCGCGGAGAGGCGCATGGATGCCCCCGGGCGGCGAGGCCGTTTTGCCACGAAGTCGGCAAAATCAAACGACAATGCCCGCGCCGTAGGCGCATCTAATGGCATTGTCTCCTTGTAATCATGAGGTGCGTCGACAGGAGTGGGGACCCCGTGATGCCCGGAATTTAATGGGGTCAGACCCCAATGTCGTCAACTCAAGGTCAACTTAAGATTAGTTACCAGAAGAATGATACCACAAAGG
>CAKQPT010000063.1 GCA_934270345.1 uncultured Oribacterium sp. | reverse complement strand
GCATGTGGCCGATCACCACCAGGGTGATCAGGATGCCCTTTGCGTTGTCGAGCTTCAGATTTCGTTCCTTCACAAAAACACCTCACTAAATCGCAGGAACAGGCCGGACCTGTGCAAATAAAAAGCACGGTGACGGGCCGCCTCTTTCTGATGGCAGCCCTCCACCGTGGCTAGAATTCATATCTGCATCACATGTGTACCATCCAGTGACGGGCACATGCGATGTTTCATACTTAATCTTTGATCATCGCTTATTTGAACAGCGGCTCGAGTGCGGCTGCCAGCTTCTCCTTCTCGGCTTCGGCCTCTGCGAGGTCCTTTCCGAGGGTGGTGTAGTACGCCTTGATCTTCGGCTCGGTGCCGGACGGGCGAACCACGACGGTGGAGCCATCATCGAGGGAGTAGATCAGGACGTTGGCTGCCGGGAGTCCGGTCTCCTCCGGCTTCGTGTAGTCCATGACCTTCACGACCTTCTTGCCGGCGAAATCCTTCGGCGGATTCGTACGGAGATCGTTCATGATGCCGGCCATCTTATCCATACCGGAGAGGCCAGGGAACTCGAAGGAATCAACCTTGTTGAGGTAGCGGCCATACTCCTTATAGATCTCCTCGAGGCGCTGCTTGATGGAGGATCCGATGGAGCGATAGTACGCAGCCATCTCACAGATGAGCATGGAGCCGATCACAGCGTCCTTATCACGTACATACGGGCCGGCGAGGTAGCCGTAGGACTCCTCGAAGCCGAAGATGAAGCGATCCACTTCTCCGGCTGCCTCGAGCTGTGCGATCTGGTCACCGATCCACTTGAAACCGGTGAGGGTCTCCCGAAGCTCGACGCCATAATGCTCGGCGACAGCATTGGCCAGCGGTGTGGAAACGATCGACTTCACAGCGACCGGCTTCGCCGGCATGGTACCCTGCTCGATGCGGCCTGCGCAGATGTAGTCGAGGAGCAGCACGCCCATCTCGTTACCGGTAACGAGCTCATAGGAGCCGTCCGGACACTTCATGGCGATGCCGACACGGTCTGCATCCGGGTCGGTCGCGAGCATCAGGTCAGCGCCGGTCTGCTCTGCGAGCTCGAGGCCCTTCTTCAGCGCGTCGAGGATCTCCGGGTTCGGATAGGAGCAGGTGGTGAAGTAGCCGTTCGGGTACTCCTGCTCCGGCACGATCGTGATGTCGTGAATGCCGATGTCGTTCAGCACACGGGTGACCGGAACGAGGCCGGTGCCGTTCAGTGGTGAGTACACGAGCTTGAGGCCAGAGGTCGCCGCGATACCCGGGCGGATCTGACGTGCCTCGATCGCCTCGTAGAGTGCGTTCTTGCAATCGTCTTCCACAAACTGGATGAGACCCTTGTTCACACCCTCGGCGAAGCTCATGTACTTCGCGCCGGTAAGCACGTCGGTCTTCTGGATCTGCTGGTAGACGATGTCGGCAGCCTCATCGGTCATCTGACATCCGTCCGGACCGTAGGCCTTATAGCCGTTGTACTTCGCCGGGTTGTGGGACGCGGTCACCATGATGCCGGCGTTGCAGTGATAGTAACGGGTTGCAAAGGAAAGGGCAGGTACCGGCATGAGCTCATCATAGATGCGCACGTGGATGCCGTTCGCTGCCAGCACGCCTGCTGCGTCACGTGCGAAATTCCAGCCCTTCAGACGGGAATCGTAGCTGATCGCAACGGTCTGCGTTCCGCCCTGGGTCTTCACCCAGTCTGCTACACCCTGTGTCGCCTGTCGAACGACCCAGATATTCATCCGGTTGGTTCCTGCGCCGAGTGTGCCGCGGAGGCCAGCGGTTCCGAACTTCAGTGCGACTGCGAAACGCTCCTTGATCGCGTCATCGTCGCCCTTTATATTCTGAAGCTCGGTTTTTAAATCAACATCCTGAAGCTCGGCCTGAAGCCAACGCTCATATTCATCCTGATACATAGATCGATTGCCCTCTCTTTCTGAAAATTCCAGCTGCTATAAATATATCAATTTTGCACATCCGCTTCAAGGCGTCGGGGCATGTTCGTGGCGGTTTCACTGAAAATTTACAGGGCACCGGTCCTCCGGCGCCCTGACTGAATTACTGTATACAAATCACGCCATCATGCTGCGTGCGAGTTCAATCAGCCGTTCGCGGTGGTTCTGCGACGGGTCCTGAAGCACCTGGTCGAGGAGTGCGTGCAGGGTCCGCCCGATTTCCGGGCCACGCGGGATACCGATAGCCATCAGCTCCTGTCCGCTGATCTCCAGGTTTTTCAGTTCAATGCAGTCGCCCGCGACGCGGATGGCCGCGACTTCAAACTGTACCCGCCGTACACGGTCGAGGAGCTCGGCCATGCGGTCTTCGTGCTTCTCCGGTGCGCTGCAGGCACTGTCCGGCTTCGTCGCGGTCTGACAGCACGGCATGATCACGGTCTCCTGCTTCGGGCAGGCCGCGTCAAGGTATGGCTTCATCCACTCGGCATCGCGTGCCGCGCGGAGCAGACAGGCAACAGCCCGCAGGTAGTTCTCGTAGGTCTCGTAGCCGATCTCCGACAGCTTCTTCCGGATCTTATAGCGCGAGTCCGGCAGCGGTTCCAGGAAAAGCTGCGCGACGGTGCCTGCCTTCGCGATGGTATCATTGTCCATCTTCAGCTCCCGGAGGATGCAGCGCGCACGGTCCGGCACACCGCGCAGGAAAACGCCCCAGCGGAGGTAGCGCTCGGTCGGGAGGTCGGACGGCATCCACGGATAGACCGGGTAGTCATCCGGTACGCCGATGGCGTCGTGGAAGGCGTCGGCGAAATGCTCGCTGATGTACTCGGAAAGACCGCTCGTCGATACCAGCGCGATGTGCTCCGGGTGGTCGGACATCAGAAGCTTCGTGAGCTCGACCGCGATGCGCTCCTTCGAGACGTGCTGGAGGTTCGGCGCAAGCTTCCGTACGGCCTGCCAGGTCGCCGGATCGATGTCGAAGCCGAGCTGGGCCGAAAAACGGAGGGCGCGGAGCATGCGAAGGGCATCCTCCTGGAAGCGCTGCTCCGGTTCTCCGACGGCGCGCACGACACGACGACCGAGGTCCTCGAGCCCGCCGAAGTCATCCACGATGCCGCTCCGGTCATTGACCGCCATCGCGTTGATTGTGAAATCACGGCGCGCGAGGTCCTCATGAAGCGACGGCGTGAACTGCACCGCGCTCGGGTGACGACCATCGAGGTAGGCGCCATCGATCCGATACGTCGTGACCTCGTAGCCCTCCCATACCGGCGCAGATTTCGCCCCCGGGTGCTCCGCCGAACGACCGGCATGCGTTGCGCCGGAAGCCTCACCAGCCACAGACGAATCGGCGTGCGTGCTGCCCTGGTGCTCCGCCGGCATCAGCACCGTCACGGTGCCATGCTGGATCCCGGTGTCGATGGTGCGCCGGAACACCGCCTTCACCTGCTCCGGACGCGCACTCGTCGTGATGTCCCAGTCGCCCGGAGCCCGCCCGAGGAGACTGTCACGCACACAGCCACCGACCGCGTAAGCCTCGTAGCCCGCACGCTCCAGCTGAGCGATGATATATTCTACATTCGAAGGTAATTTGATTTTTTTCATAATATATATTTTAACATGAAATGCCTGCACCGCGCAAAAGAGCTGTCGCAGTCGCGACAGCTCTACGTCATTCAGTCATTCAATTAGTATGCACGTCCCCAGTATACCATCTTCGTCGCCGGCTTTCCGCAGACAACGCAGGTATCGCTGATGGTCTCCTGCTCGAACGGGATACATCTCGAAGTGATGCCGGACATCTCCTTCAGCTTATCCTCGCACTCACGGCAGCCGCACCACATCGCCTTTACGAAGCCACGCTTGGTGTTCACGATGTCGACGAGCTCGTCCATGTTGGTCGCGCTGGAGGTATGCTCCTCGAGGAAGGTCTTCGCGCGGTCGTACATATCCTGCTGGATCTGCTCGAGCAGCTTACCGGTCTCCTCAGCGAGTTCGTCGAAGGAAACCTGGATCTTCTCACGGGTATCACGACGTACAAGTACGGCATGACCTGCCTCGATATCCTTCGGGCCGACCTCGATACGAAGCGGAATACCACGTACCTCGCAGTCCGCGAACTTGAATCCCGGTGACTTGTCACCATCGTCCACCTTTACGCGGAAGCCGGACTTGCGAAGCTGATCTCTCAGCTCGTATGCCTTATCGAGTACGCCTTCCTTCTTCTGCTGGATCGGAACGATGCAGATCTGGGTCGGAGCGATTCTCGGCGGCAGCTTGAGACCGGAATCATCACCATGTACCATGATGAGGGCACCGATCATACGGGTGGTCATACCCCAGGAAGTCTCATATACCGGCTTCAGCTGGTTGTCCTTGTCGAGGAACTGTACGTTGAAGGCCTTCGCGAAATCCGCACCGAAGTTGTGGGAGGTCGCGCACTGAAGAGCCTGACCATCATGCATAAGTGCCTCGATGGTATAGGTCGCTACGGCACCGGCAAACTTCTCCTTCTCGGTCTTCTGTCCCTTTACGACCGGGATCGCAAGCACGTTCTCACTGATGTCCGCATAGATCTCGAGCATGAGCTTCGTTCTCTCCTCGGCCTGCTCTGCGGTTGCGTGCACGGTATGTCCCTCCTGCCACAGGAACTCACGGGTTCTCAGGAACGGACGGGTGGTCTTCTCCCAACGAACGACGGATACCCACTGGTTGAGGATCTGCGGGAGATCACGATAGGACTTTACGACCTTTGAGAAGTAATCACAGAACAGTGTCTCGGAGGTCGGGCGTACGCAGAGACGCTCCTCGAGCTTCTTCTGTCCACCCTCGGTTACCCAGGCAACCTCCGGTGCGAAGCCCTCGACGTGGTCCTTCTCCTTCTGAAGGAGGGACTCCGGAATCAGCATTGGCATCGCTACGTTCTCTACGCCGCTCGCCTTGAAGCGCTGATCCAGCTCATGCATGATGTTCTCCCAGATCGCATAGCCAGCCGGACGGATAACCATGAAACCCTTGACGGATGAGTAATCCGTGAGCTCTGCCTTCTTAACAACGTCTGTGTACCACTGAGCGAAATCCTCCCCCATAGGAGTGATCTGCTCGACAAGTTTCTTGTCTGCCATAATCATAGCCTTTCTTTTTTAATGCGTCGGCACCGTCGCACATCCTTCGTGCCTTGCCGTCGCAGGTTTATATGCGCATCTATTTTAGCATGCGGGAGCGGATTTACAAGCGTAATTCGACAGAGTCCCGAAGGGCCGTCAACATAAACGCAGTACTCCGAGCTCGGAAGACTCTAAAATCCCACCCCTAAGAAGTACTAGGCCCTCTGCAATAGCTGAATTTTTTTGAGAAAAATTCAGCTTTGACAGAGGGTGCTAAGGAAAAAATACTCCAAGTACTTCTAAGGGGTGGGATTTTGATTCTTCACGACCTCTACGTATGGTTTCTGTTGTCGGCCCTTCGGATCCTCTGAACCAGACTGTACTCTATCAGTACTGCTTCAGGTGAATAGCAAAACCTGCAATCTGCTTATCGAGGTAGATGAACATGAGGCTACCATCCGGGTTCTTCTTTGCGGTCTCCGGCTTCACGCCCATGCC
>CAKQPT010000062.1 GCA_934270345.1 uncultured Oribacterium sp. | reverse complement strand
GCACGCTTGATGGACTTCTCGCGGTTAAACTGCTTCAGCTTATCGATGACCGCCTGCTGGTGCGCGATGTCCGCCTGCTGATTATAGTAGGCCTTCAGCTCCGCATCCCGGATCTGCTTTTTCTTCTCTGCATACTCAGAGTAGTTGCCACGGTACATGCGGGCGCGCCCGTTATCGAGGTCGATGATCTTCGTCACGACGTGATCGAGGAAATACCGGTCATGGGAGACGAGCAGAACCGCACCGTCGTAGCGCTTCAGCACCTTCTCAAGCCATTGAATCGACTCGATGTCGAGGTGGTTCGTCGGCTCATCGAGGATGAGAAGATCCGGCTTCGTAAGGAGGATCTCCTCGAGGCGCTTCCGGGTCTTCTGACCTCCGGACAGAGTGTCGAAATCATCCCCGTAGGACTCGATCTCCTGCTTCATCGCGAGAGCCTTCGCGTCCGTGAGGTCCGTCGGGATATCGTCTTCCGCGCCCGGCATGTCCGCATGCTGCTGCGCGAGATAGCCGATCTTCTTTCCTTTCGAAAGCGCGATCACCGTCTCGGAATCATCCGGCTCCTCCTCGCCGAGAATACACTTAATAAGCGTCGTCTTGCCGGATCCATTGATGCCGACAATCGCCGCTTTTTCCTTGTCCTCGATATGAAAGGTGACGCCCTTTAAAATCTGTTTTCCAACGTATGTTTTATTAAGGTTTGCAATATTTAAAATCATAGTGAGGGTATTATACCGTATCACGCATGAAAAAACCAGCAATCAACCACGGAACTGCTTGTTTTTTGATTTCAGAGTGCTACAATCATGTTTGTTTGGAGGGTTAGCTCAGCTGGTAGAGCATTTGCATCACACGCAAGGGGTCGCAGGTTCGAGTCCTGTACTCTCCATCATCATGAAAAAAGGCTGCCGCATCTGCGACAGCCTTTTTCATAAGCGCCTGGAAATTCTATGATTTAACATTTATGAGGCTTTTTATGTTTTCGTCCCCAGGGGAGGAGACGGTAAACATCGTTCGGATTCCGGTCTTAAAGGGGGATGACCGGAATCCAGGGGGACATTTTAAGGAGAAACCTGTGGGGGATTACTTGATGAAGCCTACCTGCTTCGAGATGATCTCGTACTGCTCATCCTTCTTCTGATTGTACTCGACCTTCTTCTCCTCGAAGTAGTTGCGACCCTCTGCATCGATCGAAACGATCAGCGGTCCGAACTCCTTCACGTGGCAGTGCCAAAGGGTCTCCGGCATGCCGAGATCCTTCCACTGTGCCTCGACGATCTCCTGTACCTCGGTGGCAGCGACAACGGCATTACCAGCCGGGAATACGCAGTGGATCGCACCGAAGTCCTTACATGCACGCTCGGTATTGGTCTTCATGCCACCCTTGCCGACGATCACACGCACGCCGGTGGTCTGTACGAACTCATACTCAAACTTCTCCATACGCATCGAGGTAGTCGGTCCGACCGAAACCATCTCATACTTCTCATCGCCGAGCGGGCGAATGATCGGGCCGGCATGCAGGATGGCTGCATCACGTACATCGACCGGAATCTCTCTGCCCTCCTCTACGACGCGGCGGTGTGCCACGTCACGGCAGGTCGTGATATCACCATCGAGGTATACGATATCGCCGATATGAATATCCTTGAGGTCCTCTGCGCTGACCGGGGTTACCAGAATCTTCTTTCCATCTTCCATTCTAACTGACATAATTGATCTCCTTCCTGTGCCACTCAGGCTTCCTTGTACTCAAAACCGGTATGTGTATCTACGGTGAAATTCAGGTCCTTATCAAACACGATGTGGCCACGACGATGGCTCCAGCAGCCGACATTGACCGCAACACCGATCGCCGACGGATGACGTGCAGTGTTTTCGATATTGACGCCCATCACGGAGTACTTTCCACCCATGCCCTGTGGTCCCAGGCCGATTGCATTGATACCGTCCTCGAGCAGCTTCTCCATCTTCGCTGCACGCTCATTTTCGTTATGTGAGCCGATCGGTCTCATCAGTGCCTTCTTGGAGTTCAATGCTGCCGTCTCTACGGATGTACCGACGCCGACACCGACGAGAAGCGGCGGGCAGGCATTGAGGCCATAGCTGGTCATACGATCCAGGACGAACTTCGTGATACCCTCGTAGCCCTCACCTGGCATCAGAACAGTCGCGTTACCCGGAAGGGTACATCCGCCACCTGCCATGTAGGTGTAGATCTCACACTGGTCGGAATTCGGAACGATATCCCACCATACGGTCGGGGTTCCCTTGCCGACGTTCTTTCCGGTGTTGTACTCGTCGAAGGTCTCGACGGAGTTGTGACGAAGCGGTGTATCGATGGTCGTCTGTACCACTGCCTCCTTGAGGAGTGCCTCGAGCTCATCGATGAGCGGGAACTTCGTACCGCACTTTACCCAGAACTGAAGGACACCGGTGTCCTGGCAGGACGGGCGATCCAGCTTCACAGCGAGCTCCTGGTTACGGAACATGGTATCGTAGATGACCTTTGCCATCGGGGAATCTTCCTTCTGTCTTAACTCGTCGAGCTTTGCGATGACATCATCCGGCAGCTTCTTCGCTGTAAATCCTACAAACTGTGCCATGATGTCTGTTAACTTCTTAACCTGTGCTTCATTCGCCATAATAATTCTCCTTTTGAAAACTGCGGAGCCTGTCCGCGTGGGTTAATGAAATGTTGTATCTTGCATCCTTCGCCTTATGGGAAGAACGGGAATGCGATCGGAAGGATGATCATGCTCACGATGGTTGCGATCACGATCAGAGGCAAACCAGACTTTACATAATCCTTAAACTTATAACCACCGACACCTAAAACCATGGTGTTGGCCGGCATACCGATCGGTGTTGCATATGCGCAGGAGCCTCCGATGACACATGCCATCAGGACCGCTCTCGGATCAGCACCCATGCCCTGGGCGATGGCGAGACAGATCGGCGCCATCAGCGCGGTGGTTGCGGTGTTTGACATGAAGTTCGTCAGTACCGCGCAGATGATGAAGACCACGAAGGTCAGGAGCAGTGGCGACGGATTGTCGCCCAGCAGGCCGATGACCGTGGAGGCGATCATCTCACCTGCGCCGGTGCTTTTCAGCGCCGCTGCGAGGGAAAGGGTTCCACCGAAAAGGAAGATCGTCTTCAGATCGATGGACTGAATCGCATCCTTCTCGGAGATGACCCCGGTCAGTACCAGGAGCAGTGCTCCGATCGAACCGGTTACGCAGAGCTTGATGCCGATCTTATCCTCGAAGATCATACCGATCAGTGTGGCAATCAGAATCACGAGGGAAAGGATCTGCTTCCACTTCGGAACATCGCTGAAGTCCTTTTCCGTATCAAACGCACCACCCTCATCCTGAACATCATGATTCGGGAGCAGCTTAAAACCGATGGTGGCATAAAACAGGATGCCGACAATCAGAATCGGTAAACCGACGATGGCATATTCGAAAAAGCCGAAGCTCTGTCCCGTCGCTTCCTCGAGAACGGACTGTCCGATCATGTTGCCCGGTGCACCGATCAGGGAAAGATTACCGCCCATCGCCGCTGCAAATACCAGTGGCATCAGGAGTCTCGATCTCTTAAAGCCGGACTTTGCGGCGATACCGATGACGACCGGAATCAGGATTGCTGCGGTTCCTGTGTTCGAAAGAACGCCACTCATCAGTCCGACGATCAGCATGATCGCGACAATCAGGCTACGCTCGCTCTTCGCAAACTTCGTTACGAGACCACCGATTTTGTTTGCCATACCTGTCTCAAACAGTGCACCACCTACGACAAACATCGCTACAAACAGGATGACATTGCTGTCGATAAAACCTGCGAAGGCATCTTTCCATCCGAGAACGCCGGTGACGATCAGTCCCACACACACGATCATGGAGGTTAAACCCAGTGGGATCTTCTCACTCACGAACATCACGATGGCAAATGCCAGAAATAAAAGTGTTATTATTGCCGGATTCATATACTTCTCCTTTTCATCTCAGGGGTACTACATAATCAATGATCACATTCACCCATCTCCCAGAAGATGACCGGCCGGTTTCTCTTCGTTGTTTTCATTATGCATCGGTGTCAGTCAGATGTACATTTGATATAACTTGCATTAGCATAGGTTTTTCTTATACTATAGAGATAGAAGCATCGTCCATACATGTATCCTGGAGGTAAACCATGACACTGACTCAATTAGAATATTTCTGCGCCGTCTGCCGCTACCACAGTATTTCCCGTGCTGCCGAGGAGCTCTTCGTTTCGCAGCCGACCGTATCGATGGCGATCCGAGATTTGGAGAACGAACTGCATGTAAAGCTCCTAAACCATCAGCGGAATCGTATTTCGATCACCTCGGAAGGTAATCTGTTTTACCAGAAAGCGGATGATCTGCTGCAGCAGAGCCGGGAACTGTATTCCGAGTTTTCGAGCATCTCCTCCACTACACGTCCGCTGAAGATCGCGATTCCTCCGCTCATCAGTACGGTTCTCTTCCCACGTATCATCGACGCATTTCATGAAAAGTACGATACCCCGGTAGAGCTTTACGAGTATGGAAGCGTTCGTGCACGAAAGCTGCTGGATTCCGAGCTGCTGGATCTCGCCTTCGTCAATATGGATTTTTCAAACCTCGAGCAGTACAACGCACATGAAATCATGGAGAATCATGTCGTGTACTGCATTTCCCGTTCGCATCGCTATGCGGATCGTGAAAAGCTTACGATGAACATGCTCGATGGCGAGCGCATCATCCTTTTGAACACAGACTCTGTTCTGAACCGGCAGATCCTCGAGAAGTACAATGCTGCAAAAATCAAGCCGACCGTGTACATGTACAGCAGTCAGCTTTATACGACCTTAAATACGGTTCGTGGTGGCGATTGTGGAGCCTTCCTCTACTCCTCCATCGCGGTGAATCCACGCGATTTCGTGCAGCTGCCACTCGAGCCGCTGGCACATTCACACTTCGGCATCATCTGGAAAAAGGGCTCCTTCATCTCCCAGCGAACGGAGCAGTTTATTAAATTCGTTCAGCACTATACGCTGCCATCATAAGCATCTCTCTTATCCTGCTGCGCCAGCAGATCGTCTGCCATCCACAGATTTGTATACAAAAAGAGGTCCACGTTCACCGGAAACGTGGGCCTCTATCTACACTTATGAAATTTTCCTGTTCAGATTATTTTCATCAGAAGCTGCTCATCTGAACATTCTGATTCGAAAGCAATACGTAAATACGATCTGTATCTACATCTTCGGGAAGATCCGGCTGCCGTAATGCGCAGCATAGACGTGCCCTTCCTCGTCACGGATGGCGGTCAGGTAGATGTCAGCATACTTCTTCCGTACCATGCCCTGCCATGCGTATACCGACTGAAGCTCCGCCGGCTTTCCATTGATCGTCATGGATAAGCTTCCGTTTTCTGCCTTCAGGCTGAATGCATCGCCCTCACCGGATACATACTCACCGGCGAGCTCTGCCACTTCCACTTCCGTCCAGTTCCGTGCTGCATGCTCCGGACGCGGTTCTGCCGCATCGAGGCCGAAGTATACACGCATCGCTGCATCGGCGATCGCCGCCACGGAAACATCCATCGTGTTGCAGAGCACCACAACGCCGACATTTTCCTGCGGGCAGAAGGAGAAGTTCGAGGAAACACCCGGAAGACTGCCGCCGTGCTCGACGATCGT
>CAKQPT010000061.1 GCA_934270345.1 uncultured Oribacterium sp. | reverse complement strand
TAAGACCCACGCTTTCGCGTGAGTCTAAATGTTAAGTTGACGACATTGGGGTCTGACCCCATTAAATTTTTCTAAACTGAATCTAAACTGAAAGTTTATGGGGTCTGACCCCATTAATTTTTTCTAAACTTTCATGCCTGCTGCTTCACTTCTCCATCAGGTAATACACGCCTTCGTCGCCCCAGACCAGCGCATCTTCGTCGAACTCGAAGACGCGGTAGGACACGCCTTCATACTGGGTGGAGTCTGCGTAGTAGGTGCTGGTTTCGCTCGTTGAGTAGCCGAGGAAGCCGTGGTCCATCTCCGCCGCTTCGGCGCCCGGTGCGCGCTGGTAGTAGCTCCAGTTGCCCTGGCCGTCGATCACGATATATGTCTCCGCCGCGAGATCCCCCTCGTAGTACCATATACCCTTGAATTCAGAGACATTGCGCTGACAGAGGTCGGAATCCCAGCTCCAGTAGCTGTCGGAATGCCGGTCCGTATTGCCTTCCAGGCGTCCGTTCCACGCCGGCACCTCGTCCTGCGCCGGCTCGTCGTCTTCCGTCAGGTACCGGCCATCCTGCGCCGACCCGTCATCTTCCGTGAGCTGCCCGCCGTCCTGATACCAAAGGTACTCCATACCCTCGCCCGGGTTGAAGTAACCGTGCGCGGCACTGTAGAGCTGGCCATCCTCCATCATGATGCGGCTGCCGGAATCATCGCGGTTGCTGTAGGCATAGATTGCCTCCCACTCCGGCTCGTAGCGAAGATAACCATCGTCCACGATCTCGCCCGCGAGGTACAGCCACCAGTTTCCCTCCGCATCGATCTCCATCGAATCGTATTCGTTGTTCGCCTCCCCGAGCCAGATGCCCGCGAAGCCGCTGAAATCATTGACCGTGTCCTCGGTGAGCAGATCCCCGCCGAGCCCCTCGTTCGGGTCATCCACCGGCGAAAGCGTCGTCTCCGCCTGCGCGAACACCGATTCCTCCGCCTGCGTCTCCGTCTCCACCGCTTCCTCCGCGCCGCCGCACGCCGAAAGCATGAGGCACAGCGCTGCCATACCGATCAGCCCGTATGTTTTCTTCCACTTCCCGTTCATAATCTCCTCTCTTTCTGTTGACTCCCTCCAGTTTATGGGGTCTGACCCCATTAAATTTTTCTAAACAGAATCTAAACTGAAGTTTATGGGGTCTGACCCCCTTACGAAATTCTTAAGGCCAATGCCGACGGCCACTCATGCCGCCTCATCCGTAAGATACAATCCACCGAAGATGTCCTGCGCGATGCCGTCCATGTCTTCTACGGCGTCCATGTCCGTGCAGACGCCGTAAAGGTAGGTGTACTGGTCGGTATCCATCGCGAAAACGGTCCACTTCACGGTATCTTCGTTCGCGCCGGTCGTGAATTCCACGATATAGACCGGATACGAAAATTTCTCCGTCAGCGTCGTATCCTGCGTGATCGAGCGCAATTCGTAAATGTCCGTTTCATCGAGCTTCCGTGCACAGTCGACGAGGTACTGCTCGAGATCATCGGTCTCCGCATCTGTGTCCTTCGTCATCACCGTATTCACAAGCATGGTCAGACCATCTGCTGTGATGTCCGCGTAGCAGTAGGTCCCATCCGCATAATTGTCATCGCGTACCGTCTCCATCCCGGTGAACGGCAGGGCCCCGCCCATCAGCACCGGGATCGTCGCGCTGTCCGCCGCCTGGTCCGCCGGAATCAGATCTCCGCGACCATCATCCGAATCTTCTGCTGTCCGATCCGCCAGTTTTCGATTCCCCAGGCCAGCATCTGTTCCGTCCGCCGCCGAATTCTCGCTGCCATCCGCTGCCTGATCTTCCGGGATCAGGTCGCCGCGGCCATCGCCCGGCCAGTCCGTGCCCCAGACTGCCGCCGGGTCATACGGCGTCTCCGGCCACTCCGGCGCAAACGCCTGGCCTGCCTCGTCATAGGCCATGCCATCGTCCGCCAGGGTATATCCGGCCGGCACCGCAAACTCGTGGACGCCATCGCTGTACCAGAGACGGCCATCCGCCTCCCGGAAGCCTGCATTGGCCGGATCCGCGTACTGCGCCATCGCCCCATTCCGGTAGAACACGCCGGTGCTCCGCGCATCCGTATCGCGCGCCGCGCCGCCATCCGGGAAAAGCACGAAGCTGTTGCCGTCCGCGCTGAGGCACGGGTAGAGGATCTCGGCACCACCGAGGAAGAGCCCGCGCCCATCCTCCTTGTCGTACATGTCGCCGCTGCTCATGACGCCGATCGGGTCACTCTCCGCGACCTTCATCGCCGCCGTATCGAAGACATACGAGTAGCCGCGCGCGTTCTGCCACTCGCCATCGAGGACGCTCCAGTCGAACGACGTCATCTCCTCCGTCGCCGGGTCGAAATGCCGCTCGTTCAGCTCGCCCCACTCGACGCCGGACTCCCCGTTCACGTGGTACGGCATCAGCCCGCCCGCATCCTCGAGGAGGTAATAATCGTTTTCGCCGTCGAGGTCCCCGTAGATCAGCACGAGATCCTCGTCGTCATGCTCGAGACTGCCCGTGCCGACCCGCCCGTACCAGGTCCGGTAGCTGTAGCTCCCCTCCGGCAGATTCAGCAGGAGCTGCCCGCCGTCCGCCGCCACCCAGCTCGTCACATCCGCCTCGAAATCCGCGACCTCCAGCAGCTTCCCCATCCCGCGGGATGCGCTCGTCGTCTCCGTAGCGGTCTCGCTGTCTCCACCTGTCCCGCGGCCAATGTCTCCGCCGCATGCGCAGATGGCGAGGGCGGTCAGCAGTGTCCCCAGAAGGACTGTGTATCGTTTCCCGTTCTTCTTCATGATCCTCTCCTTTTCCATATCAATGCTCCTGCTCCGCCATCGTCAGGATCTCGTCGTGACTCAGCTCCACATCGCCGAAGCGGACGAAGATGCCGTTCGTCACCGCGCTGCGCCACACCGCGGGATCGACCAGCGGGCGGAAGCGGATCTTGTCGAGATAGGGCTTCATGTCGAGCAGAAGCCGGCTTCCGGACACATAATCGACCTGCAGCACATAATCATCGAGCGGGGAAACCGCCGTAAGATACCTTCGGTTCACGTGCGTGCCCTCCTTTCCTCTGAAATAAAATTGCTGTATGAACGTTCAGCTTAGGGAGACCCGGCGAGCCGGCAACAGAAGCACAGTACTCCAAGACCGGTTCAATCTAAGCCGGGGACCCTAAGCGGCACTAGGCCCTCTGCAATCGCCGAGTTTTCTTGATGAAAACTCGACGTTGACAGAGGGTTCCAAGGAGAGACAACCCCAAGTGCCGCTAAGGGGACCCGGCTTGATTTCACACGGTCTCTACGTATGGCTTCTGTTGCCGGCCACCGGGTCCCCCTCCCTGAACGTTCTATCTTTGCAATAGAAAATCCACCGTACATTTACTGTACGGTGGATCATAAGAAATTAATATTAACCAAAGGTTAGGTATATTTTAAGTCTTCTGTTCCATCAGCTTCGCAAGCTGCGCGCGTTTCGTGCGGGTGTCGCCTTCGATATGAAGCTTGGCGTAGATCTGGTTGACATACTGCTTGACGCTGCCTTCGGAGAGGAAGAGCTGCGCCGCGATTTCGCGGTTTGAGAGGCGTTCGGCCATCCGCTGCACGATCTCGAACTCGCGCTCGGTCAGCACCTCGAACACGGCCGGTCGTCGGCCCGCTGCATGCCGCGCGGTGGCGGCGTCACCCAGCGCGAGAATGTGCTCGATGAGGGGCGTGACGATCTCCCGTGAAAGCATTGGCCTGAGCAGCTGGAAGTTCTCCACAAACGGCATCGCGAAGCCGTCCGGCGCTGCGTCCGAGAGCGCCCGCGCAAGGCAGCTATGTGCCTCCTCGGTTTTTCCGAGCTGTTCGTAGGCGATAGCGGTCTGGATTCGGATGTGGAGCGCGACGAGGGCGTAGTGCATGGCCTCACACAGCGCCAGCAGTTCCGCGCTCCGGGCGATGAGCTTCGCATAGGCGGCCTGCGCGAGGTAAACCTGATTCTCGATCATCTCCATCATCGGCCGGCCCGGCGCCAGCATATTGATGTCAGAGAGCCGGTGCCGCGCGAAAATCTCCGGAATCTGCCCGACGTCGCCCCGCAGCGCGTGATAGTACGCGCTCGTCGCCGTCCAGATATTGATCCAGGCCGCATCATGATAGCGCAGAAGCTCCGCATAACGCGCCTCCAGAGTGCCCCGCGTCGGAACATCCGCATACAGCGAGAGCCGCCAGGCGAGAAAATCGCAGCAGAGCCCCATGTTCACCTGCCCGTTCCCCTCGATCTGCGCGTACGCCCGCTCGAGTTCGATGTGCGCATCGGTGAAACGCCCCTGCATGTACGCGGCTTCCGCCCGCATGATGGTCTCCGCGCCCTGGCCGTGGTTCCCCGTGATCCGGTAGTAGTGCGGCATGCACTCGTCCATCTCCGAAAGCTCCTGCGCGAGCTCTCCCGGTGCCCGGTAGAACATCATCAGCACCGACGGCGAGCCGAAGGTCCAGCCGCCGCTGTTCTGAATGCTGATCGCCGGCCGCGACATCTGCCGGCTGGCGTTCCGGTGCAGGCGGCTCATCGCACTGATGTCGTTGTAACAGAGGAAACTCAGGATGAGGTCGCACTCGCCGAGCAGATTTCCCCGCTCCTCCTCGGACAGCTCCGGATGCTCCTCGATGGCGCTGAGCAGCAGTGCCTTCAGCTCCATCATCTTCGGGATCTGCCGCCAGGTAAACATGCGCCGCATCAGTACGAGGAGCGCGAAGGGATAGGATTTCAATGTCTCCGCCGGGCATCGGTCAAGTGCCTCCAGGACATCCGCCGGCTTCAGGGAGGCGAGGAGGATGCCCGCATCGCTGCGGATCACGCGGAGCAGAGCGTTGTAGTCCTCACTCTTTCGATACGCCGCGATGGCGTGGATGTACTGCTTTTCTTTTTCGTACCAGGCACCGTAGCGCGTCCAGTAGAGCTGCTGCGACACCTCGCTCATCTTATGGAAACGGCGCTCCGCACACTCCTTCATCATATGGTGGAAACGGTAGCTCACCCCATCCGGCAGACGCGTGACGAAGGCATTCTGCTCGGTCAGCATAGCGACGATCTGCGCCGACGCTGCATCTCCGGTGACGTAACGCGCCATCTCGACTGTAAATTCATCCGCGAGGCCCATGACCGCGAGAAACGCCTGCTGCTTCTCCGGCAGCGGATCGATCATCGCCTCCGAGAAGGTCGTATAGATGTCGGAGTGCCGGCTCGGCAGCACGCCGTGCTCGGAAAATGTCCGGAGGTTCAGGTACACCGCCGAGAACCAGCCCTCGCTCGAGTACAGCAGGGTCTCGACCTCCGCATCCGAGAGATCCGTGCCACAGCGATGTGCGTAGATCGCGAGCTCCGTGTGGTTGAGTCGCAGCTGCTCCGTCCCGATCTGGTACACCTTCGCTCCGAGCCGCACCGCTTCCGCCGCCGGCAGGAAACGATCCCGGCTCGCCACGATCAGATGCACATTGGCCGGCAGACGATGCGCCAGCATGCACAGAAAGATCGAGGCCCGCCGATCCGTCAGCAGATGGAAATCATCGATGAAAATAAAGCAGGACGCCTCTCCCGCGAGCGCATGGCACAGATCATCCACCAGGAGCCCCGCGCCCGCCGCATCGGTCGGACAGCTGTAGTCCCGGAGAACATCCAGGCCGGCGCGCGCAAAGGCGTCCTGCACACTTCTCCATAAAATCGCAAGGTTATCGGAATAAACACTGATCCGGATGATGGTCGGGGCCTCCACACGGGCACGCTCCGCGAGGTACCAGTTCACCGCCGTCGTCTTCCCATAGCCCATCGGTGCCACCACCGTCGTCATCGCACAGCGGGAAATCGGCCGCAGACTCTCCTGCA
>CAKQPT010000060.1 GCA_934270345.1 uncultured Oribacterium sp. | reverse complement strand
CTGTATTACAGGGACTTGTGCTCTGTTCTGGAGATTACGTCGAGCTGCTGCTCTCTCGTAAGGTCGATGAACTTAACAGCATAGCCGGATACACGGATCGTGAAGTTTGCGTACTCTGGCTTCTCCGGGTGCTCCATCGCATCCTTGAGCTTCTCTACGCCGAAGACGTTTACATTCACATGGTGTGCGCCCTTTGCGAAGTAACCATCCATAACGCGAACGAGGGTGTTCGACTGCTCGTCCTCGGTGTGGCCGAGTGCGCTCGGGTTGATGGTCTGGGTGTTGGAGATACCATCGAGTGCATACTCATATGGAAGCTTCGCAACCGAGTTCAGGGAAGCCAGAAGACCGGACTTCTCTGCGCCGTAGCTTGGGTTTGCTCCCGGTGAAAGCGGAGCGCCTGCCGGACGACCATCCGGAAGGGCACCGGTTGCCTTACCGTAAACGACATTGGACGTAATGGTAAGGATGGATGTGGTCGGCTCGGAATCACGGTAGGTGTGGTGCTTCTTGATCTTCGTGAGGAAGGTACGAAGAAGATCAACCGCGATATCATCGGCACGGTCGTCATCATTGCCATAACGAGGGAAATCGCCCTCTACAACATAATCGGTTACGAGACCATCCTCATCACGTACGGTCTTTACGCGTGCATACTTGATTGCGGAAAGAGAGTCTACCACGTGTGAGAAGCCGGCGATACCGGTTGCGAAGGTACGACGAACATCAGTGTCGATGAGGGCCATCTCCGCTGCCTCATAGAAGTACTTGTCGTGCATGTACTGAATCAGGTTCAGAACGTTTACGTAGATGCCTGCGAGCCAGTCCATCATACGATCGTACTTCGCCATCACCTCATCATAATCGAGGTACTCGGAAGTGATCGGACGGTACTCCGGACCTACCTGCTGCTTGCTCTTCTCATCGATACCACCGTTGATGGCGTAGAGAAGGCACTTTGCAAGGTTTGCACGTGCACCGAAGAACTGCATCTCCTTACCGGTCTGTGTTGCAGATACGCAGCAGCAGATGGAGTAGTCATCGCCCCATACCGGACGCATCACATCATCGTTCTCGTACTGGATGGAGGAAGTGCGAACAGAGATCTCTGCAGCGTACTTCTTGAAGTTCTCCGGAAGTCTCTTGGTGTAGAGAACCGTAAGGTTTGGCTCTGGAGCCGGGCCCATGTTCTCAAGGGTGTGCAGGAAACGGTAGTCACTCTTCGTAACCATGGATCTGCCATCCTGGCCCATACCGCCGACCTCGAGGGTAGCCCATACCGGGTCGCCGGAGAAGAGCTGATTGTAGGACGGGATACGTGCGAACTTCACCATACGAAGCTTCATAACGAAGTGGTCGATGAGCTCCTGGGCTTCCTTCTCGGTGAGAGTGCCTTCCTTGAGGTCACGCTCGATGTAGATATCGAGGAAGGTGGAAACACGACCAACGGACATCGCTGCACCGTTCTGGGTCTTGATTGCTGCGAGGTAACCGAAGTAGAGCCACTGAACAGCTTCCTTCGCGTTCTTCGCAGGTACGGAAATGTCATAACCGTAGCTCTGTGCCATCTCCTTCATCTGCTTGAGGGCACGAACCTGATCGGAGATCTCCTCTCTCTGACGGATGACGTTATCGGTCATGGTGCCGTCACCGGTGTTGGCATAATCGGCCATCTTCTCCTGGATCAGGAAATCGATACCGTAGAGGGCTACTCTTCTGTAGTCGCCGACGATACGACCACGGCCGTAGGTATCTGGAAGACCGGTGAGGATCTTGTTATGACGAACCTTCATCATCTCCGGTGTGTACGCATCGAAAACGCCCTGGTTGTGGGTCTTGTGGTACTCGGTGAAGATCTTGTGAAGCTCAGGATCCGGTGTGTAACCATAGGTGGAGCAAGCCTGCTCTGCCATCTTGATACCACCGTATGGCATGAATGCTCTCTTCAGCGGCTTATCGGTCTGAAGACCTACGATCTGCTCGAGATCCTTCTCTGCCTCGTTGATGTATGCTGCGCCGTAAGCGGTGATGCCGGAAACGACCTTGGTCTCCATATCGAGCACGCCGCCCTTTGCACGCTCTTCCTTCTGAAGTGCCTGAACCTCGTTCCAGAGCTTATCGGTCGCCTCTGTCGGTCCGGCAAGGAAGCTGGAATCACCGTCGTATGCAGTGTAGTTTTCCTGGATGAATGAACGAACATTGACATCCTTTACCCAATGTCCGGTTTTAAAGCCTCTCCATTCTTCTCTCATATCTTCTCCTCTTTCTACCATGTTGTCTATTTTGTATACAGGATTCAATACTCTTTACGCGTGCTAATATAAAGCATAGAGGGCAGATTCGTCAATGTTTTAACTATTAAATTTTCGATGTTTTCCAATTAGAACATGAGGGGAATGCAGACGGCGCGGAAAGCCGGTGGCGACACCGGTCGGGACGGCTGCGAAAGAAGGAACGATTGAGAGCGATGCTCGGCTCCGCACCACATACTTGGCGCACCATGATCGTGCAATCGGGGCACAGACGTGCCCCGATTGGGAGCGATGCTCTGGCTCCGCTCTACATTCTTGTCGCACACATGATCGTGCACAATCGGGGCATAGTCATGCCCCGATTGGGAGCGATGCTCCTATATGAGCATAAACGAAAGAGCCCGGAAACAAGTGAACTTGTTTCCGGGCTCTTTCGTTTGTGCTCATGCACGATCATGCGTGCGACAAGATTCGAACTCGCGACCTTCTGGTCCGTAGCCAGACGCTCTATCCAGCTGAGCTACGCGCGCATAGCGTTGTTTTCAAACGCAAGTGTTATATTACAGAAGAGAAGGGCAAATGTCAAGCATCAATTTGAAAAATTTTTTACGTCGTGCAGGAGCTGCTGCTTGCGGCGCTCGACTGGTCGACGAGGTCCTTCAGGGTGTAGCGGTTCACGACCTCGTAGATGGCGTTGTCGATTTCCTTATAGAGGGGGAAGGTCGGGCAGCTGGCGGATTTCGCGCAGGTGCTGGTGCCGTTGACGCAGTCGACCGGTGCAAGGGTGCCTTCGGCGGCGTCGAGGATCTCACCGACCTTGATCTGATCGATCGGGCGGGTAAAAAGATATCCGCCCTTCGCACCACGAATAGACTTCAGGAAGCCGCCCTTCACCATTAGGGAAATGATCTGCTCGAGGTACTTCATCGAGATCTTCTGGCGATCTGAAATCTCCTTGATGCTGACCGGGGTCACACCATCGAAATTCTGCGCGATATCTATCAGGGTTGTCAGGGCATAGCGGCCCTTGGTTGAAATCATCATGTTTCTCTCACCTCATACTGTCCAAGTCTTTACGTTCTGGCGATACTGCATTAATCCTACCATGCAGCTAGAATTTAATCAAGTCGAGGCATCAGGGACCCGGAGGGGGCTCCCATGATCACAAAGAAGCTGTGCCTTAAGGCACAGCTTTGAATACGTTCGCCACTAAGGCATCACGGGGACCCCCGCGCCCTACGGGCGGCACTCCCCCGTGATATTCTTTAAAAATGGTCCTTCTCGCGGCGGCGACGGGCGATTTCCTTCTTAAGGTAGGCGAAGGTTTTTTCCTCACCTTCGGTTTTCAGCATCCAGAGGAGCTCGGTGATTTCGCGGCGGGTTTCCGGCTCGAGGAGCGGGGAGTCCTTGCAGGGCTGGAAATACTCCCATGGGCAGCTGTCGTCGTACTCTGCGCCTTTGTAGACCTTCGAGGCGGCGACGCGATCGCAGAACATCTCAGCGACATAGCGGTATGGCATGCGGCAGCCGACCATCGTGGCTTTCTTTTTCGTGTCGTAATCGACCCAGTACTCGAAGTGGTGCTTGTTCCGGCCCTTGTGATGGAGCCAGGCCTCACACAGGCCGGTCTCGAGGCGTTCTGCCGTGTTCGGGCTGCGATAGCCCTGATAGTACTTCACACCGGTTTTAAACTCGGCCCAGCTGTATTTCGAGAGGTCGTGGAGCAGTCCCTGCTTATAGAGGCCCACGCGGAAGCAGTTTTTCATAACTTCACGCTTATGGCGGTTGATCGTCCGGAAGTGATGCACCGCGTTCCAGAGGTAGCGCGGAAGTCCTGGTTTCGCCGGAGCTGCGGACGCCAGCGCCGCTTCTGCCGGCTTCACCGTCTCCGGCGCTCCATTCGCTGTCCGGGCCGAAGCGCTGGCGCTGTGATGCTTCGCTGGCGTAACGCTGTGCGGAGCGCCACCTGGGGTTCCGGTCGTCTGCATTGTCCTGTGATCCTTCATCGTCGTCACCTCTCTTCTATGCTCAGATTATACCCTATAGTTTCATAAAAAGAACCCTCGCGTGACCTTTTGTCACACGAGGGATTCGCTTATCGCCAGTAACGTTCGGTTGCGTGCTCGCGCTGTGCGTGACGGTCCTGCGGGCTGCGCTGAAGGAGCGGGTAGCCGTAGGTGAACTCGAACACGATGGAGGCGAGGATGATGGCGCCGGCGACGTCATACACGCTGTGCTGCTTGAGGGCCATGGTGCTCATGCAGATCAGGAGCGCAAGGATCGTGGACGCGCACTTCACGAGACGGCCATGCTTCGAAGTCGCGATGTCCTGCGAGCGGAGGACGGCGATGGCGACGCCGATCGAATTATAGCAGTGAATGCTCGGGAAAACGTTCGTGCAGGTATCGGTGCGGTAGAGCCAGGCGACGATCCTGGTGAAGACGTTCTTCGTCGGGTCGATGATCGGGCGAAAATCCGTGCCATTCGGGAAGACCGAGCAGATGATCAGGCTGATGGTCATGCCGCTGAACAGGAAGGCACAGAGGCGGTAGAAATCATCCCTGTTCTTAAACATGAAGTACAGGACTGTGGCGGCGACGTACGCGAACCACAGCATGTACGGGATGATGAAATACTCACAGAAGGGGATTTTATCATCGAGCGCTGCATGCATGACATGAAAGCTGACCTGATGGTTGATCGTCTTTTCGAGGTAGCTGAACCAGGTAATATAGATCAGCGCATAGGACAGGATCCATGCGTGACGATACCGCTGTATAAACTTTTTGATTTTATTCATCCACTGGCCTCTGGAACGTTTTACGTTCGGATCCAAGAATACACGCAGTCCTCGAGCACATCGGGAGGTGATAAATATCACAGTCCCGCACAGGTCGAAGAATACGCAAAGTTTCACTTTATCAATTTAGAAATACTAGCACCGCAAAAAATCGGATTCAATAGTGGGGATTTAATTTCGGAAGAATCAACAAAAAGGGCCCCCGTCCGACTGTCTCTCGTGAAAAAATTATCTTAAAAGACCGCGTAAGCCATCGAAGGAGCTGAGACACAACTCGCACCGCACAAAGCATCTATGTGTTTTCTATCGTAGCGATCTCATGGAGCTACGGGTGTCGTCAGAATGCAAAAAGAAAAGCACCATGCTTTCGCATGGTGCCTGTTTGATAGCGAGAGGGAGACTTGAACTCTCGACACCGCGGGTATGAACCGCGTGCTCTAGCCAACTGAGCTATCTCGCCATATGTCCGACCCAGACCGCGTATACACACAGTCCAGACCGAAGACGTGGGGCCTACAGGGCTCGAACCTGTGACCCTCTGCTTGTAAGGCAGATGCTCTCCCAGCTGAGCTAAGACCCCGTTCGTGTGTCGCTTGTTTTGCGACCTCTGTATATTACTAAATCGATTCTCGTTTGTCAACAACTTTTCTAAAACTTTTTTTGCAGGGATTTTACAGGCAGGGGACCCGGAGGGACGACAACGGAGGCCATACGTAGAGACCGTGTGAAATCAAGCCGGGTCTCGGAGTACTGTGCCTCCGTTGCCGTCCCTCCGAGGCCCTGCCTGAACTACGTCAGTTAAAACCGTAGAACTTCTGCGCGAGCTTGTAGCAGAGGATGGTGAGTTCGTTGCCGGCCTTCAGGCGGAAGTTGCAGCCCTGCCCGAGGAAGGAGAAGCGCATCTTGAGCCAGGTCTGGAAGTTATTCGCCTTCAGGTAGTCCCAGAGCTCCTTTTTCTTCTGCATGTTCTCCGGGTCACCGGACTTGATGGCCAGTACGGAGGAGACGGTGGTGATGATCTCGAGGTAGCTGAACATGTAGTGGCGCTTCTTGCGGCTCTTCAGCTTCGTAAGGTCACAGCAGTCAATCATGATCCGGTTGACTTTCAGCTGCTGGTCAATGCGCCCGATCATGACGGTTTCATTGACCGACTGATCATCGCGGCCGATGAAGTAGTGATAGAGGTTCACGTCCATGTAGTACATCTTCTCTACG
>CAKQPT010000059.1 GCA_934270345.1 uncultured Oribacterium sp. | reverse complement strand
GCTGGTAGGTTTGATGTTGACAATCTAAAAATAATTTGCTATATTTCTCAGGTGTACAGTTTTCAAGGCACGATATGGCCCGGTGGCTCAGTCGGTTAGAGCGCCGCCCTGTCACGGCGGAGGTCGTCGGTTCGATTCCGTCCCGGGTCGTTTGTAAATCTTCTGATTTACATCACAATTTCATATATGGATGGGTTCCCGAGTGGCCAAAGGGGGCAGACTGTAAATCTGTTGTCACTGACTTCGGTGGTTCGAATCCACCCCCATCCATTTGAAGCCTTTAAGGTTTCACTGTTGTTTTCAGCAGAATGGGGTCTTAGCTCAGCTGGGAGAGCATCTGCCTTACAAGCAGAGGGTCACAGGTTCGAGCCCTGTAGGCCCCATTATTCTATTGAAAACCTATTATCGCGGGATGGAGCAGTCTGGTAGCTCGTCGGGCTCATAACCCGAAGGTCGTTGGTTCAAATCCTTCTCCCGCAACTCTGACACAGAAGATCATCCGTATGGATGGTCTTTTTGTTTTAATTGAAAATCTCCACCTGGCCTTGTATAATCTTCCTTAGTTTACATTGCCGTACCAGGCTTATCGCTGCTTCAGGCAGCAGAAACCGCATTTCATGGCGTATTTTCATCGACGGAACATACATCGTTCGACGGATAAGCGGATGAATGCATATAAGAACAAAAGAGGTTTTTTCATTGAGTTATACTGCACTGTACAGGCGATGGAGATCACGTACCTTCGATGAGATCAAGGGACAGGATGCCATCACTGCGTCATTCAAAAATCAAATCATGACCGGGCGGATCGGACATGCCTACCTTTTCTGCGGTACCCGTGGAACCGGTAAGACCTCTGTCGCGAAGATCCTCGCACGTGCAGTGAACTGCGAGCATCCGATCGATGGAAACCCGTGCAACGAGTGTCCGAGCTGCCAGGCGATCCTCAGCGAGTCCAGCATGAATGTCGTGGAGATGGATGCCGCTTCCAACAATGGTGTCGATGATATCCGTCAGATCCGGGATAAGATCCAGTATCCACCGGTCGACGGCAGGTATAAGGTCTATATCATCGATGAGGTACATATGCTCAGCCAGTCGGCCTTCAATGCTTTTCTGAAGACGCTGGAGGAGCCGCCATCCTATGTCATCTTCATCCTCGCAACGACCGAGCCGAATAAGATTCCGATTACGATTCTCTCACGGTGTCAGCGCTATGATTTCAAGCGCATCACGACCGACACGATCGCTGCACGACTGCGTGAGATCTCGGATGCAGAGAATATTCAGGTTTCCGATGAGGCGCTGCACTATATCGCGCGTTCCGGAGATGGTTCCATGCGAGATGCCGTATCGCTGCTCGACCAGTGCTCCGCCTTCCAGTTTGACCGCCGGATCGAGTATGAGGATGCACTGAGCATCCTGGGCGCGGTGGATACCGCCGTGTTCTCGGATCTCGTGCGCGCGCTTTCGAAGAAGGATGTGAAGACCGGACTGCAGCTTGTCGCCGAGGTCATCGATCAGGGCCGGGAGCTCAGCCAGTTCGTCTCGGATTTCGTTATGTATGCACGAAATATGCTGCTCGCCTCCACCGTGGATGACCTCTCTGGTCTGGTGGATATGTCGAGCGAGAATCTGAAGCGCCTGAAGGAAGATGCTTCACTTCTCTCGACGGTTGAGCTCATGCGCTATATACGCATGCTGAGTGATCTCAGTAATCAGCTCCGCTATGCAACACAGAAGCGGATCCTGATCGAAACGAGCTTCATGAAGCTCGCCTATCCGGAGACCGATGCGAGTCCGGAGGGGATGAATGCCCGCCTCGCGGAGATTCAGCGCACGCTTCGGAATCTTCCGGCCGGTACACCGCTTCCGGCAGCTGCAGCGAGCGCCAATGCAGGCGACCAGAACAACGTCGCTCCGCAGCCGGCATTGGCCTCCACACCGAAGAAGGTGACGCTCCCGCGCGCGCAGTATGAGGACCTCCAGCTCCTGAAAAAAGAGTGGAGAAGCATCTGTGCGGCCATCACCATCCCGGCTCTGTCGGCAGCGCTTATACGGGATGAAAGCTATGTGCGACCGGATCGTGATCGATCCGGCATGACGATCGTAACGAGAAGCAGGGCGGCCGCTCATCTCCTCGAGCAGGAGGCAAGCATCCCTGAGATTCGTCGGATCGTCGCAGAGAAGTACCATAAGGACATTCGCTTCTCGACGGTACTCTCTGAAGAGAATGAGGCAGCAACGGTTTATGTGACCGATGAGGATCTTTCGAAGATCCATATGCAAGTAGAAACAGAAGGATAAAAGAAAAGGAGTTTTTTATGGCAAAGCATGGTGGATTCCCGGGTGGTATGCCGGGTATGAATATGAACAACATTATGAAGCAGTATCAGCGTATGCAGCGTAAGCTCGAGGAGACCCAGGAAGAGCTTGCAAAGAAGGAGTACACAGGCCAGGCCGGCGGTGGCGCAGTGAAGGCGACCGTCACAGGTGCGAAGGTACTCACGAAGCTCGAGCTGGACAAGGACGCTGTGGATCCGGAGGATGTAGAGACCCTCGAGGATATGATCGTCGCCGCCGTAAACCAGGCACTGGAGAGCGCCGACGAGGATTCGCAGAGCCAGATGGGGAAGCTGACCGGAGGACTCGGTCTCTGATGGAATACTTTTCGAAGGATATTTCGAGACTGGTGAGTGAGCTGTCCCGGCTTCCTGGTGTCGGGCAGAAGAGCGCACAGCGCCTGGCCTTTCACATCATCAATGCACCGAAGGAGCAGGCGACCGAGCTTGCGGATGCCATCGTAAAAGCGAGAAACAACGTACACTACTGCAAGGTCTGCTGTACGATCACCGATCAGGAGATCTGTCCGATCTGTGCATCCGAGGAGCGTGACCACAGGCAGATCATGGTCGTGGAAAACAGCCGTGATATGTCCGCCTATGAACGCACAGGTAAGTACAAGGGTGTATACCATGTACTTCACGGCGCCATCTCGCCGATGCTGGGCATCGGTCCGGACGACATCCGTCTCAAGGAGCTGATGGCCCGCCTGCAGGGAGATGTGGAGGAAGTCATCATCGCCACCAATTCTTCACTCGAAGGAGAAACCACGGCGACCTATATCACGAAGCTGATTAAGCCGCTCAACATCAAGGTGTCCAGAATCGCCTCCGGTGTACCGGTGGGCGGTGATATCGAAAATATCGATGAGGTTACATTACTTCGTGCACTGGACGGAAGAATAACGCTATAATAGGATCCTAAGGAGAAAAACCAAATGGATAAGTACGAGTTTAATATCAAAGCAGAGCAGATGCGCAAGATGGCAGAGCAGGGAGACTATAAGACCGCGATGCAGATCGCCGATACGATCGACTGGCGTCGCGTTCGAAATGCAAATCTTCTTTCCTACGTCGCGGATATCTATGAGCATAACAGTGAATATGAAGAGGCGAAGGACATCCTTCTGCTGGCGTTTGAGCGTGCCCCGGTCGGCAAACGCTTTCTGTACAAGCTGGCTGAAATATCCGTCAAGGCAGGCGATCTCCAGGATGCGCAGGAATTTTATCACGAGTTCTGTGAGATGAGTCCGGACGATTCCAGACAGTTTCTTCTTCGCTACCTGATCCTGAAGGCGAAGGGGGCCAGCGCTGAGCAGCTCATCGCACCACTCGAGGAGTATACCTCTGAGGAAGTGGACGAGGAGTGGCTCTATACCCTCGCGAAGCTTTACAGTGAAGCAGGCTGTGAGGATGCGTGCGTCCGCACCTGCGATAAAATCATGCTTCTCTTCGGCCTCGGACAGTATGTGGATAAGGCCATGGAGCTGAAGCTCCAGTACCGCTCCCTCTCGAAGGAGCAGATGGACCTCGTGGAAAACCGCAGCAAGTATGAGGAGAAGCTCCGCAAGGTATCCGAGGCATTCGCCGATACCGATGGAAATCTCGTGGAAGCCCAGAGTCCGGCCTTAAAGGCAGAAGTCGATGCCGAGCTCGCAGCTGAAACACAGTTGGAAGGTACGACCGATACGATCACCACGCCGTCAACCGAGGCTGTGCAGCCGTCGTCCGAGGAAAATGCGACCATCTACCAGAAAACGGCAGAAGCCAATGCAGACGACCAGCATGCATATACCACAGCCACTGCCTCGATGGCAGCCGCTGCGGCACCAGAGTCTGCGGCTGTTTTAACAGCAGCTGGATCGGATCCGGTCGTGACGCCATCCACCGCAGTGCCGGGTGCTGCACAGGTATCCGATCATGATATGCAGGGGGCAGCCGCCGATGCGGTGGAAGCCATCCAGAGTGCGGTGCATAAAATTCCACAGAAGGAAGAAGAACTCCACAACTATCATATGATCATCGAGGCGAAGACCCGTGCGGATGGACTGAAGATCGCCATCGACGAAATCAAGTACTTCCATGATCTCTATGGATTTAATTTCAAGGTTGCGAAGACGGATGCCACGAGACTGAACGAGCGTGGCTTCGCGGCATTCGTGCCGAAAATCGCAGGGAAGGATCTGATCGTCGAGAATGCCGGTGCGCTGACCTATGATGTCGTCGACGAAATCGGCGATTATATCGATACCCTCACCGACTCGAGCTCGGTCGTACTCGTGGATGTCATGGACCACTTCGATCGCATGGCAGAGGACCGTCCGCTCTTCATCAAGAAGTTCGATCTCGTATCGGACGTCGAGGAAGAGGAGGATGAACTCGTCGAGGATGTGGATCTCGATGCCCCGGTACAGGCAGACGCTGCCGTGGAAAACCGTGAGACCGCTGCACCTTCGTACAGTGAAGACCGCACACCGGTCCCACTGCACGGAACAGAGGATACGGGTGTAGAAGTGGATTCATCGGATAAATATGTGGATACATCAGCGGCTGACATGCCGGCAGCAGACTCCACTGTGGACAGCGCATACGCAGAACCGCAGAAAAACCAGGTGGATTCCGCAGCAGACGCTGTGGATTACCCGGCAGAGACAGCGGTCGCGGAGGGGTACGATGAGGAAGCATTGACCGAAGAAAAGGCAGATGCAGACGGAAACGCAGCGGCACAGCCGGAGGACAAGCTTCCGGGAGATTACTACCAGGAGATGAGCGTCGAGGACTTCGCAAATTACGCACAGCAGTATGCGCGTGAAATCGACTGTGTGCTCGTCGGAAAGACCGTGCTGGCGCTCTATGAGCGTATCGAGATGATGCAGGAGGATGGGGTCGAGCTCACGAAGGAAAGTGCTGAAGAGCTGATCGAGGAAGCGGCAGATAAGGCAGAGGCACCGAGCCTCGGAAAGAAGCTGACCGGCATGTTCCATCCGAAGTACGATAAGGAGAACCGGCTGATTCTTCGGGAAGACAATTTTATCGGCTGATGTAAGAGACAGCGCGCCCCTTCCTCTGCGAGGAGGGGCGTTTTGTTTTCCCATCTTTCGTGCATCAGAAAGAGAGGGTTTCGTTGCCGCTCAGCCGCTGTCAGCTTTCTTTATTCATTCGTGCATCAGAAAGAGAGGCTGCGCTCTGATCAGCGTGATACGACGAATGGAAAACGAATCAGAACAGCATGTAAAAGTACTATATAGAATAGATCAGAAGGGCGATGATGCAGCAGGAAGAGAGCGATGACTGAATTAATAACAATTTTAATGGACGGATGGGTACAGATCGGCGTGGCGGCATTCATGGTCGCGATGTTTCTCTATGGCTACCGAAAGGGGCTCGTGCGCATGTCGGTGAATATCGTATCGATCGTCGTTTCACTGATTGCGACGCGCATGCTTCTTCCGACGGTACAGACCTGGATCGACCAGAATCCTGTGCTGCGGGAGCTGGTAGCAAAGCGCGTGGAAAAGATCGCATTCGGAGAGGGAGCGGCAGCAGGGGCGGAAAGCGCAGCAAGCGAGAGTGTCGACCTTTTTTATCAGCTGCTGGGGCTGGATAAGCTGACGGAGTATATCGCGGATCGGATCACCGGTATGCTTGTGAGTGTGATCACCTTTATACTTCTTCTTATCGTTGTGACACTCCTCGTGAAGCTTGCGTTCGCGATCCTTGCGCGTGTAGCGGAACTTCCGGTGCTGAACTTCATGAATCGGACACTGGGGGCTGTACTCGGTCTCGTGGAGTCCATCGTCTATATATGGATCTTTCTGATCGTCATCAGTTTCCTGCCGGAAAATCCGCTGACCCTGAATATCGCGATGCAGTTTAATGATCCGACGAGCTGGCTTTTCTATCTAAAGGAGGCGAATATCTTCGTTCATATCTTCGAGGCGTGCGCCAGCTGAGTACCAGTTTAACTTAACTAAGTAGAGTCCCTCCGGGAACTTTTTATATGAAGCGTTAGAATTTGAAAAAAATTCAGATTGGTGCTTGACAGCGCACGCCATGTTTGTTAAAGTATGTCAAGTCACCGCGAGGGAACGAATTTACAGATTCTTTTCAAGCGATTGACAAAAAGAAATTTAAAAAAGTGCTTGACAAAAGCGAAACAGTTTGATAGTATAAACAAGCTGTCGCAGAAAACGAGAGCACAACGAACCTTGAAAATCAAAGATCGATTAATACACAGACCCTGAA
>CAKQPT010000058.1 GCA_934270345.1 uncultured Oribacterium sp. | reverse complement strand
CGCGCGTGCGATCATGGTGCAGGGCACGATGTCGAACGCGGGGAAGAGTCTGCTGGTGGCGGGGCTCTGCCGCATCTTCCATGAGGACGGCTACCGGGTCGCCCCGTTTAAGGCACAGAACATGGCGCTCAACAGCTTCATCACGGATGAGGGGCTCGAGATGGGTCGCGCGCAGGTCGTTCAGGCAGAGGCCGCCGGCATTGGCCCGGATGCGCGGATGAATCCGATTCTGCTGAAGCCGACCACGGATGTCGGCTCGCAGGTGATCGTGCGCGGGGTGGCGCAGGGCAATATGACGGCCCGCGAATACTATCGCAACAAGCGGGCGCTGCTGCCGGTCGTGCGTGAGACCTACGAATCGCTTGCGGCGGAGTATGACATCATCGTGATCGAGGGTGCGGGGAGTCCGGCGGAGGTGAATCTTCGGGAGGACGACCTCGTCAATATGGGCATGGCGGCGATCGCGGATGCGCCGGTGCTGCTGGTCGGGGACATCGACCGCGGCGGTGTATTTGCGCAGCTGCTCGGGACGATCGAGCTGCTGGAGCCGGAGGAGCGGGCGCGGATTCAGGGCCTCATCATCAACAAGTTCCGCGGCGACAAGACGATCCTCGATCCGGGGCTCGACATCCTCGAGGCGCGGACCGGCAAGGCGGTGCTCGGCGTGGTGCCGTATCTCGATGTCGCGCTGGAGGACGAGGATTCGCTGTCGACGGCGCTCGAGCGGCGACAGGCGGAGGGTGGCATCGATATCGCGGTGATCCGTCTGCCACGCATCAGTAATTTCACGGATTTCACGGCGCTCGCGACGGAACCGGGCGTTTCGGTCCGCTATGTGTCGAGCGTGCGTGAGCTCGGGGAGCCGGATGTGCTGATTCTGCCGGGCACGAAGAGCACGATCCGCGACCTCGACTGGCTGCGGAGCACCGGTCTCGAGGCAAAGATCCTGCAGAAGCAGGCGCGCGGCACGCTGATCGTCGGCATCTGCGGCGGGTTTCAGATGCTCGGCACCGCAGTCATCGATGCCGGGGGCGTGGAAGGACCAGCGGGGGCCTGTGCGCGGGGCCTCGGGCTCCTGCCGCTCCGCACGGAATTTGAGGCGGAGAAGACCCGGACGCAGACGAGCCTCGTGCTCGAGGACCTCACGGGCGAGTTCGCGGCGCTGAACGGCCGGCGCGTTGACGGTTACGAGATCCACATGGGGCGCACGACGCCGGACCACCGCACAACCGATGTGGGGCCGCGGGGCGATGCGCCGGACGCGTTGGATCTGCAGCTGGCCGGGCAGGGCGGTGCCATGGCCTCGGCAGGTTCGGCATCCGCTTCGGCCACGACCGGCCGTCCGTCGGAGAGCTGCATCTATGCACAGGAGGGCAATGTCTTCGGCACCTACCTGCATGGCTTCTTCGACAGTGACGGGCTTCGGAACGCTTTCGTGGAGCGACTGTGTCGACGAAAAGGCATTGACCCCGGGGACCGCGAGGTCGTAAACTATGAAGCATTCAAGGAAGCGCAGTTTGCGAAGCTGAGCGCGGCGCTCAGGGCGTCGCTCGACATGGCGCGCATCTACGAAATCCTGCAGGGCGGGCAGGCCTGAGCGGTGCCGCGACGGAAATCGGACAGCGGACAGAAGGACCGGGGCCGCGACGATCGACTGTGCATGCTGGAAGCAGCAGATGGAGAGCACGAGGGGGGCTCGGTGGAATCATGATCGAAATCTACCATGGTGATGGAAAAGGGAAGACGACGGCGGCGATCGGTGCCGCGGTGCGGGCTGCGGGCCACAGTGTGCCCGTGGTGTTCTGCCAGTTTCTGAAGGACGGGCTGTCCGGCGAGATCAGTACACTGGAGAAGATCCCAGGCGTGTTCGTGCTGCTCCCGGAGCACTGCTATGGCTTCACCTTCCGGATGACGGAGGAGGAGAAGGCGGCGACCCGCGCGGACTCGGATGTCCTGTTCCGGCGCGCGGTGCACACGATGGAGATCCTTCAGAAGACGGAGCCGCGGCGCGCGGAAGCCGCCCGCGCCCGGAAGGAGAAGATTGGCGTCGTGAAGCATGAGCCGGAGAAACCGGAAATCGCGGGCCTCTTCGTCTTCGACGAGATTCTGGACGTCCTGAATAAGGGCCTCCTCGACCGCGATCAGCTCATTCACTTCCTGTTCCGTCTGCCGCAGAACATGGAGGTCATCCTGACCGGCCGGAACCCGGACATCACCCTCCTCTCGATGGCGGATTACGTCACGAATATGGAGAAGGAAAAGCATCCGTACGACGACGGCATCACGGCGCGCGTCGGCGTGGAGAAGTGAGGACATCGTGGAAATCAAACTGGAACATATCGAACCGAAGGATATCGAGCGTCATTCGATGGCGCTGATTCAGCAGGAGCTGGACCGTCGCCACATCCGTCTCGATGCGGTGGAGGCGCCGATCGTCAAGCGTTGCATTCATACCTCCGCGGACTTCGACTACGCTGAAAATCTCGTGTTTTCGGCCAATGCCGTCGACCGCATGCGCACGTCGCTGCGCGCGGGAGCGATCGTCGTCACCGACACGGAGATGGCGCGCGCGGGCATCAGTAAGAAGGCGCTCGCCGCGCTGGGGGCGGAGACGCGCTGTTTCATGAGTGATCCGGATGTGGCGGCGGAGGCGCGGGCGCGTGGCGTGACGCGGGCCGTCGTCAGCATGGAGTACGCGGCGCGGATCAAGGATCGCCCGCTGATCTTCGCGATCGGTAACGCACCGACCGCACTGATCGAGCTCTATCGCCTGATTCATGACCGCGGGCTGCGCCCCGCCGGCATCATCGGCGTGCCCGTCGGCTTCGTCAATGTCGTCGAGGCGAAGGAGCTGATCCTCAGTCTCGCGGAGGAGACCGCGCCGATCGGCGACATCCCGTGGATCGTCGCGCGCGGACGGAAGGGCGGTTCGAACATCGCCGCCTGCATCGTGAACGCGCTCCTGTACGGCATCGACGACGTGAAATGATGAAAAGTTCAGGTATGGTGCCCTGCGGGGCGGCAACGGAGGCACAGTACTCCGAGACCGGTTCAATCTAAGCCGGGACCCCTAAGCGGCACTAGTCCCTCTGCAATCGCTGAGTTTTCTTCATGAAAACTCAGCGTTGCTAGAGGGTTCCAGGGAGAGATAACACCAAGTGCCGCTAAGGGAACCCGGCTTGATTTCACACGGTCTCTACGTATGGCCTCCGTTGCCGCCCCGCCGGGCACCATACATGGACTGTTACAGAAAAATACTTATGGAAGAAACTGCACTTTTAAAGGAGAGACAGCATGGCAGATCGGATGTTTGATTTTAATCAGTTGGAAGACGAGGCGAAGGCACAGGCCGAGGCGGCTGAAGGCGTGAAGACCGCGGCGGGCTGGACAGTGCTGCGCTGCACGAATGATCGGGCGGACGCGGTACACCCGATCCTCACCCTGGCGGATCCGGAGGGGAAGCTTCCGCACCACGCGCTCGGCGTTTTCCTGAATCCGGTGCGCGGTACCGCGTTTGCCTGGACCGACGGGAAGACCGAGGCCAATGTCAGCGGCCGGGACAAGGATGGCCGCGATCTGAGCGTTCCAATCGCCAGCATTGACCAGCGATTCGTGGCGCTCGAGCACTGGCTCGGGGAGAACCATGTGCCGCTCCGGCTGTCGGGTGAGCACACGAGCGAGGGCTACGCGGTGTATCGCATCCGGGCGATGGCGGCGGATGGCGAGCGGATCCAGACCGAGCGGGATGATTTCCTGCAGCTTGTGATCCGGCGACTCCTCGAGAGCCGTACGCCGGAAGAGAAGAGTGACGCGGAGGCCGCGTTCGATGCGGAGGAGCGCGAGGGGAAGAATCCGGGCGTGACACCGATTTCGGACCTGAATTCCATGCTGAATTACCTTGCCTGTGCGGGACAGACGCTGCCGGAGAATATGCGGGCCTGGGCGGAGCGGAACGTTGCGACGATCCGTTCGAGCACGATCAGCCCGGAGGAGCGGCGGCATGCGGAGCGGGCGCTCCAGATGGTGCTGAACATCCAGTGGAAGGGCGACTACTTCGAGTCCATCGATCCGGTGAAGGCGCGGGCGATCCTCGATGAGGAGCTGTATGGGCTCGAGCGCGTGAAGCAGCGCATCATGGAGACCATCATCCAGATCAATCGTACGCACACGCTGCCGGCCTACGGCCTGCTGCTGGCGGGCCCGGCGGGCATCGGTAAGTCACAGCTCGCCTACGCGGTGGCGCGCATCCTGCGGCTCCCGTGGACGAGCCTCGACATGAGTGCGATCCACGACTCGGAGGCGCTGACGGGCAGCCCGCGCGTCTACGCAAACGCGAAGCCGGGGCGCATCATGGAGGCATTCGCCCAGAGCGGCGCAAGCAACACCGTCTTCATCATCAACGAGCTCGACAAGGCCGACCACAACAGCATCAACGGCAATCCGGCGGATGCGCTGCTGACGCTGCTCGACAATATCGGCTATACCGACAACTATATCGAGTGCCGCATCCCGACCTCGGGCGTCTACCCGGTCGCGACGGCGAACGACAAGAACCGCATCAGCGCGCCGCTCATGAGCCGCTTCGCGGTGATCGACATCCCGGACTACACCCCGGAGGAGAAGCGGACGATCTTCAAACGCTTCTCGCTGCCGAAGGTGCTGAAGCGCATGGGCATGCGCCCGGAGGAGTGCGTGGTGGAGGACCGCGCGATCGACGTGATCCTCGAGAAGTACCGGAACGACACGGGCTGCCGCGACCTCGAGCAGGCCGCCGAGCACCTCGCCGCGAACGCCCTCTACCAGATCGAAACGACCGGTGTGAAGACCGTGACCTTCGACGCGCATACGACACGGATGCTGCTGTTCTGATGAAAGCGCAGGCGCATTTTGTGCGCATCCCGCGGCTGGAGAGGAACGGCGCGTGAGGATGCAGAGGCCGGATGCATTGGCCGAAAATAGGAGAAAAGTGAAAAGAGGATTATGGATAACAAGAAACTGAGAACTGCACTGTTTTTACATATCGTGCTGGTGGTGCTCGAGATGATCGACACGAACCACGCCTACGCGAAGGACGGCCTCGGCATGCTGATTTACTACACCGAGGATTCAAACCTGCTCTGTCTCATCGTGAGTGCACTGTTTACGCTCGTGATGCTGCCGATCATCTTCAAAGGCCAGACGAACGGCTTCGTCTCGACCTTTCTGATGCGGAATTACCGGAAGGATGGAGAAGAGAAGGTGACGATTCCGACGCTGCTCCTGGTGCTTCGCTACGTGACGAGCTGTTGTCTGCTCGTGACCTTCCTCGTCGTGATCTTCGTGCTCGGCCCGACGGACGGCTACCGCGAGATGCTGCTTGACGGCACGCACCTCATCAACCACGTCGGCGCGCCGCTTCTGTCGCTCTACATCTTCCTCTGTCTCGAGACCGAGCCGCGGCAGAAGCTCCCGAAGTGGGCACCGCTCTGCGCGGTGGCGGCGACGATTGCCTACGCGATTCCGGTGCTGATTCTGAACATCGCGAAGCTCTACGTCGGTCCGTACCCGTTCCTGCACGTCTATGAGCAGCCGGTGTACATGTCCGTGTTCTGGATCCTCGCGATCATCGGCGGCAATGTTCTCATCGCGCGCCTCGTCGAGATGGTTTATAATAGACGTATCCGGCCTTAAGAATTTCGTAATGGGGTCTGACCCCATTAAATTTTTATAAACAAAATCTAAAGTTAAAGTTTATGGGGTCAGACCCCATAAACTGAGCGGAGGAGAGCGTATGATACTATACATGACATCAACGCCTGGTGGAATCAACCGGGCGACGGGGCGGCCGGAGCTGCTCAGTAATAAAAATCATTTCGTGGATCGGCTGAAGGAGGACTGGAAGCCGCACAGCAAGTGTGTCCTGATCGCTTCCGAGCCGGATGATGCGAAGTTTAACAGTGCCATGGCGAAGACCTATCTCGAGTGCTTCAACCGCTCGGGTCTGTCCATGGATTCAATCGATGTGCTGGATCGGCGGGAGCCGAAGACGGTGGAGATCCTCGACCGTTTCGATGTCGTGATTCTCGCGGGCGGACATGTGCCGACGGAGAATGCCTGGTTTCATCAGATTAAGCTTCGCGAGCACCTGCAGCACTTCCGGGGCATCGTCATCGGCATCAGTGCCGGCACGATGAACTGTGCGGAGGTGGTCTATGCGCAGCCGGAGGAGGAAGGCGAGGCGGTGAATCCGCATTATCAGCGCTTCCTCGAGGGACTGGGCCTCACGAAGACGAAGGTCATCCCGCACTATAATCAGACGATCGACGCGGTGCTGGACGGCAAGCGCCTGTTCCAGGACATCACTTTCCCGGACAGCATGGGCGAGTCCTTCTACTGCCTGACGGATGGTGCGTATATCCGGAAGGACACGAAGACGAAGAAGGAAATGCTCTATGGCGAGGCGTATCTGATCTCCGACGGCGAAATCGGTATGATCAGTAAGACCGGCGGCGAGTTCGAGATCCCGGTGAAGCGGCGCATCCCGAAGACGCTGCTTCTGGGCGCAGCAATCCTGGCACTCGGCGCGCTGATCGGGGCCGTGGTGACACGACGGATCATGGAAAGTGAGTAGTTCGCGGGCCGACGGCCTGACCGTCTTAAGAATTTCGTAAAGGGGTCTGACCCCAATGTCGTCAACTTAACATTTAGACTCACGCGAAAGCGTGGGTCTTATTTTTTGCAAATATATT
>CAKQPT010000057.1 GCA_934270345.1 uncultured Oribacterium sp. | reverse complement strand
AATATATTTGCAAAAAATAAGACCCACGCTTTCGCGTGAGTCTAAATGTTAAGTTGACGACATTGGGGTCTGACCCCTTTACGAAATTCTTAAGGCAGACGCAAAAGCGGGCAAAGTAAAACCCCAGTACCAGGTCATCTTCACCAGTACTGGGGTTTTACTGATCATTCGGCTTTCTTCTCGCTTACAAGTCTAATCATCACCTGTTTCAGCAGTGGAATGTTGATCGGTTTTCCGATGTGTTCATCCATGCCGGCATCCAGACACGCTTTCCGGTCTTCCTCGAAAGCGTTTGCCGTCATCGCAATGATTGGAATACGCTTCGCATCTTCCCGCTTCAGCATCCGGATGGCCTTCGTCGCTTCCAGACCATCCATCACCGGCATCATCACATCCATGATGATAAAGTCATACGCACCGACTTCGGAATTTCTGAAAATATCCAGTGCTTCTTTCCCGTTTTTCGCTTCCGTGATATCGAGCTTTTCTTCCTCCAGAATCACCCGTGCGATCTCCATATTGATAGCATTATCTTCGACGAGAAGCACTTTTTTCCCTGACAGGTCCGCGTTCTGTGCGTGCTCATCTTCCTGCAGTTCTTTATTTTCTGCCGACTGATCGATCTCAAATGGAATCGTCACCGTAAATGTGCTTCCGACATTTTCCCTGCTTTCCAGTTCGATCGTTCCACCCATCAGTTCCACGATCTCTTTCACGATGGAAAGCCCCAGGCCGGAGCCGCTGAATGTCGTCGTTGACTGTTTTCCTTCCTGCGTAAAAGCTTCAAATGCATGCTTCTGAAATTCTTCGCTCATGCCGAGGCCGGTATCTGCGCATACAAACCGAAAGACAGCCGTCTCCCCATCATCCGATACTTCTTCGCAATGAACATTCACCGTTCCATGAAAATGATTGTATTTTATTGCATTGGAAGAAAGATTCATCAGAATCCGGTTCAAGTGTACCGGGCTTCCGATCAGATACCTGTGACGAATCGTGCTTGCTTCTATGCCTCCTTCAAATTTCACACCGTTTTCATAGGCACTCATCGCAACAACCGTCAGCTGGTTACTCACCAGTTCCACCAGGTCAAAGGCTTTATGCTCCAGCGTGAGCGAGCCGGATTCCAGTTTGCTGATATCCAGGACATTGTTGATCAGATCCAGTAAATAATCCGTGGAATGCAGCACTTTCTGTCGGCTTTCCCGCAGTTTATTTACATCATTGCTATATTTTTCTGCGATATGGATCATCCCCACGATGCCGTTTAACGGTGTACGGATATCGTGGCTCATACGCCGCAGAAACGCTGTCTTGGAAAGATTTGCCCGCTGTGCATCTTCCATGCTCGCTTCCAGCTGCTTCTGATACAGCAGTTCCTGTGATTTTTCTTCGGTGATATCCCGCACCACATACAGCACATCCACGGCATCACCCTGCGCATCTCTGCTTTTCACGATAAATCGGGAAAGCCGCCATCCTCCATTCAGGCCCGCAAATTCCATCGAAACCGCATTCGTGTTCCGAAGTCTCTCCGTCAGCGTGTTAACGTCAAGAAATTCCCGTAGGGCATCCTGACTTTCCGGCGCTGCAAATGTCGCCGGAATCTGTTCTATAATATCCTGAATATTTCCTTTTTCACCAAGCACTCTGTGCACAGAATCATTGCCTTCCAGAAGCTCATATGTCCATTCTTTTATGTTTGCATACACAATCGTCACATACAGTGTCGCAATCGCCGAAATAATCTCTGCGCTCTTTGTTGCTTCATGAAGCGCAGCTCTTAACTGTATGTTCGTCCTCAGATTTTCTCTCACACATCCGAGATGCCCACCGACATCCGACAGCAGTGTGATGGAAATCTCGCTCTGCTTCAACGCAGGATTATCCACGCCGATGAATCCGCTCATCTGGTGGTTTGCATAAATCGGCACCGCAATCAACGAACTGATCTTCTGTGCGCTGAGTATTTCATACTCCTCCGGTTCAGACCCTTTTGTCGCTTCCAGATCATCGATGACGATGGTTTCCATGTTCTCAAAGCGTTTCATCCAGTGTGGCATCGAACTGACGGGCAATGCCTGAAGATTATCGATCTCTGGCGTCACGCCCTCGGCACACCATTCAAATGTATTACTCAGACTGTCCTTCTGCTCCGTTTCCCAGTCGAAAATATATACCCGGTCTGCCCCTGTATAAGTTCCGATCGCCTGCAGCACCGATGGGATAATTTCTGACAGCCCCTGCTCATTTTCCACCCGATCCATGAGCGATATCTGATGCAGGATCGTATCCATGCTATGCAGCTTTATCTGATAGAGTTCCTGAATATCTTTTGTTTCCACGTATGATCCACCCTTTTTCCAGAGGACTGGCCTCACCATCCCTCATCGGACATTTATGCAACTATTCGATATTCTACCATACATTCTTCCATTATTTTAAGCATTTTTTACAGTTTTCTGCCAATGCCTCCGGAATCTGTTCTATGTATGATTCACCTTTTTTCCCGAAAACTAGCCTAATTATTATCGATTATTTTTTATTTTATCGATTGCCATTCACTTTATCGATTGAAAAAAAGCAAGCGATAAACTTTTTTCATCACTGAAGTTTATGGGGTCAGACCCCCCATTACGAAATTCTTAAGGCAGACACAAAAACAGGCAAAGTAAAACCCCAGTACCAGGTTATCTTCACTAGTACTGGGGCTTTACTGATCATTCGGGCTTCTGTATCCCATCGGAGTAGCCTCCTTATTCTATTTTAAATGCAGATCTCGAATCATTGAAGCATCGCCTATGACTTTCTACCATCTGCATTACACTGAGTTAAGAATCAATTTGATGAAGCATCGCCATCGCATCTCTTCTTTTGTTGTTCCTATTGTACGAAATAAAAAACTCGTTGTCAATGCATTTATAAGTGAAAAATATTTTCTTCCCCGTGCCAGTGCCATTATTTACAAACTGTCGCGGTGTCCACTCGTGAAATATTATGCGATAATCGATACCAATGTATTAGTTTCTGCTGTTCTTTCTTCCCGAGGCCGAAGTCTGTCCCTCGCCACTAGCACATGGATACCTTTCAACGTTCCCTCCAGAAATATTCTGTTGTGTCTCCCTCGAAACAGATTTTGCTGTCGCTCATATCCAGACCCCTGGAAATTGTGTATTGTAATGTCTGCCCGCTCTGAAGGCGGCGCTTATTCCCCATCTTGAGCACGATACCATCCGGGGCTCCCACTTGAACGTCTCCCTGCTCCGGGTCAAATTTATACCAGTAAATGGTATCTCTCTGGGCCATAAAATAGACAGTACTGTTCCTATCCCCGTCAGGATACCAGTATCCCTCGGCGACTGTATTGTCGTTATCATCCGTAGCGATGATTTCATGTTCCTGTGTGCGCATATCCTCGATGGAGTCATATCCCAGTTGCTCCGCCGGATGTTCATCGGTGAAGTCATGGTCGGTATCCTCAACCACACCGGGAGTATAGTAATCTTCGCTTTCACCTTCGCTGTTGCCCGCTCCGCAGGCAGTAAGGCCAATGCATATGCCCAGCGACAGCAGAACAACCGTCCATTTTTTCCAACTCTTCATTTTCTCGCTCCTCCTAAGCCAATAAAAATCCACCGTACAACCAGTGTACGGTGGATTAAGGAAGATAACGATTAACCAAAGGTTAGATGAACGTCGAAAGCTCGCTCTCACTCTATCGAAAATGTTACCGATACCTCTGCTTCTACCTCTACCTGTCCCGGCATCAGCGATGTTCCTGTATCCGCACTGTCCGCCTCCATCACAGCCATTTGTTTCATATTATTTGATGTATATGCAACCGCCTGATCACCACTGCTCAACTCCTGTACCTGCGTCATAGCAACGACCTTTTTCACGCCAGCTTCCGCCATAAGGTCTGCCTTCTTCCGCGCAGACGTGATCGCATTTTTGAGCGCTTCCGCGTAAAGCTCGTCGAAGTTGCTGCACTGGTACTGCACGGAGTCAATGGAATTGATGCCGGCATTTACGGAATCGCTGATGATCGTCCCTGCCTCATCGATCGGCACGGAAGATACAACGATTTCTGTCGTCATTTCGTAACCCGTGATCTTTCTTCCATCATTCCAGTCATAAATCGGATTAAGTCCGACATTGTTTGTCCGGATATCTTTTTCATCGATGCCTTTTTCTTTCAGAAGAGATAATACTGCATCTACATCCTGTGCATTCTCTGTCTGGCAGGTCTTTGCATCCTTCTCCTGCGTGTACACGCTATACGTAATCTCTGCGATATCCGGGGTTGCCTGGATCTTCTCTTCGCCCGATACGCAGATACCGGAATTCTCCACTGATTGAACGGTAATCGTGGATGGAACGCTTGCAGACGAGCAGGCGGTAAGTGATGCGGACGCAAGAACACATGCCATCATAACGGCGGTACAAATATACTTTCTGTTTTTCATAGTAGAATCTCCTTCTCTCTTTGATATTTACTTCTCTATCTAAAAAGACCGGTTATTCTTATATGTCGTCACAGAAATCTGGAGCTCTGAATGAATTTTTTCCCGGGGCTTGGCTACACTGACCACTTCACTCTTCACGGATGTCCTGAATCTGCCAGACGCGGATGTTGATCGGTTCGAGAGCGCTTCCGCAGTACGCGCAGGTCTTATCACCGAGCTTTGTCACGGGCGCGCCGCAATGCGGGCAGCTGTAGCCGAGCATCGCGCCGTCGAGCTGGTCGGCATCCTGCACATAGATAAGGTCGACGTCGTAGACGGTCTGATGTGTTTTTCCGCTGGCATCGTAGCTCGTCGAAGTCTCGGTGTGAATCGTGCAGAGCCCCTTCGTCTTATCATAGCGGCGGATCGCCGTCCGGTAAACGCGGCGGTTCTTGTATTCTATAGGGGTAACCTCGGTGATCTTTCGAGTGGTGTCTGCGTCGCGTTTTTCGCCTGCAGAGATCAGGTGCGACAAACCGGATTGAGATTCAGCAGAAGTATCGCGGCGGTTTGCGATCTCAGCTTCCGCCTTTTTACGAACGGCCGGGTACTCTGCGAGGATGGAGGCATTGTCCTCATCCAGGGCCTGCATATAGCGCATGACCGTGTTCTGCACGCGCAGCTTCCACTCCGCCCAGTTGAACTCCGGAAAATCCTTCATGATGTTCGGCAGGTACACGGAGTCCATCGCCGACACGGATTTCGGCGTCCGCGCGATCTCTTCCTCGCTCACGACGCCCTCGCCGGAGCGGATATCGCGCAGCAGCTCACCCGCGATCTGGCCGAGCTCGGAACGCCGGAATTTCTGAATCTTCAGGTAGAGAAACAGGGCGACACAGCCCACAAAAATCAAACTGCCCGAAAGTATCATCATCTGATTCATATCATCACCTGTACATAAACTGCATAACAGCCGGTTTCTGTGATCATCCGCTGTACATCACCGCGGCATAACTTCCCGAGGCCTGGACCCCACCATTAAGATTCTAAGCAAAGAACCGGCCAAGACGGCTCTTCTCAGCTTAATGCTGATTTTTCTCCATATACTCTGCACGAAGCTCCGCGAGGGACTTTCCCGATTTCTTATCAATCGCAAAAGCATAGGTCTCCACCGAAGACCAGCCATAGACCGACTTGAGCCACTGCTGCATGGACTGCACCTCACCCGTCGACTTCACCTTCACCTGGCCGTTTTCAAGCAGTATCGCTTCATCTGCTCTGCCCTTTGCACCGAGTACAGCTTCCGGTTTCACCACACCCCATGACAGCATCGCATCGATCTTCGGCAGTGATCGCCGGGTGATGTCCTGCTTCCGCTCCTTTGTCAGCGTCTTCGGTCCTGCGATATCCACATAAAAATCATCAAATTCCGGCACCGGCAGAATCTTCTTCATGTCGAGTAAAACCTGCTCGCCCAGCTTATACGGTTTTACCTGATAGCAGGAAATATCCACCTGATTGCTGTTCAGCCACGCCACCGCCGAAAGCGTCTGCTCGTCAAATTCTGACGCCACAAGAACGATTCTCTGACGCTCATTAAATGACTTGATATCATTTGTACGGATGAAGTCATCGAGACTCCGCTGCGCAATTTCCGTCGAGGTAAGCGTCCCCGCCGTCTGAAACTCCGCCTTATGCTTCTCCACGTATGGCGCAAAAACATTCTGAATCAGCTCGTCTGTCGACTTGATCGTCGCACAGCTCGCCGCATAACGGATTGCCTGAAACTCAAACGCCTCTCGCCGCAGCTCGATATCCTTTTTATCCCGCTTAATCTCGATGAGGACAATGTTTCCATCATCGTCCATCGCGGTCAGATCGCTTCGACCGTTTTTCTGGTTCTTCACCTGCTGCCCGACGATCAGCATTGACTCCGCGTCATCACAGATCATGTCAACATTTTTGCGGAGAATCTCCTCGATATAGCTTTCCTTCTTCCCAAGCTCTGCAAATGTCGTCTCCTCGATCTGATTCGGATGATCGTTATTCAGTAAATACATACCTCGCCCACCTCCCGGGGCTCAGCCCCTCACAAAATCAGTAGCTATATTATAGCGCAGTCGCATGAGAAGCGACAGTTGATGATCCTCGAAAAGAAATGCAGACAACGTAAAACCCCAGTACCAGGTTATCTTCACTAGTACTGGGGTTTTACTGATCATTCGGGCTTCTGTATCCCATTGGGTTACCCTCCCTTATTCTTTTTTTAATGCAGATCTCGAATCATTGAAGCATCGCCTATGACTTTCTACCATCTGCATCACACTGAATTAAGAATCAATTTGATGAAGCATCGCCATCGCATCTCTTCTTTTGTTGTCCTTATTGTACGAAATAAAAAACTTGTTGTCAATGCATTTATGCGCGAAAATTATTTTTATTTCAATTCCATGTTACTGTTCACTCGTCAACTGGACGTTGGTGATATCGCTGAAATTTAAATTTTCATTTTGAACGTTTTTTCTTAT
>CAKQPT010000056.1 GCA_934270345.1 uncultured Oribacterium sp. | reverse complement strand
ATCTGCTTATCGAGGTAGATGAACATGAGGCTACCATCCGGGTTCTTCTTTGCGGTCTCCGGCTTCACGCCCATGCCGCGCTTCTCGAAGAAAGCGACTGCGGCGTCTACATCATGGCAGCCGATCGCGATGTGGCCCTTCTCGCCCGGGCCGTCCTTCTTCATGATCTCGATGAGATCCGAAGCGAAGATGGAGCTGTTGCCGACTCTCGGGATGAAGCCCATGAGGGTCTGGAACTCGTCTGCGATTCTGAGCGCATCCTCCTCGCCGTCTGCATTGATACCTACGTGCAGTACGCAGAGACCGAGCTCCTTCACTGCATCATAATCCTTTGACATCTGATCTGCCATATTCATACCTCCTGTTGTCTGTCATGGTTTCCGCCACTGCACCTGGCGCCAATGCAGGCGACCTCACACGTGGCACCCGCTCGCGCGGCAGTAAAGCGCTTTACTAATAAAATACTCTTTCTCGCCTGCTTAATCAAGACACAGTTCCGCAGGGATCCCCGGCTTAGATTGAACCGGTCTCAAGATACTGTGCATCCGTTGCCGACCCGCCGGGGTCCCCTTCATTGAACCACCGTTAATCCAGCGGGTAAATTTCATGCAGGAACTCCATCTGTGCGCCCATGTTCTCGAGGAGCGCGTCGAGTACGGTGATCGCCACCATACACTCCACGACGACACAGGCCCGCTCGACGACGGTCGGGTCGTGACGGCCCTTGATTTCGATCGTGATGTTGTCGCCCTCTTCGTTTGCGGTTTCCTGCGGGCGGGCGATGGACGGGGTCGGCTTGAAGTAGGCGCGGAGGACGATCTCGGCGCCGTCGGACATGCCGCCGAGGATGCCGCCGGCGTGGTTCGTCTTCACACGGAAGACCTCCTCCAGGCCGTCGAGCTCACCACTTGCGAGCATCTCCTCGAACTCCTCTTCCGTGAGCGGCGTCTCGTCATGGAGCGCACGGGCACGGTTCACGTCCTCGAGGCTCGGCTGGTGCTCGTAGTCCTCATCGTCATCATCGACCTCCATTGGGGCGATCGGCACCGCGACAGCCTCGAAGCCGTCGTTGTTCTCGGAACCGAGCGCGCGGGCGGCCTTCGTCCCGTCGCCGATCTCCACGGCCTTGACCGCACCGATCGACATCACGGCCTGGGCGAGGCGGGCGTCGAGCTTATCGAAGACCGGCTCACCGATGCCGGTCGGCATGTTGTTGACGAAGCAGGTCACGACGCCACCGGCGCTGTCCTTCTCCTCGCGGAGCTCGAGGATACGCTGGTCGGCCGCCTCCTGCCCTGCCGGGGTCGTCACGTCGATGCCGGCAAGCTCCGTCACCTCAGCGTCCACCGTGATGCCGAGATCCGACAGTACCTTCGCCGCCACGGCACCACCGGCGACACGCGCGAGGGTCTCGCGGCCACTGGAGCGACCGCCACCGCGGTAGTCACGGAAGCCGTACTTCTCATAGAAACCGTAATCGGCGTGGCCCGGACGGAACACGTGGGCGATATCCGAGTAGTCCTTACTGTGCTGGTCGCTGTTCCGCACCATCATCGCGATCGGCGTACCGGTCGTCTTCCCCTCGAACACACCGGAGAGGATCTCGATCTTGTCGTCCTCCTTTCGCTGGGTGGCCTTCAGATTCTGGCCCGGCTTCCGCCGGTCCATATACGGCTGGATGTCCTCAACGGACAGTGGGAGGCCGGCCGGGCAGCCATCGATGATGACGCCGAGTGCCGGTCCGTGTGACTCACCGAAGGTGGTGATGCGAAAAAGTTTACCAAATGTATTGCCTGCCATAGATGTCCCCCTGATACGCGGAATGGAGAGCGCGTCAGCTCTCTCCATTCCCGTCTGTGTATCGCTCGGTCTCCGCCACGCGCGGCGGCCGAGCCCTTCTGTTTCGTATATTCTTGCGGCCGCGCACAAGGCGGCCGACTCTGCTGCATCTTTTCATCCAGCGATTGCTGGAGAAGACGACTCAGCTACATCATTTACCGGCTGGCAGCTTCACCATGCAGATGCAGTTCGGCTCATCCACCGGGATATCGCGGGCGCTCATCACGAGCATACCCGTATCATAATCCATCGAGAAGAAGGTGATCGTACCGGATTCGTTGTTCGCGGCCGCGATGTGCTTCTCATCCGGGAAGATGCAGAAGTCCTTCGGATAAACACCGGATACCGGGAGGGAGCTCTTCATCGAGAGAAGTCCTGTCTCGACGTCACGCTCATACATCGTGATCGTATCGATGCCAGCATTGGACACAAACAGATGCTTCGCATCCTTATCCGGTGAGAAGCGCATCTGACATGCTGCAATCAGCGGGCTGTTCGACGGGTCGTTGTGGGTCGAGATGGTCTGGATCTTCTCGAGGTTCACGTCGTTCGGCTTCTTGCCCTCCGTGAAGCGGAAAACATCAATCACGTTCTTCACCTCATACATAAGGTAGAGGAACTTACGATCCGGCGAGAAGCGGAAGTGACGCGGTGCGGACTTCAGCTCGCAGCGGATGGTGTCGATCTGACGCATGCGTCCGTCCGCCTTATCGAAGCGGAACACGCGTACCTGGTCGATTCCGAGGTCTGCGACGAGAATATACTTCTGATCATCGGTCATGCGTGCGCAGGATACGTGCGGACGGAAGGTCCGCTCTGCGACGGAGCCGATGCCCTTATCGAAGACGCCATCGACGATCGGGCCGACGGAGCCGTCCGGATTCAGTGCGAGCAGGGTCGCCTTGCCATCGTGGTAGCCGGAGACCATCAGGTACTGATCGAACTGGTCGATCGCGAGGTGACAGCCACGCATGCCACGGATGTTCTGGGTGTTCAGCTTCTGCAGCGCACCATTCTCGAGGATACGGAAGGAAACCACGCCCTCATCCGCGATGGAATACAGTGTCTTCTGGTCTCTCGATGCGACGAGGTAGGAGGAGTTGTTCACCTCGATCTCGGTCCGCTTCGTGAAGGTTCCTTTCTCTACATCGACATCACAGATGGTGATGCCCTTTGCATTGCCCGTGTAGCTGTAGGAACCGATATATGCCATGTATTTTTCTTTACTCATTTCTGCCCCTCTCGACGTCCTTTCGGGCGTACATCTCATAAAATTGTATCTATTTTATCACAGTTTACGGGCCTGTTACAATGATAACGATGTGTCCATGGGAAATTTCATAGCTATTCCAGACACAAAGAAGCCAGCGTAATGACGCTCATCTCGAGGATTCGTCATTGCACTGGCTCCAATCCGTTAATTCTGTCTGCGATGTTTCGCGAGGATCGCCTTCTGGGTGGCGTTCAGCCGGCTTTCGGCGCGCTCGAGGTCGAGCTCGTGATGGCCGACGTGGTCGCAGCCGTTTTTCGCGTAGCTGCAGAACGCGCAGGCGCCGCTTTTCGCGACGGCCTTATGAAGGCTTCGGAGGATGAGGATCACCATAAGTGCGATCAGTCCTCCCACGATGATATCTCCCATTTTTCCTCCTTTCTGAGGACAATGCCTCCGGCTGCACCATCATCGTGGTGCCTGTCGGCATTGGCCGGATAAACTTCGGATGCCGCTGCCTCCGGGTGCGCCATCTGCGTAGCGTCCGGAGACATTGGCCGAAAAAACTTACGAAATCACTTCTGTGCCGCGGCGGCTACGGAGTCGAACTTGTCGGAGAGCTCCGTCGCTTCGTGGTACGGGCGAACTAGGGCCCAGATGCCGAGGACGACGAGGGCGATGGCGATGATGGTGAAGATACCGAAGTGTGCTTCACCGGTGAAGAGGCCGCCGATCTGATAGATCACCATGCCGACGCAGTACGCGAGGCCGCACTCCCAGCCGATCGCTCTCCAGGTCCACTTCGCGTTGTTCATCTCACGACGGATCGCGCCGATCGCTGCGAAGCAAGGTGCGCAGAGCAGGTTGAAGGCGAGGAAGCTGTAGCCGGCAGCGGCACCGGAGTAGTTGGCCTGTACGAGGTTCCAGATCTGGTCACCTGCCTCGGCGAGCTCCTCTGCCCCTTCATAATGGAAGAGAATACCGAAGGTACCAACGACGTTCTCCTTGGCGATAAGACCGGTGACAGCGGCTACTGCAGACTTCCAGTCCGGCCAGCCGAGCGGTGTAAAGATCCATGCGATGGCGTTACCGATCGCTGCGAGGATGGAGTTATCCATGTCGACCATGCCGAACTGGCCGTCCTGCATACCGAAGGAGGAAGCGAACCAGACCGCGATGGTGGACAGAAGGATAATAGAGCCGGCCTTCTTTACGAAGGAGGAACCACGCTCATACATGGACTTCAGGATGTCGATCGGTCTCGGCAGGTGGTACGCCGGGAGCTCCATGACGAACGGAGCCGGGTCGCCTGCGAACCACTTCGTCTTCTTCAGTACGATACCGGAGAAGATGATGGCTGCGATACCGAGGAAGTAGGCGGACGGTGCGATCCAGGATGCGCCGCCGAATACCGCACCTGCGAGGAGGGCGATGATCGGGAGCTTCGCGGAGCACGGGATGAAGGTCGTGGTCATGATCGTCATACGACGGTCACGCTCGTTCTCGATCGTTCTCGATGCCATGACACCCGGAACGCCGCAGCCGGAGCCGATCAGCATCGGGATGAAGGACTTGCCGGAGAGACCGAAACGACGGAAGATCCGATCCAGGATGAAGGCGATACGCGCCATGTATCCGCAGCCCTCGAGGAAAGCGAGGAAGAAGAACAGGACGAGCATCTGCGGCAGGAAGCCGAGCACCGCACCGATACCTGCGACGATACCGTCGAGGACGAGACTTGTCAATACCTCACCGGTGCCGAGTGCACTGAGGATGCCTTCAAAGAGGCCCGGAATCGACGGCAGCTCGCAGAGGCCGAAGAAGGACCACGGGTCGGAGCCGAACAGGACATCATTGACCCAGTCGGTACCGATCGCACCGATCGTCGAGATGGAGATGTAGTATACAAGCCACATCACGGCTGCGAAGATCGGGAGCGCCAGGAAGCGGTTCGTGACGATACTGTCGATCCGGTCGGAGGTGGACAGCTTACCGACATGCTTCTTCGTGTACGCAGCGGCGATCATGTTCTGGATGTAGGTGTACCGCTCGTTAGTGATGATGGACTCGGCGTCGTCATCCTCTGCCTTCTCAACCGCAGCGATGATGGACTCGACGTCGACGTTCTGGCCGGCACCGATCATCTCGTGACGAATCTTGTCATCACGCTCGAAAAGCTTGACAGCGAAGAAGCGCTTCTCGCCCTCCGGAACGTAGGCAGCGATCTTCTCCTCGATCTGGAGGATCGCATCCATGACTTCGTTCGAAAAGCTGTGCACGATCTCGGTGGAGCCGGTCTGTGCCTCGTGGATCGCGAGCTCAGTCGCCTCCTTGATGCCTGTGCCGTTCAGTGCGGAGATCTTGACTGCCTTACAGCCGAGGTACTTCTCGATCTGGTCGAGGCGGATCTGGTCGCCGTTCTTCTCCACGACGTCCATCATGTTGACCGCCATCACGACCGGGATCCCGAGCTCCTTGAGCTGTGTGGTGAGGTACAGGTTACGCTCGAGATTCGTACCATCCACGATGTTCAGGATCGCATCCGGCTTCGTGTTAATGAGGTAGTTTCGCGCGACCACCTCCTCCAGTGTGTATGGAGAAAGTGAATAAATACCCGGAAGATCGGCGATGGTCACGTCGGCGTGGCCCTTCAGCTTACCTTCCTTCTTCTCTACTGTAACGCCCGGCCAGTTACCAACGTACTGGTTCGATCCGGTCAGCTGGTTAAACAGCGTCGTCTTACCGCAGTTCGGATTACCTGCGAGTGCAATCGTAATTGCCATTTGATTTTTCCCCCTCTAAGATTTTCATGCTCCGCCACGTCCCCCGTGGCCAATGCTTCCATCCGGGCACCGCCCGCTCATGTTCGGACAAGCGCCGGTTTCAGGCCTTCGTTTCTACCTGCACCATCTCGGCGTCGGCCTTCCGGACGGAAAGCTCGTAGCCACGTACGGTGATCTCGATCGGATCGCCGAGCGGCGCCGCCTTGCGCACATGAAGGGTCGTGCCCTTCGTGATGCCCATATCCATGATTCTTCTCTTGATGGCACCCTCGCCGGTGATCTTCGCTACGACGCAATCCTCACCTGGCTGAACCTCTCTTAATGTCTTCAACTCTGTTCCCTCCTCTATATCTATAAAGCGCAGACACGCTGCGGATTATACTTATTCACGCGCTGATCATGACCTTGCGGGCCATCGTCTCGTCCAGCGCCAGTCTCGACTCCTTCACCTGTACGATCAGATTGCCGCGATTACAGGAAACGATCTTCACCCGGCCACCGGCATAGAATCCCAGTGACTCCAGGAAATGCTGTGTCTTATCATTTCCTCCGATGCGCTGAATCTCATATTCTTCCCCCTGTGTTCCCATCGATAATGGCATCATCGTACCTCCTTTACCTGATGTTAATGGCAGCGCCGAATCAAGCTTCGGTCGTTTCTCATGCACTGCGCCGCTTTTCAGCGCTCGATGAGGCTGCCACATCTGCATAGAAATATAGATTAGTCCCGTCTAATTAGACGAAGCTAACTTCACGCTAGTAAGTTAGCACTAACCTTTTTTTAAGTCAATAGCTTTCGCCAAAATAATTAGTTATATCTAACTTTCGAGGGACAGGCAGGCGGGAAGTGATGATGCGCCGGCAGATGCATTGGCCTAAGCACGGACATGGGCGCAGCACCAGATCCGGCGCAGTTCTATGGATGAAAAATCGAAATCTATGCTATACTATCGGGGATTAAAGTTTATTCGTTTATAGATTCAACATTTGTTTTTAAAAGGAGTTTCGATATGAGTACGTATGCGACACATGAGTCGTCGGAGAATTATCTGGAGAGTATTCTGATGCTGGCGATGAGTCAGCAGGTGGTGCGTTCCATCGATATCGCGAATCTGCTGGGATTTTCGAAGCCGTCGGTTTCGGTGGCGATGAAGCACCTGCGCGAGGAGGGGATGATCACGGTGGATGGCAATGGCTACATCGCGCTGACGGAGGCCGGGATGGCGGCAGCGAAGTCGACCTATGAGAAGCATGTGGTGATCACGAATATGCTGGTGCGGCTCGGGGTGAGTGCGTATACGGCGGGACAGGATGCCTGCCGGATCGAGCATGTGCTGAGTCCGGAGACCTTCGAGAAGCTCAAGGAGCACTATCTGAAGCTGCCAGGCATCGAGGACAGCGCGGAGTATCAGAAGCTGCAGACGATTCAGAATTTCGTTCAGACCGTGCCGGGACGGCAGGACTGAGTATTAAAAAAGAGGCCTTGCGGCCAATGTCATTAAGTTAAGATGACAAAAGAAAGATCTCTATACCAGAAATGGTATAGGGGTCTTTTTTTACGGCAAAA
>CAKQPT010000055.1 GCA_934270345.1 uncultured Oribacterium sp. | reverse complement strand
TGGCTTTTCCTTGGAATCACGCCATTTTTTATAGTCTGTTTTTGGACTATGGTCTGTTTTCAGACGTTTTCAAATTTTGTAAATTGCATTACACTCATTTTTAAGTGAACCGAAGCTTCAAATTCCAGGAATCCCATTCATTAAAGTTATTGAATTCACCCATTCATCCCATACTGCAACCCGGACTACACCCAAATACTGTCCATGTTGCTGCTTCCACTACGTATACCTGTGTCGGTTACAACACCGCAGACCGCTGCTTCCACTACGTATACCTGTGTCGGTTACAACACCGCAGACAGCTGCTTCCACTACGTATACCTGTGTCGGTTACAACACCGCAGACCGCTGCTTCCACTACGTATACCTGTGTTGGTTACAATACCGCAGACCGCTGCTATCACTACGTATATCGGTGTCGGCCACAACACCACGTACCGGTACTGCCTATGCCGCCGTTTCACTACCAAAACACCAAGGATTACTAAAAGACAAGCTATGAAAGGAGCGATGATGTCTATTACAACCTATGAACTTGCCAAGAGAGATTTCGAGCGTCTTGAAAAGGAAATCAAGCGACTTGAGAAAGAAATCAAGCCGATACCGGAAGGCAGGCTCGCCGTATATACTGTGCGAGGAAGTCGGCGGTTTTATCAGATCTGTCGAGATCCGGAAACACATAAGACGAATCGAACATATATCTCGAGTTTTGATAAAGCGCGCATCAAGAAGCTGGCGGATAAGACTCTGAATATTGCGATTCTCCAAGATAAGAGAGAAGAGTATCAGCGATTAAAAACCTACCTGGACTCCTATGAACATAAGCTCGAGAGGGCACAGAAGCGGCTTGAAAATGTAAAGGAACTGCGCGAAATATGCAATTATTTCACACCACTGGAAAAGAAATATCAGGATTGGGAAGACGCGGTGTACCCTGTGAACCCTATAGAAAATAAGGCAGGCGTAAAAAGTGTCCTCGGTGTCGACGTCCGCTCGAAATCAGAGGCTTATATCGCTTTAAAACTGAAAGAAAAAGGACTGGCGGTACGATATGAGTGTGAGCTGCAGCTGAAGCACAGTAAGGTGTATCCGGATTTTACCATTCTGGACCCTCGCTCAGGAAGGATATACTTGTGGGAACATCTGGGCATGATGGATGACGAAGAGTATGCAGCACATGCTGACAGGAAAATGATGGATTACGTAGCGTCAGGCTATCATCCGATGATCAACCTGATTCTTACCAGTGAGACGAAGGACAGTCCACTTGATTTCGCGCTGGTAGATCACCTGATTGAGTACTACTTTGCGTAAGCGTTAAGAAATTTTTCTGCGCAAGCGATGAATGATTCGCTTTTCTGCGCTGAGTATTGCAGGTGATCTACTTCGCTGGATATTGCAGGTGCTTTTACTATGTATAATATTACGTGCGGATTTTCCTCACGAAATAAAAATGTCGTCTTGCACACATGAGGCCTATGCTCAGAAGTCATTGGCTGACGCTGCATAACACTTTAATCGTTTAACACCATAACCAGTAAGTTGAATTTACACCACAATCAGGACTTGACCGAGGGCATGCTCGGATGTTGACAAAACTTAGTATTTTTTGGAAAGAGCATTACGATTGTTGACGGAGAGAGGGTTATTGAGGAAACAGCATTGCCGGCGTTGACAGAAGGGAAGATTTCTGGAAAACAGCATTGCTCGAATTTTACAATCCGAAGAGGTTTCGAAAATCTACATTGCTGGTTTTTGACAATACATAGATTTCCAGAGAAACAGCATTGCATCTGAAGCCTGTATTTAACACAAACTAAGCCTTTCGCGATATTCAGCATTGTTTGCGAGCAATGTTGAAAGTCGAGGAAGGCTTAGTTTGTGTAAGAAATCCAGTTTTTTCGTTCTTCGAAGCGTTCGTGATTCAATATTTGGCAATGTAGAAATCAAGGAATCTGCTCGATTGCGAAAGCCAGCAATGTAGAATTCGCGAAACAGGCCCGATAGTGAATCAGGGATTGCTCGATTCAGACATCCAGAAAAGAAACAGCACTGCCGCCAGCATCCATCATTGTGCCACTTATAGTTCATTGGAATAAGTAAGTTCCATCTTTGGATTGCGAGGGGTGGAACTTAGTTAGACAAGTCACTGGCACTTCCGAAAGGTGCTTCCGGAACCTGAAAATCTGAAATTTTCAGTTCCGTTTCGGCTTTTTCTGCGCTATAATATACAGCTGTAGCGGGGACATAGCTCAGTTGGGAGAGCGTTGCGTTCGCAACGCAAAGGTCGCGGGTTCGAATCCCGTTGTCTCCATATCGAGGATCGTATTCGAAGCATCGGATACGATCCTTTTTTATGCCAATGTTTCGGCACTCCACATCACTTCTGCAGTATCTGCTTTTCATTCTCCTGCACGCGTCGCTCGAGCGCCGTATACTGCCGGATCTCGTCCTCCGAGAATCCCCGGAACTTCGCCTGCTCGTAGTCGCGCTCCGCGGCCGCGATATCCTGCAGCACCGCATCCGCCGCCGGCAGCAGCTCGAGACGAATCTTTCGTGGCTCGCTACGCTTCTTCGGCAGCTCGATGATGTTCATCATCTCTCGCGTTGTCAGTCTCTGCAGTGCCAATCGCAGATCTCCGCGGCTGAGATTTATCAGATTTGCGAGATCCTTCCGCGCGAGCGCCTTCCCCGCATCCTTCCGATACAGCAGCAGCGACAGCTCCGCCATCGTCATATCGTACTTCAGCGCCACAGACTCGAGATAGCGCTCGATCAGCTTCCGGTCGCGGTACCGCTCCACGATGATCCCATCCTCCGAAATCACCTCCTGCAGCGCCTGACTCCTCTCCTCGCCGAGCTTCTGCGTCCCCGGAATCGTCGCCGGGAACACGAAGCCATCCTTCGCCGCATCCACCAGAAAATGATAGACCTGCAGCCGCTTCCGCTCATACGCCTCCTCGTCCAGCACATGCTTGAAGAAGTCGTTGTAGCACTCGAACATCGCGAGCTTCATCTCCACCGTCCGCGACAGGCTGATCTTCTGATTCACCAGCGAACCCTTCGTCTTCACATAATAGTAGACCGGCGTCCGCATGGCATAAAACGTCGTCGCATAGCGCACATACTCCAGATTAAACAGGAAATCCTCGCACCAGCTGATCTTCGCATCCATCCGGATCCCGTGCGCCTCCACGATCTCGCGCCGGTAGAGCTTGTTCCACAGCACCCCATAGTAGTAGTCCGCCGGATTCTCCATCATGAAGCCCACGAACGCCTCGCGCCCGATCGCCTGGTCCGCGTCGATGTCGCCCTTCCGCGACACCATCTCCCCGACGACACGATAGAAATCCGCGATCACCAGATCGCAGCCCGTCTCCTCGGCCGCCCGCACCATGAGCTTCGTCGCATCCGCTGTCAGCCAATCATCACTGTCCACGAACTGAAGAAACGTCCCCCGCGCCCGCGCGATCGCCTGGTTCCGCGTATCCGACACCCCCGTGTTCTCCTTATGCACGACCACCACGCGCGCATCCGCCCGCGCATACCCGTCGCAGATATCCCCGGACCGGTCCCGGCTCCCGTCGTCCATCAGGATCAGTTCGAAATCCCGAAACTCCTGATTCAGAATACTGTCCACACAACGCGCGAGACTCTTCTCCGCGTTATACACCGGCACGATGATACTGACCTTCGGCTCCATAGGCACCTCCATCCAAAAACTACTTCTAGTTGTACCATAAAACCCTCCCGCTGACACTCGTATATTTCCGCCCACTTTCCCTGCGCCAATGCCTCCGCCCTCTACCTCGTCACTCCGCGCCAAAACACCGATTCCCTCATGAAAATGTCACGGAGCCCCGAATATTCGCTCATGAAAGTGTCACGGAGCCCCGAATATTCGCTCATGAAAGTGTCATGAAGCCCCGAATATTCCCTCATAAAAGTGGCAGAGCACCAGAAAAACGCTTGACTCAGATGTCGTATCGTAACTCAAAATAAGTTATAATTCAAAAATAAGGTTAAGATATATGGAATATCATATTTACTACGGAGATGAACTTATGAGGTTCCAGACTGGAACCTCAAAGATGCTTGATTCGAAGATAGATTTGAAAGCGCACACAGTTGAAGCAGTGAAGTCGCAAATTGCGACTTCACTGGATTCCAATTTTTGCTTAGGACAGGAAGGAATCGCAGGAAACAGGAGATAAACCATGGTTGGAAAATATAAAGTTATTACGCTCTGCGGCAGCACCCGCTTCAAGGAGCAGTTCATGGAGGCGCAGAAGCGGCTGACGCTCGCAGGCAATATCGTCATCAGCGTCGGTCTCTTCGGCCACGCCGGCGACCAGGAAGTCTGGGACGGCATGGATGAAGGCGCCCTCTCGAAAACGAAGGAAATGCTCGACGACATGCACAAACGGAAAATCGACATGGCCGACGAAATCTACGTCATCAATGTCGGCGGGTACATCGGCGACAGCACCCGCTCAGAGATCCAGTATGCTGAAGCGCACGGAAAACCGGTCCGGTACTATGAGAATACCCGCAAAGACGAGATGCTGCATCAGCTTGCGGAGGCGAGACAGCATATCGCAGCTGGAAAGTGCAAAACCGGCGACCAGGTAGCAGAGGACCTGGGAAAAAAGTACGGATTTATTTAAAGACAGCCGAAATCAGGCGTATGATGTAAAAAATTTTGTCACAGAACCGCGCTATGATCATAGTGCAGAAGAGCATCTGCAGTATATAGACAGGAGGAACGGATTATGAATACACAGCAGATCATCGGCTTTCACAACCCGGATGAGGAATACGGATATTTGAGCAACTGGTACCGGTCGGATTTCGAAAAAGACGGCATCCGGTTCTCTTCCATGGAGCAGTACATGATGTACCAGAAGGCGCTCTGCTTCCGGGATGAGAAGATCGCAGCAGAAATCCTGAAAACCGATGACGTCGGCCGCATCAAGGAACTGGGCCGCCAGGTTTCAAACTATAACGAAAGCAGATGGAACGGCATGCGCCAGATCCTCGTCTACGAAGGCCTCCTCGCGAAGTTCGCGCAGAACGAAGAGCTGAAGGCCCAGCTCAAATCCACCGGCGACGCCATCCTCGCAGAGTGCGCCGTCAAGGACCGCATCTGGGGCATCGGCTTATCGATGAAGGACCCGGACCGACTCGACGTGAAAAAGTGGCACGGAACGAACCTGCTGGGATACGCACTCATGATCGTAAGAGAACGGGTGTGAAGAGAGCGAATGTAAGAAACGAAAGGGAAAGACATCATGAATAAACAGCAGCTGGCTGCCAAGATCTGGGAATCCGCAAACCGTATGCGTTCGAAGATCGAGGCGAATGAATATAAGGACTATATCCTCGGCTTTATCTTTTATAAGTATCTGTCCGACAAGGAAGAGCAGTGGCTTTACCAGCGTGATTACGACGCGGACAGCATCCGTGAGTATGTAAACGAAGAGGCCGATGATCAGTACTCCAGTAAATCGAGCGCGCAGCAGAGCCTCGGCTACTTCATCGCCTATAAGGATCTGTTTTCAACCTGGATTCACATGGGCTCCGACTTTTCGGTGGACAATGTCCGCACCGGTCTATCGTCATTTAACCGTTTGATTTCGCCATCGCATAAAAAGGTTTTCGAAGGAATCTTCAACACACTGGAGACCGGACTGTCGAAGCTCGGCGAGAATACGAAATCACAGACGAAGGCTGTCAGCGACCTGATTCAGCTGATCAATGAGATCCCAATGAGCGGCAAGCAGGATTATGATGTCCTAGGCTTCATCTACGAGTATCTGATTTCGAACTTTGCAGCGAATGCCGGTAAGAAGGCAGGCGAATTCTATACACCACATGAGGTGTCACTGCTGATGTCAGAAATCGTGGCGGATCATCTGCAGGGAAGAAGTGAAATCAAAATTTACGATCCGACATCGGGCTCCGGCAGCTTACTGATTAACATCGGTAAGACCGCGGCGAAATACATGGATGACGCCAACCGCATCCGCTATTATGCACAGGAGCTGAAGGCCAATACCTACAACTTGACGAGAATGAATCTCGTCATGCGCGGCATCCTCCCGGATAACATTCTGACGAGAAACGGCGACACGCTCGAAGAGGACTGGCCGTATTTCGATGAGTCTGATCCACAGGGCACCTACGAGCCACTGTATGTGGATGCGGTGGTCTCGAACCCACCTTATTCTCAGCGCTGGACGCCGAATGGTAAGGAAAATGACGCACGGTATGCCCGTTATGGCCTCGCGCCGAAATCGAAGGCAGACTATGCGTTCCTTCTGCACGACCTTTATCACCTGAAGCCGGATGGCATCATGACCATCGTACTTCCACACGGCGTTCTTTTCCGTGGTGGAGAAGAAGGGGCGATTCGTAAAAACCTGATCGAGCAGAACAACATTGATGCCATCATCGGTCTGCCGGCGAACATTTTCTTCGGAACCGGTATCCCGACGATCATCATGGTGCTCCGCCAGAAGAGAGAAAACACCGATGTGCTCATCATCGACGCCTCAAAGGGCTTCGCAAAGGAAGGTAAGAACAATAAGCTGCGTGCTTCCGATATCCGCAGAATCATCGACACCGTCAAGCAGAGAAAGACGGTGACCAAGTATTCCAAACTCGTGACCCGTCAGGAGATTCGGGACAATGACTACAACCTGAACATTCCGCGCTACGTGGATTCTTCCGAAGAGGCGGAGAGTTATGACATCTACGCCTCGATGTTTGGCGGTATTCCGAAGCCAGAGCTGGAAAGCCTCAAGCGTTACTGGGATGTATTCCCGTCCTTACAGAATGAGCTTTTCGAAGGAGACGGTGAGTATCTGTCCCTGAAAACAGAAGATATTAAGAAAGTAATCCATGAAAATCGAGATGTGAAGACATTTCTCGAGAACTATCAGCAGGCATTTGCTGACTTCGATGATGTGATGGATGAAACGCTGATTGATGCAGCGGAATCACTTTCGATACCGAAGACCGAAGAACACATCGCTTCGGATATTTTCGCGCGCTTTTATCAGGTGCCGCTGATCGATCCGTATCAGGCGTATGAGATTTTTGAAGGCGCTTTCGCGGCTGTTTCCGGTGACCTCGAGCTGATCCAGGCAGAGGGGATGCAGGCGGTGAAGCAGGTCGATCCGAACATGGTAATCAAGAAAAAGGATGGAAAGGACCACGAAGTACAGGAAGGATGGAAGGGCCATATTCTGCCATTCGAGCTGGTTCAGCAGGTCTGCCTGTCCGACCAGGTGAACGCCCTGAAGGAAAAGCAGGACCAGCTCTCAGAGATTCCGTCATCTTACGAGGAACTTTTGGACGGCTTAAGCGAAGATGATAAGGAAATCATCTCGGATGCACTGAATGATACCAACGACGGTTTCGTCTTCAAGAACATCAAGTCCATGATCAAGACCTTAAAGGCCGATGGCGCAGCAGAAGCACAGCTCATCGAAGTACTGCAGAGCGCAGACCGCCTGAATACCAGCGAAAAGAAGCTGAAGAGCGAAATCAAGCAGGAAAGCGAAGCACTTCACCTCGCCACCAAGGACACCATCGAGCATCTGACAGATGCTCAGGTACGCATGCTCCTGCACGATAAGTGGATTCAGCCGGTAGAGGACGGTATCCTCGCCCTCTCCACGGACATGCTGAATACCTTTGTCAAAAAGATCGAGGAACTCTCGAAAAAGTACGCCGTTACGATGAGCGACCTCGAAGCAGAAATTCAGGAAACCGAGAAAACACTCGCCAGCATGCTCTCCGACCTCGTCGGCTCCGAAGAAGACATGGCCGGCATCCGCGAACTGCAGAAATTACTGGGAGGAAATCTCCATGAATAAACGAAAAGTACCGAAGATCCGGTTCAAAGGATTCTATGACGATTGGGAACAGCGTAAGTTGGG
>CAKQPT010000054.1 GCA_934270345.1 uncultured Oribacterium sp. | reverse complement strand
ACTTACAGGTCTGAAAAATCAAGATGAGGCTGACGGGATTCGAACTCGCGACAACTTGATTAAAAGTCAAGTGCTCTACCGACTGAGCTACAGCCTCGCAAAACAGGGCCAGTTGGATTCGAACCAACGAGTGCAGGCGTCAAAGGCCTGTGCCTTACCGCTTGGCGATAGCCCCTCGATAAGCCTGCTGGCTAGGGTGGGTAATGGAATTCGAATCCATGATCTCCAGAACCACAATCTGGCGCGATAACCAACTACGCTATACCCACCATATTACGGCTGCTTTTCAGCAAACCAGTATTTAAATCTCTCGAGATGTCTCGAGAATGAGCCCGGGGGGATTCGAACCCCCGACCCACGGCTTAGAAGGCCGTTGCTCTATCCAGCTGAGCTACGGACTCAGACGACTCTTTATGAGCGACTCGTATATATTAACGAATAAGCTTCATTTTGTCAACCACAATTTCACTCATCGGAAAATAATTTGTACAAGTCACTTGAAGCACGTGGCTTCGCGCGTCTGTTTCATCCATCTATATGACCGTGCTCTCATAGGATACAAAAAAAATCGCCGGAATGCAAGTCTGCATTCTGATGTTTCCGATTCTGCTTCGCTTCTTTTCTTTCTTTTCTTTACTTCCGGGCCATCTGCGTAAAAAATCCGGAGTCCCTCTTTCGAAGTCCTCCGGATTTTCCGTTCATATGTATGATTTTGATATACAGAAATCGATGCGCTTATGCCTTATGTGTAAGGTCGTAAGCTTCCTGGCAGAGCTTGGTGATACCAGCCCAGTCCTTGTTCACAAGCAGATCCTTCTTGCATACCCATGTTCCGCCGACACCGACGATCTTATCGAATGCAAGGTACTCGAGAACATTGTCAAGGTTAACACCACCGGTAGGCATGAACTTGAGCTGTGGGAATACAGGAGCAAGAGCCTTCAGGGTCTTGAGTCCGCCGTATGCACCAGCCGGGAAGAACTTTACCATCGGAAGGTTGTAACGAAGCGCGTTTGTGATATCGGTCGGTGTGCAGGTACCCGGGCAGTAAGCTACGCCGTGGCCGAGTGCGCACTGCGCAACCTCATCAGAGAAAGATGGGGAAACGATGAACTGAGCACCAGCGTTGATCGCACGTGTGCACTGCTCACGATCGAGAACAGTACCAGCACCAACAACGACATTCGGGCACTCCTTTACCATCGCTGCGATCGCATCTGCAGCAGCTGCTGTACGGAAGGTAACCTCAGCCATCGGAAGATGACCAGCCTCAAGCGCCTGTGCGAGAGGAACGGCATCCTCCACGTGATCGATAACTACGACTGGACAAACCTTAATCTCGGCAAGCTTCTCCATGAAATCTTTCTGTGTCATATCAAATCTCCTTTGAATATTATCAAGCCCGAATACATCAGGCCATGTAAACGCTTACAGTTTTTATTATATATGATTTATTTTTCACATACAAGAGTGAATGCATCGCTTTCACGCTTATTTTACGTTCCACCATGCATCACTTCCCTGATTCAGTAAACCGCTCCACCACCTGCAGGGCGCTGGACCTGAAACCCAGTCGTCGCGGAGGGCGAGTTCTGTGGAACCTAGTTTTTTATATAAACCGGGCGAAACTCGAAATCTCCTTCTTCGCTGACATCAATCACCATATAGGATGGACGACGGTCAACCTGGCGCGGATAGCTGATGGAACCCGGGTTCAGGCAGGTCACGCCATCGACCGTTTTTAGGAACGGCTTATGCGTATGCCCGAACATCACGACATCACAGTCGCGGTTCTTCGCCTCATCGACGATGCCGGATACGCCCATATTGACGCCATAATAGTGTCCATGGGTCAGAAGGCAGCGATGCTTTCCGATCTTCACGACGATGTCCTTCGGCAGTGAGGTGAAAAAGTCGTTGTTTCCCTGCACGAAGTAGCACTTCACACCGTCACCGGCATACTGCTGGATCATCCCCTCCGAGCCCTCGGCATCACCGAGGTGGATGAGGATATCGATCATACCGATGCGACTCAGTACATCCTTCAGGTTCGCGTCGTTCCGGTGGGAATCACTTACGACGAGGACGGTCTGAAAGGGGCGGACAAGTCCGCTTTCCTCCCGGGCCTCTGCCCCGTCTTCCGACGTCGCGCCACGTCTCGCAGCATCCTTTTCCAGGACATCCTTCAGCAGTTCACGCATCGCACGGAGCGCCTTGCCGCGATGAGAGATCGCGTTCTTCTCCTCCGGTGTCAGCTCCGCAGAAGTTTTTCCATACTCCGGAAGGTAGAGAATCGGATCATATCCGAAACCATGCTCCCCCTTCGGCTCATGGGCGATCAGGCCCTCGAAGATGCCTTCTGCGTGGAGGACACGTCCGTCTGCAAATGCAGCACAGATATCGCAGGTGAAGTGTGCCGCGCGCTCATCCCCCTCCGCGTAGCGAAGCTCATGGATGATGCGTGCATTCTTCACCTCATACGAGGTATCCTCCCCGAGATAGCGGGCACTGTAAATGCCCGGAAGTCCCAGCATGTAATTAACACAAAGGCCGGAGTCGTCCGACATGATGATGTCATCGTCCTCCAGCATATGATGTGCAAGCATATAACTGCGAATGCCGACGGCCTTCAGCTCTGCGTTCTCCGCAAAGGTCTTCCCGGTCTCGACAGGCTCGAAATCGATTCCGAGCTCACTCTTCGCAACGATATCGGTGGCCAGATCCCCCAGGATCTGGCGCACCTCTGTCATTTTATTTTTGTTATGGGTAGCAAATATGATTCGCATGCTTCACTCGTCTCTTTCTGCCCATATGCCTGATTAAAGATCAATCAAGGTACTTCTTGAGGGTGGCTCTCACGGCACCAGGGCCTGCCAGCTCCTCCTTAAAGAGATCCTCGATCAGATCGCCGATACCAGCCTCATAAAGGTCAGAGCCGAAAATGTTCGCGTTGCTGAGAATCGGACGAACCTTGTCGCCGACGCTCTCCGGATGTCCGAGAGTGATGCCCTCCAGCTGCTGAGACAGGGTCTCAAGCATAGGGTCTGCAGAACGCTCGAAAGCATTGCCCTCATCATCCACACCAAGAAGATAACGCAGCCAGCCTGCGATTGCAAGCGGAATCGCCTTCAGCTTCTTCGCATCGCCATACTTCGCAACATAGCTCTTGATGGTCTCGCCGTAACGGATGCCGACCTTCTGAGAGGTATCGGTCGCGATACGCTGTGGTGTATCCGGCATGAACGGGTTCGGGATACGAACATTGATGACCTCATCGACGAAGGCCTCCGGGGAAAGAATACCAGGGTTGGTTACAACCGGCATACCCTCAACCGGGCCGATCTCATGAACGAGCTTGTTGAGCTCGGTGTCCTTCATCTCATCTGCGATCAGTGTATAGCCGAGTACGCAGCCGTATACAGCCAGTGCTGTGTGCAGCGGGTTGAGGCAGGTGGTCACCTTCATGCGCTCTACCTTATTGACAGTATCACGATCGGTCATGTATACACCGGCATCCTCGAGCTTCGGTCTGCCGTTCGGGAACTTGTCCTCGATAACGAGATACTGAGGGCCCTCTGCATTGACGAAAGGAGCGATGTAGGTACGCTTCGAGGTGATGACCGGAGCCATGTCCTCGATGCCGAGTGCCTCGAGCTCCTTCTCTACGGACTCTGCAGGACGCGGTGTGATCTTATCGATCATGGACCATGGGAATGCAACCTTGGACTCGTCCTTCAGATACTCTACGAAGGCTGCCGGAACGAAGCCCTTCTTCTCCCACTCCTCTGCCATGGTTACGATGGAGCTCATGAGCTTCTCACCGTTGTGTGAGCAGTTATCGCAGGAAACGATCGCTACCGGATACTGGCCGGCCTTGAAACGCTCGAACAGAAGTGCAGCGACGATGGCCATCGCAGCGCCCGGCTTCTCCGGACCGTTATCGATGTCTGCCTGAACGAACGGGAAGAACTGGCCGTCTGCATTCTTCAGAGCATAGCCCTTCTCGGTGATGGTGAAGGTCGCCATCTGGAAATCCGGGTTCGTGAAGATCTCCTTGAGGCGGTTCCACTCCTTCGGAACAGTGGACTGTGCCTTGATGGCCTCGGTCAGCGAACCGATGATGTGCTTCTCGGTGTTGCCGTCCGCCTTCAGGGTTACGCCCAGTACGAGGTTATCGTATGGCTTGTAAATCTTATCGACGACATCGAAGTCGAAGGTCTCGACGCAGGTGATGCCCTTGTCGAGCTCGCCCTTCTCGATCAGTGTATCTGCGATGCTTCCGAGGAAGATACGGAAGATGTTGCCGATACCGAAGTGTACCCAGCGCGGGGATTTCTTCGTATTCTCTGCAAGTGCAGCGACATCATAGGATGGCAGTGTCACACCAGCCTTCTCCCATGCAGCTTTATTCTTTAAACCCTCAAGTGTTAATTTCATTTTGCAAACTCCTTTCTGGTCTCTGCCTTATCGATGGCCTCCCAGAGACCCTGCAGATAGGTTGCACCGAGTGCACGATCATAGAGACCATAGCCCGGAACAACACCCGGCTTGTCGACCTCATCCCAGATCATACGACCGTGGTCCGGACGCATCGGGCCGTCGAAGCCGATCTCATAGAGTGCGCGAACGATCTCGTACATATCGAAGTTACCATCGCTGGAGATGTGGCATGCCTCCTGGAAATCGTAGTTCTCACGGGAAGTATCATTGAAGCGGAGGTTACGTACGTGTGCGAAGTGGATTCTGCCCTTCAGTGCACGGATCATGTGCGGAAGGTCGTTCTCGAGGTTGGTACCGTAAGAACCGGAGCAGAAGGTCACACCGTTATGTACATCGTCGACCGCATTCATCAGACGAAGGATACCTGCCTCGGAGTTGATTATTCTGGTGAGACCGAATACGGACCATGCCGGATCATCCGGGTGGATCGCCATCTTGATGTCATACTTGTTGCAGACCGGCATAATGGCCTTCAGGAAGTATACGAGGTTCTGGAACAGCTTCTCGCCATCGATATCCTTATACATATCGAAGAGCTCCTTGATCTTCGCCATACGCTCCGGCTCCCAGCCCGGCATTACGGCGCCGTTCGACATCTTCTCCATGGAAGCAGCGAGGTCATCCGGATCGATCGCGTCGATGGCCTTCTGGTTGTATGCGAGACCGGTGGAACCATCCGGGTTCTTACGTGCGAGCTCGGTTCTGGTCCAGTCAAATACCGGCATGAAGTTGTAGCATACGAGGTGAATATCTTCCTTACCGAGGTTCTCGAGTGTCTCGATGTAGTTTGCGATGTACTTGTCACGGTTCTCATCGCCGACCTTGATGGAGTCGCAGACATTGACAGACTCGATACCGCTCAGGCGAAGGCCTGCAGCCTCGATCTCTTCCTTTAATGCATGGATTCTCTCCTGTGACCAAACCTCACCCGGGGTGGTGTCATACAGTGTAGAGATAACTCCGGTTACGCCCGGAATCTGGCGAATCTGCTGTAAAGTTACGGTATCAAACTTCGAGCCGTACCAACGTAATGTCATTTCCATTTTTTATACCCTCCGTACAAAATGTATACTAGTTTCTGTAGTTCCTAGAATAACCCGCTATGTTTTATCTGTCAACGGTATTTAGAAAAAAAGCCTGTTTTTGTCAGTTTTCATGTCGGATTGTGTTATTATTCACAATGTCCATCCTTCCATCTCGACTTTTTCGTATATTTCGTCTTTCGCGAGCGAATGTATACTAGATTTTCTGTTCTATCTGAGTATAATAAAACTATATCTATTTGTTTTTCAGGAGTCCCTCATGAACGAGAACACGCGTGAAATAATTAAACCGATTGCTGATACCACGGATATTTCAAAGCCGGAAGAGATCCATCATTATCTGTGGAATCGCATCTCGACGCTCGAACTCCAGCCGGGCACGAAACTCAGCGAGGTGAAGCTCGCGCAGATGTTCAGCTGCAGCCGCATCCCGGTGCGTGAGGCGGTGCGCCAGCTGAATGCCGAAGGCGCACTGGACTCACAGCCTCAGCGCGGCAGCTTCGTGAGCCGCATCGATATGAATCGCGTGCGTCAGGTACGGTATCTTCGCGAGGTCCTCGAGACCCGCGTGGTCATGGATGCCTATGATGCCGGTCTTCTGCAGCCGCTCCTTCCGCTCCTCCGCAATATGCTACAGGAGCAGCAGGATATGATCCGCTTCAACGAGCTCGTCAAGCTGACCGATGCCGATACGCGCTTCCACGATCTCTTCTATCAGCTGCAGAATAAGGAGTTCGTCCAGCAGCACACCGGTCGTCACGACATCCACTATATCCGTGCACGCCGCTTCGCCCTCGGCATCGAGCGCAGTGATGATGAGCGGATGGACGATAGTGTAAACATTGTCTCCCAGCATGTGCGCATGGTGCACGCCATCGAGCAGGGCGATCGTGACGTCCTCGAGCAGGAGCTCGTTCACCACTTCCGGAACATCAACCATACGCTGGAGCGCGTGGTGAACGACGAAGCCTTCAAAACGGTGTTTCAGGTGAATGAGTAAGTTCATCAACTGTAGATCATCGCCGGAGTGCATCTGAAGATCGATTGAAGAAAAAATCTACATATAAAAAGACCGATGGTCTGTTCCTCTGAACAGCCCACCGGTCTATCTTTATGTTTCTGTATCGATGTGATCGTCTGTCTCCAGATCTACACGTCTAAAATCCGCACGTCTCCGCAGACTCTTCTATTTATATACGGCGTATGTCACTTCAGCGCTTCATGAACCGCTGCTCGTAATCCCGGAGCGACGCGATCGCTTCCTTCGACATCGGGACCAGCGCGAGCATATTAAAGATCGTCATGAGGCCAATGCCTACATCGCCGAGATCCCAGACGAAGGTATAAGCCGCCATGCAGCCGATGAAGAGGTTGATCAGCGCGATGATCTTATATACACTCTGTGATTTCCAGCTGTCGCCAAAAACATACGCGACGTTCGAACGTGCATAGAACAGGACGCCGATGAAGGTTGAGAAGCTGAAGAGCCAGAGGGTGATGGCGATGAAGATGACGCCGGCCTGTCCGAAGTGGTAGCGCATCGCCGCCTGGAGAAGGTCCATGCCGCCAAGACCGGCCACCGCATCCTCCGGAACGAGAAGCATCACGAAGGCGGTGCAGCTACAGATCACGATGGTATCTATGAAGACGCCGAGGGCCTGCAGGAGTCCGGACTTCACCGGATGGTCGACATCTGCCGCGGCCGCAGCACATGGTGCAGAGCCGGAACCTGCTTCGTTTGAGAAGAGGCCACGCTTCACACCATTCATGAGGACGGCGCCGAAGCCGCCCGCCACCGCCTGACGCAGACCGAAGGCTTCACGGAAGATACGTGAAAACACCGCCGGCAGCTGGGTGAAGTTGTTGATGATCACGAACACGGTCAGGAAGATATAGAAGCCTGCCATGACCGGAACGATGATGTCGAGTGCCTTGACCGTGCTGTTCTTTCGGAACACGATCACAGCTGAAAGCAGACAAAGTACAACCGCGGAAGCGATTGGTGGCACGTGGAAAGCATTGTCAAAGGCAGACGCGACGGAGTTACCGATGACCTGGCTGATGCCGCACCAGCACAGGAGGCCGGAGAGCGCAAACAGAATCGCGATGACGCTCTTCCGCTTCTTCCCGGCAAACATCTTATGGATGTAGTAGGCCGGACCGCCTCGGTACCCACCGTACAGGGGATCTTCTTCCTTATATAACTGGGCGAGTGTCGCCTCGACGAATGCGGTGCTGGAGCCGATCAGGGCCGTCAGCCACATCCAGAACACGGCACCGGCACCACCGGCAGAGACCGCTGCGACAACGCCGACGAGGTTTCCCATGCCGACACGCGTTGCGGTCGAAACGATGAGGGCCTCGAGTCCCGAAACCTTACTGTTCTTTTCCGGATCGACGCTCTTCTCTGCCGCGACGCGACACATCTCCGGGAAGAGACGGATCGGGAGGAAGCGGGTACGGACCGTACAGAAGATACCCGCCGGAATCAAAAGAAGAACCAGGAGTGACAGCCCGAGTGTCGAGCCTCCTGGTAGTGGAATCGTGATGAGGTCTCCCCAGAGGAGATTGTAGATAAACTGAATTACTGCCATAACACTTTCGTCCTTTAAACTATTAATTACTTTAAAGTATAGCAGATATTCCATGAGAAACAAGAAAGAAAACGACGATGTTCGGAACTGCGCCTTCGGCGCGGACATCGTCGTACTGTGCGATCGGATATGTGCCGGCGTTTTAAAGCCGTTTAAGTACAAAAAAAGCGGAAAGCCGATTTCTCAGCTTTCCGCGTGATGCGGGAGATGGGACTTGAACCCACACGTCCTATCGGACACAAGATCCTTAGTCTTGCCTGTCTGCCAATTTCAGCACTCCCGCAGACGACCCGGGACGGAATCGAACCGACGACCTCCGCCGTGACAGGGCGGCGCTCTAACCGACTGAGCCACCGGGCCACACTTTATCGTGCCCTGAAAACTGTATATCGCTCATATATTATTCTGTAGATAAAACATCAAAACCTTTCCAGTCACATTGGATAAGCCCTCGACCTATTAGTAACTATCACCTGAATGCTTTGCAGCACTTACAGCTTAGCCCTA
>CAKQPT010000053.1 GCA_934270345.1 uncultured Oribacterium sp. | reverse complement strand
CGGTTTCGTGGGTGGCGAGGATGAGGGGGCGGCGGGCTTTGGTTTCGAAGATGTAGTGGATGACCTGCTGCCGGGTCTGGTCGTCGAGGCCGGTGAAGGGTTCGTCCATGAGGAGGAGGTCGGAGGCCGGGAGGAGGGCGCGAACGATGGCGACGCGGCGGCGCATGCCGCCGGAGAGTTCGCTGACCGGTTTCGTGAGGGCGTCTTCCGGGAGGATCTTCGCGAGTTCCGCCGCCGCACGTGCACGGGAAATCATCGGCGAGACGGCGGAGACATTGGCTACCGCATCGAGCGGATCCAGGAGACGGTCCTCCTGGAAGACCATGCCGATCCGGAGGCGGGTGCCGGCGGTCGCGGCTTCGCCCATCGTGATGTCGATCGTGCCGCTATCGGGGGTCTCGAGCCCCGCGAGGATGCGGAGCAGGGTCGTCTTGCCGACGCCGGACGGGCCGAGCAGCAGGAGGTCGCGGTTGTCGGCCTGGCTGTCGATGCGGAAGCTCAGGTCATCGAGGATGCGCTGGCCGTCATAGGATTTCGTGAGGTGATTGCATGAAAGCAGCATGGTTTCTCCTTTTAGTTACAAGGGCCCTCCGGGGTCTCTGCTCAAAAGCTTTGTTGTTATAAGATTGGTTTCAATCGGAACATCAGATTAACATCATTTCCGGTGAAACAGGGCTCGGAATCCGGCGAGGAAGAGGCGCTCGAAGAGGTACGAGATCAGGATGATGGCGATCGTCCAGCTGAGGAGTTCGCCGGTTTCGAGGTAAATCTTCGCGTTGTAGAGGCCGTTGCCCATCGAGCCGAGGGGCTGGCCGATGACTTCGGCGGCGACGCCGCTTTTCCAGGCCATGCCGAGGGCGGTCTGGAAGGCGCTGTAGAGGTACGGGAAGAGCGCCGGGAGGTAGATGAAGCGGAGGCGGCGCGTGGTCGGCATGTGAAAGACGGTCGCCATCTCAAGGAGCTTCTGGTCAGTCGCCTTTAAGCCGCTCAAGGTGTTCAGGTACAGGAGCGGGAGGACGACGAGGGCACTGATGTAGAGGGACAGCATACGGTTGCCCGCCCAGATCAGGAGGATGATGACGAAGCTCGCCACCGGCACGGCCTTCAGCGCGAGGATGAAGGGTGCGAGGAGTTCCTCGAGGAAGGGGCGACGGTAGCTTCCCCACGCAAGGAGGATGCCGACCGCGGAGCCGATCAGGAAGCCCGCGATGATGCGGACGAAGCTGAAGGCGAGGGACTGCCAGAACATCGTGGTCCGGAGCATTGTCCAGAGCGTGCGGAGGGTCTCGACCGGCCCCACGATCAGAATCGGATTATGGATGACGAGCGCCAGTGCCTGCCAGAGCAGCAGCCAGAAGGCGATGATCAGAAGTTTTCGAGCATTTTTCATAGTATTCCCGGCGCCGGCGAGGGCGCGTAATCAGTAAGATCAAGTTTCTTCGTATCTTTAGCGCCACAGCGCCTCCTCTATTCTATCAAAGATTTACAGTATCTGCATCGCACGCTTTGTCCACAGCTTCTGTATATCGACGAAAAGCGAAGTATTCACTTTCGAATACTTCGCTTAGCTTGAAAACGAATGGCCTGGATTCCGAAGAATCCGCTCATCCGATATCGATGGATCGCAGGCTCAGCGGTCTGCCTCACAGCATCTTGGCAAGTGGGCAGATCTCGATGCCTTCCTTCGTGAGGGTCTCGCGGATCTTTGCGACGAAAGCGAGGGCCTTTGCGCCGTCGCCGTGCACGCAGATGGAGTCGGCCTTCAGCGGGATGTCCTTTCCGGTGATGGCAGTGACCTTCTGCTCCTTGATCATGCGGACGACGCGGGCGATGGCCTCATCTTCGTCCGTAATCATCGCGCCTTCCTTCGAGCGGTTCACGAGGGTGCCGTCCTCTTCGTATGCACGGTCGGCGAAGACCTCGGAGGCGGCGCGGAGTCCGCAGTCCTCGGCGGCACGGATCATCTCACTGCCGGAGAGGGCCATAAGGATCAGCTTCGGGTTGTACTCTGCGATGGCTTCGCAGATGCCGTGTGCGAGCCTGTAGTCCTTCGCGGCCATGTTGTAGAACGCGCCGTGCGGCTTCACATGCTGCAACTCCAGGCCGGCGGCCTTACAGAAGGCATCCAGCGCACCGATCTGGTACAGGGTGTACGCCTTCGCTTCCGCCGGGCTGATCGTCATATTGCGACGTCCGAAGCCCATGAGGTCCGGGTAGCCCGGATGTGCGCCGACATGGATGCCGGCCTCCCGTGCCATCTCGATGGTCTTTTTCATCACGACCGGATCGGAGGCATGAAATCCACATGCCACGTTGGCAGAGGTGATCAGCGGGATGATCTGGGCATCCGAACCCAGGGTATAGCGGCCGAAGCTCTCGCCGAGGTCGCTGTTTAAATCTACTCGATACATCGTTTCTTCCTCCTGTTCTCCATCATTCGCACGAGGATTTCCCCGCGCCATGGAAGACCGAAGCTGCATAGCACTCCGGTCCTATCTTCGAGCATATCCTGCATTTCGAGTTGGCATCACGTAAGATGCATGACGTCCTCGATAAATCCGGTATCTGCCTTTCCTTCCGCGAAAACCGGGTTCCGCATGATCTGGTACTGGAAGTCGAGGTTTGTCTCGACGCCGACCACGAGCATCTCGTTAAGGGCGGAGCGCATCTTCATGAGGGCGGCTTCTCTCGTCGGGGCATGGACGATGACCTTCGCGATCATCGAATCATACTCGGACGGGATCCGGTAGCCGGTATAGAGCCCGGTATCGACACGGACGCCATTGCCGGCCGGCAGATGCAGGTGCTTCACGACACCCGGGCTCGGCATGAAGTTCTTCGCCGGGATCTCCGCATTGATTCTGCACTCGATGGCATGTCCACGCGGCTTCACCTCCTCCTGGGTGAAGCTCAGCGGCTCGCCTGCCGCGACACGGATCTGTTCAATGATGAGATCGGTGCCGGTCACCATCTCGGTAACGCCATGCTCGACCTGGATTCGTGTGTTCATCTCCATGAAGTAGAAGTGCCCCTGCGGGTCCACGATGAACTCGATGGTGCCTGCATTGGTATACTGTACGGTCTTCGCCGCGAGGATCGCACAGCGGTTCATCTCGGCACGGGTCTCGTCGGTGATCGCCGGGGATGGCGACTCCTCGATCAGCTTCTGGTGATTCCGCTGGACGGAGCAGTCACGATCGCCGAGAGCGACGACATTGCCGAAGGAATCCGCCATGATCTGGATCTCGACGTGGCGAGGCTTCTCGATATAACGCTCGATGTACATGGTGTCATCACCGAAGGCATTTGCAGACTCGCGCTGTGCGAGGCCGAACTCGAACTCGAATTCATCCTCGGATGTCGCGACACGCATACCCTTTCCGCCGCCACCGGAGGAGGCCTTGATGATCACCGGGTAGCCGATCTCACGGGCGAGCTTCTTTCCGGTCTCCGCGTCGTACACCGGCTCGCGTGTGCCCGGAACGACCGGCACGCCGGCATCCATCATCGTCTTTCGGGCATGGGACTTGTTGCCCATGCGGTCGATGACATCGGCCTCCGGACCGATAAAGGCGATGCCGTTTTCCTTACAGCGGCGGACGAATTCACTGTTCTCCGACAGGAAGCCATAGCCCGGATGGATCGCATCGGCGCCGGTGTTGATGGCTGCCGTGATGAGTTGGTCCATATTCAGGTAGTTGTTCTTCGCCGGACCTTCTCCGATGCAGATCCGCTGATCCGCGAGCTGCGTGTGCAGACTGTTCTGGTCCTCCTTCGAGTAGACCGCGACACTCTGGATGCCCATGTTCCGGCAGGCCCGGATGATGCGGACCGCGATCTCGCCTCGATTGGCAATTAGTATTTTTTCAAACATCGGCCGCGCCTCCTGTTCTTACAGCTTCTTTACGCGGAACAGAGGCTGACCATACTCGACCTTCTGCTCATTGCTGACGAGCACGGCCTCGATCTCGCAGTCGTAATCCGCCTCGATCTCATTCATAAGCTTCATCGCCTCGAGGATACATACCGTCTGTCCGGCCTTCACATGATCGCCGACCTTGACATAGGCCGGTACATCCGGTGCAGCCGCGGAGTAGAAGGTGCCGACGATCGGTGCGAGGATCAGCTCGAACTCATCGGCATCCTCTGCCTTCTCTTCTGCAGCAGCCGGCTGTGCCGGTGCCGCGGCCATCGGTGCCGCCGGAACGCCTGCGGCGATCACCGGCGGATGGGTGAGCTTACTCATCGTGATCTTCGTCTCCCCATCCCTGATGGAAAACTCCGTCAGGGAGGAATTCTCGATAATCTTTACCAGTCCTTCAATCTTCTCTAAATCCATATGTGTATCTCCTTATCATCAATCTATATCCACTTCTGTCCGTCGCGGCATGCACACCGACCTTACGCACAGGCCCGGCGTGTCCGCGCTGCAGAAGTTCGTATCGTTTACTCCGGTCCTGATCAGGCCTCATCCGGGAACAGACGGCGGATACGCTTCGCTACCTGCCGTACGACCAGTACTTCCTTACATGGCTTATGGATCAGCGCGTGCATCGCGATGTAGCTGTTTTCCTCTTCCTGATACAGGCGCTGCGCTTCCTCTACGGACACTGCCTCGAAGCGGATCTTCTGATCGGTCTTCCGCTGTACCAGCTTCGGAATGTCGACACTGATGACCGTCGCGATCTTCGCATAGCCACCGGTGGTCTGTCGATCCGCCAGCAGGATGATCGGCTTACCGTGCGACGGCACCTGGATGGAGCCGAGCGCGATCCCCTCGGAAATGATATCCGAGGTGGTCTTCGGCGCGATGAACGGACCCTCGAGTCGACAGCCCATACGGTCGAAATCACTGGTGACGGTATACTCCTCGTTCAGGAAATTATGGATGCCCTGCTTACTGAACATGTCATCCTGCGGGCCCATGACCACGCGGAGCGTCACGTTCTCTTCGTCATACTCGTGAAGATCGAGCTTCCTCGAGAGGAAGAACGGAAGGTAATTCCGCTTGATACGGAAGCTGATATAGTCGCCCTCCATCAGCTTTCTTCCCTTGAAGCCACCGATCTTACTCTTTAAGCTCGTGCAGCGGCTGCCCATCACGACCGGAATCTTGAGATAGCCGGAAAAGGCGATGTAGCCGCGGCTTCCAGTGCGCGCACTTCCGAACTTCAGGATATCGCCCTTTTTCATATACAGCGCGGTATACATCGGTGCCGGCTCGCCGTTCACCTCCGGGTGGAAATCACCGCCGGTGATGGCGATGATGCAGGCGGAGGTAAACTCCAGCGTCGGTCCGATCAGGGTGAACTCCAGTACCGCCTCGTTCTCCGGGTTATCCAGCAGGAGGTTTGCGATCTTAAAGGAGCGGACATCCATGACGCCGGAAACACCGAAGCCCTGGCTCTGGTATCCGGTGCGTCCCATATCCTGCACGGTCGTGAGCAGTCCCGCTTTTAATATACGAATTCCCATACTACACCTCACCTTCGCGAATCGTGCACTCGTATTCACCGCGTGCCACCTGCTCCTTGATTCGCAGGTACTCATCTTCATCCACCGGCACGAAGCGGATATAGTCGCCCGCCTCGACCAGGATCGGAACCTCGCGCTCCGGATCGTAGGTCTTCACCGGTGTCATGCCCATCAGCTGCCAGCCTCCCGGCGAGTCCATCGGATAGATGCCGGTCTGTGAGCCGCCAATGCCTACACTGCCGGCGTCGATTTTAATTCTCGGCGTCGCGAGTCGCGGTGTGTGCAGACGTTCATCGAGACCGCCGAGGTAGCAGAAGCCCGGCAGGAAGCCGAGCATGTAGATCAGGTAATCCTTCGAGCTGTGGAGGGCGATGACCTCCTCCTCGCTCATGCCGGCATGCTCCGCGATGAACGCGAGGTCCGGTCCGTACTTGCCACCGTAGCAGACCGGAATCTCGTATACCTTCTTTTTCTCGCTGCCTGCACTGGTTTCCACCTTCAGGAGCTTCTTCATCCGCCGTGTGATCTCTGCATAGGAAGTGACACGCGGATCATAGTTGATGAGCAGAGAGCAGAAGGCCGGGATGACGTCCAGCACACCTTCGATGTGCTGCTCCTTCATCAGCTCTACCATCGATTTGATCTTTCGATTGATCTCCGGGTTGATCTCGTGGCCGAACTCGATCAGCAGCGAGCTGTCCCCGGCGGTTAAGATACGAATATCTTCCATACTGTAAATCTCCTTTCTCCAGGTAAGACGCGCTGCGTACACCTGAAGACGATATGTCATGCATAGGGGGTCTGTCACATCCATGTGTCGAACATGTGTTGTATAGACCTGCCTTTATATGTGCAGAAAATTGGTACAGTGAAACGCTGTACCAATTCCCTGTGCTACTGCATCGGTTCCGGTTCAGAACACCTTCGCCGATGCAGGTCTGATTAGAATAATCCGCCGATCTTTGTCACGAAGGTCGGGACGCCCATGTAGGCCGATAAGATCACGACGAGGACGCCGAGTACCAGCAGGACGGTCGGGTGATGATAATCCTCACCCATGATCGACTTCTTCTGAGAAGCGATGAGGCAGATGCCGAGGGTGATCGGAAGGATGAGGCCGTTGAACGCACCTGCAAGTACGAGGAGGGTCGCCGGATTTCCGAGGACGATCATGACCGCCGTCGAAACGACGATGAATCCGATGATGACCGCATTCTCGTTCTTTGCGATCGCCGGGTGGAAGGTCTTTAAGAAGGATACGGAGGTGTACGCTGCACCGATGATGGAGGTGACGGCTGCACACAGAAGTACGAGCCCTGCGAAGCGGTAGCCGATTTCACCTGCGCCCTGCTTGAAGGCGTCGGCTGCCGGGTTCGATGCATCGAGCTCTACGCCTGCCTTACTTACGACACCGAGCACGGCGAGGAAGAGGAAGATACGTACGATGGTGGCAATGCTGATGCCCATGACCGAGCTGCGGTTGATTTCGGCTGCATTGTCCTTACCCGTGATGCCGGCATCGATCAGACGGTGCGCACCGGAGAAGGTGATGTAGCCGCCGACGGTTCCACCCATGAGGGTCAGGATCGCCGGGAAGAGTGGCTGGATACCGGTGGACGGTGCAACGGTGTTCTTCAGTGCATCACCGACTGGCGGCTTCACCACGATGATTACGATGAAGATGACCACGATCATGATGGCGCCGAGGACCTTCGTCAGGGTATCCATCGCGGATTTCGCGTTCTTGAAAAGGAAAACGACGATGGCAATGGCTGCCGCGATGACGTATCCGATGGTGGTCGGAATACCGAGCAGGGTGTTCAGGCCCAGCGAACCGCCGCCGACATTGCCGATGTTAAAGACGAGGCCGCCGAGCACGACCATGAAGGAAACGAAGTAGCCGAGTCCAGGGAGAACCTTGTTCGCGACATCCTGTCCGCGAAGACCGGTCGTACAGAGTACACGCCAGATGTTGAGCTGTGCGACGGCCGAGAGAATGATCGATACCAGGATGACGAAGCCGAAGCTCGCCTTGTACTGGCCGGTGAATGTGGCGGTCTGTGTCAGGAAGCCAGGTCCGATCGCGGATGTGGCCATCAGAAATGCTGCTCCTAAGAGCGCGCCGCTGCTTTTTTTCTTCTCACTCATGTTGAAGTCCTCCTGTTCTGGAAAAGCTCGCAGTTCTTGTGTCTTTAACTGCTGTAGAATACAGAAAACATAAGCCCCCTTCTTTTTCTGCACGTGTATTTTTGTTTCAAATCCCCTCTTTTATGAAGCCTGAAACATGTTCAGGGCGATCTTTATAACTTAAAGCAATCACTCGCTCTGATGGAATAAGTATGCGTCATGATGAGCAGAATAGCAAGTAGAAATCGGGCGTTTGCCTTTCGGATTTGATATATCAGACATTCTGGACGTGTCTTTTAAGTTATCACAAAAAGAAATGGGGCCCCGGTTTCCGGGGCCCCATCTGGAGCTTTCATCACTTCTGGATGTAATAGAAGTCGTCTTCTGGCATGGTGCCGCCGACGGACTTCGGGTTTGCGTCGCAGAGTACCTGCAGGTAGCCTGCGAGGTCGGTCTTCATCTCGTCACCGGCGATGGCGACGATGTTGCAGTTCGGGAGTGCCTTCTTTGCAACCGGTGCCTTCGCGATGATGCCGTACTTCGCAACGAGCTCAGCGGTGGCGTCGATGTCGGCGTTTGCCTTCTCGGTAGATGCCTGGTGATCGGCGATGAACTGGTCGACTTCCGCGGTGCGGTTCTCGAGAACCTCGTTACGAACGACGGTAACGCCGGTGAGGAACTTCGAATCCGGGGATACGCTCTTCCACTCATCGGTGAGGGAGAACGCGACCTTCAGCTGGTCGTTCTGTGCGGTGGCTACGGTCACGAACGGCTGCGGAAGGATCGCGATCTGGCTCGGATCCTGCTTGAGGAGTGCCGCGATCTCTGTGGCCTCGGACTTGAACTGAACGTCACAGTCGGTGACGCCGTTCTTCTCGAGGAGGTAGTTCAGTACGTACTCCGGGGATGCGCCCTGGCCGGTGGAAAGTACGGTCTTGCCGGCGAGGTCCTTCACGGACTTGATGTTCTCATCACCGCTTACGCAGTAAAGCACGCCGAGGGTGTTGATGTCGATGACGCTGACGCCGTGGTTCGTCTTGTTGTATGCGACCGCGGCAACGTTCGCCGGGAGCAGTGCGATGTCGAGCTTACCGGAAACGAGCTCACTCATGATGACGTCCGGCTGGCTCTGCATCTCGAAGCTGTAGCCGCTCTTCTCACCGCTCTCGACCTCGCTCATGAGGTTTACGAGGCCCATGGTGGTCGGGCCCTTCAGGGAGCCGACACGGAGTACATCATCCGAAGCCTCACCGATGGTCAGAACCTCGGCCGCGGTGGTCTCTTCGGTCTTCTCTTCGGCGCTCGTCTCCGCAGCGGCTTCCGTCGCCTTCTCTGTTTCTGCAGCCGTCGTCTCCTCGGCAGCAGCACTCGTCTCCTGGTCGCCTGCATTGGCCTCAGTTGCAGCTGCGGTCGTCGCCTGCGGGGTGGTGGATGCGCCACAGCCGGCGAGCATCGATGCCGCAAGTACAGCGGCGAGCATCATATTCCAATATTTCATTTTCTTCATAATCGTCCTCCTGATCAGCATAATGAAATCGTTATATTTATCTCAATCATCATATACTCATCCTCCGGTATAAGCAAATTCTAAAAGAAAAACAATACTAATTACCATCATGGTCAGAAAAGTCCAATCCGTGACCAAGTCAGTGACCAGGTCAGTGACCAAGATAATCATAGGATTCTCACATGCATTCTTGGATTTTTGCATAGAAAAACCCGGAAAGCCGAAGCTTTCCGGGTTTGATGCACCTGAATGCGCTGTAGAGATGTAATTATCTCTTTGAGAACT
>CAKQPT010000052.1 GCA_934270345.1 uncultured Oribacterium sp. | reverse complement strand
CACATTCTGTCGCTTGTGTCAAGCGTTTTTTGCCGTAAAAAAAGACCCCTATACCATTTCTGGTATAGAGATCTTTCGTTTGTCATCTTAACTTAATGACATTGGTGATGGGCTGTCCTTTTATTTTGCTGACTTTTCATAGCATGCAGTCATAACTCACGCATGGCAGCTCGCGCCACAGCCGCACCACAGGCGCGCATCTTAAGAATTTCGTAATGGGGGGCAGACCCCATTAAATTTTTCTAAACAGAATCTAAACTGGAGTTTATGGGGTCAGACCCCATTAATTTTTTATAAAGTGATTTTGGGAAACGACGGAAAATCGTGCGGTTAACCGGGGAATATAGTCTGTTTGACGACCATACCAATTTCGGAAACTTCATGGTAGAATGAGCGTATATTCTTTAGAGTCGTTGAGCGGATGAACAGGTTGACCGTGTTACCATCTGGAGTTCTGCTCCGTGGTAGACCTTAGCATCAATGACGCTTTTCTTTCCCTATGACAACCATTACTACGGATTCATGATCTGCCATGAATCCGGACAGTCAACACTATACTGTGCCCAGCAGTGTGGACGCGGAAGATTTTCGTTCCCCACATTCCGGATGCAGATGAAGCGCTCCCCGTTTGGCGGACAAATTTTCAAGGATTGTCCTGTGAAGTCAATCCGTTTGGTGAACTGATTTTCAGAAAATGTCCTGTTTAGGTGACAGATAGTACCTGAGTTCATTTGATAAAATATTAATTGCTTTTTGAGGTGTTTTATGGCTAGAAAACTACGTGAGTGGTATCCGGGCGCGACCTATCATCTGATGGAACGAGGGATTCGCAGACAGGTGATTTTTCAGGATGAGATGGATTTTCAGATATTTCTGCAGATCCTGGAGCACGAGGCGGAGATGAAGGGGTGCCGGATTCACGCATACTGTCTGATGAACAACCACTTTCATCTCCTGGTCGAAACTGGAGACATTGAAATCGGATTCTTTATGAAGGGACTCGCCGAGAAGTACGCGATGTTTTACAACCGGCGCTACGGCTACAAGGGGCATGTTTTCGAGGGGCGCTATGTGTCCTGTCTGGTGAAAACAGATGGCTATTTCCTGCAGACGAGTCGCTACATCCACCTGAATCCGGTGAAGGCGAAGATCGTGGACCGGCCGGAGCAGTACCGCTGGAGCTCATATATCACGATCATGGATATGTGGAATGATGGCATCGTGAACCCGGACAAAACCCTGTCGTATTTTGCGGAGGGTGCAGCGGAATATCGTGAACTGGTGGAGGCGCAGGCGCAGTACCAGGAGGACGAAGAGGCGATCCAGACGGAGATGAAGGAAGATGAAATGTGGCTTCCAGTGTGAAGGGAGGAAACGATGACTAAGACTAAGACAGAATTTGACCAGAGAATGGAAGCAGGGCTGGAAGAGGCAAAAGCTGGACGTGGTGTAAAGATTGACGATGCATTTGAAAGCCTCAGTGCCAGATTGAAGGAAAGTACAGGCCTGAATAAGAATAACTCGACTTAGTATATACCATGGTATATACTAAGGGCATAAGGAGGTGAGGTACCATGATGACAGCAAAATTGTTTGAAAATGGTCGTAGTCAGGCGGTTCGGCTTCCGAAGGAATGTCGCTTCGATGGTGAAGAGGTGGCAATCAATAAAGTCGGTGACGTCGTTATACTGATGCCGAAGGATCATAAGTGGGCGGGTTTCCTGAGTAGTCTGGAACTGTTTTCAGATGACTTCATGTGTGATGGCAGGAATCAGCCGGTAGTACAGGAGCGGGACGCAATATGAAGTATATGCTGGATACAAATATCTGTATCTACACGATCAAGCATAAGCCGCCAGAAGTGATAAAGGCTTTTCTGCGGCATGAACCGGACGACATGTGCATTTCCACCATTACGTATGGGGAGCTGATGCATGGTGTTGAGAAGAGTCAGGCAGTAGAGCGTAACCGTGCGGCGATCACGCTGTTCTTATCCGCCATTTCGATTCTGCCATTTGATAGTGAAGCTGCAGAGGAATATGGGGCAGTTCGTGCGGACCTGGAACGAAAGGGAACGCCGATCGGTCCGATGGATATGCTGATCGCCGGCCACGCAAGATCGCGAGGGCTGATTCTAGTGACGAATAATACCAGAGAGTTCTTCCGGGTGAACGAACTGGAAGTGGAAGACTGGACAAAGTAATGCGATACTGCTTTTTTCGCGCATCTTAAGAATTTCGTAATGGGGTCTGACCCCATTAAATTTTTCTAAAGAGAATCTAAACGGGAGTTTATGGGGCAGACCCCATAAACTCTCGCGGAGAGTTACTGCGCATCGCTGTCATATCTGCTATAATCGGAATATATTTTTTAAGATCCCTGATCTTGAAAAAATCATACACGACGATCGAAGGAGGTATGCGTATGGACGCAAAGAAATATAGAAGAGTATTTACGATTGTGATCGATTCGCTGGGGGTCGGGCCAATGCCGGATGCCGCGGCGTTCGGTGATGCGGGGGCAGATACGCTCGGCCACATCGCGGCGCATTTCGATGCGCTGCAGATTCCGAATCTGCAGAAGCTCGGCATGGCGAATCTGAAGAGCCTTCATGGTGTCGCGCCGGCGGAGAAGCCGCTTGCGTACTACGGACAGCTGCGCGAGGCGAGCAATGGCAAGGACACGATGACGGGGCACTGGGAGATGATGGGGCTGCACATCACGAAGCCGTTCAAGACCTTTACGGAGCACGGCTTCCCGCAGGAGCTGATCGACGAGCTCTCCCGCAGAACCGGACGTGTGATCATTGGCAACAAGGCGGCCAGCGGCACAGAGATCCTCGACGAGCTCGGTGAGGAGGAGATCGCGACGGGACACATGATCGTCTACACCTCGGCGGATTCGGTGCTGCAGATCTGCGGCAATGAAGAGACCTTCGGGCTTGACGAGCTGTACCGCTGCTGTGAGATCGCCCGCGAGATCACGATGAAGGACGAGTGGAAGGTCGGCCGTGTCATCGCCCGCCCGTATGTGGGTCGGAAGAAGGGCGAGTTCAAACGCACGAGCAACCGACACGATTATGCGCTGAAGCCGTACGGCAGAACGGCGCTCGATGCACTGAAGGATGCGGGGCTCAGCGTGATTTCCGTCGGCAAGATCTTCGACATCTTCGACGGCCAGGGCCTCACGGAGTCCAACAAGTCGAAGAGTTCGGTGCACGGCATGGAGCAGACGATCGAGATTGCGCAGCGTGATTTCGAGGGTCTCTGCTTCGTGAACCTGGTGGATTTCGACGCACTCTGGGGCCACCGCCGCAACGTGGTCGGCTACGGCGAGGAGCTCGAGCGCTTCGATGTGAAGCTCGGCGAGCTGCTGGGCACGCTCCGGGACGACGATCTCCTGATCATCACCGCGGACCACGGCAACGACCCGACCTATACAGGCACCGACCACACGAGAGAGAAGGTGCCGTTCCTCGCGTACTCGCCGTCAATGCAGACACCGGGCGCGCTTGCGGAGGCCGACAGCTTCGCCGTGATCGGCTCCACCATCACCGACAACTTCGGCATCGCCATGCCGGACGGCACCATCGGGCACTCGATCCTTGATAAACTGAATTAAAGAAAGGTAAACGTAAATGAACACCACTGATGTATTAAAGATCGTTGATCACACCCTGCTCGCGCAGACCGCAACCTGGGCAGACATTAAGACCATCCTCGATGATGGCATCAAGTATCACTGCGCGTCGGCGTGCATCCCGGCAGCCTACGTGAAGCAGGCCGCAGCCTATGTCGACGGGAAGCTCCCGATCTGCACCGTCATCGGCTTCCCGAACGGCTACAGCACGACCGCGACGAAGGTCTTCGAGGCGAAGGATGCCATCGCAAACGGGGCAGCGGAAATCGACATGGTCATCAACATTGGCTTCCTGAAAGATGGAAAATACGATGAAGTAGAGGATGAGATCCGCCAGATCCACGAGGCCTGTGACGGACACATCCTGAAGGTCATCATCGAGACCTGCCTCCTCACAGAGGAAGAGAAGATCCGGATGTGTGAGATCGTGACGAGGGCGGGGGCAGAGTTCATCAAGACCTCCACCGGCTTCTCCACGGCGGGCGCAACCTTCGACGACGTGAAGCTCATGCATGAGCATGTCGGCCCGGGCGTGAAGGTAAAGGCCGCCGGCGGGATCAGCTCCTTCGACGACGCCGAGAAGTTCATGAGCCTCGGTGCAGACCGCCTCGGCACCAGCCGCCTCGTGAAGATCATGAAGAACACGGACAGCGGCGCCGGATATTGACACCGTCAGACCCTATCAAAACACACATACGCGGCACCTCCCCCTCGGAGGCGCCGCTTTTTTCTTAAGAATTTCGTAATGGGGTCTGACCCCATTAAATTTTTATAAACAGAATCTAAACAAAAAGTTTATAGGGTCAGACCCCATAAACTTCCGGAATAGCCTTAGCCTATCGCCTGCGACAACCCCATAACATAAAACTTATACCGTCTATTCGGATTTAAATATTAGCGCGATTGTACGTGAAATGGTACACTGCGGATGACAAAAAACAACACACTTCGACATTCCAAAGGGGGACACTTATGTCAGAATTCGTCGTGGGTCTTTTAGGATTCGCATGTATCATCGCGCTCGTGGTGACGCTGTTTAAGAGCAAAACCACCCCGAGCATGGCCTTCATCATCTTCCCGTCGCTGCTGGCGCTCGTTCTGGTGCTCGGCGGCTACTACTCGATCGAGCAGATCGGTGACCTCATCAAGGGCGGCTTCAAGAGCACCGGCCCGACCGCCGCACTGTTCGTATTCTCCGTGCTGTTCTTCGGTATCATGACCGACGCCGGCATGTTCGACGTCATCATCAACAAGCTGATGAAGTATGTCGGGGACAATGTCATCGGCGTGACGGTTATGACCGCAATCATCGCACTGATCGGCCACCTCGATGGTGGTGGAGCGTCGACCTTCCTGATCGTCGTTCCGGCGATGCTTCCGGTATACAAGAAGATGCACATGAGACAGACGACCCTGCTTCGTGTCGCTGTCCTCGCGATGGGTGTTCTTAACCTGATGCCGTGGGCCGGCCCGACCATGCGTGCCGCTTCCGTCCTCGGCATGGAGGCTGGTCAGCTCTGGAATAAGCTGATCCCGATCCAGATTTTCGGTATCCTCCTCTGCCTCGTACACGCGGTATTCGCCGGTGTGCAGGAGAAGAAGAGAGGCGCAGGTCTCAATGGTAAGCTCGCACAGGCCGCAAGCAGCGAGGATGCAGCAGAAGAGGCACAGCATGCGGCAGACGAGAACGAATATGCCCGTCCGAAGCTTTTCGCCTTTAACATTGCCCTCACCATCGCCGTTATCGCGATGCTTGTATGGGATCAGTTCCCGAGCTACTATCCGTTCATGCTTGGTGTGGCAGCTGCCCTCCTCGTGAACTACACTCCGATCAAGCTTCAGAAGAAGATGATTAACCGCCACGCAGGTCCGGCACTGATGATGTGCTCGACACTCATGGGCGCAGCGGTTCTGATGGGCGTTCTGGTATATGGGTTCAATGCTGACGGCGCAGCTGCTATCGCGAAGCCGGGCGTGGAGATGATGAAGACGTCTGTCGTGTCCAACATGGCCGGTATCATCTCGATGATCCTGCCGTCTGCACTCGGCCAGCACCTGCCACTCGTCATCGGCATCCTGTCCGTACCGCTCGCACTCTGCTTCGATACGGATTCCTACTTCTATGGTATGCTTCCGGTTATGATCGCCATCGGCGCATCCTTCGGCGTAGAGGCATTCCCGATCGCGGTTGCCATGGTTGTCTGCCGTAACTGCGCAACCTTCATCAGCCCGATGGTACCGGCGACCCTCCTCGGCATCGGCCTCGCCGACGTCGACATCAAGGATCACATCCGCGCATCCTTCGGCTACGTATGGGTATTCTCGATCCTCTGCATGCTCTTCGCAGTGATCATCGGCATCCTGCCGCTGTAATAACAATCATAGACGCAAATTCGAACAGCGCCGCGCGACCGGACTTCCCCGGCCGCGCGGCGCTGTTCCTGTCTTAAGAATTTCGTAAGGGGGTCTGACCCCATTAAATTTTTATAAACAGAATCTAAACAGAAGTTTATGGGGTCAGACCCCATAAACTCCCGGCGTGCATGTGAAAATGACGAAAATGTGCGAATGAGCCAAAAGGATTTGTGCAAACTGCATTATCTGATATAATCGATATATTATGATATAGGAGGCCTATGGCACATGAAGCAGTTAAATGAAAAGGTAGCGATCGTGACGGGTGCGGGACAGGGAATCGGAAAGGGCATCGCCCTCTGTCTCGCGAAGAGAGGTGTGAAGGTCATCGCGACGGGACGTCGTCTGGAGCCGATCGAGCAGACCATCGCAGAGATCAAGGAGCTCGGTGGCGAGGGTTTTGCGATGAGCTGTGACTCTGCAGACAGAGCGAGAGTGGATGAGGTCGTGAAGACGGTGGTCGAGAAGTATGGTACGATCGACGTCGTGGTGAACAACGGACAGGCCATCGTGCCGTCCTCCCCAGTCGAGGAGACGAGCTACGACAACATGCTGAAGGCATGGCAGAGTGGCGTGATCGGTTCGCTGAACTACATGCAGGCAGCATTCCCGTATATGAAGGAGCAGCATGAGGGCCGCATCATCAACTTCGCGTCGGCGACCGGTATGTTCGGTATCGCCGGCCAGCTCGCGTACGGTTCGAACAAAGAGGCGCTGCGCGGCCTGACGAAGATCGCGGCCAAGGAGTGGGGCCAGTACGGCATCTGTGTAAACATTGTCCTCCCAGGCGCAGAGTCGCCAGCCGCGAAGGCTTGGGCGGAGAAGTTCCCGGAGGAGTACGCGAAGCAGGTCAACCTGAACCCGATGAAGCGCTTCGGTGACCCGGAGAAGGATATCGCACCGGTCATCGCCTTCCTCGCCGGCCCGGATTCCTGCTACTTCTCCGGCCAGAGCGTCATCGTCGACGGCGCGAACTCGATTATGCCGTAAACGAAGAGATTTCTGAATCGTAAAGTGGGCGCGTCGCAGCAGCGCGGATGGAGGAACGACAATGACATATTATTTTCCGGCGATTATCAGGAAGACGGCGACGGGCTACCATGTGCGTTACGTGGACCTGCAGGACTGCTTCGGTGAGGGCGCGACGCTCGACGAGGCGCTGGATGAGGCGCGTGAAGCAGGCGTAAATTACATCCTGACCGAGCTCGAGACAGACATGGACCTGCCGACGCGCACCCTGCTCATGGACGTCGAGACCGCCGACGGCGAGGAGAAAACCGACCTCGCGCTGGTCATGCCGCGCGACGAGCAGTACGATTCGTTCGGCTGACCGAGAAAGCCGTGTGGAATAGATCTTCCATACGGCTTTAATCGTGATATACTGTATAGATAGTGATGACCAGGAGGGCGCAGATATGGAAGAGGCGAGGGTGCGGAAGCGGCGGCCGGGCGGTGGGCGGAAGCGGAAGCGACCGGACTACGATGCGGGGCGGAACCTCGAGGAGCTGATGGATGCGGCGGCGGAACTGTACGATGCGGGGCAGTCGCTGCAGGCGATTGCGGACGAGCTCGGGCTGAATCCGATCAAGGTTCGGAAACTGCTGATCACGGCGGAGGTGTACGAATCGGAGATCGCGGAGGAGGTGCGGGCGACGTTTGAGGCGTACCGGGCGCGGCGGGACTACCGGGCGGCGGTGCAGTCGACGGCAGAGGAGCTGCGGCTCTCGATTCCGTCGGTGAACTCATATCTGCCGTATGAGAAGGGCGTGTATTTCGCGGCGACGGACAGTGTCGAGAAGATCAGCGCCGGCGCGGAGCGACAGCGGCGTTACCGCGCGCTGAAGAAGTGGCGGGCGGCACCAACGGAGGAGAACCTCTGGGGCGTGGTGCAGGCCTTCGTGGGCGCGCAGTTTAAGACATACTCGGGGCTGAAGTTCAGCTACGAGCTGCGGCGCGGGCGGAACGGCGAGTTCACGCGCGAGCTCTGGATCGACCGCCGCGAGCAGAGCAAAAGCCTCGCGTGGAGCTCGGTGATGCTGGCGCTTCAGAAGGTGCCGGCAGGAGAGAAGCCGGTTATCCAGCGCCCGAAGGACCTGGGCGACATCCGCGGGATCAGCTACATCTACGCGATGTTCTACCGTTTCGGTATCATTGACGTGCCGGAGAAGGTGAAGGCGAAGATGGGACGATGAGGCATAGAAAGCTGGGAAGATAGGAAGTGCGCTGGGGTGAGATACAGTGATGTACTGTGGTGGTTGACAAACGAGGCGTCCTTTGTAAATCAGCATTGTCTGTGTTGGCAAGCTGGTCATCTGGGGAAATTCAGCATTGCTTGGTTCTCTCTCAGCTTGTAATTGTAGATCGTGAATGCACTGGATTCTACACAGAAGTACTGATTTCCAAATATTTACATTGTCGGTTTGTAATGTCGATTTGGAGATTCATCTTATATTGTGTGAGAATCAAAGAAAACTGGTAATGCTTTTTTCTCGGGAAACTTTATTTTGCGAAAAAACGGCAATGCTGAATTCTCAGATCCGCCGATTTAGTAAAAATCAGGCAATGCAGAATTTAGAAAAGATGCGTATTTGTCAACGCGGGCAATGTAGAATTTCAGAAAACAGCCTCTCTGTCAACATCGGCAGCGGCTGTTATAGGAGGTGTAGAGATGATGGAATATCCAGAAGCGGTGATTTTCGATTATAATGGGACGATGGTAAACGATGAGATTTACCATAACGAGGCGTGGAGTCTGTTTATGAAGCGGCATATCGGGCGGGACCTCACGGAGGAGGAGTTCGACCGGTACATCCACGGGATTCATGCGGATGTGACGATCCGGCGCTTCCTCGGGGAGGGGCTTAGCGACGCGGAGGTGAAGCGCCTCGTCGAGGAGAAGGAGGAGACCTATCGGGAGATCTGCGTTTCGCATGCGGACATCTACCGGCTGCGGGATGGGCTTTCGGAGTTTTTGGACCAGCTGCAGGCCGCGGGCGTGAAGCTCGGGATCGCGACCTCGTCGCCGATCGAGAATGTCGAGTTTTATTTCCGGCAGATCGACCTCGCGCGCTGGTTCACGCTCGAGCAGGTGACCTACAACGACCACAGCTTCCCGGGAAAGCCGGCGCCGGACATCTTCCTGCGCGCGGCGGAGAAGCTTCACGCGGACATCCATCGGAGCTTCGTGTTCGAGGATGCGAAGTCGGGTGTGCAGGCTGCGGTGGCCGCCGGTGCCGCGAAGGTCATCGCCGTGGCGGGGACGGCCGACCCGGAGGCGCTGCGGGCGCTCGGCGCTGCGCGGGTGATCGAGAGCTACCGGGAGCTGGTGGAAGCCTGATGCACCTGCGTCCCCGACACCTGCCTGGGCCAATGCTGTATCAAATGGGCGAAAATCTCATTTGATGCTAACGTCAGATATGCATTTGACCTGGGTGATGCTGTATCAAATGAGCTGAATAACGAGCTGATGCCAACAAAATCAGGGAAGATTTCGAGGGAGTTGTTGGCATCAGGGCGGAAATAGGCCTGTTTGATGCCAACATTGGCGACTAAAACCCCAGTCATCAGATGAAGAAAACGTCGAAATGCTGCAGGGGCCGCGTTCGCCGGCGAAATTTAATAGAAATTTAATGGGGTCAGACCCCAATGTCGTCAACTTAACATTTAGACTCACGTGAAAGCGTGGGTCTTTTTTTACAAATAAATTTATCAAAAGACTTGACAAAACCTCCCAAAAGTGAGGTCGCTTCGCGACCTTGTCAGTCAAGGGGAAGTTCGCAG
>CAKQPT010000051.1 GCA_934270345.1 uncultured Oribacterium sp. | reverse complement strand
ACGCCGACATTTTCCTGCGGGCAGAAGGAGAAGTTCGAGGAAACACCCGGAAGACTGCCGCCGTGCTCGACGATCGTGCGGTCCTCCACCTGCTTGCACTCGAGTCCGTAGCCGTAGTACACACCCGGCTTCATGAATTGACGCGGCTTCACCATCTCCTGGATCGAATAGCGGTCGATGATACGCGTTCCGTCTGCGGCTGCACCCTCGTTCAGGTACATCGTCGCATACTTCAGCATATCGCCGAGCGTAGACTTCATGCCTCCACCGCCGTGCAGAACGAAGGCATCATTCTGGTAATCACGGTCGGCTCTCCAGCCGTCCTTCTCCAGAGAGTACAGGGTGGCTGCATTCTCGTCGAGGGTGTTCCGGATGAAGCTGATGTTACTGCGGTTCATACCGAGCGGCTTCAGAATCTTCTGATCGAGGTACGCTGCGAAGGAGCCATAGCCCCCGTGGCGACGCACGATATCGGACAGTAAGCCGAAACCGTCGTTGCAGTAGCTGAGACGCTGGCCCGGACGTCCGGTAAAGCGCGTCTGTGCATCCAGGCGCTCGGCAACCCGCCGTACGCCCTCTTCCGCGAAATCGTCGCGGTAGATCAGCTCGTTCTCCAGGGAGTCCTCGATGTGCATCTCCTGCGCCGTCTTATCGATGACGATACGCGGCAGCGGGAAGAAGCCACCGCTGTGGCACATGAGGTGCCACAGCTTCACCGGCGCTGTCTGGTTTTTATTGGTAAATTCCGGAACATACTTCGAAACCGGATCATCGACGGATAAAAGTCCATCCATCTGCATCTGCATGATGGACAGCGCGGTGAAGGACTTCGTCACCGATGCCATACCGAAAATCGTATCGCGGTCGATCGGAAGCTTCTTTTCTTCATCACGATAGCCGAAGTACTGCTCATACTGGATCTTACCGTCTGAATCGACGATGCCGACCGCGATACCGCGTGCCTGCCCGTCCTTCATCACCTCATGAACCAGCGTTTCGAGCTGCTTCCGGCCGTTTTCTGTCATTCGATTCATGAAAGCATCTCCTTATGAAGGCCTGTGATACCGAGACCCGGCTCAGAAGAAAGCACGAGATGGCAGGTATCCTTCACCGTAAGTCCACCCTCGAACGGAAGCTGCTTCAGTGAGAAAGTCGCATCGAGGTCTGCGCGGGTGATGTTCTTCAGCGCCGCGCCGAGGGCAGCCGACGCGTTGATGGCGATACCGCTCTCCTCCGCCATGCAGCCAAGCATCACCTCGACGCCTGCTGCCTGGGCGATGGCATTGATCTTCTTCGCCTCATAGAGACCGCCGCACTTCATGAGCTTGATGTTGATGAAATCTACGGCACGCTCGGAAACGAGACGCAGTGCATCCTTCGAATCCCAGCAGCTCTCATCCGCCATGATCGGTACGGAGCTGTTTGCCGTAACATACTTCAGTCCCTCGAAATCGAAGCGTGGAACCGGCTGCTCTACGAGCTCGATATCGTACTCGTCGAGACGGCGGATCAGCTCGACCGCCTCCTTCGCCTTCCAGCCCTGGTTTGCGTCGAGACGGATCTTCACATCATCGCCGACTGCCTCACGAATCGCACGTACTCTCGCGAGGTCACTTGCGAAATCCGTACCGACCTTGGTCTTGATGGTATTGAATCCGGCTTCCACATGTGCCTTCGCCTGTGCGGCCATCACCTCCGGCTCGTCGATGCCGACGGTCATATCGGTGACGATTTCATCGGAATAACCCCCGAGTACCTTATAGAGCGGCATACCGGCACACTTACCGATAATATCATGACATGCCAGATCGATGGCAGCCTTCGCCGTACCGGCATAAGCTACCGTACGATTCATCACGGTATAGATCGCCTCGATATCACATGGATCCATACCGATCAGATTCGTCTTCAGCTTCTCGATCGTCGCAACCGTACCCACCAGGTTCTCACCGGTGATCAGTGGTCCCGGAGAGCCCTCTCCATATCCGATGATTCCGGCATCGGTCTCGATCTCGACGAGACAGCTCTCGGCATGGGTGATCAGACCCAGTGCGATGCGGAACGGCCGTACCAGCGGAACCTGCATCTTGTAGGTTCTGATGTTTGTGATTTTCATAATATTACCCTTCCTTTCTTAAAAAATATCTTTATTTTTCCTCAGACTTCTCAGCCTGAGCACATGCGCCGCCACAGAAGTGACATGCACATAAGTGTCCATTTCCGATATCTCTCAGCTCCGGCTTCTGCTGTGCACAGATGTCCTGTGCCATGAAGCAGCGTGTATGGAACACACAGCCGGATGGTGGATTCGCCGGGCTCGGAAGATCGCCCTGCAGCAGAATCTTCTTTCGCTTCGCATGGCGGTCCGGTACCGGAATCGCCGACAGCAGCGCCTGGGTATATGGGTGAGAAGGATTGTCAAACAGCTCCTTCTTATCCGCAAGCTCCACGACATGACCGAGGTACATGACCATGACACGATCCGAGATGTGCTTGATGACACTCAGATTATGCGAGATGAAGATGTAGGCCATGCCCATCGATTCCTGCAGCTCACGAAGCAGATTCAGTACCTGTGACTGAATCGACACATCGAGCGCGGAAACCGGCTCATCACACACCACGAGGGATGGGTTCAGCACGATCGCACGGGCGATGCCGATACGCTGACGCTGACCACCGGAAAACTCGTGCGGGTAACGATTATAGTACTTCGTATTCAGACCGACGACTTCCATCACCTTCAGCACGTGTGCCCGGATTTCTTCCTCGGTCTTATAACGCTTCTGAATCTTCAGCGGCTCTGCGATGACTTCACCGACCGTCATACGCGGATTCAGTGATGCATACGGATCCTGGAAGATGATCTGCATCTCTGAACGCAGCTTTCGAAGCTCTGCACCGCTGGCCTTCGAAAAATCAGTTCCTCTATAGATGATATCACCGGACGTCGGTTCAATCAATCGAAGCACGGAGCGTCCCATCGTGGACTTGCCACAGCCGGACTCACCGACCACGCCCAGGGTTTCCTTCGGATTCAGCGTAAAGGATACGCCATCCACCGCCTTGATCCAGGCCTTATCCTTCTGGAAAAAGGACGACTTTCCCGGGAACAGCTTACGCAGGTTCCGGACCTCCAGAAGCGGCGTCTTCTCATTTACTTCACTCATCAGACGTTCTCCTCCCACTCCTTCGTATATTTGAAGCAACGTACCTTGCGGCCATCTACATCCACCAGATCCGGCATCTTACAACGACAGATCTCGCGGGCCTCCGGACATCTCGGGCAGAAGGTGCAGCCCGCCGGCATATCATCGAAGCTTGGGACCATACCCTTGATGACGCTCAGCTCCTTCGTATCATCGTCGTCGAGCTTCGGAATACACTTCATCAGGCCATCGGTATACGGATGCAGCGGCTGATCGAAGATCTGATCACAGCTTGCCTTCTCGACCACCTGGCCGGCGTACATAACCATGACATCATCCGCTACTTCAGCGATGACACCGAGATCATGGGTGATCATCATAACCGAGGTACCGGTTTTCTCCTTCAGCTCATTGATCAGGTCGAGGATCTGCGCCTGGATCGTCACATCGAGGGCCGTGGTCGGCTCGTCACAGATCAGGAGCTCCGGATTACAGCACAGTGCCATCGCGATCATCACACGCTGACGCATACCGCCGGAAAGCTGATGCGGATACTCATCGAAGCGACGCTCTGCGAGCGGGATCTTCACGAGCTTCAGCATCTCGATCGCGCGCTCCTTCGCTTCCTTTTTCGTCATATTCTCGTGCAGAAGCAGTGCCTCGATGAGCTGCTGTCCGATGGTGAACACCGGATTCAGAGAGGTCATCGGCTCCTGGAAAATCATCGCGATCTTCTTGCCGCGGATCTTACGCATCTCATCCTCGGACATCTTTACGATATCTTCTCCATCGAGGAGAATCTCGCCACCCTCGATCTTACCCGGCTTCTCGATCAGTCGCATGATGGAAAGAGAGGTCATACTCTTTCCACAGCCGGACTCACCGACGATGCCCAGCGTCTTTCCCTTCTCCACATCGAAGGAAACATCATTGACCGCCTTTACGAGGCCGGCCTCGGTATGAAAGTAGGTTTTTAAGTTCTTTACCTGTAAAATATTTTCTGCCATCTCTCACACCTCCTACGCACGTAACTTCGGGTCCAGTGCATCCCGCAGACCATCGCCGAAGATGTTAAATGCAATCACCGTAATCATGATCGCAACACCCGGCATGATGCTGTATACCGGACGGTAGCTGATGAAGGTCTGTGCGGCACTGATCATGTTGCCCCAGGATGGCGTCGGTGGCTGGATACCGATGCCGAGGAAGCTCAGGGATGCCTCATACATGATGGCATTCGGGATACCCAGGGTAACCAGGACGATGATCGTGGAGAGGCAGTTCGGAACCAGGCCCTTCATGATGATCCAGTAGGTCGATGCGCCACAGGCGCGGCTCGCTTCGATATACTCCTTTTCCTTCAGCTGCATAACCGATGCACGAATCATACGTGCGGTACGCACCCAGGTAAGCAGTCCGAGCGCGATGAAGAGGTTCAGCACGCCCTTGCCCATGAAGGTCATGATGGCCATCGCGAAGATCAGATCCGGGAAGGCCTGGAAGATCTCCATCACACGAGAAATCAGGCTGTCGATCCATCCTCCATAGTAACCGGCGAGGGATCCGAGGGCGATGCCAACGATCGATGCGACGATCTGTGCGACGATACCGATACTGATGGAGACTCTGGAACCATAGAGGATACGGGAGAGAATATCACGACCATACTCGTCGGTTCCGAACGGATGTGCCTTACACGGCTCGCCAAGTACTGCACTGTAATCCTGATAGTTCGGATCATACGGTGCGATCAGCGGAGCCAGAATCGCAATCAGAACAAGAATCAGTAAGAGACCGGCACAGAACATGGCCATCTTATTCTTCTTTAAACGGTGCAGCGCATCCCCATAGAAGCTGGAGTACTGCATGCCGCCTTCGGTGATGTCCTGTTCGAACTGCTTCTGTTTATTAAAAAATCCAAATACTTTTTTTGCCATCGCTTAAGCCGCTCCTTTCCCATAACGGATACGTGGGTCCAGAAATGCATAGGAGAGATCGACGATCAGATTGACGATGACGAACACAAATGCAATATACATTACTGTACCTTCCAGGAGAGGCAGATCACGGTTCGACATCGCATCGACCGCGAGCTTTCCGATGCCCGGAATGGAGAATACCTTCTCAATCAGCATAGAACCGGTCAGCATATTACCGAAGTCGGTTCCGACGAGCGTTACGATCGGAATCATCGCATTTTTCAGCGCATGCTTCATGACGACGGACCAGCGGCTGACCCCCTTTGCCTTCGCGGTGCGGATGTAATCCTGTCCCATCACCTCGAGCATACTGGTTCTCGTAATTCTCGCCATACTTCCCGCGTAACGTGCACCCAACGCGATACTCGGAAGGATGTACGATGCCGGCACATCGAAGCCGGAAATCGGGAGAAGGTTGAGCTTTAAGCCGAAGACGATCTGTAAGATGATCGCTACCCAGAAGGCCGGTGCCGATACACCGATCATGGCAAGAATCATAACGATGGTGTCGATCCCCTTGCCTCTCTGTACGGCTGCAAAAATGCCACACGGAATACCGATCATGGCGGCGAAAACGAAGGACATGCAGGCGAGCTTCGCGGTCACCTTGAAGCTGCGGATGAGTGCATCGGTTACTGCTTCCTTCGTAAAGTAGGACGTTCCGAAATCCAGATGGATCGCGCCCTTGACAAAATTCAGATACTGCACATGGTACGGCAGATCCAGTCCGAGCTGGCTGCGTACCTTGGCGATCGTTTCAGGGTCTGCACGTTTTTCGAGCATCATGGCCACCGGATCGCCCGGTACGACCTGAAGAAGAATAAACGTGATCAGGCTGATGCCGAACAGTACGAAGACTGTCTGCAGCAGACGTTTTCCCGTATAAGAAACCATGCTTTTTCTCCTATATAAGAGAAAAGAGGGACTGTAGACATTCACAGCCCCCGATTCTCAGAAAATGTAATTTACTTCTTCTAAACTTCTATTCGCATTCGAACGAGTGCGACGAACATCTGGTCGAAGTCAGGCTCGCGTTCTCTTACTGAATATCTGCGTTCTTCCAGAACATACGGAAGGTAGGATCCATCTGGAAGCCCGTAATATTCGACTTTAATAAGTAGAACTTCGTCTCGTTGTACAGCGGTGTGGTTGCCCAGTCTTCTCTGGTCATGATGTGCTCTGCCTTCGCGTAGATCTCCTGACGCTTCGCATCATCGGTTGTAGCGATACCATCCTCGAGAAGCTGATCGAACTCAGCGTTATGCCAGAAGCTGGAGTTGGTATCGGTCTTTGTCATCGGATAAAGCATGCTTTCCGGATCAGAATAATCGACATACCAGTTACTGATACCACAGTCTACGCCACCGTTCTTCTTCATATCAGACCATGCAGCAGAGTCAACCTGCTCTACCTCTACACGGATACCGGCTGCCTTCGCCTGCTGCTGGAATGCAGTAGCGATCGCTACATTGCCCTGATACTTCGTATTTACAGTTACGCGAAGATCGATGCCATCCGGATAACCGGCCTCAGCCAGAAGCTCCTTCGCCTTTTCCGGGTTATACTCGAACTCCGGAAGACTGTCATCGTGACCGATGATGCCAGACGGGATATAAGATGTCGGAACGGTAGCTGTACCATGCAGAATACTGTCACAGATCGACTTACGATCGACGCTGAGTGCGATCGCTTCTCTGACCTTTGCATCCGGGAAGGTCTTCGAGTTTAAAGTCAGGCTATAGTTACCGATCGGCTGGAAACCATGCATCTCATCCTTCAGCTCCGGATTGCTGGAGTATACCGGGTAGATGGACGGGTCAACATCTACGTAGTCAACATTGCCCTTCTGGAACTCGAGTACCTGTGTATTCACATCCTCGATGAACTTATAATCTACACCGGACAGCTTCGCAGCATCCCCATGATAATCATCGAAGCGTGAAAGAGTAACACCAACACCATTCTGGTAGCTTTCCAGCTTGAACGGGCCGGTACCGATCAGAGTGCTCATGCCCCAGTTATCTCCGGCAGCCTCACAGGCAGCCTCCGGATAAATCGCACAGTACGCAGTTGACAGAACAGAAAGGAACGGTGCGTATGGCTTGCTAAGCTTGATGGTGAAATGTGTATCGTCCTGAACCTGAATACCGGAAAGTTCATCCGCCTCACCGTTACTGAATGCCTCATAACCCTCGACATTTTCAAGAAGTGTCGCCATCTTCGCCATCTTAATCAGACGCTCGTATGAATACTTTACATCCGATGCCTTCAGTGTGGTGCCATCATGGAACTTCACGTCCGGAAGCAGCTCAAAGCTGTAGGTCATGTTGTCATCGGAAATCGTCGGCATCGCGGCGAGCAGTGTCGGCTCGAGTCCCTCGGTCGTGGTTGTCAGCAGCGCCTCTGTCACGTTATCCGTGATCTTCATGACGATACTGTACGTATACTGCTGTGGGTCGAGTGCGACCTGCGGATCTACGGCTGCTACACGTACGACCTTATCGCCTGTGGCGGCTGCCGCTGTTTCTGTACCTGCAGAGGCAGGGCTGCTTGTTGGAGCTGTGCTGGCGGTATTATTTGATCCGCCACATGCAACGAGAGACGCTGCCAGCACACAGCTCAGGAATAATCCTGCGAGTGTTTTTTTCATTTCTGTTTCCTTCTTTCTTTACCCCTATTCACTTTCACATGGTGGGCAAAGCCGTTAACCCCATATAAACGCTTTAAACCGTCAACACATAAAAGCTGTAAACTATTCTATCTACGAGCGCATGGTTATGCAAGCATTACTTGATATATTTTTTAGAAATAATAAAACTATTCAGTACTGGTTATCGCGTGATGACGTTAAAAAACCGCCGAACACTTTGGGTTCTCCATCCGTGTTCAGCGGTCATGACTATTTTATTCAGTCTTCGGTTTTGGAACGCTTCCTCTGCTCATCGACCACACAGGTTTCCAGGGCACAGCTTTCCATCTCCGCGAAACGCCATCAGGCTTCGCCGATCACTCCGCAATCAGCTTCTCCGCCTCATCGAGCACCTTCTCAAACTTCCGAAGTGCGGCTTCGACCGGTGCCGGGCTCGTGAAGTCCACCCCGGCATGCTGCAGCTCCTCGAGCGGGTCCATCGAGCCACCGAGCGACAGGAACTCGAGGTAACGCTTTCTCGCCGGCTCCCCCTCGTGCAGTAGTGCATCGGAAATCGCCACCGCCGCAGAGTAGCTCGTTGCATACTTATAAACATAGAACGGCGAATAGAAGTGCGGGATGCGTGCCCACTCGTACTGCACCTCCTCATCGATCACAAGCTCCGGTCCGAAGTACTGTGCGATCAGCTCGCGATAGAGCTTGCTGAGGGAGGACGCATTGAGCGCTTCCCCTCGCGCCGCCATCTCATGCGCCCGCTTTTCGAACTCTGCAAACATCGTCTGCCGGTACACCGTCCCCTTGAAGCCCTCGAGGTACTGATTCAGCAGTGCCATCTTCTCCTGGCCATCACAGTTCTGTGAGAGGAGATTTTCCACCAGGAGGTTTTCATTGACCGTCGATGCCACCTCGGCGACGAAGATGGTATAGTCGGCACTCTGCTGCGGCTGATGGTGGTTCGAGAGGTAGCTGTGCATGGAATGACCCATCTCATGCGCGATCGTCGACACCGCATCAAGCGTGCCGGTGAAATTCGTGAGGATGTACGGCTTCGAGCGGTAGGTGCTGTTCGAGTACGCTCCCCCCTCCTTGCCCCGGTTCGGATACACATCGATCCAATGCTCCCGGAATCCACGCTGGACCGTCGCGCCATAGTCCTCGCCGAGCGGACGGATCGCATCCAGGATCATCGCCTGTGCTTCTTCATAGGTATACGAGTGCTGCACACCCGCAGAGAGTGGCGCATACAGATCATAGTAGTGAAGCTCCTCTACCCCGAGAATCTTCTTTCGAAGTGCCACATAACGGTACATGAGTGGCATCAGCGTATGCACTGCCGCGATGAGGTTATCACAGACGGTCGTCGGCACACCCTCGCCGAAGGCATACATCTCCTGTGCGGATCCGTAGTGCCGCATCCCCGCCTCCGCGATATCTGCCTTCACCTGGCCGGCATAGGCCGCTGCAAAGGTATTGATATGATTCTTATAGCTTTTATAGAAGCTGCGGAACGCATGCTCACGAAGGGTACGGTCCTGGGAAGTCTCGAGCAGGATGAAGTTCGAACCGTTCAGCTCATGCTCCTCGCCCGCACTGTCCTTCACCGCATCGAAGAGGAGGTCCGCATCCTGCAGATTATCCGCCACGTTCTTCGGTACCGCCATCACTTCACCGAGGCCGGCCAGCAGCTTCTCCTCCGCTCCGCTCAGGGTATGCGGCTTCTGACGGAGCAGCTTCACCATCTGATAGTGATACGGCTTCAGCGTTTCCGATTCTGTAAATGCCTGCAGCGTCGCCTCCGGCAGCGACAGAATCTCCGGCTCCGCGAAGCTCAGCGCCGTCTCCGCCTGCACATACTTCGCATACGCGCGGCTGTACATGCTCTGTGCCGCCTCCTGCCGCGTATCCTCACTCTTCCGCATAAACGCATAGGAAAAGACATCCGACAGCTGACCGCCGAGTTCCGTGCTCGCATCGAAATACGCGCGGATCGCCTCCGCCGTCTTCAGCGTCCCCTCAAACGCCGCCGTTTTTGCGATACGCTCATCGAGACCGGCAAGCGCCGCCTCCCATGCCGCATCATCCGCATATAAGCTTGACAGATCCCACTGATACGCCGGATCCATCTCCTTCCGTTCCTTTAAAGCTTCTGCCATTTTTATCTTCCTTTCTACTTAGTCAGCCATACCTTGAGCAGTCGTATCACTTCGTCTGTCAGGCGTGCAGTCTCCGGTCCGGCATTCCGATTCGTCACCGCGATGGCGACGCGCTCCGGTACATCCGGGGCCAATGCATACATATATAGATCATCATTTCCCTGCCGTTCTTCGATCAGCGTTCGGGCAACCGATTCCGGCAGGATCGTCCAGTCCTTCTCATCCGTCAGAAAATCGATGGCGACATGGGCGAGATTCACCCGCGCCTTTTCATTCCCCGGATGGATCCAGTAGTTATGCCAGCGATTGAAGTCTTGTGAGAAAATATGATACACCTCATGGGCTGGATCCAAAGTCTTCATATGGATCCTTTCCCCCTCCCGCAGGTCCTTTTTCTCATGTGTAACCAGCACATAGGTCTCCCGGAACAGCTCATGCCTTTTCAGCTCGGCGAAGGGCACGATGTTGTTCGTGATGCCGATGTCGATCTGCCGATCCCGCACCATCTCACTGATCGGGATGGAGTCCGACATCATCAGTGTGATTCCGGAATCCCGGAACTCCTCGACCAGACGCCGAAAAAACGGCTTCAGCTTGTAGGACATGATGCTGTCCGGCACCGATATCCGAAGTCGATTCTTTTTCGAGTGTTGTCCGAGCTCAAGCATATCCTTCTCCATGCGGAGAAGCTGACCGCAGAGCGGCACCAGCTGTTCCCCGGCCGGCGTCAGGCTGATGTTCTCGACACCACGGTTTCGTACCACCAGTCGCGTACGCATCTCCTCCTCCAGCATCTGGAGACGGCGACTCACCGTCGACTGCGTCATATTCAGGCTCTTCGCCGCCGCGCTGATATTCTTCAGCCGCGCGATTTCGAGGTAGATTTTCAGGTTGTCTGTGTCCATCGTGCTCTCCTCATATATACAGGAATCGTATATAGTCGACATAATAATATCATATCCTGCATAAATCGATATAGAAAACACCAGAATTTCTGCGATCCATCCCGAACGCGTTTTCTCACACTGTATGCACGCCGCATGGATCCTGTTCCTGCAAAAGTGTATGGATACAAAAAAGGACCATGGAAAACTCCATGGTCCTGAACATTTACTGAATACCGCTCATATAGTTTATTCTGTAGATAAAACATCAAAACCTACCAGTCACATTGGATAAGCCCTCGACCTATTAGTAACTATCACCTGAATGCTTTGCAGCACTTACAGCTTAGCCCTA
>CAKQPT010000050.1 GCA_934270345.1 uncultured Oribacterium sp. | reverse complement strand
TTATGAATTAAATGTTAACAATCAAAAGCTTTCTTGAATAAAAAAGTGTTTAGTGATAAGATTTCAGAGTTATAGCCATAAGTAGAACGAAAAGTGTAGGCAGCTGTATCGCTGTGTGCACTTGCGATAAGGAGTACTAGAGCAAATGAGTTTTTTTGAGAAGGTTTTCGGTACCCATTCCGATCATGAACTGAAGCGGATCGATCCGATCATTAAGAAGATCCTTTCTTATGATGAGACCATGTCTGCCATGTCAGATGAAGAGTTAAAGGCGCAGACCCCGAAGTTCAAGGAGCGTCTGGCGCAGGGAGAGAGTCTGGATCAGATTCTTCCGGAGGCCTATGCGACAGTACGTGAGGCCGCGTGGCGTGTCAATAAGATGAAGCACTTCCCGGTACAGCTGATCGGTGGTGTCGTTCTTCATCAGGGCCGTATCGCCGAGATGAGAACCGGTGAAGGTAAGACCCTCGTATCCACCTGTCCGGCCTACCTGAATGCGCTGGAGGGAAAGGGCGTTCATATCGTCACCGTCAACGACTACCTCGCCAAGCGAGATGCCGAGTGGATGGGACGTATCCACGAGTTCCTCGGATTAAGCGTTGGTGTGGTTCTGAACTCCATGACCACCGAGGAGCGTCAGGCAGCCTATAACTGTGATATCACCTATGTCACGAATAACGAGCTCGGTTTCGACTACCTCCGTGATAACATGGCGGTTTATAAGAACCAGCAGGTACTTCGTGGCCTTCACTACTGCATCATCGACGAGGTCGATTCCGTCCTGATCGATGAAGCACGTACACCGCTCATCATTTCCGGACAGTCCGGAAAGTCCACGAAGCTCTATGAGGTCTGCGATGTGCTGGCCCGTCAGCTTCAGCGTGGTGAGGAGTCCGCAGAGTTCAGTAAGCTCGATGCGATCCTCGGCGAGGAGATCGAGGAGACCGGTGACTTCATCGTCAACGAGAAGGAGAAGACCGTTAACCTCACACAGCAGGGTGTTCATAAGGTAGAGCAGTTCTTCCATATCAAGAACCTCGCGGATCCGGAGAATCTGGAGATCCAGCACTGCGTGATCCTGGCTCTTCGTGCAAACAACCTGATGCACCGTGATAAGGACTACGTGGTCAAAGATGATGAGGTCCTCATCGTCGACGAGTTCACCGGACGTATCATGCCGGGCCGTCGTTACAGCGATGGTCTCCATCAGGCGATCGAGGCGAAGGAGCACGTGAACGTCAAGCGTGAGTCGAAGACCCTCGCGACGATCACCTTCCAGAACTTCTTTAACAAGTTTGATAAGAAGGCCGGTATGACCGGTACCGCACAGACCGAGGAGAAGGAGTTCCGTAACATCTATTACATGGATGTCATCTGTATCCCGACCAACAAGCCGGTACAGCGTGTCGACCTCGATGATGCGGTTTATAAGTCAAAGAAGGAAAAGTTCCAGGCCGTCGTGGATGAAGCGGTTCGTATCCACGAGACCGGTGCACCGGTTCTGATCGGTACCATCAACATCGATACCTCCGAGCTCATCAGCGGTATGCTGAAGCGTCGCGGTATCAAGCACAACGTCCTGAATGCGAAGTTCCATGAGCTCGAGGCGGCCATCGTCGCAGACGCCGGTCAGCACGGTGCCGTCACCATCGCGACCAACATGGCCGGCCGTGGTACGGATATCAAGCTGGATCCGGAGGCACTGGCTGCCGGTGGTCTTCATATCATCGGTACCGAGCGTCACGAGTCGAGACGTATCGATAACCAGCTCCGTGGACGTGCCGGACGTCAGGGTGACCCGGGTCAGTCCCAGTTCTTCATCTCCCTCGAGGATGACCTGATGCGCCTCTTCGGTTCCGAGCGTCTCATGAATATGTTTGAGGCACTGGGTGTCCCGGAGGGCGAGCAGATCCACCACAAGATGCTTTCCAATGCCATCGAGAAGGCACAGGAGAAGATCGAGCTGAACAACTACGGTATCCGTGAGAACCTCCTGAAGTATGACGAGGTCAACAACGAGCAGCGTGATGTCATCTATGCTGAGCGTGAGAAGGTACTGAACGGTGACGATCTCCGTCCGACCATCATCAACTTCATCCAGGACATCATCGAGAACTATGTCGATGCGAACGTTCCGGAGGACGCAACCGCGAAGGACTGGGATCTCAGTGGTCTCAATGATACACTGATGAGCATCATCCCGCTTCCGAAGCTGCAGCTCACCGAGGAGCAGTTCAACTCGATGACGAAGAACGAGTTCAAGCAACTCCTGAAGGAAGAGGCCATCAAGCTCTATGAGCAGAAGGAAGCCTCCTTCCCGAATCCGGAGCAGCTCCGTGAGGTAGAGCGTGTCATCCTTCTTCGTGTGATCGACCAGAAGTGGATGAACCACATCGATGATATGGATATCATTCGTGATGGTATCGGTCTTCAGGCATACGGCCAGAAGGATCCGCTCGTAGAGTATAAGATCCAGGGCTACCAGATGTTTGGCGATATGACACGTGCCATCAAGGAAGACACCGTACGCATCCTGTATCATATCCAGGTAGAGCAGAAGGTGGAGCGTGAGCAGCAGGCACAGGTCACCGGTACCAACCGTGACGACACCCTCGCGCAGGCACCGAAGAAGCGTTCCATCCGCAAGATCTATCCGAACGATCCGTGTCCGTGTGGATCCGGCAAGAAGTACAAGCAGTGCCACGGCCGTGACGAGTACCAGAAGATGATGAATCAGAAGGTATCGGAAGCACAGGCAGAGAAGGCACAGGACGAAATGCTTGATCACGCCGGCAAAAACTAAGTAAGCTTTCCTGCTCCGGCAGGGAAAGGCCGCGGATCATCATCGAATGCTTCGCGGCCTTTTATATACTTCGCTTCCCTTTCAGAGCGGACGGCACCACCCGGGTGCCTGTGCGTTCCGGAAGCAGAGCGGCAGTGACGATGTAAACCCATAGCATGTAAAGGAAAACAAATGATCATTGAGTTAGACCAGTACAAGTATGAGCTTGGACAGAAGGAACAGTCACTCCGGGACCTCGGCGCTTCCCTGGATCTCGACAATAAGAAAAAGCGCATCGCCGAGCTCGACCGTATGATGGAAGAGCCGGATTTCTGGACCGATCCGGAAAAGGCCAACCAGTACTCCACCGAGGATCGTCGTCTGAAGGATGAGGTAAAAAGCTACGAAGAGCTCGCACAGTCCTATGATGATATCGGCGCACTGATCGAGATGGCGGAAGAGGAGGAAGATCAGGATTCCGTGGCAGAGGTCAAGGAAATGCTGGATGATTTCATCGAGCGCCTCGATCAGATGTCGACGAAGCTTCTCCTTTCCGGAGAGTATGACAGCATGAATGCCATCCTGCGTCTCAACGCCGGTGCCGGTGGTACCGAGTCCAACGACTGGGCCGGTATGCTGTATCGTATGTATACACGCTGGGCGGAGCGTCATGGTTTCACCCTGAAGGTGCTGGATTATCTGGAGGGTGATGAAGCCGGTATCAAGTCCGTCACCATCGAGATCGATGGCGAGTATGCCTACGGCTACCTTCGCTCCGAGGCGGGTGTACACCGTCTGGTACGTATCTCTCCATTCAATGCACAGGCGAAGCGTCAGACCTCCTTCGTATCCTGTGACATCATGCCGGACATCGAGACCGAGATCGACATCGAGGTGCGTCCGGAGGACATCAAGATGGAGGTATTCCGTGCATCCGGTGCCGGTGGACAGCACATCAATAAGACCTCCTCGGCCGTTCGACTGATTCATATCCCGACCGGTATCGTCGTGGCCTGTCAGGAGGAGCGTTCACAGCTCCAGAACCGGAACAAGGCGATGCAGATGCTGAAGGCGAGACTGTACCTGAAGGAGAAGGCGGAGCAGGAAGCGATGCTGGCCGGCATCCGTGGCGAGGTCAAGGACAACGGCTGGGGCTCCCAGATCCGCTCCTATGTTCTGCAGCCATATCGTATGGTGAAGGATCTTCGTTCCGGTGAGCAGACCTCCAATACCGATGCGGTGCTCGATGGTGATATCGATCGCTTCATCACCGCCTACCTTAAGTGGATGCAGCTCGGCTGCCCGGATCGCCGTATCCAGGGAGATGACTGATTTCAGCAGCAGCGAAGCGACGAAACAGCACCACGAGCGAGAGAGAAGGACAGGTAGACACGATGAGCAGTCAATCCGATTATTTCGTTGTCCGGACCGGGGCACTGCCTGAGGTTCTGAAAAAGGTGGTCGAGGTAAAGCGTCTTCTCGAGACAGAAAAGGGCTTATCGGTGGCAGAAGCGACCGAACGCGTGAATATTTCCCGCAGTTCTTTCTATAAGTATAAAGAAGACATCTTCCCGTTTTACGACAGTTCGAAGGGAAAGACCATCACGATCATCGTGCAGATGCGGGATGTACTCGGAAATCTGGCGAAGGTCTGCTCGACGGTGTCTTCGTATAATGCGAACATCCTGACCATCCACCAGTCGATTCCCATCAACGGAATCGCTACCCTGACGCTCTCCATCGAGGTCCGGGAAGATACTTCGGACATCAATGCGATGATCCATGAGATCGAAGCATTGCCCAATATACAATATGTCAAGATTCTTGCGCAGGAGAGCATGCCGGGCTAGGCAGTCCCTGTAAAACCACCGGCAACATCATTTCAAAACGTTTTCTGAACGCTTCAGAGACGTTACCAGCATGAAGGGGGAAATTATGAAAATTGCGATTTTAGGCTATGGCACCATCGGCTCCGGCGTAGCAGAGGTACTGCGCATCAATCAGGCGCAGATTGAAAAGAAGGTCGGCGAGCCGGTCGAGCTCAAGTATGTACTGGATCTTCGTACCGATATCGGTGTTGACAATGATAAGCTGATTTCCGACTTTTCCATCATCGAGAACGATCCGGAGGTCAAGCTCGTCGTTGAGACCATGGGCGGCATTCATCCGGCGTATGAGTTCGTGAAGGCCTGCCTCGAGAAGGGCAAGCACTGTGTCACCTCGAACAAGGCACTCGTAGATGCGGTTGGCTCCAAGCTGATCAGTATCGCCCGCGAGCATCACTGCAATTTCTATTTCGAGGCTTCCGTCGGTGGTGGTATCCCGGTCATCCGTACGATCTACCATAACTATGCCGGCGAGAATCTGACCGAGATCACCGGTATCATGAACGGTACCACGAACTTCATCCTCACGAAGATGCGTGAGAAGGGGGCCGACTTCGAGGAGACCCTCGTCGAGGCACAGCATCTCGGTTATGCGGAGCGCGACCCGTCCTCTGATATCGACGGCTTCGATACTTCTCGTAAAACGGCGATTCTTCTCAGCATGGCCTCCGGCAACCGCTGCCGTCATGAGGACATCTATACCGAGGGTATCCGTGCGGTTTCGAAGCTGGACTTCCTCTATGCGCGTGAACTGGGCACGACCATCAAGCTGCTCGGCTCTGTACAGCAGGTTGAGGATAAGTACTTCGCCTATGTCGTACCGATGATGATTCCGAAGTCGGATCCGCTTTTCAGCGTCGATGGCGTCTACAACGGTATCCGTATCGTCGGGAACTGCCTCGGTACCACCATGCTCTACGGTATGGGTGCCGGCAAGATGCCGACCGCGAGTGCCGTCGTATCCGACATCATCGCAGCCGTACGCCACCAGCATGATTTCCAGGGCATCGGCTGGACCGAGAAGATGATCCAGATCGAGCCGATGAGCTCCAACGCGTTCGCTTATTTCGTTCGTGTCGAGGGTACACCGGATGCGGTGAAGAAGGAGCTTCGTGAGCTCTTCCTCGAGGACAGCTCGAAGCTGGTTCCGATCGCACTGGGCGGTCGTACCGATGAGTTCGGTTTCGTCACCGATGTGATGTTTGAAGGCGACTTCCTACAGAATGTCGCTGAGTTTGAGGAGAAGACCGGTCGCCGGATCTTCCATTTCATCCGTACCGAGAAGGAAGAGGACTGATGATTTTTGAGAGTAATTCAGCGGAGGATACCTTCGCATTCGGACAGAAGCTGGGCCGCGAGGCGGTCCCGGGCGAGATCATCTGTCTCGATGGTGACCTGGGTGTAGGCAAGACCGTCTTCACCCAGGGCTTCGCCGCGGGACTCGGTATCGATGACTATGTGAATTCGCCGACCTTTAACATCGTGAAGGAGTACGAAGGCGGGCGTTTGCCGCTCTATCACTTCGATGTCTATCGCATCGGCGATCCTTCCGAGATGGAGGAGATCGGCTATGAGGACTATTTCTATGGTCAGGGCGTCAGCATCATCGAGTGGCCGGGACAGATCGAGGAGCTTCTTCCGAAGGAGGCCCGCTGGGTGCGCATCCGGAAGGACCTTACGAAGGGCTTCGACTATCGCCGCATCGAATATTAAGTATGGGATAACACTATGTTGATTTTAGGAATTGATTCATCCGGACACACCGCAAGCGTCGCCTTATACGCGGACGGTGTCGTTCTTTCGGAGTATTCATGTAATATCGGACTCACCCACTCTCAGACACTTTTACCTATGGTGGCTGAGATTTTTTCACGTACCGGACATACGGTCGACGAGCTGGATGCCATCGCGGTCAGCGCGGGTCCCGGTTCCTTTACCGGTCTCCGCATCGGTGCCGCAACGGCGAAGGGCCTGGCCCTCGGCTATGATATCCCGCTCCTCGAGGTGAGCACCCTCGAGGGTCTCGCGATGAATGTCCGGGATATGGATGCGGTTTATGTGCATCCGATCATGGATGCGCGCCGCAATCAGGTATATACCGCGACCTTTCTCGACGGACAGCTGATCGGAGAGGAAGAGGCCATCGGCATCGAGGAGCTCGTCACGAAAATCAATCAGATGCCGGGAAAGCACTTCTTTCTGGGGGATGCCGTTCCGGTATACCGCAGCTGCCTTGAAACACAGCTCTCCGTACCGTACCGCTTCGCTGGCCCGGGCAATCTTCTTCAGCGAGCATCGTCTGTCGCCATGCTCGGCGCAGAACAGCTCGCGCAGGGGAAGGCAGTATCCGGAAAGGATTTTCACCTCAGCTATATCCGGAAGCCGCAGGCGGAACGCGAGCGTGAGGCCGCCGGACTCCGGGAGTATGACATCACCCACGAGGATCCGAATCTCCTGAAAAAGTCAGCGGGGGAGGATCGTCTCACGGCACGGAACTATAAGATCGATGCCGGTCCGGGCTACGAGGATAACACGGTACCGGAGAATTTATAAGCGGACATACCGAGGCCGATCGCAGGAACATCCCTGCGCGTCATCGTACGACCACTCTCCGGGTATAAACAGTCTATGAAAGACAGGAGGAAGCTCGATGAAGGAAAACGCGTATACCATCGAAGCCATGCGGCTGGAGGACATCCCGGAGGTGCTTCGCCTCGAGCGGGAAGCCTTCGGTCAGATGGCCTGGCATGCCGAGGATTTCGAGTCCGCCATCGCCTCCAAATGCGATTTTCCGCTGGTGATTCGTGCCACAGCTGCTGTTTCGGAAACGATGCAGGAGCACAGCTCATCCGCAGATCCCGGGCCGCACTCCGTTCCGAAGCCAATGCAGACAGGCGCAGTGCAGGATGCAGGGACCGACCGCATTGGCCTCGCAGGGTATGCGGTACTGCGGATCATCGCGCCGGAAGCCGAGATCGAAAATATATGTGTGGCGCCCGCCTGCCGACGGAACGGCGTCGGTGAAACGCTGATGGAGGAGATGCTGCGTCTCGCTGCAGAACGGGGCGCTGATCGTGTCTTCCTCGAGGTCCGGGCACACAATGAGCCTGCGAAGGCGCTGTATCTTAAAAGCGGATTCGTAGAATCCTATCGACGAAAGAACTACTATCAGGGTCCGACAGAGGATGCCATCATCATGATGAAGGAATAAAAATATGCTGGATATTTGTTTACTGGGAACCGGCGGGATGATGCCGCTTCCGAACCGATGGCTCACAAGCCTCATGCTTCGCTGTAACGGCAGCAGTATGCTGATCGACTGCGGCGAGGGCACGCAGATCGCCATGAAGGAAAAGTCATGGTCGCCGAAGCCGATCGATGTGATCTGCTTCACGCACTACCATGCGGATCATATCTCCGGTCTGCCGGGGATGCTTCTTTCGATGGGGAACGCCGAGCGTACCGAGCCGCTGCACATGGTCGGCCCGAAGGGGCTCAAGCGCGTGGTCGATGGCCTCCGCGTCGTCGCACCGGAGCTTCCGTTTGAAATCATTTACCACGAACTTTCCGAGCCGCTCGAGCAGATCGAGTTCGGACCGTTCGTGCTGGAGGCCTTTAAGGTGAACCATAAAATCACCTGCTATGGCTATCGCGTCAGCATCCGTCGACTCGGAAAGTTCGACGCGGCCCGCGCACAGGCACAGGGCATTCCGGTGCGCTGCTGGAACCGACTGCAGCACGGGGAAACGATCGAGGAAGACGGGCAGACCTATACACCGGACATGGTGATGGGCGCTGCACGACGCGGCCTGAGTGTCACCTACTGTACCGATACCCGTCCGACGCCGATGATCACCGAGATGGCGACCGACGCGGATCTCTTCATCTGCGAGGGCATGTACGGTGAGTACGAGAAGCTCGACAATGCGAAGAAGTATAAGCACATGATGATGGTCGAGGCGGCCCGCATCGGTGCCGAGGCGAAGCCGAAGGAGATGTGGTTTACACATTATTCCCCGAGCGAGATGAAGCCGGATATCTATCGGGACGAGATTTCGAAGATCTGGCCGGTGAAGTTCGCACGGGACGGCTGGACGAAGGATCTCGTGTTCGATGATGAAGAAAACGGAGAGCAGTAATCTGATGTAAACACGCAGTATCGACAGATCGATACGATACGCATCATCGGAACAACGACTGCAGATGCAGTATAAACACAGTTAGTATATCAATCTGGAGTAGCTATGGTAGATATTACAATCCTCGGAATCGAATCCAGCTGCGATGAAACCGCGGCAGCGGTCGTTCGTAATGGCCGGGAGGTTCTTTCCAACATCATTTCATCGCAGATCGCGATTCATACCGAGTACGGCGGGGTCGTGCCGGAGATCGCGTCCCGTAAGCATCTCGAAAAGATCGATGACGTCATCGCGCTCGCGCTGAAGGAGGCACACTGTACCTTCGACGACATCGATGCCATCGCGGTCACCTATGGTCCGGGTCTCGTCGGCGCCCTGCTCGTCGGTGTGGCGGAAGCGAAGGCACTCGCCTATGCGCTGAAAAAGCCGCTGATCGGTGTTCACCATATTGAGGGACATGTCAGCGCAAACTACATCGAAAACAAGGAGCTCAAGCCGCCGTTTGCCTGTCTGATCGTGTCGGGTGGTCATACCCACCTCGTGGTCGTACAGGATTACGGGAAGTTCGAGATCGTCGGCCGTTCACGTGATGATGCTGCCGGTGAAGCCTTCGATAAGGTGGCCCGTGCCGTCGGACTCGGCTATCCGGGTGGCCCGAAGGTCGATGCTGCTTCGAAAAGCGGCAATCCGCAGGCCATCGCATTCCCGCGTGGCACGGTGGCAGACAACCCGTACGATTTCACCTTCTCCGGTATCAAATCGTCGGTCCTCAACTACATCAACAAGGCGAAAATGATGAATACCCCGATCGACGTTCCGGATCTCTGCGCCTCCTTCCAGGAAGCCGTCACCGATTCGCTCGTTTCGCGTGCCATCATGCTCTGTAAGGAGCGCGGCTACCAGAAGCTCGCCATCGCGGGCGGCGTCGCCTCCAACAGCCATATCCGCGCACGGATGGAAGAGGCGTGTGCGAAAAACGACATCACCTTCTATCGTCCGAGCCCGGTGCTCTGCACGGACAATGCTGCCATGATCGGCTGCGCAGGTTACTATGAATACCTGCAGGGCCGTCATGACGGACTGGACCTGAACGCCTGCCCAAACCTGAAGCTCGGTGAGCGCTGATTCATCGACCGGACATGGTAAGAGACAGCTGCATATATTATGTAACCATGAAATGCCTGATGCTAAAGCACAGGCATTTTTTATATGCTGAAAATCTGATATGATAGGTTCAAGAAGAATTGTAAAGTGCACACATGATGTGGAGGTGTTTATGTATAACGGAAGAAAAGTCTATGCGATCGTCCTCGCTGCCGGCAGCGGACGCCGCATGCACAGTAAAACGAAGAAACAGTTTATGGAGATCCTCGGCCGACCGCTCTTCATCTGGAGCGCATCCCGCTTCGACCGGCATGACGCGGTGGATGGCATCATCCTGACCACCGGAGAAGAGGATATCCCGTATATGGAAGAGCTGACACGTAGCGGCGGGACCTGTGCACTTCATAAGCTCTCCGCCATCGTCGCGGGAGGAAAGGAACGCTACAACTCTGTCTTCGAAGGATTGAAGAAAGTCGCCGAGCTCGAGAAACTGGATACCGCTTCTTCTGAAACTGGTATGACGCCATCCGGTACATCAGATCCGCTCATCATGATCCATGACTGTGCACGACCGATGCTGAGCGATGCCATCATCGACGATGCACTGCGCTACGCAGAGAAGTACCATGCAGCGGTGATCGGTATGCCGGTGAAGGATACCATCAAGGTCCTCGATGCAGATCACTTCGTGAAGGAGACGCCGGAAAGAAGTTCACTATGGCTCATGCAGACACCACAGAGCTTCGACTTCTCACTCATCTATAAAGCATATGCAGCGATGATCGACCAGGAGGCGAGAGGACATCTTATGATTCCAATCACAGATGATGCGATGGTCGTCGAGTCTTTCGCAGGGCAGCGGGTGAAGATCATTCCGGGCAGTTACGAAAACATCAAGGTGACCACGCCAGAGGATGTAAAAATCGCAGAGCTGTATTTAAATAAAATGAACAGTTAGATCCATCATAAGCATTCTGTCAGCACATACGGCGACTGACAGAATGCTTATTTCTTATAGACTATCTATTCGAGTATCTGCCATCATAAAATAATTCAGAAAGTGGTTGACAAGAGAAGCGCTTATCGATATTATATCTAAGTCGCTCGTAAAGAGCGCGTAAAAGTGCAGAGGTATCGAAGTGGTCATAACGAGGCGGTCTTGAAAACCGTTTGTCCGCAAGGGCACGTGGGTTCGAACCCCACCCTCTGCGTTTGAAATCATCAAAAAGATTTCAAAAAAGCTCTTGACAATTGAATGACGGTTTGCTAATATAAACAAGCTGTCGCAGAAAACGAGAGCACAACGAACCTTGAAAATCAAAGATCGATTAATACACAGACCCTGAA
>CAKQPT010000049.1 GCA_934270345.1 uncultured Oribacterium sp. | reverse complement strand
AAAGGCCGGTCCGCATCAACTGAGATCAGTTTAGCGGTCCGGCCTTAACTATGCAAGGTTACGAGTGAACAGTAACGTTTTTACCCTCTTATTTGGTATAAAATTCACAAATTTCTTGTATTAGCCTTTTATTTTTAGTAGAATACTAACTAATGAAATACTTCGTATGCACAGGAGGGAAAGACTTATGAAGGTATATGACACCGGAAACATACGTAACGTTGTCCTTTTGGGACATGGTGGCGCAGGAAAGACGACCGTAGCAGAGGCACTCGCTTATGTTACAGGCGTAACCACCAGAATGGGAAGCGTCCCTGAGGGCAACACAGTTTCGGATTACGACAAGGAAGAAATCAAGAGAAAGTTTTCGATTTCCGCGACCACCGTTCCGATCGAGTATAAGGGTGAGCACGGAGATCTCAAGATCAATATACTGGACACTCCGGGTTATTTTGATTTCGTGGGCGAGGTGGAGGAAGCCGTTTCTGTAGCGGACGCTGCCATCATCGTGGTGAACTGTAAGGCAGGCATCGAGCCGGGCACACTGAGAGCCTGGGACATCTGTGAGAAGTACCGCATCCCACGTCTTTTCTTCGTGACGAACATGGATGACGATCACGCATCCTTCCGTCAGCTGGTACTGAATCTGGAGAAGCAGTTCGGACGTTCCGTCGCACCGTTCCAGATCCCGATCCGCGAAAATGAGAAGTTTGTCGGCCTCGTAAACGTCGTAAAGATGGAGGGCCGTAAGTTCACAAAGCCGAACGAGTACGAGCCTTGCGAGATTCCGGAGTATGTAAAGAAGAACCTCGGTATCGCAAGAAATGCACTTCTCGAGGCCGTTGCAGAGACCTCCGACGAGTTCATGGAGAAGTACTTCGGTGGTGAGGAGTTCACCGTCGAGGAGATCCAGACCGCACTTCGTCAGAACGTGAAGACCTGCAGCATGGTTCCGGTACTCATGGGCTCCGGCCTGAACGTACAGGGCTTCAATGTCCTTCTTCAGGTCATCGACAAGTACTTCCCGGCACCGGATGAGTTTGAGACCGTCGGCGTCGATGTATCGAACGGCGAGCGTTTCACCGCAAAGTATAATTCCGACGCGACCCTGACCGCGAAGGTATGGAAGACCATCGTGGATCCGTTCCTCGGAAAGTACTCCCTCATGAAGGTCTGCACCGGTACCCTGAAGCCGAATTCAGAGGTCTATAACGTAAATAAGGAAACCACCGAGAAGATCGGTAAGATCTACGTCCTTCGCGGCAAGGAGTCCATCGAGGTCCCGGAGCTGAAGTCCGGTGATATCGGTGCCGTTGCGAAGCTCAGCGTGACCGCAACCGGTGATACCATGGCGGTTCGTAATGCGCCGATCATGTACCACGGCCCGCAGTTCTCGACGCCATATACTTTTAAGGCATACGCCGCAGAGAACAAGACCGAGGAAGATAAGCTCGCGACCGCACTCGCCCGTATGATGGAAGAGGACAAGACCCTCAAGACCGTTTCCGATCCGGAGAACCGTCAGTCCCTCATCTATGGTATCGGCGATCAGCAGCTCGACGTCGTGGCGTCCGAGATCAAGGAGCGCTACAACGTAACCCTCGTCCTGTCGAAGCCTCGTTTCGCATATCGCGAGACCATCAAGAAGAGCGCGAAGGTACAGGGCAGATATAAGAAGCAGTCCGGCGGACACGGCCAGTTCGGTGATGTCATCATGCAGTTCGAGCCGTCCGGCGACCTCGAGACCCCGTATGTATTCGAGGAGCAGGTATTCGGCGGATCCGTTCCGAAGAACTACTTCCCGGCGGTTGAGAAGGGCGTTCAGGAGGGCTGTGAGAAGGGTCCTCTGGCCGGATATCCGGTTGTCGGCGTCAAGGCAATCCTCCTCGATGGTTCCTACCATCCGGTTGATTCCTCCGATATGGCGTTCAAGACGGCGTCGAACATGGCGTTTAAGGATGCCTTCATGAAGTGTCAGCCGATTCTTCTCGAGCCGATCGCATCCATCAAGGTCACGGTTCCGGATGCCAATACCGGCGATATCATGGGCGATATGACGAAGCGCCGCGGCAGAGTTCTCGGTATGGAGTCGATCGGCCATGGCAAGCAGGTCATCCAGGCTGAGGTTCCGATGTCAAATCTGTACGGCTACGGCACCGACCTTCGTTCCATGACCGGCGGTACCGGCGATTATGAGTACAGCTTTGCCCGCTACGAGCAGGCACCGGGCGACGTTCAGAACAAGATCGTAGAAGAGAACGCAGCACAGGGAAACTAAACTACTGTCATACGTCGTAAGTATTTCCGGGCAATGTCTACATCCGACATTGCCCGGATTTTTCTGTCTGAATCAGGTGCACGGGCGGTGATGGCTGTTCTGGCATAAACATTGGCAGTCTGGTGCCGCATCCCGATGGAGGCATTGGCCTGAACAGCTTGCATTTTTTCGTAAATTTCAGCATTCGGATTGCAATAAAGGCGTCGAAATTTTATACTTTAAGGGACCAAAATGTCGATTTACTGGATGAAGCAAAGAGATTGAGCAGGTTGAGACTATGATTTTTGAAGAGATTTTCATGGCGAATGGTGCCGCCATCATCATGATGGCGTTTCTGCTGTTTTGCCGACATCGAAACAGAGAGAGCATACATGGGGATGACCGGATCTATGACTGGATGACGATCATCACGCTGCTGGGGGCCGTGATCGACACCCTCACCTTCCTCGTGGATGGGCAGAGCTTCGTCGGCGCGCGCTTCCTCAACTACCTCACGAACAGCCTGTCTTATATAGGCACGGTCGGTGTCGGTTTCCTCTGGTGCCTCTATGTCGACCTGCATATTTATAAGAACCATGCACGGTACCGGCGGAACCTCCGCTACGTCGCGATCCCGTTCCTGTTCGAGATCGTCTGTCTCCTGTATAACCTGCGCGGGACCGGCTTCATGTTCACGATTTCAGCGGACAATATATACAGCCGCGGATTTTACTCGATCATCGGGTATATCTCGATCTATCTGTATCTGCTCTACAGTATTTACCTCGTATATCACTCGAAGGAAGAGGGCGTGAACCTCGATTTCTTCCCGATTTTCTACTTCATGGGACCTTGTGTACTCGGGATCATCATACAGTTCCTGCGTTACGGTATCACGAGCTCCTGGATTTCGGTCGCCATTTCGCTTACCTTCGTGCAGATGCAGGTGTACTCCGAGAATATCTCGACGGACTCGCTGTCGGGACTCTATAATCGGCGTTACCTCGACCGCGTGCTTGCAAATAAAGAACGATTATCGCGATTCTCCATTTACGGGATCATGATGGATGTCAATGACTTCAAGCAGATCAACGACCGCTACGGTCACAGTATGGGTGACCAGGCGATCCGTGTGATGGGCAACATCCTCGCGAAGTCTCTTCCGGACGGCGGAATCCCGATCCGCTATGCCGGCGATGAGTTCGTGGCGCTGCTGATCTGTGAAGATCCGAACGCGGTCTTCGAAACCATGACGGAAATCAACCGTCGCCTCGACGTCTTCAATCGCTCCGGCGCAGAACCGTTTAAGATCAGCGTCTCGATGGGCCAGGCGAAGCTCACCCCGGGCGACACCGAAACCTTCCTCCGCGAAATGGACGAGCGGATGTATGAGGAGAAGCGGCGCTATCATCAGCTGATACATGAGTGATTACATGCTTTCAGAGACCCGGAGGACCTGGCACATAAGCACAGTACTCCGAGCTCGGAAGACTCTAAATCCCATCCCTAAGAAGTACTAGGCCCTCTGCAATCGCTGAGTTTCCTTCATGAAAACTCAGCGTTGCTAGAGGGTTCCAGGGAAAGATAACACCAAGTGCTTCTAAGGGATGGGATTTTGATTCTTCACGACCTCTCCGTATGGCTTCTGTGTCAGGTCCTCCTGGGCTCTGCCTGAAATCGCCGGCTTGAATGCAATTCTTGCAAAATCACTGTACGCATATTAGAATATAGAGATGTTTTAATGTTAAATTCGAGGTGGTATGCGTATTTGATGTCCGTGCTGTGACGCAGGAGTGTAACGCGCGGTTAAGAATACGATAGTCCTCGATGAAAAAGGAGTATTATGGTCAGAATAGCAATCGACTGTATGGGTGGTGATAATGCGCCTTCCGCGATCATGGATGGTGCGCTTCGTTCCCTTGCAGCTACGAAAGATACGAAGCTTTTTCTTTTCGGTCCGGAGGGGCTTCTGAAGGAGGAGCTTCAGAAAGCGGCGAAGGCAGCCGGAGTGTCGGAGGCGGAGCTCACAGCGCGTGTCGAAATCTGTGATGCGGCGGAGGTGATTTCCCTGCACGAGGCGCCGGTGCTTGCGATCCGTCGTAAGAAGGATTCCAGCATCGTGAAGGCGCTTCATTTCGTGAAGGAGGGCCATGCCGATGCCTTCATTTCCGCGGGCTCCAGCGGTGCGATTCTCGCCGGCGGCCAGCTTATCATCGGTCGTGCGAAGGGCGTGCCACGTCCACCGTTCGGCGCACTGATTCCGACCAGCAAGGGTGTGACCCTGCTGCTCGACAGTGGTGCCAATGTTGACGCCAAGCCGGAGTGGCTGGTTCAGTACGCGAAGATGGGCTCCATCTATATGAAGGAGGTCTGTGGCATCCAGAACCCGACGGTCGGCCTCGTCAATGTCGGTGCCGAGGAGGAGAAGGGCAATGCCCTCGTGAAGGAGACCATGCCGCTGCTCAAGGAAGTGAAGGACATCAACTTCATCGGCTCCTGCGAGGCACGTGAGATTTCCTTCGGTGCCTGCGACGTCGTTGTATGCGACGCCTTCGTCGGCAACTGCATCCTGAAGATGTATGAGGGCGTCGGCAAGATGCTCCTCGGTGAGATCATGAGCGCCATCAAGTCCACGCCAATCTCCCTGATCGGCGGTGCGCTCATCAAGGGCACCCTTAAGGGCACGATGAAGAAGTTCGATGCGAAGCAGTACGGCGGTGCACCGATCCTCGGTCTCCGTGGCCTTGTCGTGAAGGTCCACGGCAACACCGACGGCCGCGAAATCACCCACGCCATCCAGCAGTGCTACGACTTCGTCCACGCCGACGCGGTCCAGAAGATCGCCGCCAGCATCGAAGCCGAGAACGCCCGCGCAGAAGAAGCCGCGCAGCCGACCGAATCTTAAGAATTTCGTAATGGGGTCTGACCCCATTAAAATTTCATAAACAAAATCTAAAGTTAAAGTTTATGGGGTCAGACCCCATTAAATTTTTATATACAGAATCTAAAGTTGCAGTTTATGGGGGGCAGACCCCATAAACTGGAGCCCACAACAGACCGGCGAACCGGTCAGATAGGAGAAGCTATGGAATTTGAGAAGCTGAAGCAGATTATAGTGAAGGAGGTGCCGCGTGTGGATCCGGCGAAGATCACCCCGGAGGCGCGCTTCGTGGATGACCTCGAGATGGACTCCCTCGATGTCGTACAGGTCGTGATGGCCATCGAGGATACCTTCGGTATCCAGGTACCGGATGACGCCACCGAGCACATGAGCACCGTTCAGGATGCGGTCGACGCTATCCGGGAAGCGGTCAATCAGTAATTCTTAATCAAGCGAACGAAGTCGGAGCACAGTATGCACGGCTCACTTAGTTCAAAGTACAGAACCTTCAGCGCTGTTCGTGACTGACATACAGGCAAGCCAATCTGTCAGTCACGGACATCTCTGAAGAACCTGTTCTTTGAATGCGCAAGCTCGTGCATACTGTACCTCCGACTTCTGTGTAATGACGATCCTAAAAGGAGTTTTATGGAACAGAATTTAGATGTTTTACAGGAGGCGATCGGCTATCGCTTCCGTGATGTGTCTCTTCTGAAGCATGCGTTGACGCATCCTTCGTATAGTAATGAGAGTGGGGAGCCGAAGGAGGCTTCGAATCAGCGTCTGGAGTTTCTCGGGGATGCTGTGCTGGAGCTGGTTTCCAGTGTATTTCTTTTTAACCGCCGTCCGGTGATTCAGGAGGGTGTCATGACCAAGATTCGTGCCGCACTGGTATGTGAGCCGACGCTCGCAGAGGCAGCCCGAAAGGTGAACCTTGGTGATTACATCATCCTCGGTAAGGGCGAGGCGCGGGAGGGTATCAACCGTCGGGATTCCGTCATTTCGGACGCCTTCGAGTCCGTGATCGGCGCGATGTACCTCGATGGGGGCTTCGCACCGGCGGAGAAGTTCGTGCGTCGTTTCGTGCTCTGCGACATCGAGAACGCAGGGCTTTATCGTGATGCGAAGACCGTGCTTCAGGAGTACGTGTCGCAGAATAAAAAGTCCCTCGAGTACCGTGTGATCGAGGAGTCCGGTCCATGTCACGACCGCTACTATCGTGTCGAGGCAGTGATCGACGGGGAGGCCTACGGGATCGGTGAGGGCTCCAGCAAGAAGAAGGGCGAGCAGGGCGCAGCGTACCAGACATTAAAGCGTATCAAGGCGGAAACAGGTTATGTATTTAAAATCTATTGAGATTCAGGGCTTCAAGTCCTTTGCGAACAAGACGGTCCTGGATTTCAGTAAGGGCATCACGGGCATCGTCGGCCCGAACGGCTCCGGAAAGTCAAACATCTCCGACGCGGTGCGCTGGGTACTCGGTGAGCAGAAGGTGAAGCAGCTGCGTGGAAGCTCCATGCAGGACGTCATCTTCGCCGGCACGCAGCTTCGCCGCCCGCAGAGCTCCGCCTTCGTGGCGATCACCCTCGACAATTCCGACCGTATCCTGAACATCGACTACGACGAGGTGACAGTTTCCCGTCGTCTCTACCGCTCGGGCGAGTCCGAGTACATGCTGAACGGCACCGAGTGTCGTCTGAAGGACATCAACGAGCTTTTCTACGATACCGGTATCGGTAAGGACGGCTACTCCATCATCGGACAGGGCCAGGTCGACAAGATCCTCTCCGGTAAGCCGGAGGAGCGTCGTGACCTCTTCGATGAGGCGGTCGGCATCGTGAAGTTCAAGCGCCGGAAGGCCCTCGCCGAGAAGAAGCTCAGTGACGAGGAAGCGAACCTCACGCGTGTGACGGACATCCTCACCGAGCTCGAGCGCCAGGTCGGCCCGCTGAAGCGGCAGTCCGAGCAGGCCCGCGAGTACCTGTCGATCCGTGACGAGCTCGTGAACGCCGACGCGAACCTCTTCGTGCGCGACATGGAGGACACACTAAAGGGCCTCGACACGGTAAATGCCAATGCAGACACCGTGGAACAGGACCTCGCCGCGATCAAGAAGGAGTCCGAGCAGCTGAATGGCAAGTACAACGAGCTCGAGGAGCAGATCCACGCCCTCGATGAGAAGCTCCAGCAGGCAAAGGACACCGTCAGTCAGTCGGATGTTCTGAAGACGAACCTGCAGGGACAGATCGATGTTCTGAACGAGCAGATCAACACTGAAAAGAATAACGCACTGCACTACACACAGCGTATCAACGCCCTCGGAAAGGACGTGTTCGACCGTATCGCGCAGATCGAGGACAACCGGAGTCTCCTCCGCTGGATCCGTGAGCAGATCACCTTCATCCGCGACAACAAGGCGGCGACCGATGAGATGATGGAAAACATCGACCTCGATCTCGAGATGATCGGCTCCACGATGGACGAGACCGAGCTCACCGTGTCGAGCTGCATGGGCGCGGACTTCGAGCTCGAGGAGCGTCCGGTGAAGGAAGCCGAGTCGAGCTCCCCGGTGAAGAACGACCGCTTCCTCACGAACATCGAGGACCAGCGGAAGGAGCTCGCCACACTCGGTCAGCGCCTCGAGGAGGTCAATGCCATCATCGCGAGTGATACCGCGCTGGTGGATCGGCTCGGCACCGAGAATCAGCAGCTGCGTGAGCGGATCGTCGAGAAGAACCGTGAGCTCGATCGGCTCAAGAACCGTCTCGAGACCCTGCGTAACCTCGCGGAGCGCTATGAGGGCTACGGCAATGCGGTCAAGATGGTCATGGACCAGCGCGACCGGAGACGCGGCATCCTCGGCGTCGTAGCAGACCTCATCGAGGTACCGGCGAAGTACGAGACCGCGATCGAGACGGCCCTCGGCGGCGCCATCCAGAACGTCGTCACCGAGGACGAGGCGACGGCGAAGGACATGGTCCAGTTCCTGAAGCAGCACCGCTACGGACGTGCCACCTTCCTCCCGCTCAGCAACATCCGCGGCCGCCGCGATAACAACTGTGAGCAGGCGTCGCATGAGCGCGGCGCCATCGGACTCGCGTGCGACCTCATTGACCTCGACAAGAAGTACATCAGTCTCGCAGAGTTCCTGCTGGGCCGTGTGCTCGTGGTCGACAACATTGACAACGCACTGCAGATCCAGCGGAAGTACCGGCAGAGCCTCCGCATCGTGACGCTCGAGGGCGAGCAGCTGAATCCGGGCGGTTCGATCTCGGGTGGTGCCTTCCGGAACAGCTCGAATCTGATGGGCCGGAAGCGTGAGCTCGACGAGATCGAGGCACAGATGCTCGAGGGTGAGAAGCAGGCCGCGGCGCTACGGGCGAAGCTGAGCGAGGGCGAGAACCGTCGTGCGCTCGCGAAGGCGTCCGTCGAGGCGCATCACGAGGAGATCGAGCAGTTGAAGCTCGATCAGAACACGAAGACGATGGCGATCGCGTCCCAGATCAACGTCGAGTACTCGTCCCTGTCGACCCGTACCGACTTCGTGACGGAGACCCTGCACCGCCTGAACGGCGAGCTCGAGGCTCTCACGACCGAGAAGGGCGAGATGGAGGATGCGCAGCAGAACAGCGACCAGGTGCTCGCGGAGAAGGCGGATCGCATCACCGAGCTCCAGGATCTGATTGCCAATGCAGACAACGTGGCGGCAGAGGCCCAGGCGGAGACGGCACGGGCCACGGAGGAGAAGGAGAAGCTCGTCGCCGAGCGAAAGTCCTTCTTCGGCCGCAAGGATGAGATTTCGCAGCGACTGCTCGATATGGAGAAGGAGTCGATGCGTGTACAGAATAAGAAGGAGAAGCTCGACGATAAGATCGACAAGCTCACGAGCTACATGTTCGACGAGTACGGGCTCACCTTCGAGGAAGCGAAGAAGCGCTATTCCGAAGAGTATAAGAATACCTCGGAGGTGCGTTCCCTCGTGTCGAAGCTGAAGAATCAGCTGAAGGCGCTCGGTCCGGTCAATGTCGACGCGATCGAGCAGTATAAGGAGGTCAGCGAGCGTTACGAGTTCCTGAATAATCAGTACCTCGACCTCACGGAGTCCGCGAAGTCGCTCGGGAAGGTCATCGAGGAGCTCGACCAGGGCATGCGGAAGCAGTTCAATGAAAACTTCCAGCGCATCCAGGTGGAGTTTGACAAGACCTTCAAGATCCTCTTCGGTGGCGGACAGGGCCGTCTGGAGCTCGATACCTCGGATCCGGATGTGCTGACGACCTCGATTTCAATCATCGCCGAGCCGCCTGGAAAGAAGCTGCAGAACATGATGCAGCTGTCGGGTGGTGAGAAAGCGCTGACGGCGATCGCGCTGCTGTTTGCGATTCAGTGTCTGAAGCCGTCGCCGTTCTGTCTTCTCGACGAGATCGAGGCAGCGCTCGACGACTCGAACGTTTCGCGTTTCGCCGAGTACCTGCATAATCTGAACCAGACGCAGTTCATCGTCATCACGCACCGTCGTGGTACCATGGAGAACGCGGACCGACTGTTCGGAATCACCATGCAGGAGAAGGGTGTGTCGACGCTTGTGTCGGTGGATCTCGTTGCGGATCAGCTGGATGCTTGATTTAACCGGACGGATTCTGGACCACCCCCAGAGAGCACTCACTCAGTTCAAAGTACAGAACCTTCCGCCTTGTTCGTGCCTGCCATTACAGGCAAGCCTGTATGGCAGGACACGTACAATTCGGTAGAACCTGTTCTTTGAATTCGCAATTTAGCTCTCTGGGGGTGGCTCCAGAATCCTGTTGCATGGTAGAATGAACATAAATGAATGATATAGTTTTTAAGGAGAGCGAATGGCAAATTTCTTTTCAAGACTGATCAACAACATCTTCCAGTCGAATGAGGTCGCGGATGAGGCTTTCTACGAGGATCTGGAAGATGCGATGATTATGTCAGATGTGGGTGTGACGACGACGCTGAAGATCATCGATGCGGTGAAGTCGGAGTCGAAGCGTCAGGGTGTGAATACGACGCGTGAGGTGAAGAAGATTCTGAGGGATTATCTGTATGAGCTGATGCGTGTGGACGAGTCCTACTATGATTTCGAGCGGCAGAAGAGTATCATTTCGGTCATCGGTGTCAATGGTGTGGGCAAGACGACGTCGATCGGTAAGATGGCGTACTTTTTCCAGCGTCAGGGGAAGCGGGTGATTCTGGCGGCGGCGGATACCTTCCGTGCGGGTGCGATCGAGCAGCTGAAGGAGTGGGGGAAGCGGATCGATACGGATGTCATCGCGCAGAAGGAGGGTTCCGACCCGGCGGCGGTGGTGTTCGATGCGCTGCAGTCCTTCAAGTCAAAGAACGCGGATCTGCTGATCATTGATACGGCGGGTCGTCTTCATAATAAGAAGAATCTGATGCAGGAGCTCGGCAAGATCAACCGTATCATCGACAAGGAGTTCGCAGAGGGCTTCCGTGAGACGCTGGTCGTGCTGGATGCGACGACGGGTCAGAATGCGATGTCGCAGGCGGAGATCTTCAAGGATGCCTGCCAGGTGACCGGTATCATCCTCACGAAGATGGATGGCACCGCGAAGGGCGGCATCGCCCTCGCCATCCAGTCGGAGCTCGGTATCCCGGTGAAGTACATCGGCACCGGCGAGAAGGCCACCGACCTTCGTCGCTTCGACGCAAAGGAATATGTCGATTCTATTTTTGCAGATTAATAGTAATAGTTCAGCCGGGGTGACTTCTTCATCCCCCGGCTGAACTGTAACAATTGAATCAATTGAAATAGATGCTGGATTTAAAAACATGCTGTCAACAAAAATAGTTGACAGCATGTTTTTATGTGCTATACTAGCAAAGGTTTGAGGGTGATTATGGATGAATTTGTAGTGCGCGGCAACCTTTTCGAGCTGTATGGCGGGTTGCTGAATGAGAATCAGCGGAAGGTATATGAGTACCATGTCATGGACGACATGAGCTTCACCGAGATCGGTGAGGAGCTGGGCGTCACACGGCAGGCAGCGCAGGAGCTGTTCCGTCGCGCGGATAAGAAGCTGCAGAGCACAGAGGAAACCCTCGGGCTTCAGCATAAGCTGGTGAGCATTCGTGAGAAGGCGGAGCGGATCTTCGATCT
>CAKQPT010000048.1 GCA_934270345.1 uncultured Oribacterium sp. | reverse complement strand
TGTGATATCATTCTTCTAGCAACCAGTCTTAAGTTGACGTTGGGTTGACGACATTGGGGTCTGACCCCATAAACTTCAGTTTAGATTCTGTTTAGAAAAAATTAATGGGGTCAGACCCCATTAATTTTCTATTAATTCTGTGCGAGGTTCATCCGTCCCCACACAGGCGGCGACATGGAGGAGATACCTTTCACTGGCGCATCTCCGTTATTTTTATAGATGTGCGGAAGGTCCTTCTGGATGACGGTCGTATCGCCGGGATTCAGGATCACATCGCTGTCGCCGATCTGCACCGTGAGCTGTCCATCAGTGACATAGACCATCTCTTCGGAATGATGGCGGATCGGCAGCTGCGTGTCCTGCGCGTGCGCAGCGATCTCAAACTGGATCAGCATCGCCTCCGGGGAATAGGCCGGTGACGGGAATGGGGTCAGGTAGCGATAGGAGACCTTATGATCTTCAGAGTAGGTGATCACCTGCTGTTCCTTGCGGATCGTCAGATTGCCCATGACGACGACATCGTCCAGCAGCATATGCATCGGTACCTGGAGCCCCGCGGCGATTTTCCGAAGAGAGGAAAGAGAGGGATCGATCTCACCACGTTCGATCTGGGAAATGTAGCTGATGGACATGCCGGACAGCTCCGCCAGTTCCTTGATGGTCATTTTCTGATTCTTTCTGAATTCACGTATCTTTAACATATCAAACCTCTGTTCGTAACATTGTATACAGAATAGTATATAGTAATTCCTCTGAAAGGGAAAGCAAAAGCCTGCTCATCAACTGAAAAGCTGTACAAACCCTTCGGATTGTCCAGTTTTAAATATCGGCATTTTCTGCTAAAATAAAGTATAGTATTCCTATCTCAATAGTATATTTTATTACAGGAGGTAAATGCCTTTGCACACGTTCAAGTTCCTACGCGAGAAACTCCGCGAAGCGCTGGTGGCGGTGATGCCGATCGTCGGTATCGTCCTTTTCCTGTGCTTCACGATCGCGCCTGTATCTTCGAGCATCCTTCTATGCTTCATCATGGGTGCGGCCCTCATCATCATCGGCATGATGTTCTTCACACTGGGCGCCGAGATGGCGATGACACCGATGGGCGAGCGTCTCGGTGCCGCGATGAAAAAAAGCCGGCATCTTTCGGTCATCGTCCTCATCACCTTTTTCCTGGGCTTCATCATCACCATATCCGAGCCGGATCTTCAGGTGCTGGCCGCCCAGGTCCCGGCGGTGCCGAACCGGACGATCATCCTGTCGGTGGCCTGCGGCGTCGGTGCGTTTCTGGTCGTGGCGCTGCTGCGTATGCTCTTTTCGATCGCGCTGCCGCCGATCCTTGTGGGCTGCTATATCCTCATTTTCATCCTCGCGCGCTTCGTGCCGAACAGCTTCTGGGGCGTGGCCTTTGATTCCGGCGGTGTGACGACCGGCCCGATGACGGTTCCCTTTATCATGGCGCTTGGTGTCGGTATCGCGTCGATCCGAAGTGACCGCCATGCCGCGTCCGACAGCTTCGGTCTGGTCGCCCTCTGTTCCATCGGCCCAATCCTCGGCATGCTGTTCCATCCGGATGAATCTCAGTATGTGCCGCCGGCGATTCCGGATATCACGACATCCACCGAGCTTTTTCATCTGTTTGCAGAGGAACTTCCGCTCTATATGAAGGAGATCGCGGTTTCGCTTCTCCCGATCGTGCTGTTCTTTTTCGTCTTCCAGCTGCTCGTGCTGAAGCTGTCCCGGAAGACGCTGATCAAGATTGCCGTCGGCCTTCTTTATACCTATATCGGTCTGGTCCTTTTCCTTACCGGGGCCAATGTCGGCTTCATGCCCGCAGGCAACTACCTCGGTAGAGAACTGGCGACCGGAAGCACCTCCTGGCTGCTGATCCCGGTGGCGATGATCATCGGCTATTTCATCGTCAAGGCAGAGCCGGCTGTCTATGTTCTGAACAAGCAGGTCGAGGAGCTGACCGACGGCGCCATCTCTGCGCGAGCGATGGGCCTCGCCCTGTCGATCGGTGTGGCCTGTTCCCTGGGCCTCGCGATGCTGCGCGTGCTGACCGGTCTCTCCATCATGTGGCTGCTGATCCCGGGCTACGGCATCGCCCTCGGCATCTCCTTCTTCGTACCGAAGCTGTATACCGCGATCGCCTTCGACTCCGGCGGCGTCGCGTCTGGGCCAATGACGGCGGCCTTCCTGCTGCCACTTGCCCAAGGGGCTTGCATCGCCGTAGGTGGTGACATCGTGGCGGATGCCTTCGGTGTCGTGGCCATGGTCGCGATGACACCGCTGATCACGATTCAGATCATGGGACTCGTATCGCAGATCCGGGCACGACAGAGCATCTCCGCTGCGACGCCTGCATTTGCAGCTTATTCTGATGAATTTGACGCGCTGCCTGAAGACGCCATCATCGAGCTGTGAGGTAAAATATTATGAATGATCTTTACTGGATGATTACGATCATAGAGCGGAACAGCACCGACCGCTTTACGGATTTTTATGAGACATACGGTGCAGCTGTGAGCTTCGTCTCGGTCGGGCGCGGAACGGCCACCAGCGAGGTGCTGGACTTCCTCGGGCTCGAGATCAGTGAAAAGGCCGTGATTTTTTCCGCGGTTACGTATAAGGTATGGAAAGCGATCCGCTACGGGCTGCAGAATCGCATGCGCATCGATGTGCCCGGCACCGGCATCGCGTTCATCGTGCCGTTTTCCAGCGTCGGCGGTAAAAAGGCGCTGGCAGCACTGACCTGTGGTCAGGAATTTGTAAAAGGGGAGGAATCCGTTTTGAAGGATACGAAATATGAGCTTCTGGTGACGATTACAAACCAGGGATACACTGATCTCGTGATGGACGCCGCACGTTCCAGCGGCGCCGGTGGTGGCACGATCATCCATGCGAAGGGCACCGGCGTGAAAGAAGCGTCGCATTTCATGGGCGTGTCGCTCGCCGCAGAGAAGGAAATCGTGCTGATCGTGGCGAAATCCGCGGAAAAAAATACCATCATGAAGGCCATCATGGCGGAAGCCGGCCCGGATACGAAGGCAAAGGCCATCGTGTTCTCGCTCCCGGTGTCGGAAACCGCCGGCATGCGACTTCTGGAAGTGGAGGATACCGAAGCTCCGGAAGAGCACGCCGATTAATTAAATGGGGTCTGATTCCACACTACAATTAGATCTGACCCCATTAATACAATCTCCCAAATAGACAGCCCCGGCTGACGCTCTTCGAGCATCAGCCAGGGCTTATTTTGTTTATATAAGGCTATTCAGAAGATCACCTGGAGAAGCAAACGCACATACTCCGTCCATATCTTTCTTTGCTCCCCAAAGGGCTAATGCAAAGGCACATCGGGCAGACTCAGCGCACTGTCTGTCATAAATGCTGTCCCCAATATAAAGCAGTTCCGTTTCACTGCATTTCGCTTTCTCCATATATTTCAGCAAGGGTTCTGGATTTGGCTTATGCTTTACGCTATCATCCGCACAGACAACTCTGCTGAAATGACGGGCAATATCAAAACAGGCGAAGTCCGTTTCGTATTCTGCTCTGGCTTTGGAAGTCACAATTCCAAGATTATAACCGCGGGCAGTCAGATCACACAGCAATCGCTCAATACCATCAAATACACGGATTGATTGGTGATAGGTCTCCAGAGAGTGTTCCCAATATGTTAAAGCATTGTCTACATCCGTAATCCGCAATCTCAGCAAAGCATCTTCTCCGGTAATTCCCAAAGCAAAGGTCAGACTCGCTATTTCTGGTGTTTTTCCGGTAAAATGACACACTGTATCCTGCAGGGAATGTAGTACCGCATACTCGGTATCAATCAACGTTCCATCCACATCAAATACAATCTCTTTATATCGCATACATTTCTCCCCTTAATCAAACTGAACCTGCCATCCAGATTTTCCGTTATTCTCCCGTACCATACGGAAACCTCCTTGATTGGTATAAGGAAAATTATACGGCCACAATCGCAAAAACTATATCAGGTTAACGCCTGATACTTGTCTTATCCTGCCAGTTCGCACGAAACTCATTGGGCGTACAGCCTTTCTCACGGGTGAACAACCTACTGAAATAGCTACCGGAACCAAAACCGCAGGAATATGCGATTTCTGTAACAGACATATTGCCTGTGGTAAGCATTCGGCTGGCTTCCTGCAAGCGGCAGTCGATGATGTAATTGACCGGTGTTGTATGCAGACAATCCCGGAAAATGCGGTAACATTCCCGTTCACTTAGAAAAACCGCATCCGCCAGTTCTTTAACGGTGAAGGAGTCTGCCAAATGTTCCCGAATGTAGATCATCATTCGCTTTGCGGCATCTATGTTTCGGGACGTTCTGTACTGAGCCGTTTCCTGCCTGCGATACAGAACGAAAATCTTTAGCCATATATCCAACAACGTCCGATGCAAGCTGATTTCGTAGCCAACTTCGTGCTCATTCAGCAGAAATGCTTTCTGGATCAGATGCAGGATCTCAGAGTGTTCCGGCGCATCGGGCGACAGCGGTATGATTTCAAACATAGGATCGGCAAGCATGGGCAGGAAGTAAGTTTGCTCGATTCTGCCGCCAGATTGTCCCGAAAGAAAAGCAGTGTCAAATATGTGCAGCTTCTGTGTCGTGATATGCGGGTAATCTAAAATGCGTGTCTTATGCAGCACATTGGAATTGACCAAACCACCGCTGCCCTGCGGAAACACAAACTTTCCTCCCGGTGTTTCGTATTCCAGACACCCTTCTTCCATGTAAAACAATTCCACCGCTTTATGCCAATGCCAGGGAACAAAAGGATCGGCATATTTGTCAAGCTGAGCGCAGGTGGCGATATAAGGAAAGTCCAATGCGAAGCCCGGTAGCTGTTCTTCTCTGGTTTCCTGAATCAGTTTGATTTCCTGTATGTTTCGCATTTCATCCCCCCTTTCGGTGCGTATCACGAATGTCACGGCATTTGCTGTTTAACAAGCAGATTATACCATATGACGTTAGCACCAGTTCTAGTTTCGATTTATTTGATACAGCATGCTACGTCCAGCTAACATCTCACGTAGGCATCAGATCCCAATATCCGTGATTTGATGCAGTACAGCTTTCAAAAATTGCGTTATGTTTGTAGTCGCCGTGATGAATAATAGTGAAGAAGATATAGCTAAGAACTTTGCATTTTAAATTGATAAATATTATTAACTTTATTGACTACTCAATGCATCTGCTGTATAACATTAATAGGAATGGTTCCTATTAGCAAAGCATCAAGTTTAGAGTTTGGATTAAAATATCAAAGAAAAACATCTATGGAGGTAAGGTCTATGTCAGCCATCAATATGAATAAATCTCAGTTTGAACAGTTCATGCAGGAAGAGAAGCCGGTGCTAGTCGACTACTGAGCACCGTGGTGTGTTTACTGCCGCAGGATCGCGCCGGCCTATGAGAAAATCGCGGAAGAGTACGGCGATCAGCTCGTCATCGGAAAGGTAAATATCGATGAGGAGCCGCAGCTCGCAGAAGCGGAGAAGATCGAGGTGATTCCGACGCTGGTATTATATCGCGGCGGAAAGGCGGTCGATTCGATCGTGGCACCGGATTCGAAGGCTGCGATCGAGCGCTTCATCCAGAACGCTATGGAAAGAGCGTGATCGCGTCAGTGATGTCGCCCCAGGTGGGCCGTTTCAACCAGGACGCTATGGAAAGATAGAAGAGCATGTAACGTGGGATAACGTGAACGAAAATGGGCAGGAGGGAAGTTCTATGAATCCGAATCATGTATACGATATGATCATCGTGGGTGGCGGTCCGGGTGGCTATACATCCGCACTCTATGGCGCCAGAGCCGGGCTCGACACGGTGGTGCTGGAAAAGCTGTCCGCAGGCGGGCAGATGGCGCTGTCCCAGCAGATCGATAATTATCCTGGTTTCGAGGATGGCATCGACGGCTTCACGCTGGGCGAGAAAATGCAGCAGCAGGCGGAGAAATTCGGTGCCGTCACGGAGTATGCGGAAGTCTCGAAGCTGGAGTTGAGCGAAACACCGAAGCGAGTGGAAACCAGCTCCGGCACCTTTCTCGGAAAGACCGTCGTGATCGCAACCGGTGCGACACCCCGGACGCTCGGAATCCCCGAGGAGCAGGCCCTGGTCGGTCGTGGCATCGCGTACTGTGCGGCCTGTGACGGGATGTTCTACCGAGGAAAAACCGTAGTCGTCGCAGGCGGTGGCAACTCCGCCGTCGCCGACGCCCTCCTTCTCAGCCGTATCGCACAGAAGGTCATCCTCGTTCATCGCAGAGACAGCTTACGTGCCGAGAAAATCTATCATGACCAGCTCACGCATACGGCCAATGTTGAGTTCCGGTGGAACAGCACCGTCACGGAGCTGCTTCATGACGAACACTTGACCGGCGTCCACCTGAAGGATACCGTCACGGGCGAAGAGTCAACACTCGCCTGCGACGGCCTGTTTGTCAGTGTCGGCAGAAAACCCGCCACCGAACTCGTCGACGGACAGCTCACGCTCGACGATCACGGCTATATCGCAGCCGGTGAAAGCACAGAAACCAGCATCCCAGGCGTCTATGCCGTCGGCGACGTCCGGACGAAAGCCCTTCGCCAGATCGTCACCGCGGTGGCCGACGGTGCCGTCGCCGTACATATGGCGGAAGAGTATATCGCGAGAAACGATTCAAAAATCTCTTAGCTCGGACTAAGTTTCGTTCGTCGTCAGTCCGTAGTGCGTGATATCGTTCCAGTGTCTTCGCAGGACAATGTCGGCGGTAAGGTCGGTATTGTTGTAGGCGATAGACCATTGCGTGTTGCTCGTGATATCTTCGGGATTTGGCTCCTGCGAGGCTGCGATCAGAGCCGCCCATACGGTATCGTCCGTATAATTTCCGCTTTGCTGTTCAAATACGTCTAATACGGCATCATAACGTTCTCTGCCGTGACCGTAAATACCGTTTTTCTGATTCGGCAGCACCTTTTCTTTGTATAAGCCGTAAAAGTTTGTTATGGCGTTTATCGGCGTTGCGACAAACTCACGCGCTTCGCTCTCGCAGTCGTATTCGATCACTCTGCCGTCGCCTGTGGCATCGGTGATATAGAAATGATAATCCCTGCCGCTCGAAGCAAACATATCGTATTGCCTGAGAAGCTCAACCGCCTCCTCCGTGCTTGCCGCCCGATCCAGCACCAGACGGATTGCAAGCGTAGTCGCGATGACGGGCTTCCCCGTATCCTGGTGTACAGGCTCACTGTCAAGCGTCAGGACAGCGATGGAGACGCCCTTTTCATTTATTCCGTCAAGGCAGATGAACGGAGCAGTCAGGGTTGCGAGCCTTTTTTGCATGCTTTCGTCAGGGACATTTGCCGAAATATTATCGAGCGCCGCGCAGGCGACCGATTTATACCCGTTCTTTGGAGTGCAATATACAAGCATGGCCGAGCTGTCGTTCTTGAAATCGTAGTTGCGCCCCATATGGACATCGCCGTCGGAGTCGGACAGCGTAAACGCTGTGCAGCCGAAGTCGGGTACCTTGATACTCACGGGGAGCATCGGCAGCGCCTCCTTCAGAATGGCGTCGATCATCGTCTGATTATCGGTAATACCGTAATTTATGACATCATCAAGGCTGTAATCGTATTTTACATCCATTCGGTAAAGGTTGTACCCGTCGTCATAACTGGTCAGCTTCTCTATGCTGCCAGCTGTTTGAAAACGGGTAAAATACATGCCCGTAAACACAAGCACGCCAGCGAGTAAAACGGCAAGAACCGCACCCAATGAGATCAATGTGATTTTAAGCGGTTTTTTCATCGTATTCCTTCCTTTCCGCCGTCTCCGGCAGGGCGTTCACATCCAATCGCTGTAGATAGATGTGCTCATAGTTCCATAAATAGTATACCATATCCTAAAGGAAGTTTACGGTCCTTTTACCCCCATCAACTAAAGTGGCAGTTCATCTGGTCCTATGGTATATTGAATGAGGTGCTTCGGAATCGAATATGAGAAATCAGTAAGCACAGAGCACTTTGGGGCCTGTGCTTCTTTTTATAAAGACCAATCGTTTAAAATGCCCACCTTGGGTGATTTTGTACCCGTCTGGGGTAAAAGGAGAAAAATATTATGGTTCGTATACTTTTCGTTTGCCACGGCAACATCTGTCGCAGTGTTTCTGCGCAGTACATATTTCAGGATCTGGTGAACCGGCGGGGACTGGCATCAGAGTTTGTAATCGATTCGGCGGCGACGTCGACGGAGGAGATCGGGAATGCGATTTATCCGCCGATGAAGGCGGCGCTGGAGCGGAGAGGTGTGCCGGTCGGGACGCATCGGGCGCGGCAGCTGAAGCGCTCGGATTATGATGCCTATGACCTTCTGATCGGGATGGATGAGGAGAACATGTTCTATATGAAGCGCATCCTCGGGGAGGATCCGGAGGGGAAGATTCATTACCTCATGGAGTACTCCGGTCGCCCGGACGAGATCATCGACGATCCGTGGTACACGCGGAAGTTCGATGCGTGCGCAGCACAAATCGCGGAGGGATGTGACGGGCTGCTGGTGGAGACATTGGCATAACGTATGAGGTAGCAATTAAAATGATGTCGATTCAATACTATGATTCGCCGCTGGGGCGTATACGGGCGCAGGAAGTGCGGAAGTGTTCTGCACGATACTGCATTGGTGTTTTCCCGGTCTTTTCCCTGAAAACAGATGTGAAATAACTTTGACTGGGAAACGCCAGGGTATTAGAAATTACGGAGATCGCATAATCGGAATGACAAAGCATATTCTGAGCGGTCTCTATTTTTTTGCTCTGTATATAGGAACTGACAGAAATTCCCATCTCTTTTGCGAACAGGCGACTTAAATAACTGGGCGATATACCGGCATGAGTGGCGAGCGTCGGGACAGTGATACGATTATGTAAATGATCATAGATATATTCCAGACACAGGGCAACCGGACGGGAGCAGGCATGATTTCTATGCAATTTTTCCATACGAGTAGTGTAATCCAGACACATCTGCGGGTGCAGGTCGGAAATTTCTCTTTTTGATTTCATTCGATCCGCCTTATGAATGTAGTAGTCGCTTAGATCGTAAGCCTCTGTGGCTTCCATACCACCTTCGATGCAGTATCTTGCCAGCATGGCAGCAGTGATGGCAAAGTGGTATTTCAGATTTTGCAGAGGAGAATCCGAGAGGACACCCAGGCCTTTCTTTTCCTGAAAAGATTCGCGGCATAATACGTTTACTTTTTCGGTATTTCCCTGTCTGACATAGCTGTAGAATTCCGGTTCCGGATCATAAGGGGCGCGATAAGTCTCTGATTCTCTGCGGACATATTGTTGATAGAGCAGTTCCTGAGGAATGTTCATATGTACACCTTTCTGAAGTTATAAAAGTTCTTTTCAAAACCGTAATGCGGTTCTTTCCCTTGTGTAGAGCAGTGAAGAGAGGGACGCACTGATAACTAGATATAATATGACATAAAAGCGATAAAAATAACATAGAAACGATATATGATTTTTGCTTCAAATTATATGATGGAGAAAAGACGAACTGCAGGATCATAAATTTTCCGTTGCGAAGAATCAGGAGGGCAAGAGCTTGAAATTAGAGCGAGGTATCAATTTAGGTGGCTATTTATCTCAGTGTGTCCATAGCACAGAACACTACGATGTATTTATTCAGGAGGAAGACATTCATAAGATTGCTTCCATGGGATTTGACCATGTACGTCTGCCAATTGATTATGAAGTACTGGAAGATGAATATGGCAGGACCAGAGAAGAGGGCTTTGCCTATGTGACCAAAGTGGTGGACTGGTGTAAACGGCTGGGATTGAACATCGTACTGGATCTACATAAAGCGTATGGCTATGATTTTAATAATGCCGGAAATAAGAAAAAGAATATTCTGTTTACAAATAAAGAGGTGCAGAAGCGTTTTGTAAATCTATGGATCAAGATTGCAGAGCATTATGCGATCGAGACTCATGTAGCGTTTGAACTGCTGAATGAAGTGGTAGAGCAGGAAAATGCGGAAGCGTGGAATCTGCTCATTGCGGAAACGGTGGACGCTATTCGCCGAATAGCCAGAGATACGATTATTATTTACGGTGGAATTCAATGGAACAGTGTGAAGACATTGAAACTGTTGGAGAAGCCCAAGGATGAAAATATACTCTTCACGTTCCATTTCTATGAGCCATTGTTGTTTACCCATCAGAAAGCACATTGGGTGCCGACCATCAGCCAGTCCGAAGATATCTATTATCCGGAAACGATGGACTATTATCGTACAAAGTCGCTGCCCATCGGATATCAGGGCGAAGTGGTCTGTAAGGCACAGTCACTGACCATGGGACCAGAATTTATCACAGAAATGGTAATGGAAGCGGTTACTGCTGCCAAAAATGCCGGAGTGACATTGTACTGTGGAGAATTCGGTGTTATTGATCAGGCTCCTGTAGAAGATACTCTACGCTGGTTCACAGATGTGGATACCGTATTCCGACAGTTCGGTATCGGCTGTGCTGTCTGGACTTATAAGGAGATGGATTTCGGACTTATTGGGGAACATTATGCACCGATTTGCGAACAATTGCTTAAGCTTTGGAACCGGAGCATGGTGAAGTGCCTCTAAAGCTGCATCTACCATCTGCAAAGCCCACTGTGATTGGTGGCTTGAGCAGAGAAGAACTTGATCTGGAGTTAAAAAAGGGCCTGAACGATGACGGTACACCGCAGATCGCGGAGGGATGTGACGGACTGCTGGCGGAGACATTTGCATAGGATAGATGATGTGTGGGACGGAAGAGCTGGTTGTGGCATTTTGTCTGAGAAAGCAACTGGTGCAAATTTTGCACTAGTTGCGGATAACGAAAAAACGACTAACAACAGAAGCCTGCCATAATCATCCCAGCATATCGGAAAGATATGGATCTGCTCCGTAACGACCTTCCAGATACTGCTTGTCGTAGGCTGCGGTGCTCTTGATTCGTTCGTTGTCCTCTCCGCGAATTTCATGAAGTGAATAGATTTCGCTTTCATGTGCATCATTTTCTGCTGCGAACCAGATTTCATCGCGGCGAAAGACTGTATTTTTCAGGGTATACATGTCGTGCGATGTGAAGAGAAGCTGTGTCCCATACTTATTGATTTCCTTATTCTTAAAAAGCAAGATGACGTACTTTAGAAGCTTGGGATGAAGCTTGGCGTCTAATTCATCGATGATAACCAGACGGCCTTCTCGAAGCGCCAGCAGAATCACCGGAAGAGCCGCAATCAGCTTTCTGGTGCCATCGGATTCATCAGAAAAAGGAAGCTCATAATCTGCTGAGCCCACATTTCTCTTCATGAAGATCTGCTTACGCTCTTCATCATAACGATAATCGGTAATATCAATATCCATGTCATTTAAGACACGAATAAACTGATCCTTGAAAGGAGAATCCTTTGCCAGCATGATCTGATGCTCTACCACAGGATTGGCATAGCTTCTGATGATGCAGCTCTCGAACCAGGTCATAACCTCACTGATCACCGGAATGTCATAGTTGATTGCAAGGAAGGAGAGGTACGGCATCTTCGGATTGACACTTGTGTTGATACTCTTTTTATTTATGGAAGCACCAAGTGTGATGCTGTCTGTCTCCCTTTCGAATATGCTCGCTGACTTTTTGCCTGTGATCTGCTTACGATAGAGAGATTCTGTGATAACCTCATCATCCTTGAAAGCGATATAATAGCAGTATTCATTCTTTGCAATCCGAAAGAAGATTCGAAACTCAACAGGCTCGCTTGCGGAGGTCTGATCAAAGAGGAAGGGAACTGCATCAACCTTCTGCTGAAGGATGAGATTTTGACGATTCTTTTCCAGTTCATTCACAGGCATTACGATCGTGGATATCACGCATGAAAGCGCTTGGAGCAGATTGGACTTGCCGCCTCCATTAGGGCCATAGATGACATTCACAGGTAGCAGATCGAGCGCCTTTTCCTCTGTAATCAATGTCTCTCTGAATTCAGGCAGTGTGACCGCCTGAAAATCTAAGGTTGTTTCTCCCTTGTAGGACTTGAAATTCTGAAATGAAAACTGGCATAACATAATTTATAGCCTCCTTCCTGAAGATATTATATTGTGAATACGTCGGAAATTCAGCGTTAATTCATAGGTTCAGTAAATATATTCCTGATATTGTATATATAAATGATGTTCATGACTTTTATATACTGGATCACAATCGAAAATAGTGACTTTTCGGGATTTTCAGGCATAGGTGTATGATAATATTTTTACTACAATGTGCGTAGTATTTAGAATGGAGTCGAGGATAAAGGCGCTGGAGATGACGGGCACAAATCGCGACGAGGTGTTACAGTGACGGACTGCTGGTGAAGACATTGGCATGATTACCGGCTGGACAGCGCAGATCATACAGCACGAATGCGATCATCTGGAAGGGATCATCATCTGATATGTGAATGAAGCGTCTCGATGATAAATCGGAAGTTGTAAGGAACAGAAAATTTGAAGAAGGCAGGTGGATAATTTGCAATCATTCATTCGTAAAGAACCAATTCTTGTGATTTCGGGCGTTCTGGCGGCA
>CAKQPT010000047.1 GCA_934270345.1 uncultured Oribacterium sp. | reverse complement strand
GCGCAGTGCGAAGATTTCCTTTGAGAAGTGATCGTGGTGCGCGTGGCTGCTGAAGAGCAGCAGCGGCTTCGCCGGATCGAGGGCCGTAAGCGGGACTTCGCCGCAGTAGTAGTCGAACAGCAGATAACACTCCGCCGTTTCGACAAGAAAGCAGGAATGTTCGATATAAGTGACGTTATAGTTCATACGTTATTTTCTCAGCCTTCATTTAAACGCTGCTTCTTCTCCGAGGGCGAGCGAGCCGTCGAAGCCACTCTGCATCAGGGAGAGGTAGTGGGTGGTGCCGGCGGCGTCCACGTAGGAGATGCCGTGGTGCGGGGAGTCACCTGGGAAGGAAAGCTTCAGGTAGATCGCCTGCCCGGCCTGGAGTGCCGGCACCTGCCCCCGCTGTGTGCCGCGGAAGCGGATGCCCTCGGCCTCCGAAAAGTCCATCTCCAGGGTGTAGATGCGAAGATCATGTACCGCGGCCGTCGCCTGCAGCTTCGCCACCATGCTGTACTGATCATCCTCGAGGACGATCATCGTCGCGCGATCCGCCGCGCTCAGCATCCCACCGTCTACAAAGGTTCCCGTAATTGCCAGATTTCCAGTACTCATACTCTCCTCCTTTTCTGCTGCATTCGCAGCACTCAGTGTACCGTCCTCTTCATAACTTCCCGTCATTCCATCCTCTTCTGCTGCATCGGCACGTTCGAGGCTGAGCTCGCGCACTTCGTCGTCACTGCCGAAGAGGTCATAGCCGCCGAGGTGCTGGTAGCGCATGTACTCATACCACTCGTCGGTCTTCTCGTTCAGCTCCTCCACGCGGCGGATCTGGAACGTGCTGTAGTGCATCTGCCCGAGGTCCTCATCGTAGAACTCAACGCAGAACACGAGGCCCTGTTCGTTCATGCCGAGCCAGGTGCAGCGTCCTTCGTAGTTCAGAGAGATCTCCGCATCCACACACGCATCCTGATACAGGAACTTCGATGGATCGTCCGGATCGAAGCCGAGGTAGAAGGTATCCGTGTAGCTCGTGCCGGCATCGGTATCGAAGCTCGTCTCCGTCGTGCAGCCCTCGTTCTCGTAGAGGCCCATCACGTCGCGCGCAAACGTGTCGCTTTGCCCGAACATGTTCGTCTCAAGCGCCGTTGCGATGGCGGAAGCATTGCCCTCGGCGATCGCTTCGACGTTCACGATCCCGTAGGCCGGTTCAGTCAGGCAGAAGTGGCCGCCCCACGCGCCGTGGTAGAGGTCGAGGTACGCGATCATGCCGTCGGTCGAGACGAAGGTCGGCACGACATGCTCGCCGTGCATGATGGTCAGCAGCTCCGCGCTCGCATAATCCTTATAGACGCCGTCAACCTCATACTCCTTGCCATATTCAATGTTTCCGACCCCGAACGCAGCCTCGGTCCAGTCGTTCTGCTCGATGCGGACGGTCATGCGGCCATCCTCATAATTTATGAAGACCGCATCGTCGAAGCTGAGCGTGAGGTCACGACGCTCGGCGTTCATCACATCCACGCTCTCGCCCGCCTCGCGCGCGTCTTCAAGCTTGTCTTCCCACTCCGCTCCGGAGAGAACACGCCCCGAAGCAGCATCATACTGATAGATCGTCTGCATTGGCCTGAGCTCGGTGCTGTAGAGACCGCCGCCCGCCATCACATGGAGCGGCACCGCGACCACGAGCTCGCCGTCGTCGTCGAGGTACATCGGGAGGTCCGCCGTGATGTTGTCGTCGGCGAGGGTCTGCATGCGGTACTTCATGAACTCGGCGTAAATGCCCTGGCGCTCGGCCTCGCTTGCGCTGCTGTAATAATCAGAATCGTACATGTAGCGCACGGACTGGTCAAACTCGTAGGCAGCGGCCCGTCGGATCACACGAAGAAGTGCGGCCTCGGCGGTTTCGCCACCCTGTACCTCGAGGGTCGGCGGCGCCTCGTCATCGTCGTCATCGTCTTCGGCAGCAGTCGGCACACCGCGGACCAGCAGCTTCGCGAGCTCCTTCGCGGACATGCGCGTGCCGTCCGTGAGGTTCAGATTGTATGCGTAGTACTCGGTATAATCGTCGAGATTACTGCTCTTCGTGAGGACGAGGCTCAGCGTGTCGCCGTTCAGGTAGCTGTCGTAGTCGACCTCGATCCAGCCCACGTATTCATCCGCCTTCTGGCTCGTCACATCCTCGCAGGCCTGCGCGATCGCCTGGTTGATTTCCTTCGCGCCCGCGCTGTCGGAGCAGATCTTCGGCACATGGTAGGAAACATCGGTCCGGTCAGCCGGGCCGTCGCTCACCTCACCCTCGAAGGTGTAACTGTCCTGCACGAGGGTCTTCAGCAGCTGCTCCTTCGCATCCTCGTCAAGCGCCTCGAAGTCGATGTCCTCCGGGAGCACCGACGTCGATTTGTCCGTACTCTCCACCTTCGACGCGTTGCCGCCGGACGGCTTCGGCCCCGCCTGCGCCGGCTTCTTCCCGCAGCCCGAGAGCATCGTCAGGAGAAGAAGTGTGCTGAAGAGGCACAGCCCCCACACCCAGCTACTACGAGATTTCAGGTTCGAACACAGCCCCGTGCTCACTATTCTCACATCGGCAGCGATTAAACTTTCATCGCCTGCGCTGAACTTCTCATTTACTCTTCTATGCATCACACGCCTCCTTTCCGGACGAGAATGACAGATACGACGAAATGGCTGGAAATATACAGCATCCCCAGTCATCCACCACTCTTTAAATCACGAACACCCGCAAGAGGGCCGGGCGCTGCCCGCCACCTGCTACCTACTATTAATTTATCATAGATAGAAGGAAAAATGTTCTTTGTTTGCGTATTTTTTCTTACAAATCAGTGAATTTTGCACAAATTTAATATTCAGCCCCAAAGTTTATGGGGTCTGATCCAATTACGAAATTCTTAAGATGAAGACTTCGCGGCGACAAATCCGGGATCAGGGCGTATCAAAGTCCGGCGATGAGTTCGATGAGCCGGCGCTCGGCGGCGGTGAGGTAGCGGTTCCGGGCATAGCAGGCGTAGAGCGGACGGGTCATCGTGTAGCCGTCGAGCTGACAGTAGATGCTCTCGGCGTCGTCATGGAAGAAGTCGTGGACGGCGAAGTCCGGGATGAAGGTGAAGCCCTTGTTCAGGTTCACGAGCTGGTGGGCGAGGTGGATGTTTTCGGTCTCTACGATCTTCGACGGCGTGATCCCGTACTGCAGAAAGAGGCGATCTGTCTCCTCACGAAGCCCACGCCCCTCTTTCAGCAGCACGACCGGCTGCCCGTTAAGGACTCGCGGGAAGATCGGCGGATTTTCGATGCCTGCGCGAAAAATGACGCCGCAGGCTTCCACATAAAACGACGGGAGCTGCAGGTAGACGGGGTTTTCCATCACGCGTTCGTAGCTCAGCTCGCTCGTCTCCTGCTTCCGGACGAGCGCGAGGTCGGCTTTGCCGTTTTTCACGAGTTCGGAGAGCGCCATCGTGCGCGCCTCGAGGAGCTCGAGCTGCACCTCCGGGTACGCCGCTTCGAAATCCGAGAGGATACGCGGGAGCAAAAACTCGCCGGTCAATGCTGTAACCGCGAGCGTAATCTTTCCCCGGCGACTGCTCCGGAGATCCGAGATTTCGCGCTTCACCGCCCGGTCGATGGCGAGAACCTCCCGGCAGCCACGGAGGTAGGCCTCGCCGGCCTGCGTCGGTCGCACTGTGCCACGGTCCCGGACGAACAGCGGCGTGCCGAGCTCCTGCTCGATGTCAAGGATCATGCGGCTCAGTGCCGGCTGCGACACGAAGAGCTTCCTCGCCGCACTCGTGATATTCTGTTCCTCCGCCACCATCAGCAGATACTGGATTCTCTTCTCGTTAATCATGATTCGCTCCTTCCGTCCAAAAGAGGATGCACTGGACCCGCCCGGGATTTTTTCAGATTACAGGGAAGCCCGACACCCAGGGGCAGAATTTCATCCAATTCCCCGCTCCCCTCCGGTCGCTGCCGTAACCCCTGCGCCGATCATCTCCCAGAAGGCTCCGCATCCTGATGGAAGCATTGGCCCGATATATAACATACACGTTATGTGCATATGACGATATATGTATTTCACATTATCATAGCAGAGGCTATGATGGATGCATAGTAAAAAAGCGACGCAGTGATCGCGGACATGCCATCCGCAGCTGTCGAAAGACACTACATAATGCACAAACACAGCTGGCAATGCTGACAGGCGACGCCATCGTCATCCGCAGCCGGTCGTCACTGCACCGCTCTGATCTCAACCTACAGGAGGATTCATATGACAAACGTGAAGGTTTTCGTTCCGTATGGTGCCGTCGGGCTCAACTGCACCGAGGAGGCGTTCGAGGCTGGTCTCGCGATGAAGCCGGACATCATTTCCAGCGACGCGGGTTCCACCGATTCCGGTCCATACTATCTCGGCTCCGGCCACGGCAAGTATTCGATCCGGGATGTGAAGCGCGATCTTAAGCGCATGGTACTGGGTGCCGACCGGCTCGGCATCCCGATGACCATCGGCTCCGCCGGTACCTGCGGCTCCGATGAGGGCGTCGACATGGCCTACCAGCTGATCACCGAGATCTGCGCTGAGGCCGGCATTCATAAAAAAATCGCCCGCATCTACTCCCAGCAGAACGCGGAGACGATGAAGGCGAAATATCGCGAGGGAAAGATTTCGGCGCTTCACGGTGCGCCGGAGATTTCTGAAAAGACCTTCGATGAGTGCAGCACGATCGTGGCACTGCTCGGTGCCGAGGCGTACCAGGAGGCCTTCCGAAACGGGGCGGACATCATCATTGGCGGACGCTCGACCGATACCGCCGTCATGGCGGCGTATCCGCTGATGAAGGGCTGTGACCCGGCCTCCTGCTGGCATGCAGCGAAGACCGTCGAGTGCGGCGGCGTCTGCACCAGCGCCGGTCTTCCGGGCGGCGTGTTCATGGAGCTCGACGAGAAGGGCTTCACGATTCACTCCGTTCAGCCGGGCGCGACGGTATCACCGTACTCCGTTTCTGCCCACCTGATCTATGAGAATGCAAACCCGATTCAGCTGACCGAGCCGGGCATCCGCATCGACACCACGCACTCCAGCTACACGGCGCTCTCCGACACCGCGGTTCGCGTCGAGGGCACGACGATCGAGTATCTTCCATATACCATGAAGCTCGAGGGCTCCGGCCCCGTCGGCTTCCAGACCGTCAGCATGGTCGGCATCTGCGACCGCAAGGTGATGCAGGACCCGATGCGCTGGGTGGAAGCCGTTTCGGCCGCCGGCATTGACAAACTCGAAAAAGCAGGGGTGCCACGCGACAGCTACGATTTCTGGCTCCGGCCTTACGGCTACAATGGCGTTTCCGGCATGCCGGTTCCGGAAGGGTACGTCCCGAACGAGCTCCTCATGATGCTTACCGTCACCGCCGAGACGCAGGAAAAGGCCACCCAGATCACGAAGGCCTTCAACCCGCTGCTGCTCCACCACAACATCTTCGAGGGCAAGCAGATGCCGTCCTACGGTTTCCTCTTCTCTCCGGCCGAGATGGAGCGTGGCGCGATCTACGAGTTCAAGCTCTACCACACGGTGTCCGTCGAAGACCCGCTCGAGCTGGTGCGCTTCCACTATGATGAAATCTGAGAAATCCGAGGAGGAAATATGAATACGATTGAATCCACTGTCAAGTATATCCGTAGTAAAAACGCCGGCCCGTTCTGGCTGACCATCGATGCGTTTTGTGCCAATGTCGGCGACACAGAGCGTGTGGCTGCTTCGTTCGAGCGTCATCGGGCGGACATCGCTGCCTGCTACCAGGTGCAGCCCGCCGACCTCGAGATCTACTGTCTGAAGAGCATCTGCGTCGCGAAGATCAGTCTTCCGCGCGTTCCGATCGAGGGCAGCCGCAACGAGCGCGACATGCATGGCGGCCAGCAGTACGTCTCACTGCTCGACCTCGAGGTCTGACGCTTTCCGGCGCCGCATTGGGGGATGCGCGCCGGAAGTTTACGAATTTCTTAAGATGGCCGATGCGTAAACGGAAGGGAATCCCGCTTCGGCCGCTCATCACTGGATAGCAAAAACTCTGGGCTCATCTCGAGTCCAGAGCTTTTCAGTTTATACGGAAGACGATGTCGCCGTCCGAAAGACATTCTTAAGAGGAAGACTTCGCGGCGTTCACGTTCTTCACGACGAGGGCGGTGAGGGCGAACAGGGCGATGACGTTCGGCACGACCATGAGCTGGTTGAACATGTCGGAGAGCTCCCACACGAGGTCGCTGGAGGTCAGGGTGCCGAGGAAGATGAAGACGAGGGCGATCAGGGTGTAGACGCGGCTGCCCTTGTCGCCGAAGAGCCAGATCACGTTGATCTTTCCGAAGAGGTTCCAGCTGAGGATCGTCGAGAAGGCGAAGAAAAAGAGGCAGATCGCGACGAACATCGCACCGAAGCGCTCGCCGAAGACAGTGCCGAAGGCAGTCTGCGCGAGATTGGCCTTGCCGATGGTCTCCGGGATCACGCCGCCCGCGAGGATGCCGTCACTCGTATACAGCGTCGAGATGATGACCAGCGCGTTCAGGGTCAGCACCACATAGGTGTCGATAAAAACACCGACCATCGCGACCACACCCTGCTCATGCGGGCAGGAGACATTGGCCAGCGCATGCGCATGCGGGGTCGAACCCATACCGGCCTCGTTCGAAAAGAGACCGCGCTTCGCACCCTGGCTGATCGCCGTCTTCAGCGCGTAACCGAAACCGCCGCCGATGATGGCCTGCGGCTGGAAGGCGTAGCGGAAAATCATCGCGAAGGTCGCCGGCAGGTACTGGATGCGGATGATGAGCACCGCGAGGCCACCGATCAGGAACACGAGCGCCATCACCGGCACGACCTTTTCCGTCACGGACGCGAGGCGCTTGACGTCACCGATAAAGATGGCACCGCAGAAGATCACGAGGGCAATGCCGACGATCCACGACGGCACACCGAAGGCGGTACTGATCGTCGAGCCGATGGAGTTGGACTGCACCATGCAGCCGAAAAAGCCGAGCGCGAGGATGATCGCCACCGCGAAGAAGCGGGCGAGGAATTGGCCGAAGGGACCGCGGAATGCGGTCGTGATATAGTAGACCGGGCCGCCGTGGATACTGCCGTCCTCACGGACCACTCTCGTCTCCTGCGCAAGGATCGCCTCCGCGTAGATGGTCGCCATGCCGAAGAAGGCGATGACCCACATCCAGAAGATCGCGCCCGGGCCGCCGGTGAGGATCGCACCACTCGCGCCGACGATGTTACCGGTGCCGACCTGCGCGGCGATGGCGGTTGCGAGCGCCTGGAAGGACGACATGCCGGCGGCGTGCTTTTTACCGGAGAGGCTGAGCTCACCGAAGGTCTTCTTCATGCCGTAGCCGAAGTAGCGGATCTGCGCGAAGCCGGTCCGGATGGAGTACCAGAGACCCACGCCGAGAAGCAGGATCACGAGCACGTAGTCGGACAGATAGGAATTGATCGTCTGGACAAGTGATAGCAGCATAATGTAGAACCCCCTGATAAATCATGATGTGCTGTCACTTCGGAGAAAAAATAAAAATAAGAAAGAGCCTTCCGTTTCCGGCAGGCTCAAGAACTTCTACGCAAATAAAGAGGCATGTACGACGATGTACACCCGATATGTTCACTTGCAGCTTCGTTCTTTTGCCTGAGAGATTCGGCGCACACGCACCTTACACCTTCGGCATCCAACTGAATGGAATTCTCCAAAGCGCCCTCCATGTTCGGTTTCTCGCGATTCCTAACACTTCAACGGGTTAACAATGTGGTAACACTACCATAAGTACAGGTTCTATGCAAGTGGATTTTTAATTTATGTTGTCGCGTATATAAAAATTTTTAATTCAGCGGATGAAATTCGTGCGGGTCCCCTTCTCCACCTCCGGGTGCTCGATGCCCGCCTTCCGTCCGGCTTCGATGCACTTCAGCATCCACGCCATGTTGCGGGCGAGGTTCCGCATCGTCTGCATACCCTCGAGGTCCTGCGCGGCTTCACCCGGCGCACCGCCATGCGCGACATTCCAGTAGGTGGATGGCACGGTCGGCATGTTCGTGATACCAAAGTACTTCTCGAGCACATCGACAGAGGCGGTCGTGCCGGCACGTCTCGCGACCGCGACCGCTGCGCCCGGCTTGAAGGCGAACGCTGCGCCGCCGCAGTAGAACGCACGGTCGAGCAGCGACTGGATCCGTCCGCTCGGATGCGCATAGTACACCGGCGTACCGAAGATGAAGCCATCCGCTTCCTTCGCCTTCGCGATGAAGGCATTCGTCACATCATCATCAAACACACAGCCCTTCTCCGTGCACTGGCCACAGCCGATGCAGTCCCGGATTGCCTGCCCGCCGATCTGGAAGATCTCATAATCGATGCCCTCCTTCTTCAGCTGCTCGCCGATCTCCGTGAGCGCACGATTCGTATTACCATCTGCTTTCGGACTTCCGTTCAGCATTAAAACCTTCATGTTCTACCTCCATATAAATTGATCACTCCTCGCCGACCAGCTTCACCACGCGATAATCGTGGTGCACGGCCTCGAGGTACTTCCCGAAGACGTCCGCGGTCCGCAGCTTCAGCGACGAGGTGTTCACGCACGGGTGGCAGCCGACGTACTCGCCCTTCAGGACGTCCTCGTCGACCAGCAGCTGCATGTGATTCTCCTTGTCGTTCATGAGCCCCATGATGCTCACCGCGCCCGGGTGGATCTCGAGGAACTCCATCATCTGCTCCTCCTTCGCGAAGCTCAGGCGCGCGGAGCCGATCTGGTGCGACAGCTCTTTCGTCTTGAAGACCTTGTCGCCCGGCATCATCAGCAGGTAAAACTCCGTCTGCTGGCGATTGCAGAGAAACAGGTTCTTGCAGATCAGGCAGTCCAGCACCGCGTCGATCACCTCGCACACCTCCATCGTCGTCGCCGGCGCATGATCCGTCCGCTGGTACGCGATCCCCAGCGAATCAAGCAGATCATACACCCGCATCTCCTTCGGCTCACGGCCCTCCGCCGTCGCCGGCCGTCCATCATATAAAATCATTTCATTCACCTCTTCTATTCACGGGCTTTCCGCCCTTATGCCAATGTCTCCGCCGGGCAGACAATCGCCTCCCGCCCGCGCACAGGGGTCTGACCCCATAAACTTTTTGTTTAGATTCAGTTTATAAAAATTTAATGGGGTCAGACCCCCTTACGAAATTCTTAAGACTTGAGTTCCTGGGTGCGCACCAGGGCGGCGTAGGCGCCGTTCCGGGCCATGAGCTCGTCGTGGCTGCCGAGCTCGATGATGCGGCCGTCGTCGATGACGGCGATGCGGTCCGCGTTCTTCACGGTCGCGAGGCGGTGCGCGATGACGATGGTGGTGCGGCCCTGGGACAGCTTCTCGAAGGTCGCCTGGATGCGGGCCTCCGTCACGCTGTCGAGCGCGGAGGTCGCCTCATCGAGGATCAGCACCGGCGGGTTCTTCAGGAAGATCCGCGCGATGGAGATCCGCTGCTTCTGACCACCGGAGAGCAGGACACCCCGCTCGCCGACATTGGTCTGATAGCCTTCCGGCATCGCTGCGATGTCGTCCGCGATCTCCGCCTTCGCGGCCGCAAGCATCACCTCTTCCATCGTCGCATCGAGGCGACCGTAGCGGATATTGTCGGCAATGCTTCCAGCGAAAAGGAATACATCCTGCGAGACGACGCCGATGTTCTGGTGCAGGGACTCCTGCGTCACCATGCGGACATCGTGCCCGTCGAGGTAGATCGCGCCATCCGTGACGTCGTAGAAGCGCGGAATCAGCTGGCTGAGCGTCGTCTTGCCGCCGCCGGAGGAACCGACGAAGGCCACGGTCTCGCCCGGCCGGATGTCAAGCGACACGTCGTGCAGGATGCCCTGCCCCTTCTGGTACGCGAAGGACACGTGGTCCACGCGGATGTCGCCCTGCACGTTCTCGAGCGCGAGCGCCCCCGGGCTGTCCCGGAGCTCCGGCTCGGCCCGCATCAGCTCCACGAAGCGGTGCAGCCCCGCCGTACCGTTCGCGATCACCTCCGAGGTATTCGCGAGCTTCCGGATCGGATTCACGAAAGCCGACACGTACATGCTGAACGCGATCAGGTCAATGACGGTGAGCTGATCGTTCATGATGAGGGCCCCACCGACCGCGATGACCACCACGGACATCATGCAGAGGCAGAACTCCATCGTCGAATGAAATTCCGCCATCGCGCGGTGGAACCCGAACTTCGCGCTCCGGTAGCCTGCATTGGCCTTCTCAAACTTCTCGAGCTCCTCCCCCTCGTTCGCGAAGGCCTTCGCCGTCCGGATGCCGGACAGGCCCGACTCGAACTCGGTGTTGATCAGGGAAACCGTCGACTTCACCCTGCGCGAGGCGTCGCGCATGTGGAAACGGCAGCGCAGCACCACAAACAGAAAGACCGGTAGCATTAACGTAAGCACCAGGGCGAGCCGCCACTGGATGGTGAACATGATGATGAGCGCGCCGATGATCGTCACCGAGCTGATGAAGATGTCCTCCGGGGCGTGGTGCGCCATCTCCGTCACGTCGAACAGGTCCGTCGTGAGGCGGCTCATGAGCTGGCCGACGCGGTTATGGTCGAAGAAACTGTAGTTCAGCTCCTGAATGTGCCGGAACAGGTCGCGGCGGATGTCGGCCTCGACGCGCGCGCCGAAGTTGTGGCCCCAGTACGTGATCACGTAGTAAAACACGGAGCGCAGCACGTAGGCGGCGGTCACGACGGCCATCACCGTCCAGAAGGTGCGCCAGGCGTTCGCCGGGAGCAGCGTGTACATGCACCAGCGCGACACCGCCGGAAAGGCGAGGTCGATCACCGCGATCGCCAGCGCGCTGACCATGTCGAGGTAAAACAGCTTCCGGTGCGGCCGGAAGTACGAGAGAAAAATCCGGAGTTCCGACCATTTCCGGAAGTCCTTTTGCGTCGTGTTCTGATTCTGAAGTTCCATACATCACCTGCTTTTAAAAAATCCCGCGTGGACACTCGGTCCACACGGGATATTCTAGCAGATTCTGTATTTAGACGGAATTATTTATTTGAAGCTTCCTTCGCAGCGAGTGCAGCGGCTTCCTTGGTCGCCGGTGTCACCAGCTCCTTCTCTGCCGGTGCCTCCGGCTCATCAACCTCGGCTGCCTTGCCGTGCTGATGTGCGGTTACGTGAAGCACGGTATCGGTGAGCGGTGTCTTGATGTCGAGCTTGCCTTCCTTCGCGATGTCGAGGTCACCGACGGTCAGTCTCGTACCGACCGGATACTTTGCAAGATCGATCACGATATGATCGACGAGGTCCTTCGGATAGCCGACGAACTCGACTTCCTCGCAGGTCTTCGTCAGGAAGCCCTGTGCCTTCTCTGCATTGACGAACTCGATGACTGCCTTCGAGTGAATCTTCTCATCGTTCAGCAGCTGCTGGAATGTAACATCGACATACTGACGCTTCATGGCATCATAGTCGACACTCTTGATCAGAACGGAATACTGCGTACCATCGACCGAAAGCTCTGCCTCGGAACCGACGTGGTGATCCTGGAAGAACATGCCGAGGTCCTTCTGCGTCATGATGATCGCAAGGGACTCCTTCATTGCCTTACCACTGATCGAACCGGTCGCATAACCTTCCCGTCTAAGCTTCTTTCCCTTGACGCTCAGATCTCTTGTCTTAGCCTGTAATGTCTCCATAACTACCTCTTTCTGTGGCTTCTGCCACCTGACGTAATCCTCGCCCGCGGTGGGCGCGGCAGAAACATCGTAACATCCCCGGCAAATTTCCCGCGAAAGATTTCTGCTCTTACAGGATGTAAGGGCCGTGATGGTACGGTGCACAGACAACTATCTGTAACGCCCTATATGGTAGTCCTTTTTCGGCTTAAAGATTCACCAAATCTGAATTTTTTTCGGGGGCTGTTTTCGCCATTTTTTCGACTTCAGGCAAAGCGGCCCGGAGGGATGGCTGCAGAAGTACAGTACTCCGAGCTCGGAAGACTCTAAGTCGGGACCCCTAAGTGGCACTAGGCCCTCTGCAATCGCTGAGTTTTCTTTATGAAAACTCAGCGTTGACAGAGGGTTCCAAGGAGAGATGACACCAAGTGCCACTAAGGGAACCCGACTTGATTCTTCACGACCTCTTCGTATGACTTCTGCTGCCATCCCTCCGGGGCCCGTATCTGACCTGAAATTCTGTATAGTAATATGCCTCACTGCTTCAGGCCAATGCAGGCGGCCTCGGCGCGGGTGGCTGCGCGTCAGATTTCGAAGTCCACCAGTGCCTGGTCGAGCTTCGCGACTTCAGCGTCGCTGAGGGTCCAGTCGAGGGCGTGGCAGTTCTCGATCGCGCGGGCGCGGTGCTGTGTGCCGAAGAGGGCCGTCGTCAGGAAGGACTTCTGAAGTGCCCAGTTTACGGCGATTTCAGAAAGCGGTACGCCACCGCGTGCAGCGGAAATCTCGTCCATCACGCCGAGGAGCTTCTGCGCCTTGCTCCAGCCCGGCTCGCGGAAGAACTTGTAGAAGCGGTTCCGGCTGTCCATGGTCTCATAGGTCCGGAGCTCGCGGTAACGTCCGGTGAGTAAACCGCCGCCGAGCACGCCGTAGCCCATCGTCGCCATGCCGTGTGCCTCTGCGTAGCGCATCTCCACCTCACGCTCGCGCTCCAGCATGGAATACTGCACCTGGATGAAATCGATGTCCGCATACTTCGCGGCCTCCTCCATCTGCGCCACACTGTGGTTGGAGAGACCGAGGAAACGGACCTTGCCCGCCTTTTTGAGCTCCATCATTGCCCCAAGCGTCTCTTCCGGTGTCGCATCGTCCTGCGGCCAATGCAGGATGTACAGGTCGATGTAGTCGGTCCGGAGGTTCCGAAGCGACGCGTCGCACTGCGCGAGGATGTGGTCGCGCTTGCCGCAATGCACGTATTGGCCGTTCACGAAGTCGTTGCCGCACTTCGTTGACAGAATCACGTCCTTCCGGACGCCCATCTTCTCAAGCGTCTCGCCCAGGATCCGCTCCGCCGCGCCCGCATTGTACGCCGGCGCCGTATCGAAGATGTTCACGCCCTGCTCAAACGACGCCCGGATCGCATCCATCTTCGTCTCCTCCGGATTCTGATCCCAGCCCGCACCACCGATGCCCCAGGTGCCGAGACACAGCTCCGAAACCTCCAGCCCCGTCTTGCCAAACGTCTTATATCGCATGATTTTTCCTCCACTGATCGGGGTCTGACCCCAATGTCGTCAACCCAACGTCAACTTAAGATTGGTTGCTAGAAGGATGATATCACAAAGGCGACG
>CAKQPT010000046.1 GCA_934270345.1 uncultured Oribacterium sp. | reverse complement strand
GTTGTAAAAAAAAGACCCCTATACCATTTCTGGTATAGAGATCTTTGTTTTGTCATCTTAACTTAATGACATTGGCCACCCGGCCTGGTTTTCATTTAGAACGAAATATTCGCATCAAACAGCGAAAAGAAATTATCGGCGTCACTCTCCGGATGTGCCGTGAGATCGATTTCCTTCCAGAACGGCTCACGGAAACGGACGATATGCTCGTCGGCGTACGCCGTATACTGCTTGATGAGCGCATTTGAGCGAATCGTTTCCTCGAGCTTTTTCTTCCGCTCGAGGGTCGCCGCCTCATCATAGGCATCGATGCACTTCAGGATATAGTATTTCCCATCCTGCTCGATGATGTCCGAGATCTGTCCCTCCTCGAGGGCGAAGGCTGCCTGGTAGATGGCGTCCTCCTTCTCGGACTTCGCGAGCGTCTTCTCGATGTTCGGGTCCTCGCTGTTCTGACGCGCGTAGTAGGAGAAGTTTGCGCCCGAAACATTCACCTGCTGCAGAAGCTGCTCCGCGAGCAGCTCATCCGACACCACGATTTCCTCCACCCGGATGATCTTCGCATCCGCATCCGAGACCTCGGAATCCACATCGGAGATCAGGTACTCGGCGGTCTTACACGCGACGAAATACTCGGTGTAGATCGAGACGACATCGTCGATCGTGCAGTCACCCATGAAGGCCATATCCTCTGCGCTGAGACCGTCGTAGAAGTCGTTCGCGACGGTACGGATCTTCTCCATATCGGTCGAGGTCGCGATGATGCCCTTCTCGGTTGCCAGCAGATTCAGTGTCTTGATGTCCTGAAGAAACTCCTTCATCTTCGCGACGAAGTATGGACCGTAGGTACTCTCCTGCTGGTTTTCCACCGGCAGATCCCAGATTTCCGCACCGAGCTGGTTCTGATAGCGGTTTCGTTCGGAGCCGATCACAATCATCGCCTGTGCCTCCGTATAGCCGTCGACATCCTCGGTTTTACCTGTGATCTCGATGCCCTTACACGAAATGAAGCTGCATGCTATCAGCACGCAGCTCAGTACAAGCACTGTTTTCTTGAAAAGTCGTTTAAACCTCATTCAGTAGTTCTTTCTTTAATAAAAACCGCGCATCCAGAAGGCCGTGACGATGCCGAGGATCGCGCCCATCAGCACCTGCAGTGGTGTGTGGCCGACGTACTCCTTCAGCTTCATCTGAAACTCCTCCGGCTTCCAGTTAAACGGGTTATCCTCGAGGATCTTGTTGAGAAGCACCGCCTGCTTTCCGGTCTCCATGCGTACGCCGGTCGCGTCGTACATGACGACGCTGGCGAGCACGAAGCTGACCGCGAAGGCCGGCGACTGGAGTCCATACTGGAGTGCGGCGGCGGTCGTCAGTGCCACGACCGTAGAGGTGTGGCTCGACGGCATCCCACCGGATCCGGTGAGACGTTCCCAGCTGATGCCATGGTTTAAGTAAGCATCCAGCGCAGTTTTGATCACCTGCGCGAGAAACCAGGAAACCACCGCCGCCATCAGCATATAGTTCTGTAATAAGTCATCCAAAAAATTCATCTAGTATGTTCTTTCATGATGTAAAAAGGCATCCACGAGCCTCTCCGCGCTTCGCGCGGCACTCCCCCGTGATCAGTATCAGTAACCGATCAGCCAGTCATACAGCTCCTGGTACTTCATGGCGCTGGTCTTCCAGGAGTAGTCCGCCGCCATCGCACGGTCCACGAGCTTGTTCCACTCACGCTTATGATCGTAGTATACGCTCTCAGCGTAGCGGATCGTGCCGAGCATCTCATGCGCGTTATAGTTCGAGAAGGAGAAGCCGGTTCCGCTGTCCTCATACTCGTTGTACGGCTGTACGGTATCGCGCAGTCCGCCGGTCTCACGTACGATTGGAATCGTGCCGTAGCGGAGGGCGATCAGCTGGCTGAGTCCGCACGGCTCGAAGAGCGACGGCATCAGATAGGCATCGCAGGAAGCATAGATCTTATGGCTGATTTCATTGGAATAATAAATCTGCGCGGAGACCTTATCGTGGTACTTCCAGTCATAGTGACGGAACATGTTCTCGTACTTCTCATCGCCGGTACCGAGTACCACGAACTGGATATCATCCTGGCAGAGCTCATCCATGATGCACTCGACGAGGTCGAGACCCTTCTGGTCGGTGAGACGGGATACGATACCGATCATCATCTTGCCCGGATCCACGTTCATGCCGAACTGCTCCTGGAGCGCCTTCTTGTTCTTCGCCTTCTCCTTACGGAAGTTGCGGGCGTTGAACGGCTTTACGAGATACTTATCCGTCTCCGGATTCCAGTCATCATAGTCGATACCGTTGACGATACCGCGGAGGTCATGCGCACGTGCGCGGAGCAGTCCATCGAGGCCCTCGCCGTAGAACGGCATCTTGATCTCCTCGGCGTAGGTATCGGAAACCGTCGTGATCGCGTCGGCATAAACGATACCGCCCTTCAGGAGGTTACCATCCTTCTTACACTCGAGCTTATCCGGTGTGAAGTAGTAGTCGGACAGCTGAGTAAAGCGCTGGATCGTCTTCACATCCCATACACCCTGGAACTTCAGGTTGTGGATCGTGATGACCGACTTGATGGAGCGATAGTACTCTCCGCCGGCGAAACGATCGTGGAGAAGCACCGGAACGAGACCGGTCTGCCAGTCGTGGCAGTGGATCACATCCGGGTGCCAGTCGAGCAGCGGCAGCGCAGACAGTGCGGCATAGCAGAAGAAGCAGAACTTCTCGAGATCCCAGTACCAGTCACCGTATGGACGGTCACCGGAGAAATACGACTCGTTGTCGATGAAGTAGTAAATCACGCCCTGGTGCTCATACTTCAGGATACCGACATAGCGATCCTGTCCGAGATAGTTCATATAGAAGTGGGTTACGTACTCCATCTTCTGGCGCCACTCCCACGGGATGCACATATACTTCGGAATCATGACGCGGCAGTCATAGTACTGCTTGTCGATGGTCTTCGGAAGTGAGCCGACGACGTCCGCGAGTCCGCCCGTCTTGATGAAAGGTACGGCCTCCGATGCGAGCATGAGTATGTTTTTCATTATAGTCCTCCGGTCCATATTTCTTAAATAGAAATATAAATTATATATAGCATCTATTTTAATCCTTCGTTAAACGCTTAGCAAGGCTTATTAGTTACGTGTGGCCAATGCCATCGACCGGCACGTACATCTCCGCCCGCGTGGTCGCACATCACCACTTTCCATCCAGATTCTTCCTTCGTGCGGTCGCCTGCCCACCACTTTCGTTCGGCGCATCACCGCCCACGTGCCAGCTTCTTCAGCTCCCGCGCGTTTGCGAGCACCGCCTCCGTGATCTGACCGCCCGCAAGCAGTCGTGCAAGCTCCAGGACAGAATCCTCCTCGGAGAGAGCATGAATTCTGGTATGCGTATGGCCGTCGGACACCGACTTCTCGATGCAGAAATGCTGATCCGCCTTCGCCGCGATCTGCGGCAGATGTGTGATCAGGATGACCTGATGAAGCTGCGCGATCTTCCGGAGCTTTTCCGAGACCTTCTCTGCCGTCCGACCGGAGATACCGGTATCGATCTCGTCGAAGATCAGGGTCGGAATCTCATCGCTGTCCGCGAGCACGGTCTTGATGGAGAGCATGATACGGCTGAGCTCACCACCGGACGCCACCTCACTGAGCGGTCGCAGCGGCTCACCCGGGTTCAGGCTCACGACGAAGTGGGCCTCATCCATACCATTCGCCCCCGGCTCCTTCAGTGCGCTGAGCGGCAGCTCGAAGCGGATATCCAGGAAGCCCATCTCCGACAGCTCCTGCCGGATGCGTTCACTCAGCTGCTTCGCCCCCTGTTCACGGGCCTTCGTGAGCTCGGCACAGCGTGCCCGAAGCACAGACTCCGCCTTCGCTACGGCCTTCTCACAGCGTGAGCGTGCCGCATCATAGTCCTCGAGCTCCGCGAGGCGCTGTTTCTTCGCCGTGAGGCTGTTCTCCACCTTCGCGACGGTTCCGCCATACTTCATCATGATCGAGCGGATGTAGTCGAGGCGCTCCGTAATCTGCTGGAAGTCCTCCTCGTCGTACTCGTTGTTCTCCATGTAGTGATCGAGCGCACGCACCGTGTCCTCGGAGATTGAGGAGAGGTCATACAGGCTGTCGCTGATGTTCTGAAGCGCGCTGTCGTACTGGAGAGCATCCTGCATCTCGTGGATGGCTGACGAAAAATCGACGCCGTCGAGGATCTCCCGCGTCCGCGCGACGGAACCATAGATGCGCTGCGCATTCTGGTACTTCCGGTACTTCTGGGCGAGCTCTTCCTCCTCACCTTCCCGGAGCGCCGCCTTCTCGATATCATCGATCTCGAACTGAAGGAAATCGAGCTCCCGCTGGCGCTGTCCCTCGTCCATGTCGAAGCCGGCGAGCTTCTCCCGGAGTGCGGTCCAGTCATGGTACTTCTCTGCGATCTCCGCGCGCAGTGCCCCGGTCTCCCGCTGCTGGAAATCATCGAGGATCTTCAGATGGTAGCCGTCCCGGAGCAGGGACTGATGCTCATGCTGCCCGTGGATATCGATGAGGAGCTCCGTCACTTTCCGGAGCTTCGCGAGTGTCACGGTCTCATCATTGATCTTGATTTCCGAACGCGTGGCCGAGATCTTCCGGCGGATGATGAGCTGCCCGTCCTCCGGCTCGACGTCGAGCGCCCGCAGCTTCCCGACGAGCTCCTCGCTGAAATCACCGAAAACGAGCTCCACGAGTCCATACGGCTGGCCGCTGCGGATCATATCCCGGCTGGCCTTCGAACCCAGTGCGAGATTGATGGAGCCGATGAGGATGGACTTACCGGCACCCGTTTCACCGGTCAGAATGTTGAGCCCCGGCTCGAACTCCACCTCCGCGGAGTCGATCAGGGCGAGATCCTTTACATGAAGATGATATAACATATGCGTTTCCTCCGAAACTTCCGTTATATGTAGTAAGACCGGACGCCGTAGCGCCCGGCCTGCACGATTCTTCCACCTGCGTATTCTGCTGTCTGATCTGTCAGATCTTCGGTAACCGGATGGTCCGTCAGTTCTTCTCACCGAGGAGTCCACGGACCTTCTGCATGATATGCTCCGCATCGTCGCCGTTTTTCGTCGCACACATGATGGTATCATCGCCGGCCAGCGTGCCGACGATTTCCTCGAAGCGGAAGTGGTCGAGCGCCGCCGCGACCGCGTTCGCCATACCGGACATGGTGCGGATCACCAGCAGGTTTCCCGCCGTATCCATGCTCATCAGCGCCTCGCGCAGTACACGGATATACTTGTCGGAGTAGGCCTGCTCCTCCGGCTCCAGCAGCTGGTAGTACTGTACGCCACCCGGTCCCGGGACCTTGCTGAGCTTGAGTTCCTTGATATCACGGGAAACCGTCGCCTGCGTCACCTTATAGCCTTCCTGGTTCAGGATATCCGCCAGCTCCTCCTGCGTCGCGATGCGCGTATGCTGCACGAGATCGATGATTTTCTGATGTCTGGATTTCTTCATTTGTAAACCTCTTGTGGATGCTGCCATCCTGCGGCAGCGCTCGTATCACCGGTGTTCCCACATCCTTCGGACGCACCCGTGGTTCTCTGTCGGGCATCTCCGACGCCCGCGTATATCAGTCTTCGCCGTCCATCTTCTCGCGCAGTGTCTCCAGGAAGCTGGACGCGCGGAGCTTCACGAAGGTGGTCATCTCATTCGCACGCCGTACCTTCACGATGTCGCCCGGCTGCAGACGCACGATCCGTTCGCCGTCGAAGGCCACGATTTCATTTTCCGATTCGATGCGCACCTCGATATGGCTCGTATCCGGTAGGATCACCGGCCGGCTGTTCGTCGAGTGGGCGCAGATCGGCGTCATGATGATGACACTGGTCTCCGGTGCCGCAATCGGTCCGCCCGCCGACAGATTATAGGCTGTCGAGCCGGTCGGCGTCGCGAAGAGGATGCCATCCGCCGTATAGTGACTGAGCTCCTCACCGTCACAGAACACCGTGAAGCGAAGCACGCTGATGCCTTCGCAGCGTGAAATCAGGATCTCGTTCAGCGCGGTTCCACGGCTGATCACCTCGCCGTTTCGCCGCACACTGCCATGCAGCATGGCACGGACATCGCGTGTATAGTCGTGGGCGAGGAGCCGGTCGAGTGCCCCCGGAATCTGTGCCGCCTGCGAGACCTGGGTCAGATACCCCAGGTGGCCTGCATTGACCCCGAGCAACGGTGTATCCTGCCCGCGCAGCACGCCCGCGAGGCGCAGCATCGTGCCATCGCCGCCGATCGAGATGATGGCGTCCGCATCCGAGAAATCATCCCGCGTATACTCCCCATAGAGTGCCTTCACATACACGCCCCGTGCCTCGAGGTACTGTCGGATGCTCTCTGCATAGCTGCAGGACTCCGGCTTTTTCGCATTTACTACCAGTGTGATATTCATGTCTCATCATCTCCCGAACCACATGGTTTTCTGTAGCGTCGCAGCGCCCTCACCTGATGTCGAGCATCGCGTGGGATGCCTTGACGACCTCCATGGCACGCGCATGCAGCCACTCCAGTGATGGATTTTCGGCATCCGGCCGGAGCATCAGCTCCGCCAGGTACTCGATGTTTCCCTCCGGTCCCTTGATCGGGCTGAAGGTCAGCTCCTTCAGCATGAAGCCGAGCGCATAGGCGGCGGTGATGGTCTTTTCGATGACCTCGACATGAACCGCCTTGTCGCGGACCACGCCCTTCTTTCCGACCTGCTCTCTGCCCGCTTCAAACTGCGGCTTGATGAGGCAGACGACCTGACAGTCCTCGGCGATCAGGGTCTTCACCACCGGCAGCACGAGCTGCAGGCTGATAAAGCTGACATCGATGGACACGAGACCTGCCTTCTCTCCGATATCCTCCGGCTTCACATAGCGGATGTTCGTCTTCTCCATGCAGACCACGCGCGGATCGTTCCGGAGCTTCCAGTCGAGCTGGCCGTGGCCGACATCGATCGCGAAGACCTTGACCGCGCCGTTCTGCAGCATGCAGTCGGTGAAGCCGCCGGTGCTGGCGCCGATATCGAGGCAGACCTTGCCTTCACAGGATACGCCGAACTCGCGGATCGCCTTCTCGAGCTTGAGCCCACCACGGGAGACGTACGGAAGCACGTTACCGCGCACCTCGATCTCAGATTCCGGATCGAAGGTGGAGCCGGCCTTGTCTTCCTTCTGGCCATCGACATACACGATGCCGGCCATGATGGTACGCTTCGCTTTTTCTCTGGATTCTGCCAGTCCTCGGTTGACCAGCAGCACGTCAAGTCGTTCTTTCTTCACTGATGACTCTTTCCGGGCGGTGTTCTGCCCTTTCTGTTCTTCTACACCCGATCGGCGATGCACATGTCTTTGCGCATCTGTCTCCGTTCCGGCGCGTTTTCACTTCGTTTCGTCCGCCGGTTCAATGCCCGCGGAGCTCTCTTCGTTCCGCTCGTCTGCATTGGCCGGATCCCCCGGCGGGATCACACCCTCCTGGCGGAGCCGCTCGATGATCGAGTCGCTGTCGATGCCGAGGAAGGCGCGGAGCTTCGTCACGTCGCCGTGCTCCACGTACTTGTCCGGGAGGGTGATCGTCACGACCTTCACCTCCGGATGGTGCTCATGGAGGTAGGCCTCGACCTGGATGCCGAAGCCACCCTGCTTCACGTTCTCCTCGAGGGTCACGATCGTGGTATGGTTTTCCGCGAGGCGATCGAGCATCTCTGTGTCGATCGGCTTCACGAAGCGCGCATTCACGAGCGTCAGCTGGTAGCCATGGGTCACCGCCTTTTCACGTATGTGCTCTGCCGTGGAGACCATCGAACCGACGGCCACGAGGGCGATATCGCTGCCCTGATAGAGGAGCTCGGCGCGACCATGCTCGATCGGTGCCGCAAATTCGCGGAGACCCTGGTAGGCCGCACCGCGCGGATAGCGGATGCTGACCGGCAGCGGATACTTCATCGCGAATTCCAGCATCTGCACGAGCTCATCTGCGTTTTTCGGTGCCATCACCGTCATGTGCGGGATGTGCGTGAGATAGCTGTAGTCGAAGATTCCCTGGTGCGTCTCACCGTCGGAACCCACAAGGCCGGCACGGTCGATGCAGAACACGACCGGCAGCTTCTGGAGGCAGACGTCATGCACGATCTGGTCGTAGGCACGCTGCAGAAAGCTCGAATAGACGGCAAACACCGGCTTCAGGCCGTTGCTCGCCATACCGGCAGCGCAGGTCACGGCGTGCTGCTCCGCGATCCCCACATCGAAGAAACGATCCGGGAATTCCTTCGCGAAGGCACTGAGTCCGGTGCCGTCCGGCATCGCGGCGGTGATGCCGACGATTTTCTTATTCTCGCGGGCGAGGCGACACAGCGTCTTCGAGAAGACAGCGGTGTAGCTCTCCTTCGATGGCGAGAGTGCCTTTCCGGTTTTCATATCGAACGGAGACACCCCGTGATAGTGCGCCGGATTGTGCTCCGCCGGTGCATAGCCCTTGCCCTTCGTCGTGAGGACATGCACGAGTACCGCATGATCGATCTTTTTCGCCTCCTCGATGGTCCGCTCCACCTCACGGATGTTATGGCCATCGATCGGCCCGAGGTAGGTGATGCCCATATCCTCGAACAGCATACCCGGAATGAGGAGCTGCTTCAGCGAGTTCTTCGCCCGCTGTACCCGCTTTACGAGCTGCGGTCCGACGCCGGGTACGCGCATCAGCGTACTGCCGACGTCGATCTTCAGCTGATTATAGCCTCGGTTCGAGCGAAGTCCGTTCAGGTACTTCGACATCCCCCCGACGTTTCGGGAGATCGACATCTTGTTATCGTTCAGCACGATGATGAAGTTTTTCTTCATCTGGGCGGCGTTATTGAGTCCCTCATACGCGAGGCCGCCGGTCAGTGCGCCATCGCCGATGACGGACACGACGGTATAGTGCTCGCCCTTGATATCGCGGGCCGCGGCGATGCCGAGTCCGGCGGAAATCGAGGTGGAGCTGTGGCCCGTGCCGAAGCAGTCAAACGGACTCTCCGCCCGCTTCGGGAAACCACTCATCCCATGATACTGCCGGAGTCCGTCGAAGTTTTCCTTTCGACCAGACAGGATTTTATGGGTATAAGCCTGATGGCCGACGTCCCACACGATCTTATCCTTCGGCAGATCGAGGGCCAGATACAGCCCGATGGTCAGCTCCACTACCCCGAGATTCGAGGCGAGGTGGCCTCCGTACTCGGAGGTTTTCTCTATGATAAATTGTCTGATTTCGGACGCGAGTTTCCTGAGCTGATGATCATTCAGCTTCTTCAGATCCTCCGGTCCATGTATATCATCCAGTAGCATACTTTTCACTTATCCCGGTGCACGTTTCGCCGCTGTCTCTGCTCCACGTTCCGGTACATCGTCACGGGCATTCGCCTGCAGCGCCCAGCTGCCACGTCCGCCTGTGAACGCGTTCTCCTTTTTACTTTTTCCGATGAATCAGCTCTTCGGTGAGTGCGATGAGGAACTGACGGGCGTCTTCATCCACCTCCGAAAGTCCCTTCAGGCCCTCGATGGCTTCCTCGGAGAGGCGCTGCACCTCAGCCTGCGCTGCCTCGAGTCCATGAATCGACACCCAGGTCGTCTTGTTGTTTTCCTCGTCAGAATGGATCGGCTTGCCCAGCACCTCCTGTGTGCTCGTCTCGTCGAGGATATCATCCTCGATCTGGAAGGCTACGCCAATGCTTCGGGCGATGCTTTCGAGCCGCTGAAGCTCCATCTGCGATGCGTTTCCGAGCACTGCGCCCATCATCATGGAGGCCTCGAGCAGTGCCCCGGTCTTCAGCTCATAAATAAACTGAAGCTGTGCCTCACTGAGCGGCTTTCCGGTCATCTCGACGTCGACCGTCTGGCCGCCGAGCATGCCATCCACACCGGACTTTCCGGCGAGAATTGCGGTCGCCTTCAGTACGGCGTTTGCAAACTTCGAGGATTCATCCGGGCTGTCCACACCGCCGGTCACGGCCGCACGGGAAAGTTGGCGGAGATACACCTCCGTCACCCGCTGGAAGGCATAGAGGGAGAGCGCATCGCCTGCGAGCGTCCCCATATCCTCGCCGAACTTATACCAGGTGGATTCCTGCCCGCGACGGTACTTGTCCCCGTCCATGCACGGGAGGTCGTCATGGCAGAGCGAGAAGGTATGGATCATCTCGATCGCACCCATGAAGGCCTCAACGATCGGCTTCATAAAGCGGTCCCAGCCGGCGCCCTTCCGGTCCTTATAGAGCGCATAGCACTTCTGCACGAGGATCGGACGGATTCGCTTCCCGCCGGCCGCCACGGAATACTGCATGGCATCCAGTACGGTCTTCTGCTGTCCCTCCACCTTCGGAAGCTGCGCGAGGACGATCGCGTCGACCTCAGCGACTGTATTTTTCAGTTCAAGAGAGAAATCCTTCATCATCCAGCACCTTTACCTGTTTTTCGATTCGATCGATACTGTCATTTGCACTTCGGAGAAGCGTCACGCCCTTCTGATACATATCGAAGGTCTTCTCGAGACTCTCCTCACTGCTCATCTTCTCGATAAGCTCGTCGAGCTCTGCAAACACCTCCTGGAGAGGCTTCTGTTCCTTTTCTTTTTCCGCGGCGGCTGCCGCACTCTTCTTCACTGGCATAGCGATCCTTTCCGGATTCTGTCCGTCTGAAGCGGGACCGCGTACGTGGTCCCCGGTGTATCTGTTCTTTGAAGCGGATGTCCCTGTGAAGGACGATCCGCCTGTTAATCTGTCTGTGTTGGAAGCCAATGCTTCCGAATCTACTTCGTCGTGCTGATCTGCTCGACCCGGCTCCGAAAGCTTCCGTCCTGAAGCTGCGTCGTGATCAGCTCACCGACCGCCAGCTTCCCGACCGAGTCCACACGATGCCCCTCGGCATCCTGCACATAGCCGTAGCCACTGCTCAGCTTTCGCAGCGGGCTCACGGCCTCGAGCTTTTCGGTCCGGAGCGCGAGCCCGTGGCGGGCGCGGTCCAGTGTCTGCGTCATGAGCATTGGCATCCCATCGTAGCGGTGCAGCTGCTCCTTCGCGTCGTGCAGTCGCTGAAGCATACTCTCCCGAAGGCCGCTGTAACCCACCAGCCGGTCTTTCACCTGCTGAATGTGCGTCTGCATCTCCGCACGCAGGTCGTCGAAGCTGCGCGCACGGTCCTTCGCGTCCTGCAGCTTCTCCCGCATCGCATCGCGGAGCTGTGTCTCGTACTGAAGGCTCCGCTTCTGGTACTCCTTCAGGATGCTGCCGGGGCTCAACTGGTTGAGCCGTAGCTTCTCCATCGCGAGCCGCTGACGCTCATCCTGGATGCGTTCGTTCATCACGCTCCCGAGGGTCGCATGCCAGCCCGCCATCTCCTCCATCAGCTTCTGATAGTCGAAGACCGCAAGCTCCGCGCCTGCACTCGGGGTCGGTGCACGGAGATCCGCGGCATAATCTGCGATGGTCGTATCCGTTTCATGGCCGACCGCGCTGATGATCGGGGTATCCGCTTCGAAGATCGCCCGTGCCACGGGTTCTTCGTTAAACGCCCACAGATCCTCGATGGAGCCGCCGCCACGTCCGACGATCAGCACGTCGAGGCCCAGCTGATCCAGTGTCCGGATACCGTGCACGATGGACGGAACCGCCCCCTCGCCCTGCACCAGTGCCGGGTAGAGGACGATGTCCACATAGGGATTCCGCCGCTTCGAAATCTGGACGATATCGCGGACAGCCGCGCCGGTTTTCGCAGTCACGACGCCGATGCGCTGTGCATACTTCGGGATCGGCTTCTTATACATCGGATCGAAGAGACCCATCTCCTCGAGCTCCTTTTTCAGCTGCTCGAAGCGGACATAGAGATCTCCGATCCCATCCGCCATGAAGCGCTTCGCGTAGATCTGATAGCTGCCGCCGCGCTCATAGACGCCGACGCTGCCCGTACAGAGCACGCGCATGCCATTCTCCAATTTAAACGGAAGCCCCGCACGGTCACCGGCAAACATGATACCGGAGATCTGCGAAGCTGCGTCCTTCAGTGTAAAGTAAATATGCCCGGTCGGATGGTATTTCAGATTTGAAATCTCACCCTGGATCGTGATATTTTTCAGTGCGAAATCCGATGAAAACATGTTTGCGATATACCGGTTCACCTGGGACACAGTATATGCACGACTGTCTTTATTCATAGGAATCCTTTATCCTTATTTATTGCGGTTTACGATGATCTGAACGCCCTTACCGCTGGTCTTCTTCTCCGTGAGCTCACCCTGCTGCTTACGAGGTGCCTTCGCGGTTCTCGTCGATACACGGTCGCTGTTCACAAGACGTGCCAGGACGCCGTTGACGAAGGAGCCGGACTCGTCTCCACCATACTTCTTTGCGAGCTCGACCGCCTCGTTGATGGCTACCTTATCCGGGATTGCCTCATCATACGCGATCTCATAAAGTGCGAGACGGATCGCCGTGAGGTCGGTCTTCGTCATACGATCGGTCTTCCAGCCCTCGGCCGCAGAATCGATACGCGCATCCAGCTCCGGGAGCTTCGCGGTGATCTTCTCCACCTCAGCCTCCAGACGCTGCTGGTCCTCCTCGCTCAGATTCTCGATATGCACGACACCATCACCATCCTCGTAATCCGGGGACTCAAAATAGCGTGCGAGCTGCTCCGGGATCTCCTGACCAGGATAGAACTGTGTGCAGAACAGGAGCTTAAACTTATGATCTCTTTCTTCTCGTTTATTCATGATTTTCTTACCTATGACTCTATTTCAACTTACTCATTCTCAGCATTGACCACACCGGCGATGCGGATGTTGACATCCAGCACACGGAGACCGGTCATGGACTCGATGGCTGAAGCGACCTTATCCTGCACGTTTCTCGAAACATCCGGGATGGAGTAGCCGTACTTCACGTTCAGGCTCAGCTTCACGGAAACGTGGTCATCCTCGATGCTGATGCTTACGCCCTTCGCGAGGTCGCGGATACCCATTCTGGAGATGATCTCACCGGACCAGCCGCCATACATGGAATCGACACCCTTCACCTCGGTCGCTGCGATGCCTGCAATGATCGCCACGACCTCATCCGCGATGACGATCTGACCATGCTCATCCTTCTCATATACAACATGTGTTGCTCTCTCTTCATTCTGTTCCATATAGAACCTCCGTATGTACTGCACCCGGGCATAATCCGAGAATTTAGACTAAACTATGGGAACATGATACCACATCAAATGCATAAAATCCATTTGAAAACTGATTTTATGCATCGCTCAGACGAAGCCTGTTACTGTTCACTCGTCAACTGGACGTTGGTGATATCGCTGAAATTTAAATTTTCATTTTGAACGTTTTTTCTTAT
>CAKQPT010000045.1 GCA_934270345.1 uncultured Oribacterium sp. | reverse complement strand
CTGCTGTAAATCGTCGGATCGCCGAGCGTCAGGCAGGCCACATCCTTCCCCTCCCGAAGCTTCTCGATGATGTCCGCAGCCGCACGCTGGTAGGCCTCGGTGAGTACGTTCTGGTCCTTCGACATTGGCACACGAAACCCGACGCACTCCTTCGTGTCCAGGTCTTCGATCATGCCGCGCGCGATCTGATAGGCGACGCCTCGCTCGCTGCCGTGGAGCGGTACGGCGACCACCGGACAGGAGCGGATCGTCTCCACCGCAAGGATGGTCATCAGCCGCGGATCCCCCGGACCGACCCCCACACCGTAAAATGTTCCCTTCATATATCTTCCTTCCTGTGATTTCAAACCCTGAACATCGATTTTTTTAGTTTTTTAAAAGTTCACTTCTTTCATCTCTCGTAAGTAATCCTCGACATTTCGGTACTGAACCTCACTTGCACGCAGATTCGCGCCGCGGTACAGAACGAACTTCCCTGTGATCGGACCGTAACGATGCTCTGTCTGTGCACACTTTTCTTCATCAATCAGATGCCGGTACTGCTGTGGAACTGCCGCTTCACTGTGCTTGATTTCGTAGATCTGGCAGCAGGCTGCCTCCGGATCGAAGATCACCATGTCAAATTCACCGATTGGGAACTGCAGGACGAATACCTGCTTTTTCGGATGCGCGAGCTGCGTCTCCAGAAGGACGATGTCCTCCAGCATGCGTCCCTTGATTTCGGTCAGAATACGATCCTGAACCACATTTCGTTCTACCAGCGACAGGGCACTGAAGCTTTCGTCCAGGAGCAGGCTTCGGATCAGCGCATCCGCCTGCGCATAGCGAAGGCCCGGCTGCGCAATCACTGTGCGACTCTCTTTCGTACGGACGTCTGGCATGTGCCGTACGTCGATCGCCTGTGTCAGATCCAGAAGCTGCAGATATTCCCTGATCTCTGTTACATGGATATCATCCAGTACCACTGTCTGCTCATTTTTATTTCGGATTTCGAGCAGCTCACGCAGTCGCTCCGTCACCATCGGAAGGTCGATACGATCCAGTATATCCGTCGGATTCTTCCGGTCGCGTCGCAGATTTCCCGCCGAAATGCCGAGATCGTGTGACTTCCAGTCCTGTGTCAGAACCTCCAATGTGAAGCGATGGTTGATGTCTTCGACGACGCGGTTGATGGCACTGGTCAGCTCATTCCTTTCATAGAGATCCCAAAGATGGCGGAAGTGGCCCTCATACTGATAGCAGTGCAGGGAATGCTGGATATTGCGGGCGATCGCCGTATCCACATATTCATCCGCACTTTCCTTGCTTGCGAAGGTGGAGTGCTCATTATAGTGCACACCGCTCAGGCTCATGGTGCCACCGTAACGGATGTACTCGTCGATGCCATGGATGCCAAGCACCGATTCGAACTCACGGTAAGGGATGAAGGTGGTATGAATCATGATGCAGCGGTCATACAGCTGCTCATCTTCCGTAAACAGAAAGCCGAGCGAATCTGTGCCCGAAAGCACGATTTTCATACCACAGGCCGCGAAAACATCCGAAAACAGTGCCGCACCCTCGACGAAATCTTCCATCAGCGTAACTTCGTCCAGAAAAACATACCGGTAGCCCAGGGCTCTTAGCGTGTTCAGGTCCCGGTTCACCACTGCCAGCGAATCCCTCGCTGTGATCTGGATAAACGCAGACCGCGCCCGCGCCTCCGCGCCCATCTCCGCAAACATCTGCCGGATCATCGTGGTTTTTCCGGTTCGCCGCAGTCCGTAGAGGATGAGTACCTTATCCTGCGCCTCGCCATATACGTAATCATGAAGCTGCTGATAACATGCTCTCTTTTTATAATTGCGAACGCCCTCAGAAAAAGAGGCCAATGCTTCGCCCGTCAGAACATTCACTGAAAATGAAGGCTGTGAAAAGCGTGGCTCCATCAGGAACTGTGCCGGTTGGACAGATCGTGAGAGAATATCCGCATAGCTTATTTCCCGTGACAGCTGCGTCTTCAGTTCTTTCAGTTCCTGCTCCAGTGCCTTTCGCTGTTCGATCTGTGCACGAAATACATCCACTTCTTCCATAGGAATATACTTCTCACGCCGCTGCTTGTTTTCCGTCCAGCGATGATAGAAATATGCCTTCCCCTTGATCGTTTTTTTCGTGACACTCCCCGGCGGCAACATGGAGATCCGCTGCTCCAGCTCGGCCACTCTGTTTTGAAGCTCGATTCGATCCATCACGCCCCTCCTTCGTATACGAACGCCTGTTAAATACATAGCACATTTTGCCTATATCCATATTATACCCTTGTTATACCCTCTTTTCAATTAAAAGTGGCGTCGCGTGAGTATAACAAGGTATAATTCATTCAGCTTTCAAACACGCTTCTACGTACCCGAAAAAAATCAGTGACTCTGTAAAATCTATGTTATAATCAAACCGCAAAACAGTCCATCACCACCGGACAGGAGGAACATCATGCTGCAGGGAAAGACCGTGCTTCTCGGCGTAACGGGAAGTATCGCCGCCTATAAAATCGCCTATCTCGCGAGCGCGCTTCACAAGCTTCATGCCGACGTGCATGTGCTGATGACGCAGAACGCCACGAACTTCATCAACCCGATCACCTTCGAGACTCTGACCGGAAACAAGTGCCTGGTCGACACCTTCGACCGGAATTTCCAGTTTCAGGTCGAGCACGTCTCCATCGCGAAGAAGGCAGACGTCGTGATGATCGCCCCGGCGAGTGCCAATATCATCGGCAAGATCGCAAATGGCCTCGCGGATGATATGCTCACCACCACGATCATGGCCTGTCGCTGCCACAAGATCATCTCGCCGGCGATGAACACCGCCATGTACGAGAATCCGATCGTGCAGGATAATCTCCAGAAGCTGCAGTCCTTCGGCTATGAAGTGATCACCCCGGCCAGCGGCTACCTCGCCTGTGGCGACACCGGTGCCGGAAAGATGCCGGAGCCGGCCGAACTTCTCGAGTACATCCTCCGGGAAGTCGCCTGTGCGAAGGACCTCGCCGGAAAGAAGCTGCTCGTGACCGCCGGCCCGACCCAGGAAGCCCTGGACCCGGTGCGCTATCTCACGAACCACTCCTCCGGCAAGATGGGCTATGCCATCGCGAAGATGGCTATGCTTCGAGGAGCGGAGGTCACACTCGTCAGTGGACCGACCGCGATCGAGCCGCCCCACTTCGTCCGTTTCGTTCCGATCACGACCGCACGCGATATGTTTGAAGCTGTGACCTCCGTGAGCGACCAGCAGGACATCATCATCAAGGCCGCTGCCGTCGCGGATTACCGCCCGACGACCGTCGCCGATAACAAACTTAAGAAAAAGGACGATCAGCTTTCCATCCCGCTCGAGCGAACCGACGATATCCTGAAGTACCTCGGCGAGCATAAGCGCCCGGGACAGTTCCTCTGCGGTTTCTCGATGGAAACAGAAAATATGATCAGTAATTCCAGAGCCAAGCTTGAGAAGAAGCACCTGGACATGATCGCCGCCAACAACCTGAAGGTGACCGGCGCCGGCTTCCAGGGCGACACCAATGTCCTGACTCTGATTACACAGGATTCGGACGTATCACTCCCGCTCATGAGCAAGGAGGATGCAGCCATGGCGATCCTGGATAAAATTCTTCAGCTTACACACTAAGCTGCGGGCAATGCTGACGACCGGACACATCATCACCGTGCCGGTACCTCATCGAGGCTCTCTCTTTCATGTAACTGAAGGCAATGTACATCGCCGGATTTCCGGCACAACTATGTGAAGCGGACCAGAAAACGCTCCGCTTTCCATCACCGTATTGTATCCGTGAACGATCGACTTTCCTCGTATCTGAAACGGAACGGTAACAAGGAGGAAACAAAAATGAAAAACAACAAGTTCACCACTGCACAGCTCACCTTACTCGGCCTGATGATCGCCATCTTACTGGTGATGTCCTACACACCGCTCGGGTACTTAAACATTGGCCCACTCGCGATTTCGTTTAACGTGATCCCGGTGGCGATCAGTGCGATCGTACTCGGACCAGTCGGCGGTGCGGTGGCCGGTGGCGCATTCGGCCTCACCAGCTTCCTGCAGTGCATCGGTGTCGGCGGAACCAGTGCGATGGGCGTCATGCTCTTCAGCATTAACCCAGTTCTAGCCTTCGTGCAGCGCTTCATCCCGCGTCTTCTCGACGGCATCTGCCTCGGCTACATCTTCCGCGGCGTGCGTAAGGTCAGCAACACCTACGTGGCATGCGCTGTTACCGGCTTCTTCTCAGCCTTCCTGAACACCCTCTTCTTCATGTCTGCACTCGTCGGACTGTTCGGAAACACGGAGTATGTTCAGAACCTGATGGGCGGTCACAACGTCATCATCGGCTGCTGCCTCATGGTCGGCATCAACGCAGTCTGCGAGATGGTATCTTCCACCATCATCACCGGCGCGGTCGGCGCGGCTCTCTCCAGAGCGCACCTCATCACCGCCGCACAGATCAGCACAGAAGCAGCGTAAAAATGTAACTTTTCCCTAAGGGAACACGGGGCCGGCAAATGATGCACAGTACTCCGAGACCGGCTTGATTTCGCACGGTTTCTCCGTATGGCATCATTTGCCGGCCCTTCTGGATTTCTTCTTGAATTCTACATAAGAGAGTAAATTATGATTTTAGCGATTGATATCGGAAATACGAATATTGTGGTTGGCTGTATCGATGATCAGAAGACCTACTTCATCGAGCGTCTCTCGACGGTTCGGACGAAAACCGAGCTCGAGTACGCCGTCGACCTGAAGACGGTCCTCGACATCTACCACATCAAGGGCAGTGACATCGAGGGTTGTATCATCTCCTCGGTCGTACCGCAGATCACGAACACCGCGAAGCTCGCGGCAGAAAAGATCCTGAAGAAGGAAGTCATGGTGCTGGGACCGGGCGTGAAGACCGGCCTCAATATCCTCATGGATCACCCGGGCCAGCTCGGTGCCGATCTCGTCGCTGACGCCGTCGCCGGCCTCCATGAGTATCCGGTGCCGTTCATCGTCATCGACATGGGTACCGCGACCACGGTTTCCGTCGTCAACAGTCAGAAACAGTACATCGGCGGTATGATCCTGCCGGGTGTCCGCGTTTCTCTCGACGCCCTCACTGCCCGCGCATCCCAGCTCAGCGGCATCAGCATCGACGCGCCGAAGCACATCATCGGCAAGAACACCGTCGAGTGCATGAAGAGCGGTGTCCTCTACAGCAGCGCTGCCGCCCTCGACGGCATCATCGACCGCGTCGAAGAAGAGCTCGGCGAGAAAGCTACGGTCATCGCCACCGGCGGCCTCGCAAAGAAAATCGTCTCCCACTGCAAGAAGGACATCATCCTCGACGAGGACCTGCTCCTGAAGGGCCTCCTCGTCATCTACGAGAAAAACAAGGCGTAATCCGACGTCTGGATGTGCTGAGAGCGAATGCCCGAAGTACAGCACTTCGAAGCCGGAAAATAAAACGGACCTTGAGAAGCATACATAGCTTCTTCAAGGTCCGTTTTTGATCTTAATAAAAATTTAATGGGGTCTGACCCCATTAAATTTTTCTAAACTTTACAGGGAAGCGCGGAAGATCGCGGCGATGTCGGCTTCCTGAAGCGGAGCCCAAGCTTCGTCGAGGCCCTCGAGCTCGGCGACGTGATGCGCCATCTCGTCGATGCGGCTGTCGTCGATGCCGACCTCGCGGAGGTGCATCGGGATGCCGAGGGAGGCGAAGAAATCATAGGTCGCCTGGATCGCCTGGTTGGCGATATCGTAGCGGTCCTGTGCTGCGTCGAGGCCGAAGACATTGACGCCGTACTTCGCGATGCGGTCGACGGTGTGATCGTTCAGGATGTGCTTCATCCATCTCGGCGTGATGATTGCGAGGCCCTCGCCATGCGTGATGTCATAGTACGCGGACAGGGCATGCTCGAGGCCATGGCACGGCCACAGGGAACGGCTGTTGCCGAGGGAGAAAATGCCGTTGCAGGCGAGTGTGCAGTCCAGCATCATCTCGGCGCGGGCGGTGTAATCCTCCGGATTCTCGATGCACTTGCGTCCGTTCACCATGAGGCTCTTAAACGCCGCCTCCATCATGCCGTCGTTAAGGATCGAGGACTCCTCGCAGAAATACTGCTCCATGATGTGGTTGATCGCGTCCGCACAGCCGGCTGCGGTCTGCTTCTTCGGTACCGTGAAGGTATAGGTCGGATCGAGGATGGATGCCTGCGGGAAAAGATGCGGATCCATGTAGCCGATCTTGTCGTTGGTCTCGGTTCTCGAGATCACGCCCCCACAATCGTACTCACTTCCGGTTGCCGCCAGCGTCAGGATATCCACCATCGGCAGTGCGTCCTGCGCGAGCACATTACCGCTGATCAGATCCCACGGCTCGCCATCGTACTTTGCGCCCGCGGCGATCGCCTTCGAGCAGTCGAGAACGCTGCCGCCACCGACCGCGAGGATCACGTCAATCTTCTGCTCCTTACAGATCTTCACGCCATCCAGCACGCTCGGATCATACTTCGGGTTCGGCTGAATATCCGAAAGCTCATAGATCTCGAAATCCGCGAGCAGCTCCTTCACCTTATCATAGAGCCCCATCCGCTTGATGCTGCCTCCACCATAGGTGAGCAGCACCCGCTTACCAAACGGCTTCATCACCGCCGGAAGCTCCGAAATCACACCCTCACCGAAAATCAGCCTCGTCGGCGTTACATAATCAAAATTTCGCATAGCTGTTACCTCTTCTCTTAGAACATGACTGCCTGTGGATGCCCTGGCAGACCAACGTCAACTTCTTATATAGTAACATTTTCGGAGTGAAAAACCTACTACCGCAGGCAAAACCAGACCGTCCCAAAACGTCATGTTTTCCACTTATGTTCCTCAAAAAGTACTTACACGCCGCGCAGATATATGCTAAAGTGACGCGACAGATAATTTCACAGGTTTACATTGGCAACGCACACTCCTCCCGGATGATAACGAACAACACTGGCTTCATCACAGGAGGATTTTTTATGCCGAAAACCAAGTTTCAGAATGTCGTATTCACTGCCATCATGGCCTTCGTCATGGTCTATGGGATGATCGTGTACAACATCGCCCTCAATACCGGCGGCGTGTCCACGATGTGCTTTCTCGCCGCTTTCCATGAGGTACCGATCATGGTCCCGATTGCCTTCGTCCTCGAGCTCTTCGTGGTCGGCCGCGTCGCCCACGCCCTGGCCTTCCAGATCATGCGCCCGGATGACCGCCCGGCCTTCATCACCTACGCCATCTCCCTCTGCATCTGCGCCATGATGTGCCCAATCATGAGCCTCATCGCCACCATCCTCTTCAAGGAAGACAAGACCTTCGGCACCTTCGTCCAGACCTGGGGCATGAACTTCCCGATGGCCATCTTCTACCAGATGTTCTACTGCGGTCCGTTCGTGCGCTGGATCTACCTCCACATCTTCACTGAGAAATAACTTCCACGGTCGCCAATGCAGGCGGCCGTTTTTATATCTCTTCGCGGGAAGACTGCAAGCGCGCATTTTACAATCAGCACTCTCCGGAAGCCTGTGACATTACCCTTTTTCGCAAAGATTTCGGAAAAATATAATGGCACGGAACAGATATCCTCGTGGCTTGTGAAAACAGCCGGGCCCATAAAAAAAGGCCGCCTCACGGCGGCCTTAAGTGATGTAAAATCTATATTTATGGTGCTGTAGTCTCAGAGGAAGAATGCGTGATATCATACCAGGTTCTGCCTTCATCCGTCGACTCATATACATTCGTAGGGCTTACATAAATTAGACTTTTAATCTTCGCTTTGTCCTCACTATACGTATAATAAGCAAAACCATCTTTTGTCCCCGTATCACCACCTGGAGCCTGTATTTTATAAAAAGGACTATTCTCATATGTAGATGGTTGTACTTTCCAACCCTTAAGAGCCTCTTTAAATGGCGCCGCATCAGCATAATAGATTCTAACATTAACTGTTTTTGCGCCGATTGTTAAATTCTGTCCAGAAAAATAAGCACTGCCATTATTTTCATTAGGTCCCTTTAAATGTTCATAACTCAGGAAATCTCTAATGGCGGCGCTTGCATCTCCTGCATATCCACCTCTCCAGTTAAAAATGACTCCTCGATCTTTTGCATAGGAAACCCTGCACATTCCTTTAGCGTCAGGTGTGCCAATCCAGTTATCTGAATAATGCGTTCCATCAAAGGTAACGCCGCCGATGGTAATCGGGAAATTCGTCTGCCATCCTTCCTGTGTCTGTTTCAAGAAAACCGCCACCGGTTCTGGTATGCCATCTTTACTTATCGCTTCCGTCATCACCTGTGCGTATGCGGAGCGGACATTTGCGAGGTCGGTGGCTTCCCTGCTTTTTTCGAGCTGGGAGTTAAAGATCGGGACGGAGACAGCGACGAGAACACCGAGGGTCGCGACGACGACCATGAGCTCTGCGAGTGTGAATCCTTTTTTATTTCTCATCGTTTTTCCTCCTGACCTGAAGTTTCATCCGCTGTACATCAGACAGCCGAATGTCATTCTACCGTGAACCATTCATTATTTCAATGCCTAAATCAGTGTTCGAAACGATAAAAAACGCCAGGAACTTATCTTATCGGTTCACGAAATTCAGCACCATCACGATCACAAGCATGTGCACCGGGTAGAAAGCGTAGCAGGTGTACTGGAATGGCTTACTGTGGTAGCCCTGACGGCCGCGGTAGAGCCATATCGGAATCAGCGCGAGGAGGGCGAGGCCCTGCTGACACAGCTCGATTTCGATGCCGAGGATGTGCACGGGATACATCAAACCACTGAGGAGCTCGACATTGACCCAATACAGGGCGAGAAGCTGGCCCAGGAAGCACCACCACTTCCGTCCACGGAAGAGATAGAAAACGAACATCGTGAGCACGCCGGCACCATAATAATCCACCATGCCGAGGGTACCGAGCACTGCGCCGAATATCACAACCAGCGCCACCGTCAGCACGTAAATACCGATTTTCTGCTTCTTCCGCGCCTTCTCCATCAGATGGATGCCGAGAAGGCCGAGCAGCAGCGTCCAGATGACGTTCTGGTGGACCGGATAGAACCAGGTTCCGCCGTACATCAGGTCAAACGGGATCTCGGAAAGCAGCGCAAACACGAGCATGCGGCGCAGGTATTTCCGAAGATCGTGCGTGTGGAAGTAGCCCTCGACGGTCATGAAGGCGAAGATCGGAAAGGCGAGGCGACCCACGCAGGTCAGCCACTCCTGCGCCGGCAGAAGCGTCGCCCAGAGGTGATCCATGAGCATAAAGGTCATGGCGATGATGTGAAGTGCCGCCGCACTCAGGTCGAAATGTCTGGTCTCGTTCAAATGTATTCTCCTTATACTCGTTTTAAATATAAGATACCGAAAACTTCTGAAATTGCAACGGAAGGTTATTTTAAAAATGTAACGTAAAATGAGTTACATTTTTAAAATTTACGTTACAATCCGGGCACTTAACCATCTTCATCGAGTTCGTCCATGGCTTCGTCGACGCCTTCGGCATATTCCGGGTCGCGGTCATAGCGGTCCTGGTCGTACTCGCCGTCGTAATAGATCGCCTCGTAGCCGTCATCATAGTTCTCATACGGATTCAGATTGCGGTAGGTTTTCCCGGACGAGCTCTTCGAGCTGCTGCCTGACGACTTCGAGCTGGAATATGACTTCGATCCATAATTCGAGGACTGGGAACTGGAATACGACTTCACGCCTGTATTTGAGGACTTCGAACTGGACGAATAGCTCTTCCCACCACTGCTGTAGCTGTACGAAGCGTTCTGCGACGCACTTCGCGTGGTCCCGCTGCCCGAGGATCCGCTCGATGACGAACTTTTTCTCGCTGAAGCACGCTTCGCCGCTTCCCGTGCAGCTTCCTCCTCCGCCTTTTTTGCCGCTTTCTGCTCCGCTTCTTTCCTCGCGGCTTCCCGTTCCATGAGCACCTTCTTGTCGTTCCGGCGATACGCGGCGTACTCGCCCGGCTGACAGTACCAGACGAAGGTCATGATCAGCAGGATGATCACCAGAATCACGCTGCCGACATTGCCCTTCGCACGGCGGTCGCCACTGCCATCACTGTCGATGGTCTGGTTAATGATGTAATTTACCAAATGCAGCAGGACATAAATCGCGCTGAACACGAGGATAGCGGCCACCTGACTCTCCGCGTCCTCCTCGTACTGCGTGTTCTGTCCATATGCGATGCAGACATGGATGACGAGGTACGCCACGAACCAACGTACGAGCGTGAAACATCCCTTCGCCAGACGCCATCCACTTCGATCGATTTCATGATAATTCATAGCCACCTGTCCTTTCCTGAGATAAGTCCCCTGCAATTATGCTGATCATCACGTCGATGCATCTGCATTTTGCCATGTCAGGCACTTCTGTGAATGATCCGTCAGCACATTTCACTGTAGCTTCCTTTCGATATCTAGATAATACCATCTCCACTGACAAAAAAATGCACACAAAAAGCCCTCCGAAGAGGGCTCAAAACACAGGTTTTTATGCTGCGTAGCGGCAGAAGAAATCGGCGCAGGGAGGGGACATAATTGCGCATTCAAAGAACAGGTTCCAGCGCTGTGTACTTTGAACTAAGTGAGCTGTCCCCTCCCTGTCCGATTTCTTCGTACCATATCACAGTTCTTCAAAACTTACGATCTCAGCTTTCCGCGTATACTCGTCGTATCTCAGGCCGCGGTCTTCGGTCTCGATTTCGCCGTACTGGTTATCGTACGGGTCGGTACGGAAGTAGCGCTTGTCCACGGTGAATGGTGCCTGGAAGGCGCGGTTTGCGACCATGCGGTACGGGTCGAGGTTACCGAAGTAGAACTCGCGGCGCTCTTCATTTTCGTTTCGGCGGGCACCGATACCGAAGGACGGGTCTGCGAAGAGCCATCCGAACGGCTCGGCGTAGAAGCGTGCCCAGTCGTGTCCGCCGACGAATTCCGGCTCGGCTGCGAAGCCGCTCTGCCACTCGGCCGGGATACCGGCACAGCGGCACATCGTGATGAAGAGCAGTGCGAAGACACCACAGTCACCGGTGAAGCTGCGCGCGCAGTTCTCCGCGATGCTGTCCAGCGTAAAGTACGCCGGCATATAGGTGTACCTAAAGTTCTTCGTGATGAAGTCGTAGAAGCTCTTCGCCTTCTCAAGCGGGGTCGTGCAGCCCTGTGCGCAGGCTTCAGTGAGCGCCCGGATGTACGGTGTGAACTCGATGTGCGGTGCCAGCTCTGCGGTATCCTTCGCATACTCTGCAAGTGCTTCCGGCTTCAGACACGGGATCTCCGGCACGCCGCTCGGTCGAGACGATGTGCCGCAGCACGCTTCGCCTGCTCCCGTCTGTGATGCCACGCAGTCCGGTGTCACGGCGTCACCGCACGCAGCCTTCGCATCTGCACAGCCAGTCCCCTCCGGATCCGCATCCTGCATCGCGCCCTGAGACATTGGCATCCCGCGCAGTACCGTCTCCACGTCATGCCACTTCGCGGTGTGCACGTAGGAGTAGGTCACGCTGAACTCGTGGTTTTCCTGCATGTTTTCTTCCCAGTAAACCGTGCGCTGCTCGGCGTCCTCCGGCGCGATCTGACCGTTTTCCGGGAACATCGACTCGATGCGGATGTCGCTCTGCTGCTCGCAGGCCGCGGCGATCGGAACGTGCACGCGCACCAGCATGCCCGGCTTGAACGCTGCATCCTCGACCTTCACCGTGGTGCGGATGGTGATGCGGTTCGCGAGTGCGCCCGTCTCCTTCATGATACGCATCGAGCGGTTCAGACGCAGGTCTGCCTTACTGCCCTTGCCGGAGCTCTCGCCGCCGTTCAGCGCCACCTTCGTCCGCGCGCGGAATTCCGGCACGGATTTGATCATGCTCGAGAAGAAACGGCCGAAAATCCGCATCTCGCCATGGAGATAGATGAAGCGGATCTGACCGCACGCGACCGCTGCGTCAAACTCCTCCTCTGTGTACGACGGAATCTCCGCCCGGATGATGTCCATCGCCTCCGCGCGGGTGTACGGGAAGTCAGCCGGCATGCGGCGGATCATCTCGCGCTCTGCCAGCAGACAGTAGCGGAGATTCTCCGGCAGATTCGTGCACGAGAGGCGCTGGTCAATGCAGTCGACCGCGGCTTCGAGCTCTCCGCAGAGCTTCATCTTCTCCACTGCCTCCGGCAGCCCGACATCCAGATAGCTGAAATACTGATTCTCGTTCATAGATAAAATCCTTTCGTTTTTCGTATGCAGCACGCACCACCATCCGGTGATGAGCAAGAGACGTTCTTAAGCAGATCTTCCCCCGAAGATCTACGCTGTAACACACTGGCTTTCCCCATTATACCGCATGCCGGCAGTAAGCGCCACCGCAGAAGTTTATAAGGACTGACCAATATTAATTTTTTCTAAACTGAAATTTGTCGATGCGGCGCAGGAATCACCGCAGAAACATCCTGAAGATGCGCGAGCGGTCGAAGAGGAAGATACAGATGTCCATGAAGAGGTGCGCGATGAGGGTACTGACGATGACGCCGTTGGCCTTCATGAGAAAGCCGGACGTGAAGCCGTACCAGACAACCACGGCGGAGTAGGCGCTCATAAGGAGGAGCACCGGCAGGTTCCGGAACAGGCCGAGGCAGTCGTTTCGGAAGCCCTCCCAGGTGACGTCGAAGTAGACGAGACGACCGATGACGAGCATCACGAAGTAGAGAATCAGGTTTTCGTAATTGTAGTCCTCATAGATGAAGCGGATGTACATGAGAATCAGCATGACGTAGATCGATGCCATCAGCCGTACGGAGCCGCGCTTCTGCGCCGAGATGTAGTGCAGCGGCACGAGGACGCGGTCGAAGATGCGGTCCACGAGCATGGAAACGAGCAGAAAGCCTATGAGCACCCAGTCCTTGTACTGGTTCCAGACTTTACTTACGGTGTGGAGGTTGATGCGATCGCCGATGATGTAGTAGAGGGACAGCAGGAGCAGAATCGAGGTGCTCGCAAACGCCATCTCATAGAAGGATTCGATGAACTCGTACGGCCGCGTATCCACCGGATCAAGCAGCGGCCGGCGGGCTCGGCTGTGCGGACGGGCATCCATCGCCGGATCTGTATCCGGCCAATGTTCCCGGCTGTTCGGACTGTCACCGATCCGGTCAGTATTCTGGAGACGCGCTCGGCTGTGCGGGCGGGCATCTGCGTCGAGGTCGACTGCATTGGCGTCGCCAGCTGCAGCACCTGAAGCCGCACCGTGACGATCGAGCTCCTGCCGGATGCGCGCGAGGGCGAGAATCACGCCCATCACGAGGATGAGCCCGGCGAGCGAAACGAGGAAAAACGGCACGGCAGACGCCATGTCGAAGTAGTGTTCGATGTAATTGAAATATTCCATAAGAAGCCTCTTCTATCTTCTATCCTGTATCCAGTTTTGACGAAGTACATGATATACTTTTCCACTCTCGTGTCAAGAAGAGGCAGCGGGATCCCGGGGTCTGACTCCATGAAGATTTCATGAAGCCCCGTAAGAAAAAATTAATGGGGTCTGACCCCAATGTCGTCAACTCAAGGTCAACTTAAGATTAGTTACCAGAAGAATGATACCACAAAGGCAG
>CAKQPT010000044.1 GCA_934270345.1 uncultured Oribacterium sp. | reverse complement strand
AAGTGCTTCCGATTGTAGTCCATGAGGAGGGCAGCGCTGGTGATGTCCTGCACTTCGGTGCAGACGTCGAGGGCCGGCTGGATGGCTTCCTCGAGGATGAGCTCGTGGGTCACCAGGAAGTTGAGGCGCTCAGCGGTTCGTGTCGGGTCCTGCGGAATCCAGCGAAGCTCACCTTCGTGACCGAAGCGCTCTTCGCGTTCGCCACGCAGCATGAGTGGCAGGATCGTCGGGCTCTGTGCGCGGAGGTAGTCCTCGTACTGTGTACGGAACGCGGGTTCCAGACGATAGGGATGCATCAGACGACCGAAGGCGGCATTGACCGCACTCGCAGGTTCGTCGTAGGTGAAGCGCTGGAACTGGCGGTCGTAGCCCTGGAAGTCGATGCCGGTCCGGGTGACAAGCTGACGGGTCGCGTAACCGGCGCCCTCGATGTGCTCGTGGATTGCGCGGGCCATCGTGTCCTCCTGGTAGTTGTCGGCATAGGACGGGAAGGTCAGCGCCGCGGTTGCGTAGTAAAGGCCATCCGCGCGCGACTGAAAAAGCGGCGTAGCATCCGGATCGACAGTGATGCCGGCAGACGTGGATGCGAAGGTGGTGAGCGATGATGCAATGCTATGGGACGCTGAAGCGGCGCCCGGCAGTGTCAAATCCTGTCCGGTGCCAGACGAAGCCACAACGCTGCCCGGCAGGAGAAAGTGCTCGTCTGCGCGGGGATGCTCCGGGTCGACCGGGAAATAAATCGTCAGGGGGAGCATCGCGTCGCTGTCGCCGACGAGCTCCTTCAGAAGGCGGAAGTGGCCCGGGGTGTGGAGCGTGAGCTCGATGTCCTGGAGCTCCGGGCACTGGCGGAGCGCACCGTCATAGTAGTCGACGACGCTGTCGCTCAGCTTCACATAGTGGAGATGGGCGCAGTTATGGAAGGCAAACGAGCGGATGCAGCGGATGCTCTCCGGGAGGATCAGCTCCTCGAGGTCTGCGCGGGAGGCGAAGGCGCGACCGGCGATCTCCTCGACCGGGATATGGTCCGCGGTTTCTGCCGGCACAAAAAGCGTCCGCACCGGGCCGTCATAGCCCGTCACGGACGCAAAGGTACGATTTCGTTCGGTTTTGATTTCAAAAGTAAATGGCATAGACGATATCATCCTATCGTTTGCAGATGTTCTGTGTGCGACGTTCGACCTGCATCTGAAAAGGCGATGCGGGAAGCCAGGACCGCCGGGCTGTCGGAAGTTCAGATATGAACACCGTGGGCAATCCAGAGTCCTGTCGTTTCGTAATTCGGGTACTTCTGGCGGAGCTCAGCGAGGGCGGCTGCCTTCGAGGCCCGCTCGGCAGCCTGGTACTGGGTGGCCTGCTGGAAGAGGCGGTTGTTTTCTGCCTGCACTTCCGGAGAAATCGGCTCAACCGGTGCCTCCACATAGGTAGAGGTCCCCTGCATTGCCCGAAGCACGAGCTGTGCCAGCTTTCCATACGCGGTGCCGGTGAGGTGCAGACCGTCGCTGAGGTAGTCCTCCGGGTGACCGAGGAAGAGGTAGTACGGGTTGATCACGGTCGCCGGGAGCTGCTGCCCGAGGGTCATCACCGGCTGAATCGTCTGCTGGATCAGACCGAAGTGAAGGTCGTGGGAATCCGGCGCGATGATGAGATAGATCTTCGGGTTCTTCTGCGTCTGCCGGAAGCTGTTGATCAGCTCCCTGTACTGATTCTGAAAGTAGAGCGGCGTGAAGTTGTAGGCGCCCACATCATTGGACCCGAACATAAAGATCAGGATGTCGGCGTCGTACTGGATGGCCGCGCTGTAATCCTCGGTGTTCCGGTACTCGACCGGGCCGTCGTCGATGACGTAGCTCGAGGTATGACCGAAGTTCCGCACCTCGTACTGCGCACCCAGGAGCTGCTGGAGCTGCGCCGGATAGGACTGCGCATCCTCGAGGAGATAGCCGCGCGTCAGCGAATCCCCGATGCAGGCCACCTTCGTCTTCTGTGATGGCTTCGTGTTGTTTATATTCGAGTTTGTCTTTGATTCTATAATGGTATTTGTTTTTGTATTCGTGTCTGTATTCATGTTCTTGCATGTGTTTGTACCTGCCCACGCGGTCAGGGCAAGCACTGCGCTGAGAAGAACAGTCAGGGCTACAATGCGTTTTATATTCATATAAGTGGTTTGGGATTTCATGATATCCTTCCTCTCCGAGAACCTGTATCTCGCCATGTATATACTACGCATCTTCGTAAACAAAAACAAGAGCAGAACAACCCTGTCACTTACGCTTCCTGAATGTTACTTCTTACCACCATTCAAAATGGACCGGAGAATAGCTTCCGGCCCATGCCACGATCAAATCATATATGTCTGCTTTACGCTTCCGTCTTCAGGATGCCGAGTGCGGTCAGCACTTCTTCGATGCTTTCCACCGGGATGATCTCGAGCCTGTCGCGGACTTCGGCAGCGACATCGCGGAGGTCGTCAATGTTCTCCTTCGGGATGAAAACCTTCTGGACGCCGGCGCGCTCTGCGGCCATGAGCTTCTCCGGGAGGCCGCCGATGGCGCTGACGACGCCTTCGAGGGAAACTTCACCGGTCATGGCGATGTTCGGCGGTACCGGGATGCCGGTTACGAGGGAGGCGATGGCGGTCGTCATGGTGATGCCGGCCGATGGGCCGTCCTTCGGGGTCGAGCCGTCTGGTACGTGGATGTGAAGGTCGTTCTTCTCGAAGAGCTCAGCCTGCTCCGGGAAACGAGACTGCACGAGGGCCTGCGCGATGGCGCTGGACTCCTTCATGACGTCGCCGAGCTGGCCGGTGATGATCGTCTTGCCGCTGCCCTTCGTGAAGAGGCTTTCGATGTAGAGGATTTCGCCGCCGACCTGGGTCCAGGCGAGACCGGTGACGACGCCCGGCTGTGCAGAGGCCTTCACCTTGTTATGCGGGAGGGCGTGCATGTCGAGGAAGTCGCGGAGGTTTTCGCGGGTCACCTGGATCACTGGATGCTTCTCAGCGGTTGCGGCTGCCGAAGTGATTGCGGCGATCGGCGTGTCAGCTGTCGGCTGTGAGGTCGTGGTGGTTTCGGCGCTCGTCTCAGCATTGGCCGGAGCAGACGTGGCGATCGGCGTACCGGCTTCCGGATGTGCGGCTGTGGTGGCTTCGGCGGTCGTCTCAGCATTGGCCGGAGCAGAAGCGGCGGTCTCCTCTGCCTGGATGTACTTCACCGCGGCGATACGGCAGAGGGTGTCGAGGCGCTTCTTCAGGCCACGGACGCCGCCTTCGCGCGTATAGTCCGAGATGATCGTGTCGAGGACGTCATCCGTGAGCGCCACATCGCCCTCCGCGAGGCCGACATTCTTCAGGGCCTTCGGGAAGAGATGACGCTTCGCGATCTCGAGCTTCTCGCTCGGGGTGTAGCCCTGGAACTCGATGACCTCCATACGGTTCAGCAGCGGAGACGGGATCGTGTCGAGGGTGTTGGCCGTGCAGACGAAGAACACGTCACTGAGATCATACGGTACGTTCATGTAGTGATCGGTGAAGCTGTTGTTCTGCTCCGGATCGAGGACCTCGAGGAGGGCGCTCGCCGGATCACCGTTGAAAGAGCTCGAGAGCTTGTCGATCTCGTCAAGCACCATGACCGGGTTCGACACGCCGGCCTTCGCGATGCCATCCATGATACGGCCCGGCATCGCTCCGATATAGGTACGGCGGTGGCCGCGGATATCCGCTTCATCACGTACGCCACCGAGGGAAACGCGCACGTACTTCCGGTGCAGTGCCTTCGCGATGGACTTGCCGATCGAGGTCTTACCGGTACCCGGGGCACCGACGAAGACGAGGATGGAACCGGCCTGAGACTTCCGAAGATTCATCACCGCGATCTGCTGGATGATACGCTCCTTCACCTTCTTCATGCCGAAATGATCCTCATCGAGGATCTGCTGGGCCTCGCCGAGGTTGATGGTCTCCGGAGCTTCCTTCTTCCAGGAAAGACCGGTCACGAAATCGAGGTAATCGTAGAGCATGCCGGACTCGGCGGAATTCGCGCCGTCGTTCTTCACACGGTTCAGGACCTTCGTCGCTTCGCGCTTCGCCTCCTCGTTCATGCCGGATTCCTCGATCTTCAGCTCATACTTCCGGGCATCGGATACCTGCTCCGGATGCATCTCGTCGAGCTCGTTCTGGAGATAGTCGATCTGCTTACGGAGTGCCTGCTCCTTGTACGCCTTCTGGTAGTCCTCCTGCTGCGCCGACTGCGCGTCGGAGGTCACCTTCGCAACCTCGGAATACTCATAGATGATGCGCTCGAGGCGCTCGAAACGCTTCTTCGTCGAGTCCTCCTGCAGCAGGCTGTAGCGCTCCTCGTTCGTGAGGGTGAGCCATGAGCTGAGCACCGACGCCGCCTCCTCGATCGAGCTGTACTGATCGATGTAGGTGCGCATCATGTCGCCGAAACGGAAGCGGGATACCATCTCGCGGAGGCCCTCCTTAATCTTCGCGAGCTTCATGTGCGCCTCGGCCGAATCCATATCCATGATGTCCGCGCGCTTCGTTGTCTCGACGAAGATCTCATGATTCTCGTTGACCAGCACCTGATGCACGTCGACACGCGCCGCGGTCTGCACGACGACATAGCCGTCCGTACTGATCTCCTCGACGACGCCCTCGACGCCGATCGGATAAAAGCTCTCCGACGTCATCTCCTCGCGTGTCTGCTGGTCCCGGAGGACGAGGATGGTCACCTCATCACCCTGGTAGATGTTATTCCCGGCCATCGCACGGAAGGCCTGGGTCTGGAAAAATATATTGGAGTGCGGTAACACCAGCACATTGTAAAGTGGTAAAACTTTCATATTTATGCTCCTGAAAAGAGTTTATGTGAACACAAGGCTTTTTGAACGACACTCTCCTGCTGCAGGCCGCAGCCTGTTAGCAGTCTGCTTATACGAGTGCCAATTCTATAAAAGAATACCACTCGCCCTATCTACTGTCAATTAGTCGCCGGGAGTTCATGGTTTTTTTAGAACTCGCTTGTAACAGTTCAGACAGGGACCCGGCTTGATTTCACACGATTTCTACGTATGGCCTCCGTTGCCGCCCCTCCGGGTCCCCTTGCCTGAGCTGTTACACATGCTTCACTTCTTCTTGATTCGGTGAAGCTGCGGCCGCAGGATGATCTCCGGGACGCAGGTGCCGGCGCGTGTAGTCAATGCATACTCGACGGCGTCAGCGACATCTTCTGCTTCGAGGTGCGCGTCCATCGCGGGATCCGCCGTGAAGTCGGCATGGCGGTAAAGCTCGGTGTCGGTCATGTCCGGGAGGATCGCTGTCACGCGTACGCCATACTTCCGCGCTTCATCGAAGAGGCTCCGGCTGAAGCTGAGAAGCCCGGCCTTCGTCGCGCCATAGGCAACGCCGTGTGGGTTCGAGCCGATCGCGGTCACCGAGGAGATGTTGATGATCGTGCCGTGGTTCTGCTTCAGTGTCCGAAGCAGCTGCTGCGTGAGGAGCATCGGCACCTCGAGGTTCACGCGCACCATCTCGGAGATTCCCTCCGGACGCAGCTCCTCGTGAAGCCCGTAGTACGCGGTGCCGGCGTTATTGACGAGGAGTGTGAGGGTTCTCTTCTCCTGCTTCCACTCCTTCTGGAGTGACGCCACGACACTCTGCAGCTTCTTCGTATCCAGGAGATCGCAGACGATCGGGTGGAAGGCAGCGGGCGCCCCGGCCACTGCAGCGATTTCAGAAGCAGACGGATTCGTCGGCGTCCAGGCCGCTGCCTCTGCTTCCGGCGCGAGTGGGGCCTGCGGGCGGGTGCCTGCAGACCGATCGGCTGCATTGACCGAAGCCTCCGAAAGCTCCGCCGGGAACTGCCGGCCGATGCCATAAACCTCGTAGCCGAGTGCGAGGAGGCGCGCACTGATGGCACGGCCGATGCCGGAGGAAGCGCCGGTCACCAGCGCCACTTTTTTCTTAGTTTCTTCCATAATTAAATACTCTCCCAGCGGAAGATCCGCTCGCGCGGCAGGACGCTCGTGAGGCGCTCCAGCACGAAGCGCTCCATCTCCTCCGTCAGCGCTGCGTCATAATGGTAGACGCCGTTTTCATTGACGTACGGGTACTGGACGACGGCGCTGTCCGGCATGTTCCGGCGCATCTGCTTCAGGTAGCTGTCGCTCAGGCGGAAGCTGCCGAGGCTGACGTCGCGCACCGCCGCCATCGGAATCGTGCGGAGCACCTCGTCCAGCATCCCACCGTAGACCGTGCGCCAGTCCGGACAGGCGATCATCGGGTCGAAGCAGAGACGGATCGTGAAGCCGAGCGCCATGCCGCGGCGGATACTCGCGAGCCGCTGGGTGATGGTGCCGGTCCGGTGCTCGTAGTGCGAGACGACGTAGTCCGGCGACAGCGTGAAGGCGAAAATGTTCCGCGGGCAGGGGTTGAGGCCCTCCCAGAAGCGCTCGCTGCCGGACTTCGTGCGGATCTCAATGCTGAGATCGGGGTGCGCGGCGGTGAAGTCGGTCCAGGCCTTCACGTAGCCGCAGAGCGGTTCGATCGCGAGGAGGTCCGTGTCGTAGGAGATGCAGAGGTAGACCGGATGCTGGCGAAGCAGGGCCTCGACCTCCGCGAAGATGTCCTCCAGATTCAGGAAAATCACGAGATTCCCGGACGGGTACATGCCCTTCAGGTAACAGTACTCGCAGTCGAACAGGCAGTTCATCATCGAGCTCGCGTAGTAGAAGTGCTCTTCACCCATGCTCTGGCACACCGGCGCGCCCGGATAGACGGAGCGGCCATGCTTCACCGCGAGGATCAGCGCCTGCGTGCGATGCTGCGCCGGATAGCTCTGGTGCCGCCGGTTGAAGACATCCTTGTAGTGCTCGATCGGGATGCAGGTCGCCCGCGGAAAGTGCTGCAGAATCTGCTCCGCCCGCGCCCGCCAGCGCGGATCCTGGTCGATCGCCCGCTCGATGTAGATATGTGAAAATGACGGGTTCAGAAAATCCCCTTGCATACTGTTTCCCTTCTCTTTATCTGGCCAATGCAGGCGACCACCACTTGGATGGTGCGCCTTGACGCTGTGCCGCTGGCACTAAGCTCTGCACGCCCGGTTTGATTTCGGCAGCTGCATATCCATGCATCCTGAGATCACTTGCCCTTCACGCTTTCATGCCTGCGGATGTATCCCTTTTACAGCGATCATCGAGGATGCGCACCCTGAGGTGCCGCTCCAGGATGATCTTCCCGGCGCGCTTATCGCGGGTCGGCACGAGGCCCTCCGCGTAGAGTGTCGCGATCGGCTGCTGCCAGTCAAGCTCACTGAGCGCCGCGTAACGGATGAGCTGTACACATTCATCCGCCATCACCTTCGAAAAATGCGCATCGGCGATGAGTTTATCCACCAGCTTCTGCTCGTTTTCCGTGAGCACCTGGTGCCCGGCGGCCTCCGCTGCCGTCAGCGCGCGGAGCTTATCCACCACCGCGACGATGGTATCCACCTGCTGCTCGACGCAGTCGGTCACATGCGCGGCGAGAGAGCGATGGGCGGACGCTTCCGTGCCTACTGCCGGCTTCGACTCGGTTCCGGACGCTGCATTTGTTACCGTACGCACGGTCATTCCGGTTTCCATCTCTTCCTGCGTCAGCCCATCGTCGGTCACGATGCGCAGGAAGTTCATCTGATGCGGTCCGAGAAACATCGACGCCGCCTGATAGACCGCGGCGGCCTCCATGTCGTAGAGCAGCGGCGCAGAGAGACGGTTCGCGAGCGTGCCCGGTGCTGCATCGTCCGTCGTGCCCCGCCGAAATTTCTCACCCCGCTGCGCATCCACCTGCGCCCACGTGTCCTGCGTCGTGAGGAGCCGCGCGCCGGTGATCAGCGAAGCCTCCGGAAGATCTGTGTTCAGAAGCATATCCGGATAGAAATCCCGCTTCGTTGCAGCGTCCGTGATTCGATGGATGTGATACATCGACGCAGTTCTTTCCGCTCGTTCATCCGAAATATCCTTACGCGCTGCTTCTGCCGTTACAGGGCTTTCCGTCTGCGCCCGTGGATCTTCGTTTCGTTCTGAATATTCGTGCTGTGTCAGTCGAGCCGCGGTGCCAAGCGAGAGGAGCTGATCCGACGCACCGGCGTCGAAATCCGTGAGGACCGAGGCCGTCACAGCGGCCGCCTGCATTGGCCCCACACCGGTGATGGTCAGACTGAGGTCCCCCTCCTCGGAGAGGAACTGCTGGTAGTGCGTCTGGGCAGCGCGTTTTTTCAGGCTGAGCGCCTGAATCAGCGGCTTCGCCTCCGGATAAAGTGCGGTGAAAATGTGAATCATGTTGCGTCCCTTCAGTTTATGGGGTCTGACCCCATAAACTTCTGTTTAGATTCTGTTTAGAAAAATTTAATGGGGTCAGACCCCCTTACGAAATTCTTAAGACAGGGCCTGGTCGATGAGGGCGTTCAGCTTCTTCATCTGTGCGTCGGAGGAGATTGCACCGACGATCGGGTCGCCGACGATGCGGCCGTTCCGGTCGACGACGTAGGTGGTCGGGAAGGCGTAGAGGCCAGCGGTGAAGAGGCCGGCATCGCTGTTCGAGGCGAACCAGATGTTCGGATAGGTCACGCCCTGCTGCTCGAGGACGGACTTCGCTTCGTTCGTGTCCTTCGTGCTGCCGTCGAGGGTGAAGGCATTGATGCCGATCACGGCACCGCCCTTCTTCGCGAGCTCCTGATGGAGCGCCTCGAGATCCGGCAGCTCGCCGACGCAAGGCTTACATGTGGTGAACCAGAAGTTGACGACAGTGACGGCGTTGTTTGAGAAAAGCGTCGCGCTGTCGACCGGGTTGCCGTCGAGGTCCTGGCCCTCGAAGCTCGGGAAGGCGTCCACACTGCTGTCGCTCGTCATCCCGGCTGCCGCCGCGTTTACACTGTCGCTGCCTCCGGCGTTCGCGTTGCCGCCTGTTATGCCAGCAGTACCGGCACTTATGCTGTCTCCTGTCGCACCTGCGGCACCGGCGCTTACGCTGTCATCCGGCTGGGTGGCACAGTCCGGATACTTCTCCTCGAGTGCGCTGAGCTTTCCCTCGATTTTCTTGATCTTCTCCGCTGCCGCGTTCAGGCGCGCGAGCTCATCCGCCGAGAACTGTTCCTTCGCGCCGTCGATCGCCTTCAGGAGGTAGTCGCCGTAATCCGCGCCCTCATCGAGCGTCTGACTATCCTTGTCGATGGAAAGGAACACCTTCTCCCAGAGTGCGCTGTCCTCGGCGAGGATGTCGTTTTCCTGTGCCATCAGCGCCTGGTAGAGCTCCGCCGCCGCGCGGGCATCCCCCGGCTCCTCCGCCATCAGCGTCGCGAGGTCCGCCGCATTTCTAGTGCCGAAGCTGGCATCGCCATTTCCTTCGCCAATGCTGCCGCCGGCACTGTCTGCACCCGCCGCCGCAGTCGTTTCAGCCGCAGCGCCGGTCTCCGCACTCTTCGTATTCGCGCCACCACATGCCGTCAAGCTCAAGGCTAGCGTAATCGCAAGGAAATCAGTCGAAAATTTCGTGATCTTTGATTTTTTCATTATTTTTTATTTCTTCCTATCTTTCATATTTTGGGCTTTCACAAACAAGCCCTTTCTCAAAATCTACATTACTTATTTTCACAGTAGATCGTTTTTTCAGAATTCAGCATTGTCGGAAAATAATGCTAATTCCATGAAAATCTGCATTTTGTGTTAAAAACCTGTTTTCCAGGCAATGCTGTTTTCCGAGAAAGCTTCTCTTTGTAAATTTCTGGCAATGCTGTTTTTTCGAAACGCCCATATTTGTAAATTTACGGCAATGCTATTTCGACGAAAAGCCTTATTTTGCGTTGATTTACGTTGACTGGCAATGTGAATTTCCCGAAGTATCCACTTTTGTGTAAGCATTCATCACACATCCGGTCTCAGTTCTTTGCTGTCCCTTTTCGGTTCAGCCTTCAGAGCTCCATTTGTTTCCAGTTTCGGTTTAGCATGCATGCGCTTCTCACCTCGCCATTTCCTGTGTTTCCGATGGCGAAATGCCCTTCCGCTCGCCGAAGCCATAGCGGAAGTGGAGCGCGTCGGTCGGGCAGGCGCTGATGCACTTGCCGCAGCGGATGCACTCCGCGTGGTTCGGTGACTTCAGGATGTCGACGTCCATCTCGCAGGCTTTCGCGCACTTCCCGCAGGAAATGCAGGTCTCAGCATTGGCCTCGATTGTAAGCAGCGACACGCGGTTCATGAGTGCGTAGAAGGCCCCGAGCGGACAGAGCCACTTGCAGAACGGGCGGTAGATGAGGATGCTCAGGACGACAACTACGAGCAGGATGAGCAGCTTCCAGCGAAAAAGCGGACCGAGTGCCGAGCGGATGCCGGCGTTGGCCAGCGAGAGTGGAATCGCGCCCTCGAGTACGCCCTGCGGGCAGAGGTACTTGCAGAAAAACGGATCGCCCATGCCGAGCTCGTCGACCGCGAAGGCCGGGAGCAGCACCACCATGAGGATCAGCACGAGGTACTTCATGTACGTGAGCGGCTTCAGCTTCTTCGTGGAGAGCTTCTTCCCCGGAAGCTTGTGCAGCAGCTCCTGAAACCAGCCGAACGGGCACAGGAAGCCGCAGATGAAGCGGCCGAGCAGCACGCCGAGGAGGATCAGGAAGCCGGTGATGTAGTAGGAGAAGCGGAAGCTCGACGAGCCGACCACGGCCTGGAAGGCACCGATCGGGCACGCGCCGGACGCCGCCGGGCAGGAATAGCAATTGAGGCCCGGGACGCAGACGATCTTGCCCTGCCCCTGGTAGATGCGCCCCGTCCGGAAATTCGGCAGGTGCAGGTTCGTGAGCAGGGTCGCTGCCGCCTGGATCCAGCCGCGGAAACGGCTGATAAGGCGCGAAAAGCTGTTTTTCCCAGTTGCCTGACCTGGCTTCTCCGTCGCACGCTGTTCTGCCGACTGTTCTGATTTCGTCGCATGCCGGTCGATCAACTGATCTTCGAAGCGCTGGGCCGCGCCGCCGGCATGCGGATATTCGTTCATATATTCTTTCTTATCCAATGCCGACACACTCCAGACATAATCGAATCGCCTTCGCGAGAACGGTATCCGCTTCACCACGCAACGCGCCGAAGCTCAGCATCACGACGCCGACGACGAGCAGCGCGAGCTGCAGCACAGATTTCTTTATTCTAAACACGATGTACTCCCTTCCATAAAAAACCTGTTTTCTATTATACCATGACAGCCATGAAAACTCTGTGAACAAAAAGCCCTCCGCACATGGCGGAGGGCGATGAAATCCAAAATGAATTACCGCTGCTGGTTGTACGCACTGCAGATGGCGTTCACGTTATTCAGCAGGAAGTAGATGCCGACGTAGCTTCCGATGAAACAGAGCAGCGAGCCGATGAGCATCCAGAGGAGGAGCGTGGTGCCGTTCTCCTGGAAGTGGAGGCCGTAGCGCGGCGCGTTATCCGCGAGGCGGTTGCCGACACTGTAGAACCAGTAGAGGTCGTAGATGCCACAGGTCAGGATGCCGAAGAGGATGAACTCGAGGAGTCCCGGGGTATGTCTGCCGTCCCCATCGCAGGCGACATTCACATCGCGCATGATGGTGTAGAACACATACAGCTGGTAGATGCCGCAGGTCAGGAAGCCGAGCAGGATATAGAGCACGAGGCTTCGATCCGTCTTCAGCGGGCCGGTGTACACGCCGCCCTGCTGGCTCTTCGCCTGGTAGTAGCTGTTGAAGTTTCCGTCGGCGTCCGCGGTCTCAGGTCCTCCGTTTCCATGGCTGACACCCGCTGCGCTGTGGTCTGCGGTGCCGGTCTGTGCGCCAATGCTGTCGTCCTTAGCACCATATTCCTTCGCGTCAGATGCAGTGGCCCTCGCAGCGCTGTTCTTTTCCTGCGCGAGGTCGGTCACGCGGTCTAGGTCGCGGCGAAGTCCGTCCGCAAAGTTTCCAGCGAGACCAGCGAATGGATTCAGCTGCTTCTGCGTGATCAGCACGACGAGCAGCACGATGGCGAGGATGGCAAAGCCGATGCCCCAGCTGGCGCTGCCGATCGCATAGTAGCGCTGGAAAAGAGCGGAAAGGATGCCACGGAGCAGGGCCTCAAGCACGAGCATGACGCCACCGGCGATGACGGTCATGAGGAGCGGCTCAGCATCACGATCGGACCACTTCTTCCAGACGAGGTACATACCGCCACCGATGAAGCCGTAGCCGGCGAGCTTCACGACGTTCAGGATGAAGTTCAGGAAGCTGTATATGAGGTTCACGAAACCGTGATAGCTGAAGCTGAACAGGTTCTGGATGATGCGGAAGAAGGAAGCGATGGTGCTCCAGATCTGCGGCACGGCAAACATCACCGTGAGGATCAGCAGGATGAGGCCGACCGTGCGGATCGTGCCATTGCCGTCCGGCTCGGACGGGATGCCGTTCACGGCAGGACCGTGGTTCACCGGTGGCGGCGTCTGCTGCGCGGCACCCGAGGTATTCCCCTCGGTACCGGACGCGGCGTGTCCCTCCTCGAGGCGGCGCTTATACTGCTCCGTCGTGTTGCCGAGCGGCGTTTCTGCCGTCGTGCTTCCTGCCGCCGGGTCTGCCGGCATCTCGCTCGCCGGGTCTGCTGCCGGTGCGGCAGAGGCTTCATCCATCGGCCCTGCCGGCGCACTCTCCGCTGAAGTTTCTACATCGGCTGCTGCCGGCGTGTCTTCCGGGGCTGTGCTCGCAGCAGCGGTTTCCACAGTCTCCGCGGCTGCATCATCTGTGCCGAGAGCAGAAGCATTGGCCGTGGCTGCGGCTTCTGTGCCGAGGGCAGAGGCATTGGCCACGGTTGCATCACCTGTGCCGAGGGCAGAAGCATTGGCCGCGTCTGCAGTTTCCGGTGCCACCGGCTGACCGCAGTTCGGGCAGAACTTCATGCCGTCTTCGATTTTCTGTCCACAATTCGTACAAAACATACTGTTACCTCCGAAAGAGTGTCTTTCTATGTTGTAAATACAGGTCATGGCAATCGTTCGGCGAGGCTGTTTCAGTCGTCTCGGTCGGCGTCCCGTGAGGCGATCCTATCCACATCCGTCGCACAGCGAGGCACTATGTCCATAACTTTCGTAAAAGGCGTCCCGCGAGGCCGTTCCATGGCGCGAACACCACGATGTCCTGGCCTGGGATGAAGAAGCGTGCGATCCACACGAGGAGGAAGGCCGCGATCATCAGTCCGAGGAGTCCCCGGTAAAGCACCCTCGGGATCCGCTCCCGCAGCATCCACAGGGCGAGCGCCAGCGGCGGAAGCGGCCACAGCGGATGGAAATAGAAGGCGCGCGGGAAGTCGCCCCGCAGCACCGCCATCCAGGCCCGGCTCATACCGCAGCCCGCATCCGAGATGCCCGTCAGAAATTTGAACGGACAGCCGATGCCGAACAGCATCTCCAGCACGATATAAAACAGTGCGATCAGCGCCACTGCGCCCAGATCCTCTAAGCGACGTCTCATGGCGCTTTGATACCCTCCGGTACTTTACTTGAAAACGATTGCTACTTTATTATACATCATCTGACAGATGCCGACATTAAAACATTGTGAAATATGCACTTTTTTAATCACCCGGGGGATATGGGGTCAGACCCCAATGTCGTCAACTCAAGGTCAACTTAAGATTAGTTACCAGAAGAATGATACCACAAAGGCA
>CAKQPT010000043.1 GCA_934270345.1 uncultured Oribacterium sp. | reverse complement strand
AATATATTTGCAAAAAATAAGACCCACGCTTTCGCGTGAGTCTAAATGTTAAGTTGACGACATTGGGGTCAGACCCCATTAAGTTTTTCTTAAGATGAAGAAGGAGCCGCAGATTGCGGCTCCTTTTTTGTTATCAGATTGTCAGTCAGATTCAGTTCAAGTCGTGCATGGATGGACAGGGGCCAGACCCCTTTCTGCCAGGCGCCAGGGGATGAAAAAATCTCAGCGGGGATCAGCTCCCGTGGCTGCCGGAAATGAGCGGGCCGATCGTTAATTCGGCTTCTTCGACGCCTCGATCTGCTGGATCAGCGTCTGGATCGTCGCCTGGTAGGCCATCGATATCTTATAGATGATCTCCTCCTGCGAGTCCTTCATGCCCTCCTGCAGCCAGCGGAGGATACTGCCGATCATCGAACCACTGTAGAAGCGGGTGATGAAGTGGATGTCCTCCTCGTTCAGGTGATGACCACGGACCTCATTTCGCACATACTTCCCGACGAAATCCTCCGTGATGTCATAGAGATACCGGAGGATCATGTCGCGGTTTTTCGAGTGGTACAGATGATAGACTGCGTTCTTATACTCCAGCACGAGATGATACTTCTGAAGATACGCATCATACAGACTGTCGAACTCCTGCTGCTCGGAAAGCGACTTATCCGTCTCGAATTTCAGAAGCTCCTCCACCACCTCATAGATATCACTGAAATAGTAGTAAAACGTATTTCGTGTAAGCTCGCACTGATCACAGATGTCACGCACCGTGATCTTATCGATCGGTTTTACCTGCAAGAGCTTCAGCGTGCTGTACATGATCGCCTGCCGAGTAAATTTCGCCATCCTGTCACTCCTTTACCTCGCCGGTTGGTGGGGCATATCCGTGATCCGCTAACCGGCATTATCATATCCTTTATCATACAATAGTCTGGAATGTAAAGGAATGGGGAAATGCTGGCTGCGCGATTACAGTGGTGCGACCTTCTTGCGATATACCTTTCGGAAGAAGCAGATCGAGAGCATCAGCGATACAAGCTCTGCGATGAAGAAGCACCACCATACATTGTGCACGCTTCCGCTGAGTGAAAGAAGCCATGCGACCGGGATGAGTACGACGAGCTGGCGACCGAGGGAAACGATCAGAGAATAGAAGCTCTGACTGAAGGCTTGAAAGATGGAACCCATGACGATGCCGCAGGCGGCCAGTGGGAAGTGGATCGCGATGATGCGAAGCGCCGGGATTCCGATCATAAGCATATCGTCGGAAGCATTGAACAAACGAAGAAGTACTTCCGGCATTAGCTCGAAGGCGAGGGTTCCGCAGAGCATGATGCAGATCGCGAGTGAGATGGCAAACTTCAGCGCTTCGTTGATGCGCTGCTTCTTCCGCGCACCGAGGTTGTAGGCGAGAATCGGGATGAGGCCGTTGTTGAGGCCGAAGACCGGCATGAAGAAAAAGCTCTGCAGCTTGAAGTATACACCGAACACCGCGGCTGCTGTCGTGGAGAAGGCGGCGAGAATCAGGTTCATGCAGTAGGTCATGATGGAACCGATCGCCATCATCAGGATGGACGGCACGCCGACATAGTAGATCTGGCCGATGACCGCCTTCTTCGGATGCAGTATGCGGGACAGCGACAGGTGGAGCTCCTTGTTGAAGCGCAGGTTCAGGAACAGACCGAGGCAGGCCGCGATGCACTGGCCGAGGACCGTTGCATAGGCTGCGCCCGCGACGCCGAGCTTCGGGCATCCGAAAAGGCCGAAGATCATGATCGGATCGAAGATGATGTTCAAGATGGCGCCGGTCAGCTGGGAACACATGGACAGTACAGACTGGCCAGTCGACTGCAGCTGGCGTTCGAAGGTCAGCTGGAAGAAAAGCCCGACCGAGAACATGCAGACAATGCGGAGATAGGTGTCTCCGGCCTCTATGATTTCCGGCACGGAGGTCTGACTCGCGATAAACGGGCCGGTCACGAAGATGCCTGCCAGAAGAAAGACGATAAAGTTCAGCGCGCTGAGAAAGAGACCGGTATTCGCCGCATCATCTGCACAGTCGAAGTTTTTCTCGCCGAGTGAACGCGATAGAAGGGCGTTCATACCGACACCGGTGCCACAGCCCGCTGCGATCATCAGATTTTGCAGAGGGAAGGCAAAGGTAACGGCAGCAAGCGCATTCTCACTGATCTGTGCGACGAAAATCGAGTCGACGATGTTGTAGAGTGCCTGCACCAGCATGGAGATCATCATCGGTACAGACATGTTGATGATCAGCTTCTTCACAGGCATGACACCCATCTTGTTTTCTTTTATGGTTCCGGTGGTACTTGTCATTTCTAAATCCTTTATTCCTTATAATAATGCAGTGTAACCTCATGACTATAACATATTATTATGCACATAACCATTAAGAATATGAGGCGCACTTCACTATCATTTGACTTCATCGAGTTAGTGTGTGATAATTTTAGCTGCCGCTTCTATGTGGCATACAGGGAGAATAATATATGAATGGACTTAGTCTCGGTAAAAAGATACAGGAAATCCGCTCGGCGAAGGGCTTTTCCGTGCGTAAAACGGCAAATCTCGCAGAGATTACACCGTCGATGCTGAGCCAGATCGAGAACGACCTGGTCAATCCATCGATTAATACACTTCGCTGCATCGCCACTGCGCTGGACACACCGATCTACATGTTTTTCCGCGAAGAAGACCATGAATCTCCGGTCGTTCACCCGGAGGACCGTCTTTCCCTCGGCTTTAAAAGCGCTCCGGATGTGCGCTATGAACTGCTGACACCGGACACGAAGGGCAGCATCGAGTTCTGCATGATGATCATCCCGGCCGGCATGAGCTCCTACCGCGACGCCCGCAGCCATGAAGGTGAGGAAGTCGCCTATCTGATTTCCGGTGACAGCGTCGTCCTGGAGATGAACAGTGCCGAGTTCCCGCTCACCGCAGACGACAGTGTGCGCATCCCGCCGTATGCCGCCCACGTATGGCACAACCGCGGCACCATCGACGCCCGCGTCATCTTCGCCATCACCCCGCCATCGTTCTGATCGAAACGCGAAGGTGTAGTCCTTGACACGTAGGCCCTCAGCTGAGTGGCGCCATCGGAAACAACATATAAAATTATACGTACAGAGTCATGCCCGCGCATGGCTCTTTTTGTATATACAAGATGTGCAGAAATATGTCCCTGCACCAGCTACATGGGCGCGACGGATGTGAAGGCGGTCGAGGAGCTCGACAAGCTGCCGAACACCGAGATTAAAATATCCTACGACACGAAGCGGACGCGCCTGCATGCGAAGTCGTATATCTTCTACCGCGATACCGGCTTCACGACGGCCTATATCGGCTCCTCCAACATGTCGAACGCAGCCCTTACGAGTGGTCTCGAGTGGAACGTGAAGGCGGCCGAAAAGGATATGGCGGATACGATCGAGAAGGTCCGGGCTACCTTTGCAAGCTACTGGAACGACAGTGAATTCGTACTGTATGGCGCTTCCCAGCGGGATCGTCTGATCCAGGCGCTTCGAAATGAAAAGTATGTCGGCGAGGGCACGGATCGAAAGTTTGTCTTCGATATCCGTCCATATGCCTATCAGCAGGAAATCCTCGATAAGCTCGAGGTCGAGCGGCAGGTTTTCGGTCACACCCGGAATCTGGTCGTTGCCGCGACCGGCTGTGGAAAAACAGTGATCTCCGCCTTCGATTATGCACGCTTCTGCAAGGCGCATCCGGGTGAGCAGAACCGCCTCCTCTTCGTGGCGCATCGGGAGGAGATCCTCGAGCAGAGCATTGAAACCTTCCGTGGTGTGCTCCACGATCTCAATTTCGGAGACCTATGGGTCGGCAATCATAAGCCGGAAGCGCTCGACCATCTCTTTGTATCGATTCAGACCTAAACTCGACGAGGTTTAACAGAACCTGTCGAAGGATTACTAAGACGTTATCGTCGTGTATGAGTTCCATCACGCAGCGGAGATCCCGGCGAAGTACATCCGACAGACGAACAAGCTGATCGTGAACTGATTTTTTAGAGACGACATAACCGGTCGTCTCTTTTCAGTTTGCTTGCCCACCCCATTGACACTGTATATCTATTCATATTTCGAGCCCGCCCCTGTGCAAGCAAACTGAATATCGACGTTTTTCTTCGCTGCGATTCTGTGAGAAACATGAGTATTCTGGACAATTCTGAAATAGCACGCGTTTTGGAACAAAAAATGTGTTCTAATTCGTGTGGCTGCGCTATAATAAGGATAGACCGTAGCAAAGGAAGGTGTCTTTTATGAAACTGTTAAGGGTACGTGCATCAAACTATAAAAACTGCGTGGATGATTTTACGATCGATCTCGTCGCAAAGTCTAAAAAAACAAGTGAAGATAAAGAGTATGAGCTGCAGGAAATCGCGGACGAGCTGTATGTTTTCAATACGGTAGCATTCGTCGGTAAAAACGCGTCTGGAAAAACATCGGCGATTGAATTGATGGAATGCGCTTATTCGATTCTCAGTGAATTTCGCTTGGAAGACAAACACTATAATTATGATAATGTGAAACTGGAAATCATTTTCTTCCATGAGGATTCGATCTATAAGTACAACACCGTTTTAAAAGAGGATCCGAATCTGGGCAGCATAGCTGATTTTACAGAGCAGCATATCTATCGAAAAAAATACTATAAATCCAAGGTGAAAGACATTTATTCGGATGACGAGTTTGAAGAGATCGAGGATTTAGGTGAGCTTCCAGAAGATACCTCCATCGTATTTTTCGTCCTGAAGAAAAAAGCGACTCGTGCCGTTTACTTTAACTGTGAAGGAGAAGGTGCGGATACGTATCGTCTGATGTTCAGAGCGATGAAGACATATAAAATATCCAGAGAAGTTCTGACGAAAGTGATGAAGATCTTCGATGATAAGATTGAGAGCCTGGAAATGATGGACGAAAAGCATTACAAGCTCACTTACCAGAACCATGTCAGAGAGCTTTCAGATTCTGAACTGGTGTATATGCTTTCCAGTGGTACGACCAAAGGCGCACTGCTCTATATTTTCGTTGTGGCAGCACTGGAAAATGGATTTGATCTGCTGATCGATGAAGTGGAAAATCATTTCCATAAAACTTTGGTGGAGAACATGATCAGCTTGTTCAAGGATAAGACGGTGAATAAAAAATCGGCGACGCTTATGTTTACGACTCACTACTGTGAAGTGCTGGATCTGTTTAACCGTCAGGATAACATCTGGATTGCAAAATCGGAAAGTAAGATTCGGCTGAATAATATGTATGAAACTTATAATATCCGACCAGAGCTTTTGAAGAGCCGTCAGTTCTACAATAACGCTTTTGACACTTCGGTGAACTACGACGATCTCATGGCACTAAAGAAGGAGCTACAGCAATGAAGATAGTAAGAGTAGTGGCGGCGGTGATCCGCGATGGCAATCGAATTTTCGCGACGGCGCGTGGTTATGGTGAATACAAGGGCTGGTGGGAGTTTCCGGGTGGAAAGATCGAAGCCGGGGAGACAGCTGAGGAGGCGCTGGTTCGGGAAATCCGAGAGGAGCTGGATACGGAGATCCGGGTAGGAGAGCTGATCGATACGATCGAGTACGATTACCCGGCATTCCATCTCAGTATGGACTGCTTCTGGGTGGAGGTCGTCGCCGGCCGGCTGGTGCTGAAGGAAGCAGAGGATGCCCGGTGGCTGACGAAGGAAACGCTGGAGAGTGTTCCGTGGCTTCCGGCGGACGCGTCTCTGATTGAGAGCATAAAAGCATCTATGTAATATTGTTTGAAGTCACGAAGCTGGAGCGGCTTCCGGCGGACGCGTCGCTGATCGAGCGCATAAAGGCATCTATGTAATATCAATTAAAGTCATGAAGCTGCATTTACAGTGCTGCGGAAACAAAAGGGCGAAATCAGTAGCTGTGCTGATTTCGCCCTTTCGCGTTTGTTATTTTATAGGAGTTTATCTAAAAAGATATTAGATAACGCAGATGAATATACGGTGACTGCGGGATGACAAATCTGTCATTTTTGCCATTTTTCGTCATTTCCCCGTCATTATTTGTCGAAGGTCAGTACGCCCTTGCGGTAGGATGGGTCGTGGCTGGTGACGAAGTCGAAGGCCTCCTGTGCCTTCTCCATCGGCCAGGTATGGGAGATGGAGCCACGCAGGTCGATCTTGCCATCATTGATCATATCGATGACCTCCTGGAACTTACGGTTCTGGAGGCGGCTGCCACGTACGTCGAGCTCCTTCGAGGTGATGACGAACTGGTTGACCTCATCCGGTCTGGTGGAGAAGCCCATCGTGATCACGCGGCCGGCATTGCCCGTCGCCTGAAGTGCGGTGAGAAGACTGCCCTTGACGCAGGCTGCATCGATGGTGAGGGTCGGGCCGTAACCGCCGGTCAGCTCATGTGCACGTGCCGGTACATCCTCCTTCAGACTATTGATCGCATAGGTCGCACCGTTATCGAGGGCTTCCTGCAGCTTCGCATCATCGATATCCGTCACGGTGATGCTGTGCGGGTGGAACTGCTTTACGACACGGAGGATACTGCTGCCGAGTGCGCCGCAGCCGATGATCATGACATCATCGATTTCCTCGATCTGAGCACGGGAACAGCACTGAACGGCGATGGTGGTCGGCTCGATCATGACCGCCTCTTCGTCCGTCAGCATCTCCGGCACCAGGTAGCAGTCGGTATCCGGCACGGCCATATACTCACGATAGCCGCCATCGATATGTACGCCACGAACATGCAGATCGCCGCAGACATTCGGACGCCCCTTTCGGCAGGCATAGCAGTGACCACATGGCACGACCTGATCGATGATGACACGGTCGCCGACCTTTACCTTCTTTGCGCTCTCGCCGACCTCGACGACATAACCCACGATCTCATGACCGATGACACGCGGATAGGTCGCCGCTGCGTTCGTGCCGAGATAGATACCGACATCCGAACCACAGATACCCGATGCGGCGATCTTTACCAGCACGTTATTCTTCTCATCGATGACCGGCTTCTCCATATCGATGATACGAAGATCATTTGGCTTCACAACCTGAACAGCTTTCATACAAGTGTCCTCCTTTAAACCTACTTTCGCGCGGGATTTTCCCGTGCTTTCTATAAATCCATGTGTGATTTCTGTCAAAATAGCATGTACATGTACAGAAAATGTTGATATTCCGTCATTTCTCTTACATACAAGCTACGTATATAAGCTAAACCAATTTGTCTGTAGAGTCAATACCTTACGTATATTCCACCGCTCATTCGTCATGATGCACAAATTCGGCATTACTTTCTGGTTCATATGTTCAATGTTTACACCTGAATTCTCCGGCTTCCATACAAGACACCCGGGAACAAAAAAGAGGCGGATATCTACATCCACCTCTCGAATCATGCACTCGTCTGCCGGCATTCACGAAATTCGATGCGCCAGGCAGATGCTTTTCATCTACGGTACCTGTTCAGCCCAACCCATTCTGCCAGAAAACGAAGCTGTAACTCAGACGAAATACTCCGGATATTTCGCGAGCAGCGCATCCTTCACCAGCTGATAGCGGTTCAGATGCCGGTTCAACAGGAAGTCACAGAGCTCCGGATCATGCTTCTCCAGCGCGTAGATCAGCTCCTCGTGATCCTTGATCGTGTTCTCCGGTACATCCACGCGGATGTTCAGGGAACGCAGGCGGTCATAGTGTACCATCTGCTCCTTGATGATCTCGAAGGTCCAGGTCTTTCCTGCCGCCTTGTAAACCATCTCATGAAACTCATTATCCAGATCCAGAATGCGTTCACGGTTTTCTGAGGCATAGGCAAGCTTCAGCTGCGCCAGATTATCTCTCATCGCCTTGAAGCACTTTGCCGGAAGTTCCACCTGCGCCGCCTGCCGGAACACCGCGGTCTCGACGACACAGCGCAGGAAACGGGATTCCTCGACGAGATCATAATCGATTTTCGTCACGAAGCTTCCCTTCTGCGGCAGCACCTCCACGAGACGCGTACGTGACAGCTCGATCAGCGCCTCCCGGATCGGCGTCCGTGACAGATTCAGCGCCGCCGAAATCTCGTTCTCACTCACGATATTTCCCGGCGGAAGCTCCAGCGAAAGTATGTTCGAGCGCAGCACACGCACCGCATAGCTACGGGCATTCTCGCCCGGATATCGTTCCAGAATCGTCATCGTTTCTCACCCATGTAATAAAAAATCAGCTTGTATGTAAGCTATATAAGCTGATTATAGCATGGAATTCCGCCGGTTCCAAAGGCATCTATGTACGAAGACGCGTCAATCCGTTATCTGCGGGGGAACGAGTCGGCTTTTCCAGTTCTGTGCATATCTGGAACGATAAAACGCGATCGGTGCGTCGGGAGCGAAGCGGAGTACGAATTCTGCGGTAATAATTTCTGACGAAACTGTCATCGTTCTGTCATGATCATTTAAGAAGCCCCTGCTACTATATCAGATAGTACATAGTTCGTGTTATGTGAAAGGGGGACATAACGATGGTAGCACTTATTGGATTTCTGATGATTATTGTGATTGTGGCATTGCTCCTGAAGGGCAGGATGTCACCGATCGTCGTGCTGGGCGTGATCCCGGCGATTGCGGCTCTGATTCTCGGACACTCTCCGGTGGACATCATGGGCTATATCGCGGATGGTATCAAGACCACCACCAGTAACGGCATCCTGTTTATTTTCTCTGTTATTTTCTTCGGCGTACTGGCGGACGCCGGTCTCTTCGACGTCATCGTGAGCTGGCTCGTGAAGAAGGCCGGGGACAATGTTGTCGCCGTCACCGTCGTCACCGCCCTGATTGCGACGATCGCGCATCTCGACGGTACTGATCACGATTCCGTCGATGCTTCCGGTGTATAAGAAGATGAACATCGATACCCGTATTCTTCTCTGCCTCACGGGTGCCTGCATGGGTGTCATGAACCTGCTTCCATGGGGCGGCCCGACGGCGAGAGCCGCAACCGTGCTTGAGATGGATGCGACCGAGCTCTGGCACATGCTGATTCCGCTGCAGCTTGTCGGCCTCATCATGAACATTACCCTCGCAGTGATGCTCGGCTTATATGCAAAGAAGCATGGTGCCGGAATCGGTAAGGGCATCGTCACCGAAGAAGATGTGAAGGAAGCGAAAGCCGCAGCAGAGTTAAAGAAGTCCACGCCGTACCTGATTTTCGATTTCCTTCTGGCCGTTGGCGTGATCGCGCTGCTTTCTACCGGCGTCGGCAAGTCCTACGTTGTCTTCATGCTCGGTCTCTGCATTCTGCTGGCAGTCAACTATCCGGATCAGAAGACGCAGGATAAGCTGATCAAGAAGCATGCGCCGTCGGCGCTCATCATCTCTGCAACGCTGTTTGCGGCAGGTGCGATGGTCGGCGTCTTCGATGGAACCGGTATGCTCGAGGCGATGGCGAACGCCATCATGGCGATCATTCCAACCGCCCTCGGTAAGTATATCCATCTGATTTTCGGCGCTCTGGCGCTTCCGCTTGGTATGTGCGTCGGAACAGATGCATATTTCTACGGCATCATGCCGCTCGTGATGCAGGTCGGCGAGACCTATGGTGTAGCGTCCCTGAACACTGCACTGACCATGCTCATCGGAAAGAACCTGGCACTGATGGTCAGCCCACTGGTTCCGGCGACGTACCTTGCCATCGGTCTCACCGGCACCGAGCTGAAGGATCATTTGAAGTTCAGCATCGCGCCGTACTATCTGATCAGCCTGATCATGCTGGTATTCGGTGTGCTGCTCGGTATCATCACCATTTAATGCTTTCCATTTCATCCGTATAGGAAGGTGTGAAATGTTGAGCCATATAAAAATCCCAGAATAAAACAGACCATGAAAGGGCGAAATCGACAGAGCAGTGTCGGTTCCGCCCCTTTCGTGTTAAAATGAAGAAAGGCAGGTTTGTCCGTGATGACAGGAGAGAATATGAACAAGGTATTACTGGTGGACGATGAGCAGGCAATCCGGCTCGCGGTCCGCATGGCGCTTCGGCGCGAGGGCATGGATGTGACGGAGGCGTCGGATGGACTCGAGGCCCTGGAGCTTCTGCAGAAAGAAAAATTTCAGCTGGTGATCCTCGACGTGATGATGGAGCGGGTCGGCGGCTATGAGGTGCTGCAGAAAATGCGTGCTTCCGGGGATCACACCCCGGTCATGATGCTGTCCGGAAAATCGGATGAGATGGACCAGGTGCTCGGTCTCGGCTTCGGTGCCGACAGCTATCTTACGAAGCCGTTCCATACGGCGGTACTGATCCAGACCGCGAAGGCACTCATCCGCCGGAGCCAGATCTACAGCCAGGAGGTGGCCGATGTCGGCATTCGCCGCGGCCCGTTTGCGGTCGATATGCTGAAGATGGAGTGTCTGAAGGACGGGAAGCCACTGAACTTCACGGCACGTGAGCAGACGCTGTTCCGCTTCCTGCTGGAGCATCCGGGGCAGGTGTTCACGAAGGAGCAGCTGTACGCGCAGGTGTGGAACGAATCGGTCGTTGACGACAATACGATCACGGTTTATGTGAAGCGCATCCGCAGCAAGATCGAGGAGGACCCGAAGTCGCCGAAGTATTTGAAGACCGTGCGCGGCATCGGCTATATGCTGACCGTGGAGGAGTGACGATATGAAACGTATCCGGAACGGACTGACGAATAAACAGACAGAGCTGAGGGCAGTGGCCGTGTTTCTGCTGCTCTCGATGATCGTGGCGCTGTCCGGTTTCCGCTACTACCAGAATTACCGCCATCAGGCGATTTCTATGGAGGAGAGCCAGCTGCTGACGATTGCCGGCATCGTGGGGGACAACCTGGATTCCTATCTCGAGCAGAAGATCCATCAGATCGACCTCATCTATCGGAGCGAGGGTATGCCGGAGGACTGGGTTCGTATCGATGGCCTCACCGAACGAACGGACTTTTTTCTGAAGGAAAATGGAAATCTCTATAACTGGGTGACGGTGACGGCACCCGACGGGTCGGTGACGCGCTATGCTCCTGGACAGTCGATGATGGTGACGAAGATCGGGCGCGGGAAGTCGACAGATCAGACCGATGGGCGTACGGATGAAGCGCAGCCGGCGCGTGCTTCGGATGCGTCGGCCAATGTGATAGAACAGAGTGGCCATCCGACGACCGGCGGAAGCATTGGCACCCCGGATGTGGATTCAAAAAGCGCAGAAGACTCGGAGGCCAATGCCGACACCGAGCATCCTGCACGGATCACGGGGAAACAGATTTCGCCGGTCACGGGCTGGTATGAGATGTATATCGGGAAGGAAATCGATACGAAGGAGGGGCTCTATCAGCTGTGCTTCGCGATGAATCTGGAGACCCTCTACAAGAACAGTGTAGCGAAGGTCAAAATCGGAAAGAACGGCTATTCGGTGGTGAAGGATCAGAATCTGTACATCATCATGCATCATGCGAAGGATCAGATTGGTCTCGACGCGCTCTTTGACCGTGAGCGGCTGTACCCGGAGCTTGATTACAGCAGCATGCATGCGTGGCTGGAGAAACAGGCGAACGAGGATTCCGGAACCGGCGTGATCGATACCTATGACTGGGCAGACGAGACGCATCCGAGGCTGCAGCGTGTGGTGGCCTTTCGGGCGATCTATATCCAGGGGGAACGCTGGATCGTGAATTCGACGCTTCCGGTGACGGAGCTCTCGACGCCGCTCGACGATATGATGATGACGATGATCGGCATCGTATTCGTCTATATCATGCTGCTCGGGGTCATCGTGGTGTTCGTACTGCAGACCCGCTTTCAGGCGGCAACGCAGGAAAAGGAGATCACGTACCTGAAGGAAATCAACCGGGGTATGGAAGCGGTGGCCAGGAAAAACGAGGAGATCCGGCACTATCAGCGCATACAGTCGCTCGGTATGATGTCGAGCCACATCGCGCATGAGTTCAATAACTATCTGACACCCGTCATGATCTACTCGGAGCTGCTCGAGAACGATGAGAGCATCTCGGCGGAGAATAAGGAGATGATCCACGAGATGCTGGTATCCGTCGACCGGGCCTCGGACCTCTCGAAGCAGCTCCTGGCCTTCGCACGGCAGGATACCGGTGTACGGCTGGAACGCCTGAATTTCACGGAGGAGGTCCTGCATGCGGCCGGCATCGTCGAGCAGCTGGCGCCGGCGGTGATTACAGTGCATACCGATATCACAGAGATGCCATTCTATATCCTCGGACGAAAGGGCATGGTGGAACATATCCTCATGAACCTCTGTAAGAACGCCTTCCAGGCGATGGAAAAGACGGAGCGGAAGGAGCTCCGGATCGAGCTGAAGGGCGGCCAGGACCATCTGGTGCTTCGTGTCTCAGACACCGGCTGCGGCATCAGCGAGGATGCACAGCAGAAGATCTTCGAGCCGTTCTACACGACGAAGGGTTCGCGCCATGGTACGGGCCTCGGCCTGTCCGTCGTTCGGAATATCCTCGGCTCCATCGGCGGCACGATACGTGTCGAGAGTACGCTCGGTGAGGGGACCTGTTTCATCATGGAGATTCCGCTCTGCGAAGAGGGCGACGCGGACAGCCCGAAACGGCTGAAGCCGATCTCGAGGATCGCCTTCGTCGTCCGGGAAGAGAAGCGGTGGAAATCGCTCGTTGCCTCCTCTGAAAAAACCATCGATTTCTATGATCATCCAGCGGCGCTGATCGACCGCATCCAGAAGGATACGGCAGCGTATGAGCTGGTCATCGCGGAGTATACGCTCTCGACCATGAACGGCATCGAGCTCTGTGAAGTCATCCGACGCCTGAACCCGGAGATCCGCCTCATCCTTCTCGTGAAGCAGGGCGGCGCGGACTACGAGTGGTATCTTAACAACGGCATGATCGATCGCTTCATCCTGACCTCGGAGTTCGAAAAGGAATTTCCAACACTGTGACAGCAGCCAGGGGCCCCGGAGGGCGGGCAACTGAAGCACAGTACTTCGAGACTGGAAAAATCTAAAATTGACCCCTAAGAACCAGTAGGCCCTCTGCAATCACTGAGTTTTCTTTATGAAAACTCAGCGTTGCAGAGGGTGCTAAGGAAAAATTACTCCAACTGGTTCTAAGGGGTCAATTTTGATTTGTTCACAGTCTCTACGTATGGCTTTAGTTGCCCGCCCTCCGGGGCCCCTGATGCACGCCTGTCGTCAGTGACCGGCGCGAACGAATGCGCCGCTGGCCTTGCCGGCTTCCTCGCCGACGAGGCTGTAGCCCTCCTGCAGGTAGTGGAATTCGTCCTTCATGAGGCCCTTTGCGGCGAAGGAAGCGAGACACTGGCTCACGAGGATGATGTTCGGCACATCCGCGGCGAGCTTCTCCTGCATCTTCTGAATCGGCACATAGAGTGCCGGGTCATCCCGGTGATTACCGATGCGAATGAGGAAGCAGTGTTCGAGGTCACAGTCCCGCATGAAGGAGGTCAGGACCAGCTTCGTGCGCTCATAGTATACCTGAGGGTCGGTATGCAGGTCGCCATCCGTGCAGCCCTGACACCACACCATGTTCCGGTGGGCCATGTCGACACTGCGCGCGGCGAGCCACAGCTCACAGCGCTGTACACGCTCGACCGCATCCCGGTAGTACGCGCCCTCCGGCAGCCACTCCGCGATGGCAGAGCCGCCCTTCGCCGCCGATACCCCGACGACAGGGGTGCCTGTCTCTGCGTAGTAAGCATTGACGAACGATGACACCATGGAGCCCGTCTTCATGCCCGGCTCGTAGATCCCCTCCGGACGATCCTCATGCTGGCCGAACGGCTCCACGAGCTGTGAGAGACGATCCGGTGCCGTGATGGCACGGAACTCATAGCCATGGCCCTCCGGAACGACCGGTGCCTGTGCCGCGACACCACGGCCCGCCATGTTACTCTGACCCATAAATGCAAGTAAATCCACGCTTGATGGTAACATAAGAACACCCCACATATTTGATAAATCATTCACTATTTCATCCGTAATTATCATCATTTAAAATCAGATGTCAATGTAGGAATATGGAAAATCGCGATGAAGTCGATTTTCTTCAGTAAGCTGGAAACTATCTTCATCGTGAATTTCGTGGCAGGAATTTCGTAATGGGGTCAGACCCCAATGTCGTCAACCCAACGTCAACTTAAGACTGGTTGCTAGAAGAATGATATCACAAAGGC
>CAKQPT010000042.1 GCA_934270345.1 uncultured Oribacterium sp. | reverse complement strand
TTTTCCTTAGCACCCTCTGCAACGCTGAGTTTTCATAAAGAAAACTCAGCGATTGCAGAGGGCCTAGTGCCGCTTAGGGGACCCGGATTAGATTGAACCGGTCTTGGAGTACTGTGCCTCCGTTGCCGCCCCTCCGGGCACTGTCTGAACTGTCACCCTTAGTTTTTATGATGGAAGGCAGAGCCGGTGACGAGCTGGTCGCCTGCATTGGCCGCATGCCCGTCGTGGGCGCAGCTGCCGTTTAGGAGGCGCATGCTCAGCATGATCAGCTTCGTCGGCAGGAGCTTACTGAGCACGCGGAGCAGCTTCATGCTCACGCCATACACGGACATACCCTTTCCGAGTACGCTGTCCATCAGCGCGAGGTGGCAGACCTTCTCCGGGTTCGCCATGAAGAGGTACTTGTAGAACGGGATATGGCCGCTCGTCTCGGCACGTTCGAAAAAATCGGTCTTCACTGGGCCCGGGCAGACCGCGGTGACCCGGATGCCGGTCGACCGCAGCTCCTCGGCGAGGCTTTGGCTGAAACTCAGCACGTAGCTCTTCGATGCGGCGTAGACGGCGAAATTCGGCTGTGGCAGGAAGGCCGCGCTGGACGCGAAGTTCACGATGCGGGACTTCGTGGCCATGTACGGCAGGCAGAGGCGCGTGATCGCAGTGAGTGCGCCAATGTTGAGGTCCACCATGCCGAGCTGGTCCTCGAGGCTTAATCCCCGAATGGTGCCAATCTGTCCGTAGCCCGCTGCGTTCACGAGGAAGACGATCTCCGGTGTCTCCTCTGCGAGGGCACGCTGCAGAGTGTCCCGTGCGGCGCTCGTCTGGAGGTCGTCGGTGAAGAAGCGGCATGGCTTCGTGAGCCGCTTCTCGAGGGCTTCCAGGCGCTCGACCCGACGGCCGAACAGCCAGAACGCCTCGATATTCGGGATGGTATCATTCAGTTCGATGGCCATACGACGGCCCATGCCGGAGGTCGCTCCGGTGATGATCGCGATTTTCATAACTGCACCTCTTCTTCCCACTTAGCATAAAAAAACCGGAAGCTCTACAGCTTCCGGTTCATTCCTGCGGGAGATGGGACTTGAACCCACACGTCCTATCGGACACAAGATCCTTAGTCTTGCCTGTCTGCCAATTTCAGCACTCCCGCGCGACAAGGAGTATATTAGCACAGCGGAAGGCAGTTGGCAACAACTTTTTTTCATTTTTCTTTTTCGCTTCAGGAACTTTTTAGCTCCCCTTGATTGATAGGGGTCAGACCCCATCATGGCACCACTATGGGGATGCTTTATTTACGATGGGGTCAGACCCCTCGGCCTCCCGGTAGTTTACGGAACGTGCAGGGGTCAGACCCCCTGGCCGCCCGATCGTTTACGGTACGGGCAGTTGGTCTGACCCTCATAGCCTCTCGTTAATTCTCTTCTGCTTCCGTCGTGGTCAGCTGCGCGTTCTGCGCGGCGAGCTGTGCCTTGCGGGACTTGATGTCCTCCTGTACGGACTTCTTCGTGCTTTCGTAGATGGCACGGCCCTGCTCACGGCCGAAGGCCTTCATCAGGCGCACGTAGTAGGTGTGTAAGGTGTTGATGCCTTCACTGTACTTTTTCTTCGTGAGCTGAATGTCTTCTTCCGTCATCTCAAGGATCGGCTGCGCGTCCTTCGCGTCTGCATCTGATTTCTGTTCAGCAGACTCTTTTTTATCGTCTTTTTTCGCCGACTTCTTCGCACTCATTTTCTTCGTCGACTTCTTCGAAGCGGAAGCTGTATTCTCCGTATTTATTTCCGGTTTTTCTGAAGCGCTCGCTGTATTCTGTGTAGCCTTCGTCTCCGAAGCGCCGGAGTTATTTTCGGAATCCTCTTCGTGCTTTTCAGCATCTGCTTTCTTTTTACCTTCCGGCTTACTGGAGGACGCAGACTTTTTCGCGTCTACAGGCTTCTCCGAAGCATCCGACTCCTTCTTTACAGAATTGGACTTCTTCGCCTTCCGATGCGCACCGGTCTTCTTCGTGACTTCGGATTTCTTCTCGTCCGCCACTGCAGGCTGTCCGGCTTGAGCATTCGCTGCTGTCGCCTTCTTTTCATCTGTTACTGTGGTCTGTCCGCTTACGGAAGCTTCTGCCGAGGTCGTCTCCACAGTTTCTTCGAGCTGCACTTCTGCTGTCTTTTCATGCTGTGCTTCCTCCGCGGTCTGCATCGCGTTTTCAGACTTCGTCATGTCTGCAGCAGACATTTCTGAGTGATTCGCGGTCTTCGCCATGAATCCTGCAGGCTTCTCAGATGTCATGTCAGCGATCTTTACTGCTGTCGCATCAGCCGCGTGCTTTTCTTCCGCAGCGTCCTTCTCCGTGGCATCTGCGTTTACCTTTGCATCCGTAGCTGCGTCCTTCTCCGACTTACGATCTGCAGTTGTCGCGTTAACTGCCTCTGCGTTCTTCTCAGTCGCCTCCGTCTTCGGTGCGTCGTCCTTCTTCTCTGCGCTTTCTTCTGCCGGGCCGCCGACTCTCTTCATGGAGCGGGTGACCGGATCCCAGACGAACTGTACGCGGTTCGGATCAACCTTCGCGACGGCAGTGGTCTTCTTCTCGGCCTTCACAAGGGCTGCCGTTTCCTGCTTTGCCTGTGTAAGTGCTGTACTACTCGTAGCATCCAGCGCCACATTCCCGGACGTATTCTGCTTTTCTTCCTTCTTACGGTTCTCAGAAGCGTGCTGCTTTTCATCACTTACCGACTGCACATTCTGCTTCGGATGATTTCTGTTCTTAGTGGCAGACGGCTCGCCCTGCTCATCCTTCTTATCTTCGCGCTCCTGGCGCTTATCGAGGGCGATGCGGGAAGCCTCGTTCATCTTCATGATGCCATCATAGCCACCGAAACGCTCCTGTGACGGCTCAGTCGTCGTGTTCTGCTCCGCTGCACTGCTCTGCTCCCGGCGATTACCTGACTGCTCACGTGTGCTGCGCGTGTTCTGGGTCCGGGCATCGGCATCACGGCCGGTGCGCTGCTCGCTGCCTGTCTTCTCTGCCGCAGTGGCATCCGCGCGATCCTGCACATTCCGATCGTCACGCTCCGGACGATCATTCCGCTCATTGCGATGATTCTGATCGTTGCGACGGTTCCGGCCATTGCGTCCACGGCCGCCACGCTCACTGCGTCCCGCCGCCGTCGAAGCTTCCGCTTCCGTGACAGCTGCCACATCGGAAGCATTGTCCGAAGATACGGACGTGGTCATCATCGTCTCCTGCTGTACCGCAGAATCCGGCTGTGCCTCACGCGCAGTGGTCTCGGACTTCGCCGCGGCACTGCTCAGCTCCTTCGCAAGCTGATCTGCCGGCGTCTCGGTCATGAGCGGATTCGGCAGGATCGCCACCGGCTCACTCACCTCCATGAAATTCCGGGTATCGTTGCGACGACGGCGCTGGTTGCTGCGGCTGAGCGTCGGACGGGTCGGGATGGTGTTCATCGTCGTGAATGCATCGACGAGCATCGCCTTCTGCTCGCGCTCCTTACAGAGACGGATGCGCGCCTCATCGTTCAGCTCCGAGCTCAGCAGGCACTGCTTGATCGTCTCACCGAGCAGGATCTCTGCGCCGCGCAGGCTGTGCCAGAAATCGCGCACGGCGGCATAGCCGTGATCCTTCGATACGATACAGATCTTCTCGCCCGAATCCAGGAACATGCCGGTCGTCGACGCGATGTACATGTCAAGCGCGTTACTGTGCTGCTTCAGCAGCTTCACGAGACGCACATGCACCCCGTTCTTCCGAAGATCATCCACGACGCCCTTCGTCACGGCGCTGTTCTCATCACTGTAATACATGACGAGCGTATCGCTCTCATTTAGGTAAGTGTAGCCCTCGAGCCCCGATGCATGGGTATTCTCAAAATCAACTAAAATAATCACTGTAGCTCCTTCTGCTTTCGCTGATGCTCCCTCATGGGTTCCAGCCTCTGCATCCCGCAGATACTTCAGTACAGTCGCTCTCCGCTCATGCATCCCGGAAGAAACCTGCATGCGACATACATCACATACAGAACACCTCCGCTCTTTTCCGGATGAAATCCGATCCGTCCCATCAGGATCGAAACAACACGTCATTCTCATCCGATTCACATGCGCCAGCATATAGTGAAGCCGCAACCTGTACAAACCCAGAGTTTCCAAGCATAATTTTAAATCGTGACTAGTATAACAAAAAAACCGGTTCAAATGAACCGGTTTTTTCAAGCGACGAGGATGAGACTCGAACTCACAACCCGCATACACGGGCACCAACTTTCCAGGCTGGCCGACTACCAATTATCACACCTCGTCATGTGTTGTGCTACATCAATTCAGCTCGTTTATAATAGCAAAGCGCTACGCCCGCGTCAAGCACAAATTTAAAATAATTTTATTCAGCCTGTTACAGTTCAGGCAAGGGGACCCGAGGGGCGGTCTCGGAGTACTGTGCCTCCGTTGCCGCCACTCCTGGTCCCCCTGTCTTCACTTAATCATACACCAGTGGTGCTTTCTTCATCCACTCGCTGAACTCTTCGTCCGTGCAGCGTACATAGTGGCTGCCCTCCACGAGGTGCTTCGTGCCCTTCGTGTAGTCGATGCCGGAGGTCTTGTAGTCGTAGGTCTCCGCGACACGCTTCTTCTCGACCACCGGGTTCGGGCTCGGGATCGCGCTCAGCAGCGAGCGGGTATACGGGTGCACCGGATGGTTGAAGATTTCCTCGGTCGTGCCGGTCTCGAGCAGATGTCCGAGATGGAGAACGCCGATGCGGTCGGAAATATACTTGACCATCGAGAGGTCATGCGCGATGAAGAGGTACGCGGTGCCGGTCTCCTCCTGGATATCCTTCATGAGGTTCACGACCTGCGCCTGAATCGATACGTCGAGCGCGGAGATACACTCATCCGCGATGATCAGCTTCGGGTTCATGATGAGCGCACGGGCAATGCCGACACGCTGACGCTGTCCGCCGGAGAACTGGTGCGGATAACGGGTCGCGTGCTCCGGTGCGAGGCCGACCTTCTTGAGAATCGCCTTCACCATCTGGTCGCGCTCTGCCGCGTTCGCAAACTTGTGATGGATATCGAGGCCCTCTCCGATGATGTCCTCGACCTTCTTACGCGGATTGAGGGACGCCATCGGGTCCTGGAAGATCATCTGCATATCGTTGCGGAGGAGCTTCTGCGTATCCTTACTCATCTTTCCGCTGATATCCTTTCCTTCGAAGAGGATCTTTCCTGCGGTCGGATCATAGAGACGGATCACGGAACGTCCGATCGTCGACTTACCGGAGCCCGACTCACCGACGAGACCGTAGGTCTCGCCCGGATAGATCTCGAAGCTGACATCATCAACGGCCTTGACCGTGAAGCTGTTCGAGACCTTGAAATACTGCTTTAAGCCGTCCACTTTCAGGATCGGCTCCTGATTATAATTCACTGCCATCGATGCCGGCTCCTTTCTTCATACGTTCGATTCTTGCGCGAAGCTCCGCCGGCATCTCTACCTTCGGCGCGCGCGGGTCCAGAAGCCAGGTGGCTGCATAGTGCGTATCGCTGATCTTAAACATAGGCGGATCGGCCTTGTCGTCGACCTCGAGCGCAAACTTGTTACGCGGCGCAAAGGCATCGCCCTGCTTCTCGTGGAGAAGGTTTGGCGGTGAACCCGGGATCGTATAGAGACGCTCGTCGGCGGTGTCGAGGTCCGGCATCGCACTGAGGAGGCCCCAGGTGTACGGATGACGCGGATCGTAGTAGATCTCGTTGATCGTGCCCTTCTCTACGATCTTACCGGCGTACATGACATTGACGTAGTCCGCCACCTTCGCCACGACACCGAGGTCGTGGGTAATGTAAATGACGGAAATGCCGCGCTCCTCCTGGATCTTCTTGATCAGCTCCAGGATCTTCGCCTGAATGGTTACATCGAGCGCCGTCGTCGGCTCATCACAGATCAGCAGGTCCGGATCACAGGCCAGTGCGATCGCGATGACGACACGCTGCCGCATACCACCGGAGAGCTGGTGCGGGTAGTTCTTCATCCGCTTCTCCGGCTCCTCGATGCCGACCTCGCGGAGCAGCTCGACCGCGCGCTTCCAGGCATCCTCCTTCTTCGTCTTATAGTGCCAGATCATGCCCTCCATGATCTGCTTGCCGATGTTCATCGTCGGGTCGAGGGAGGTCATCGGGTCCTGGAACACCATCGAGATCCGCTTGCCGTTGATGTGCTTACGAATCCACTTCTTGTCCTTTTCGAGGATCTCGACCGTCTCGGTCTGCCCATCTGCGTGGGTATAGGTGAAGCGGATGGAGCCCGCATTGACCGTCGCGTTCTTCGCGAGGATGCCCATGGCGGCCTTCATCGTGACCGACTTACCGGAGCCGGACTCACCGACGATGGCGACCGTCTCCCCCTTATAAAGGTCAATGTCTACGCCCCGGATGGCATGCACCATCCCGGCCGTCGTCTTAAAGCTGATATCAAGATTCTCGATCTTGAGAATTTTCTCTTTCTGTTCTGCCATCTTACATCTCCTTCATCTTCGGATCGAGTGCCTCACGGAGACCATCGGCGATCAGGTTAAACGAAAGCATCAGAAGCGCCATGACGATGATCGGCGGGATGATCTGATACGGATGGGTCGTAAAGCTGTTATAGCCATCGGAAATCAGGGAGCCGAGGGAGCACTGTGGAACCGGGATACCCAGTCCGACGAAGCTCAGGAACGCCTCGGTGAAGATGGCGGTCGGAATCGAGAACATGACCTGGGTGATGATCGGTCCGATGATGTTCGGAAGGATCTCCTTGAAGATGATATGGAACGCACCGGCACCGAGGGTTCTCGATGCGAGGACGAACTCCTGCTCCTTCAGCTTCAGCATCTCGGCACGGGCGATACGGCTCATGCCGACCCACTCGGTCAGCATCAGTGCGAAGATGATGGTCACCATACCCGGCTTCAGCACGAGGAGAAGCAGGGTCACGATGACGAGTCGCGGGATACCGTTCATGATCTCGAGGATACGCTGCATGATGATATCGGTCTTGCCGCCAAAGTAACCGGAAATGAGACCATAGGACATACCGATCACCATGTCGATGATGGTCGCCGCGAAGGCGATGATCAGGGATACACGGGTACCGGACCAGGTTCTCGTAAAGATATCACGGCCATAACGGTCGGTACCGAACCAGTAGAAGGTATCGTAGAGCTTCTTCGCTGCATACTCGTTCACGAGCTTCGTGCCGGTGGTGGTCTTCATCTTCTCGGAACCGTCCAGGATACCGAGGTTCTCGATCACCTGCATACGCGGTGCGAGGTTCTTCATCGAAAGATTCTGGGCAGAGAAGCTGTAGCCGGAGATCTTCGGTCCGATGATCGCCATGAGGGTGATCAGGATGACGAACACGAGGCCGATAACCGCACTCTTCTTATGGAAGAAACGCGTCGTTACATCCTTCCAGAAGGACTGGGAGGAGAAGTTCGTGTCGATGGCGATCTCGCCGGCATTATCCTTCCGGACGAAGTCACTGTCGACCGGGACATAAACATTGCCCGTACCAGCCGCCTGGGCTGTCAGGAGCTGTTTTTTCTTTCCAAACATACTTATTTACCGTCCTTTGCAAGTCTGATTCGCGGATCGATGATGCCGTAGAGGATATCAACGACGAGCATGATACCGATGTACATCGCGGAGTAGATGAACGCGAGCGAGATGACGACGTTATAGTCGTTCGACTGGATCGCGTTGACCAGCAGTGAGCCGACGCCCGGGATCGCGAATATCTTCTCGACGACGAGGGAACCCGTCATGAGGTCGACGATCAGCGGTGCCAGAACGGTGATGATCGGGATCAGGGCATTTCGAAGTGCATGACGGAAAATCAGGGCGAATCCGGAGATACCCTTCGACTCGGCGAGCAGCATATAGTCGCTGTCGAGTACCTCCATCATCTCAGAACGGGTGAAACGTGCGATGGAAGCCATCGTGAACATCGAGAGTGAAATACTCGGCAGTACGCTCGAGGCCATCGCCCGCTTCGCATCGAACAGCATCGGGAACAGCTTCATGTTGAAGCCGAGCTGGTAGCTGAGGAGCAGTGCGAATACGTACGACGGTACGGAAACACCGATAACCGAGATCACCGTGCAGAGGGTGTCGACCCAGGTGTCGTGGCGAAGCGCCGCGATGAGGCCGAGGATGAGGCCGACGACGGCACCGAAGCTGACCGCAGCACCACCGATACGGATGGAGATCGGAAGACGGTTTGCGATGAGCTGGGAAATCGGGGTATTCTTCGAGATGTTATAGCTGACACCGAAGTCACCGGTCAGCATGTTCTTGACATAGCGGAAGAACCGCACGACGACGGGCTGATCGAGTCCATACTTCGCATACAGTGCGGCGCGCTGTGCATCATTCAGCTTCTCATCATTGAACGGAGATCCCGGCATCAGCTGCATCAGGATAAAGAGCACCAGTAAAATGACGAGGAGGGTGAAGATCGAGGTTAACACTCGTTTGGTTACATACTTTTTCACAATTACCTCCCTGTGGGCAGTCGTTTCTGCCCGATGTACTACGGTTTAAGCCGTAGACACGCTCGAAAGCGCAGCCGTCTTCGATTTTCCTCCGAAGTTTTCCTGTTTTGCAGGAGCGCTCCGGGATGTGCGTCTCCGTACGTCGAAGCAGTGCGTTTCTGAGCCTGTCTATGGCATAAACCTGAAATGATACAGGCCGCATTTTCATGCGGCCTGCAATCAAAAGAAATGTTTCACACGATCAGATGATCAGCCTTCGGTCTTCACAGCGTTCTTGTAAACTCTGTTGATGGCTACCGGATGGAATGCAACACCGGTAACATTTGTGCTTACCATCTCTGCATTGCACTGCGTGTACAGCGGGAAGATCACGGACTCATCCATGACGATCTTCTCTGCATCGTACATCGCGGACCAGCGGCCCTCCGGATCGGTTGCAAGCTCACCGGTGGTGCACTTTGCGATGATGTCATCGTAGTCGGTGCTGGACCATAAACCATAGTTGTTGGAGCAGCCGGTCGTCCACATGCCGAGGTAGGTCATCGGATCTGCGTAGTCCGGGCCCCATCTGGTAAGACCGAGCTGGTAGTTACCATCTTGAAGATCCTGTACTCTCTGCTTCTTCGGCTCTACGGTCAGTGTAACGGTGAGGCCAGGAAGAGCGGTCTGCCACTGCTCCTGAAGAACGGTTGCGACCTTCTGAGGTGCATCATCGGCATCGACCTTCATATCGAGGGTAAGGGATGTAATACCGAGCTCATCGAGACCCTTCTGCCAGTACTCTGCAGCCTTCGCAGTATCATCTGCACATACATCCTGGAACTTGCTCTGATCTCCGGAGAAATCAGATCCGTCCGGACCTGCTGCGAAATCCATCGGAACTGCAGTGTAAGTCGGCTTCGAACCATCCTTCAGCACGTCCTCACAGATGGCGGTACGATCGATCGCGAAGGTAAGTGCCTTACGGATGTTGTCATTGGCCAGCTCAGGAACAGCGCTGATGTTCGGTGTTACATACCAGAGGTATCCAGCACCGACGGCCTTAAATGCAGGATCGTCCTGTACCTGGTCAACCTGGTCACCATTCAGAAGAGTGAGGTCGAGGTCGCCGCTCTGGTAAGAAAGAAGTGCCTGCTGTGAATCCTGGATAACCTGATAATCGATACCAGCAAGCTTGATCTTGTCTGCATCGAAGTAATCCGCGTTCTTCGTAAGGTGAATCTCGGTTGCTGCCGGCTCATAGGAGTCGAGAACGAAAGCACCGTTCGAAAGAGTGGTCTCCGGAGATGTACCGTAGGTATCCGGGCAGGTGTTGAAGAACTCCTCGTTGACCGGATAGAAGGTCGGGAAGTACATCAGGGACAGGAAGTAGGAAACCGGTGCGTTCAGCTCCACCTGTAAGGTGTTGTCATCGACTGCGGTGACACCGAGCTCGGACTTGTCCTTCGTACCGTCGATGATCTCCGCGGCGTTCTTGATCTGTCCAATATCGGAAAGCATGTACGCATACTCGGAAGCGACATCCGGATCAACGGCTCTCTGCCAGCCGAATACGAAATCCTTCGCGGTGACCGGTGTACCATTGGACCACTTCGCATCCTTACGAAGGTGGAAGGTCCATGTGAGACCATCATCGGAGGTCTCCCAGCTCTCTGCCACAGCGGCTACGGCTGCACCACTGTCATCCATCTGTGTCAGACCATCAGTGTAGTTTGCCATCACCTCGAATGAGGTACCATCGGTTGCCTGCTGCGGATCGAGGGACATAACCGGCGTCTCCAGCATAACCTTGAGGTCAGATGAAGAAACGGTTCCGGTCGCCTCTGCAGCGGCAGCGGTTTCACCAGCAGCTGCAGTGCCGGCAGCCTCGGTCGCAGCAGCTGCGGTCGTCTCCTGGTATGCAGAAGATCCACAAGCCGCCATGCTGAGGACCATCGCACCAGCAGTTACGGTCGCAACAAGTGCTCTTGTCTTTTTCATAACTTACTCCTCCTTAAAAAGTAGAAAACGCAATGGGTTTACCGGTAAAAAACTAGCACTCCATTGCGCGATGGCAAAAGTATATAACTTTACATTATTAAAGTCCAGCGCATGAAACCGTTAAACTATAGCGATTCGTCACGGCTGGTATAACCATAAAGAACAGTAAACCGATTAAGTTATGACAAAAACGAGTTATTAGACACATTTCGGCATGTCTATAAAGATATTTATACGAAAGTAATGCAACATATAAAACTATTTTATATATCCTAAATTCATATGAAACCAGGCGTCGAGTGCTTTTTACTGTGGAGCATTTCGATGTCTGTCCCAAAATGCGTGATCAGCAAAAAGCACCGATGCCTGGGTCTGATGAATGTATGATTGTAAGGTTCAGGACCTGTCGATCTGTTCCTGCAGATCAGAAAGGTAAGCCCAGCGTTCCATTTTTTCGTCAAGGAGCGCTTCCTTCTCTTCTTTTTCCTGCGTCAGTTCGTGAAGCTTTATGAAGTCCTTTGCGTACTGCATCATTTCGTCGTCAATGGCGGCGATGCGGGTCTCGAGGGCGTCGATGTCGGCCTCGATGGTCTCCCACTCCTTCTTCTCCTTATAGGACATGCGGAGCTGGTGACGGTCCCGGTTTGAGCTCGTCGGGCTGCTGTCTCCGGACGCCGCAGCTGCTGTTTCACCGGATGTGCTGCCGCTAGTCGTGCTGTCCTGCGCGGTGACGATGCTGCGGTCGCCGGCATTGGCCGAAGACTTCGAAGAGGACAGGCTGTTTCCGCCGGTGCCGCCGATGGAGCCGGCCTTCGCGAAGTTCGGGTCCTCCTCCGGATGACGGCGGAGGTACTCGACCTGATAATCGGTGTAGCCGCCCTCGTACTGGCTGATCCGGCCATCGCCCTCGAAGGCGAAGATGCGGTTCACGACACGGTCGAGGAAGTAGCGGTCGTGGGACACCGTGATCACGATGCCGTCGAAGTGGTCGAGGTAATCCTCGAGGATGGTCATCGTACGGATATCGAGGTCGTTCGTCGGCTCGTCGAGGATGAGGACGTTCGGCTCAGACATGAGGACGCGGAGCAGGTAGAGGCGACGCTTCTCGCCGCCGCTCAGCTTCTCGACCTTCATGTACTGCACGGAAGGCGGGAACAGGAAGCGGTCCAGCATGTTGCTGGCGCTGATGAGACCGTCCACGGTGTGGACGTACTCGCCGATGGAGGTCATCGCATCGATCACGCGCTGGTTTCCATCGAGTGCCTCATTCTCCTGAGTGAAATAGCCGATCCGGACGGTCTGTCCGATATTGATCTCGCCGCTGTCCGGGGTCTCCCAGCCGGTGATCATCTTGACGAGAGTCGACTTGCCGGCGCCGTTCGGACCGATGATGCCGACGCGGTCGTTTCGCAGGAAGTTGTAGTTGAAGTGGTCGAGGAGCACATGCCCGTCGTAGGCCTTACATACATCGACGAGTTCAATCGTCGACTTGCCGAGGCGGGTCCGGATGGAGCTCAGCTTCAGCTCCTCTTCCTCCGTCGGTCCGTGCATCGCGGAAAGCTTCTCATAACGCTGGAGGCGGCCCTTCTGCTTCGTGGTACGCGCCTTCGCACCGCGCATCACCCACTTCAGCTCATTCCGGAGGATGTTCTGACGTGTCCGCTCCTTCGCACGGGCGATGTCCATGCGCTCGGCCTTCAGCTCGAGATAGCCGGCGTAGTTCGCCTTATAGCTGTAGAGCTTTCCCTGATCGAGCTCGACGATGCGGTCGCAGATCTCATCGAGGAAGTAGCGGTCATGGGTAACCATCAGCAGCGTTCCTTTGTAGCGCTTGAGGTAGTCCTCGAGCCACTCGGACATCGCGCCGTCGAGATGGTTCGTCGGCTCGTCGAGGATCAGCAGATCGGCGGTGCTCAGCAGGGTACTCGCGAGCGCCACACGCTTCTTCTGTCCGCCCGAGAGCTCCCCGATTTTCCGGCTGAAGTCGTTCTCGCCGAGCTTCGACAGGAACTTCTTCGCTTCTGTTTCCAGGTCCCATACGTGCTGGTGGCCCTCGTTGTCATGCAGAATCGCCTCGAGGATGGTATCCTCCGGGTCGAAGGACGGGGTCTGCGGAAGAAAACGGATCTCGAGCTCGCGGCGCATCGCCATGCTGCCCTCATCCGGCTCCTCGAGCCCCGCGATGATGCGGAGTAGCGTCGACTTGCCGGTGCCGTTCACGCCGATCAGCGCGACCTTCTCGCCTTCGTTGATGGAAAAATCCGTGTCATTAAAAATCTGCCGCTCGGTATAGACCTTGCTAAGATGTTCGATCGTAACGATGTTGTTCTGTGCCATATTAAATCCTGTAATCAATAATAATCTGAGTGAATAACTGTCTGTCTTATGGCGCGCCAGTAATAGATGCCGTCCCGCATCGCGCGCTCCACGAAACCGATGTCGTGCAGATACTCGAGGATGCTGAAGGTTTTCGTGATCAGCATTTTATAGGTGAAGAAGGCCGCCTCATCCGCCGGATCATCATCCATATGGTAGAGCTGCTTCGCGATGTCATGGACGGTCCACTCTCCGGATCCGATGCTGCGCTGCGCTTCCACCGCCGGTGCCTTTACGGCGTCCGGCAGTCCGTGGGCAGATGCAGCACTCTTTTCTGGAGCATTGCCCTTCATGATGTCCAGTGCACTCGTGCTTTTACTGAGATAGCTGTACACGATGCTGTCGACATCCTGTGCAACATCCTTGATGATTCCCCCGTGGGCCGGGATGATGGTCCAGTCGCCATAGTGTTCCTTGATGTCCCTGAGCGACGCAAACATGCCTTCGAGCAGATGCTCATCCGCATAGGTCGTCGCCACGATTGGCGAAACGCCATGGATCAGCTGATCTGCAACAAAGAGGATCTTCTTCTCGTGATCCATGAGCCCCATCTGTCCATAGGTATGGCCCTTTAAAGGATAGGCGGTGAAATGATAGTCACCGTAGTCAAATACATCTCCTGAATGCAGCGCGGTATATGGGAAACCCAGAATGGCGAGTACCCATTCACCATGATGCTGTACACGTTCGGACACCTTCATAAAGGCCTCCCAGGCATACGGCGTGCGCTCCGGGGTGATACCGGTCGAACGCAGCACCTTCTTCTGTGCCGCGAGAGACTCCTCACTCACACGATACGCGAGACAGTCATACGGATGGCGTTCCTCCGCCGGGTTCATAAAGATATGCGCACCCTCCCGGGCGAAGCTGCCTGCAAGTCCGGAGTGATCATGATGGCGATGAGTCAGGAAGATATCGAGCTGATCTGCCGGTATATCGAGGGCAGCAAGAGCAGCCTGCAGCTTCCGATGACAGTCCTCCTGCCGGAAGCCGGTATCGATCATCAGGCTGCGGCCCTCATGGACCGAAGGTTTTCCCTTGATGATATAGATTTTGATGCAGCTCACACCCTGCTCGATCGTCGTGTCCGTGAGACTGACGCAGAAAATCCCCGGCAGGATTTCCGTATAAAGATCATTTTCCATTGCATTCTTCATGTCGCACTCCACTATGCTTCTGTTCATATCCTGTTCTGATCTGAAGGCCGTCATGCGGAACATGATGTCTTCGCGCTGCACCAGTGCCGTCTTCAGATACGAAAAAAGGAACCAGACCATCGTCTGATTCCTTCTCCTTCGCAGGGGTTGAGGGATTCGAACCCCCATGAGCGGTTTTGGAGACCGATATCTTACCATTGGATGAAACCCCTGTATGAGTCGTCGTTTTGACGACTCGTTTATAATACTCATTTTGCACCTGTAAGTCAAGCACTATTTCAGAAGATTTTCGGAACCCGGATTGCAAGTTCAGGTAAAGGGACCCGGAGGGGCGGCTGCCTGAACTGTCATCGTTATCAGCTTTTTAGTATCTTTACCGCTTCCCGGATACTGCGCACCGGTACGAGCTCGCAGGCCGTCAGGTTTGGCTGGCGCAGCTTCTTCATATGAAAGGCCGGCAGCACGATCTTATGGAAGCCGAGACGTGCCGCCTCTTCGATCCGCTGGTCGGCGTTCGATACGGCACGTACCTCACCACTGAGTCCGACCTCACCGAAGATCAT
>CAKQPT010000041.1 GCA_934270345.1 uncultured Oribacterium sp. | reverse complement strand
TATATCGAAGACGACATTGCCCTGCACACCTGCATCGCAGAGAGCAGTAAAAACGCCGTCGTCGGACAGCTGATTCCGATCATCGACACCGCAGTTATGATGTTTGTTAATGTTACGCACCAGAAGCTGATCGATGAAACGATCCAGACGCACCGTATGATCGTCGACGCCATCGCAAGTCATGACCCGACCGGCGCGAAAGCCGCGATGGTGATGCACATGAATTTCAATCGCAGCATGATCAAGAAGCTCTACGATGAAGAAAGAACTGCAATAGAAAATTAAGTAAACGTGCAGGCAGGGCCTCGAGCCCGGAGCCGCTGATGGCACGATTACGATACCCCCGAAAGAATGCCCCCTATTCTATGAGCCCCGTGCAGCAGCCGCTGCCCGGGGCTTTTTCTATGCCCTGGTTACCAGGGTCGCCCCCATCCAATCATCTTAAGAATTTCGTAAGGGGGTCTGACCCCATTAAATTTTTATAACGTTTTTCTAAAGCTGAGTTTATGGGGTCAGACCCCTTTTATTTTTGGAAAGAAATTTCCGCCTGGAGCGGAGGAGGGCATCGGTTGGGGCGAATAGCGCAAAGTCATCAGATGACTTGACTTTGGCGGAACGCCAGAAAAAGCCGTGAAAATATGAAAATCGACGAAAATGGTCCGAAAATTGTGGAAGATGCAATAAAAATCATGTTTTTTTTGAACATAAAGTGGGACGTATTTGTGACAACTTGCAGGCGAATTTGCATTGCATTAATATAAAAACATAAGATGTCCGACAGAAAAACGGACGGGAGAATACGACAGGGGATGCCGTCAGACAGCGCTCAGCGCTATCGCATCCACTGTCCGAAACAAATGCACAGGGTATGAATCAGGAGGATAAAATCATGAAATTACGTTCACAGGAAGTACGTACACTGGCACCGGAGAATGATCCGCTGAAGATGGGCATGGGCTGGAAGGTCGAGGACCTCGGCAAGCCACAGATCATGGTGGAGAGCACCTTCGGCGACAGCCATCCGGGCAGTGCGCACCTCGATCAGTTTGTGAAGCAGGCGGTGCAGGCCGTCAACGAGAACGGTGGTAAGGCAGCCCGTTACTTCGCAACCGATATGTGTGACGGTATCGCACAGGGCCACGACGGAATCAACTACTCGCTCGCACACCGCGATGCGATCACAAACCTCGTCGAGGCGCAGGCGAACGCGAGCGTATATGACGGCGGCGTCTTCATCGCAAGCTGCGATAAGTCCATGCCGGCCATGCTGATGAGCATTGGTCGTCTCAAGGACATGAGCGCGATCGTCGTCACCGGTGGTGTCATGGAGGCGCACACCCTTCCGAAGAAGTACGTCGTCGACGACCCGGCCTGCGCGATCAACGAGCTTCTGACCCTCGAGCAGATCGGCAAGTTCGACGCCTGGGAGAAGACCGGCGTGATCCCGAACAGCCAGCTCGACTACTATAAGCATAACGCCTGCCCGAGCTGCGGCGCCTGCTCTTTCATGGGCACCGCCTCCACGATGCAGGTCATGGCAGAGGCCCTTGGGCTAATGCTTCCGGGCACCGCACTGATGCCAGCCACCGCTCCGGAGCTCCGGCAGGCAGCGTATGATGCTGGAAAGCAGCTCATGGAGCTCGTGAAGAAGGGCATCACCGCAAAGGATATCGTGACGAAGGAGAGCTTCGAGAATGCCATCATGGTTCATGCCGCGATCTCTGGTTCGACCAATGCAACCATGCATCTTCCTGCCATCGCACATGAGTTCGGCTTCGAGATCGATGCGGAGACCTTCGACCGCATGCACCGTGGTGCACATTATCTTCTGAATATCCGTCCGTCCGGCGACTGGCCGGCACAGTACTTCTACTATGCAGGTGGCGTACCACGTGTCATGGAGGAGATCAAGTCGATGCTCCACCTCGACGTCATGACCGTCACCGGCAAGACCCTCGGCGAGAACCTCGAGGAGCTGAAGAAGAACGGCTTCTACGAGCACTGCGATGAGATTCTGAAGGAGAAGACCGCCGGCCTCAGCCGTGAGGTGACGAGAGAGGATATCATCCACAGCTTCGACAATGCAAAGGGAACCAACGGCAGTATCGCGATCCTCAAGGGCAATCTGGCACCGGAGGGCTGTGTCATCAAGCACACCGCCTGCCCGAAGGAGATGATGAAGGCGACGCTGACCGCGAAGCCATATGACAGTGAGGAAGCCTGCATTGCCGCCGTGCTCGACGGTGAAGTGAAGCCGGGCGACGCGATCTTCATCCGTTACGAGGGACCGCGTGGCAGTGGCATGCCGGAGATGTTCTACACCGGTGAGGCGATTTGCGCAGATCCGAAGCTGGCATCGAGTGTCGCACTGATCACGGATGGCCGTTTCTCCGGTGCGAGCCGTGGCCCGGTGATCGGACATGTCAGCCCGGAGGCTGCCGTCGGCGGACCGATCGCCCTCGTCGAGAAGGACGATCTCATCCAGATCGATGTGGAGCAGCGTCTGCTTGCCATCGTCGGCGTGAAGGGTGAGCCGAAGACCCCGGAGGAGATGGACGCCATCCTCGCCGAGCGCCGCGCGAAGTGGCAGCCGAAGCCACAGAAGTACACGAAGGGCCTGCTGAAGCTCTACGCACAGCACGCCGTCAGCCCGATGAAGGGCGCATATATGGAGTAATCACTGCTCCATCTGAGCACATCACGATTTCCCGAGTCACAGAGAATCACAGCCGGCTGGCCCACTTGGGCCAGCGCAGGCGAAATCGGGATGCTGCGTACATCAATGATTTTTCTAATCTGTAATCCAATCATATTCATTTAAACAGGTAACTTCAGTCCGGTGGGGACACCGGTCTGTTAAGTAAACGCAAATTTCGCGCTTTACACGATTTACAGGGGGTAAATATGAATGTTGCTGCCAATCCAGATGCCATGCGGCTGATTTTTGCGGCCGTTGCGGGCCTGATTCTGTTACTCGTTCTCATCATTAAATTTAAAGTGCATGCCATGATCTCGATTCTGGTCGGCGCTGTAGGCATTGGCCTCCTCGCAGGCATGCCGCTGGCGGACATCGTCGGTTCGGTCAATGAAGGCATCGGAAACACGCTGAAGGGAATCGCACTTCTCGTCGGCCTCGGCTCGATGTTCGGCGCGATCCTGGAGGAATCCGGCGGCGCGCAGACGCTGGCGGTGACCATGGTACGCAAGTTCGGCGATGAAAAGGCCGCCTGGGCACTCGGTATCACGGGCCTCGTCGTGGCGATGCCGGTATTCTTCGACGCTGGTCTCATCATCCTGATTCCGCTGGCATTTTCACTGTCGAAGCGCACGAACCGTTCGGTTCTTTACTATGTCATTCCGCTGCTGGCGGGCCTTGCGGTCGGCCACGCATTTATCCCGCCGACACCGGGGCCGGTGCTGGTAGCGAGCATGCTGGGCGTGGACCTCGGCTGGGTCATCCTCGTCGGCATCTTCTGCGGAACCTTCGCGATGATCGTGGCGGGTCCGATCTGGGGCGCTGTCTGTGGACGCAAGTACATGGTTCCGGTTCCGGAGCATGTGGCGCAGCAGGCGGATATTGACGAGTCGAAGCTGCCGAAGTTTGGCACGATCGTCGCCATCATCATGATTCCACTCGTGCTCATCATCGCCAATTCGATCGCGAAGGTCGTGCCTGCGCTGACTGGTGTTCAGCCGGTACTTGCCTTCCTCGGTGAGCCGTTCGTCGCACTGACGATCGCCACCATCGTCGCTATGTACCTCCTTGGTACGAAGCATGGCTACTCCAACGAGCAGCTCGAAAAAATCATGACGAAATCCCTCGAGCCGACCGGTATGATCCTTCTGGTGACCGCCTGTGGTGGTGTACTCCGCTACATGCTCCAGAACTCCGGCCTCGGTGATGTGATCGGCAATGCAGTGGCCGGTGCAAATCTGCCACTCGTACTGGTTGCGTTTATCGTCGCTGCACTGGTTCGTATTTCCGTCGGTTCTGCAACTGTTGCGATGACCATGGCCGCAGGTATCATCTCGGCGATGCCGGGCATCCGTGAGCTGAGCCCGCTCTACCTTGCCTGCGTGACCGCTGCCGTCGCAGGAGGCTCCACGGTATGCTCTCACTTCAACGACTCCGGCTTCTGGCTGGTGAAGAGTCTGATCGGTATCGATGAAAAGACCACCCTCCGGACCTGGACCATCATGGAGACCCTCGTCGGTGGTGTCGGCTTCCTGGTCGCCCTCATTATTTCCTTCTTTGCCTGACCGTTTTTCGGGACGCGGTTCCGTGAAAGCGCTGGTCCGTGACGGCTCCCTCCGTACTTGACAGACGGCGACTTCCACAGGATGCCGGTCGCGACACCCGGGAACCCCGATTCCGGAAAACTGTCTGGGATATTCTCCAACCCTAATAGCATTAGTGAAAAGCCGTCCGGTCGATTAGACCCGGGCGGCTTTTCGCCGCGCTTCGGGGCATTGCAGGCATGCTTCGGCTCTGGCAGCTATGAAAAAGAAGCATGATTGTTTTGAAAATTCTGCTTGCGGTCCGGGTGCGATCGCAGTACGATAAGCACAACAAAATACAACACTTTAAACCGATGAAGCGGAAATAACGTATGCAAAGGAATCCTCAGAGAGCCGGGGGTGGTGGAATCCCGGTGGTAGCACCCGCATGCAAATGGACCGCCGAGGGCGTGAGGAACACTATTGTAAGTATTTCACGACGTAAGGCATACGTCAGTTGCCATGGATATGCTGGTATCCAGTTAAGCGCACAGATAGAGAAGAAAAGCCGGGAATCATGAGCATTCCGAAAGATTCGCTACTTCTCCTCACTGTGAATCAAGGTGGCACCGCGACTGAAAAAGTTCAATCGTCCTTGATGAAACGTAGATCGTTTCATCAGGGACTTTTTTATTGCCGCAGAAGTTTATGGGGTCTGACCCCATAAACTCGATTTTAGAAAAACTTTATAAAAATTTAACGGGGTCAGACCCCATTAAATTTTCGTAAACTTCCGAAACGCAGGCGGCGACAGCGAAAAGAGATGCACCGATGGGATAACAGCGCGAGCTGAAAGGAGCAGAAATGATTAAGGAAGCCATCATCAAAATCGTCAACAAGGAAGATCTGAGCTACGAGGAAGCACGGGAGACCATGCTGGAAATCATGCGGGGCGAGACCAGCGCGACACAAAACGCGGCCTTCCTCGCGGCGCTGTCCACGAAGTCCACGAAGGCCGAGACCATTGACGAAATCTCTGGCTGTGCCACCGCGATGCGTTCGCTGGCGACGCCGGTCGAGCATCCGGGCATGGAGGTGCTCGAGATCGTCGGTACCGGCGGCGATGGTGCACATTCGTTCAATGTCTCGACCACAGCAGCGATGGTGGTGGCCGCAGGTGGCGTGAAGGTCGCGAAGCATGGCAACCGCGCCGCGTCATCCCTGTCCGGCACCGCAGACTGCCTCGAAGCACTCGGTGTAAACATTGCCCAGGACCCGGCACTGTGCCGGAAGATGCTCGAAGAGGCCGGATTCTGCTTCATGTTCGCGCAGAAGTACCACGCCGCGATGAAGTACGTCGGCCCGATCCGAAAGGAGCTCGGCTTCCGCACCGTTTTCAACATCCTCGGTCCGCTGACGAACCCGGCGAAGCCGGAGATGTTCCTCCTCGGCGTCTACGATGAGTACCTCGTCGAGCCGGTGGCGAAGGTGCTGAGCGCGCTCGGCGTGAAGCGCGGCCTCGTGGTGTACGGCCAGGACCGCCTCGACGAGATCTCCGCGAGCGCACCGACGACGATCTGCGAGATTCGCGACGGCTTCTACCGGACCTCGGTCATCCAGCCGGAGGATTTCGGTCTCACCCGCGGCACGAAGGACGAGATCGTGGGCGGTACGGCCGCGGACAATGCTGAGATCACGCGCGGTATCCTGAACGGGACCATCACCGGAACGAAGCGAAACATCGTCCTCCTGAACGCCGGCGCCGCCCTCTACGTAGCGAAGGCCGCCGACAGCCTCGCGGATGGCATTAAGCTCGCCGCGGAGCTTATCGACTCCCGGAAGGCCCTCGACACACTGAATAAGGTGATCGAGGTCAGCAATTCATAAAAATGGTGAGGGTGATGAGTACGATTTTAGATCAGCTGGCGGATCATGCGAGGGTCCGGGTGGCAAAGAAAAAAGAGAAGAAATCCCTGGCGGAGATTCGAGCGGAGGCGCTGGCGCTTGCGGAGACGTCGCCGTTCCGCTTCGAGCGGGCGCTGGGGGCGCCGGGAGACATCCACTTCATCTGCGAATGCAAGAAGGCGTCGCCGTCGAAGGGCCTGATCGCGCCGAACTTTCCGTACCTCGAGATCGCGAAGCAGTACGAGGCCGCCGGTGCCAGTGCGATTTCCGTGCTGACCGAGCCGAAGTGGTTTCTGGGCTCCGACGACTACCTTCGGGAAATCGCCGCGGAAGTGCAGACGCCCTGCCTTCGCAAGGACTTCACGGTGGACCCGTACATGATCTACGAGGCGAAGCTCCTCGGCGCGTCGGCGGTGCTGCTGATCTGTGCGCTTCTCGACACGAAAACGCTCGCGTCGTACATCGAGATCGCCGATTCCCTCGGCCTCTCCGCCCTCGTGGAAGCGCATGACGAAGCAGAGGTCGCCTCGGCGGCAGCGGCCGGTGCCCGCATCATCGGTGTGAACAACCGGAACCTGAAAGACTTCACCGTCGACATTCACAACAGCATTCGCCTCCGCGAGTACGCCCCGGCCGGCATGATCTTCGTCGCCGAATCCGGTATCCGCACCCCGGAGGATGTGGAAACCCTCCGCCGGAACGGCGTCAATGCGGTCCTGATCGGCGAGCAGCTGATGCGCGCCACCAGTCCGAAGGCAGAGATCGACCGGCTGAGAGGATACTGATTATGGAAACGCAAGTGAAAATCAAAATCTGCGGTTTGCGAACCCCCGCGGATGTAGCGGCGGTCAATGCAGCCCTCCCGGAGTACGCGGGTTTCATCTTCGTGCCTATGCGGCGCCGTTACGTCGCGCCGGCGCAGGCGGCGATTCTATGTCAGCAGCTGGATCCGCGCATCCGTCCCGTCGGGGTCTTCGTGGACGCCCGCGTCGAGGAGATTCTGGAGGTGCTCACGCATTGCCCGCTCGACATGGTGCAGCTCCACGGCGCGGAGGACAATGACTACATCGCGATGCTCCGCGCCGCGTACCGGGATCGGTTCGCTGTGGAAAGCCGCAATGCCGCGGTGGATATCGCCTCCGCCGGGGGTGTGACGGCAGGTGCGCGATGGCGACGCACGGTGGAAGCTAGCTCGGGCGAGGTGGAAAAGCGAGGCAGCATTGCGGATGAAATACAAGGTATCCGTAAAAGATCCAGAGAGCTCTGTATCGTGAAGGCGTTCCGCGTCGAGGATGCGGATGACATCCGGCGGGCGGAAGCCTCCGCAGCGGACGAGATCCTGCTGGATCACGGGGCCGGCGGCACCGGCGAGCGCTTCGACTGGACGCTGCTACAGCATTGCCGTCGACGCTTCTTTCTCGCAGGTGGATTAACCCCCGATAATGTGGAAAACGCCATCCGCGTGGCGCAGCCCTACGCCGTCGACGCCAGCTCCTCGCTGGAAAGCGACGGACGGAAGGACCCGGAGAAGATCCGGCGCTTCATCGCCGCGGTGCGCCGTAGTTTATAAAAATTTAATGGGGTCAGACCCCCTTACGAAATTCTTAAGATGACGGAGCGGGCTGCGAAAGCGAGCCCGACAGCCCGCGAAGCAGGACAGCTTCAGTGACGATGGAAAGGCCGACGCATTGGCCTAAGCAACAGAAAGACGAACGGCAGTGGATGCCGGAAAGGACGAGATATGACAAATCAGAATGGAAGATTCGGTATTCACGGGGGCCAGTACATCCCGGAGACGCTGATGAACGCGGTGATCGAGCTCGAGGCCGCGTACAACAAATACAAGGACGACCCGGAATTTAATGCGGAGCTGCAGACGCTCTTCAACGAGTATGCGGGCCGCCCGAGCCGCCTTTACTATGCGGAGAAGATGACGAAGGACCTCGGCGGTGCGAAGATCTACCTGAAGCGCGAGGACCTGAACCACACGGGCGCGCACAAGATCAACAACTGCCTCGGCCAGGTGCTGCTCGCGAAGAAGATGGGCAAGACGCGTCTCATCGCGGAGACCGGTGCGGGCCAGCACGGCGTGGCGACCGCGACCGTCGCTGCGCTCATGGGCATGGAGTGCGTGGTCTTCATGGGCAAGGTGGATACGGAACGCCAAGCGCTCAATGTCTACAAGATGCGCCTTCTCGGAGCGGAGGTGGTCCCGGTTACGGACGGCACCGGCACCCTGAAGGATGCGGTTTCTCAGGCGATGCGTGAGTGGACGAGCCGCATCGAGGACACCCACTACTGCCTCGGCTCCGTCATGGGCCCGCACCCGTTCCCGACGATCGTGCGTGATTTCCAGGCGGTGATCTCGAAGGAAATCAAGGAGCAGATGCTCGAGAAGGAGGGCCGGCTTCCGGATGCCGTCATCGCGTGCGTCGGCGGCGGATCGAACGCCATCGGCTCCTTCTATCACTTCATCGACGACCCGGAGGTGCAGCTCATCGGCTGTGAGGCCGCGGGCAGAGGCATCGACACCTTCGAGACAGCGGCCACGATCAACACCGGCAGCCTCGGCATCTTCCATGGCATGAAGTCCTACTTCTGCCAGAACGAGTACGGTCAGATCGCACCGGTTTACTCGATCTCTGCCGGCCTCGACTACCCGGGCATCGGCCCGGAGCACGCGTATCTCCACGACATCGGCCGTGCGCAGTACGTACCGGTGACGGACGACGAGGCGGTCAATGCTTTCGAATATATGTCAAAGATGGAGGGCATCATCCCGGCCATCGAAAGCTCTCATGCCGTCGCCTACGCGCTGAAGCTCGCGCCGACCATGCGGAAGGACCAGACCATCGTCATCACGATCTCCGGCCGCGGCGACAAGGACTGCGCGGCGATCGCCCGCTACCGCGGCGAGAACATCCGCGATGATGAGTAATGGGAAGAGCGTACTTTAGGAAAGAAAAGGTGGAAACATGAATCGTATAGCAGATGCATTTCAGAATAAAAAGGCGTTCATCGCCTTCATCACGGTGGGTGATCCGGACCTCGCGACGACGGAGAAGGTCGTCGAGGCGGCCGTCGAGGGCGGCGCGGATCTGATCGAGCTCGGCATCCCGTTTTCGGATCCGACGGCGGAGGGCCCGGTCATCATGGAGGCCGACGAGGTGGCGCTCCGGGCCGGCACCACGACGGATAAGGTGTTCGAGCTCACGAAGAAGCTCCGCGCGACGGTGACGATCCCGCTCGTGTATATGACTTATGCCAATGTTGTCTTTTCCTACGGTTGTGAGCGCTTCGCCGCACAGGCGCAGGCGGCAGGCGTCGATGGCATCATCCTCCCGGACGTGCCATACGAGGAGCGTGATGAGTTTGCAGAGGTCTTCGACCGCTACGGCATCGACCTGATCTCGATGATCGCCCCGACCTCGGAGGACCGCATCGCGATGATCGCGAAGGAAGCGAAGGGCTTCCTCTATATGGTATCCTCCCTCGGCGTCACCGGAACGCGCAGCGAGATCACGACGGACATCGGCGCGATGACCGCCCTCGTCAAGAAGAACTCGAAGGTGCCATGCGCCGTCGGCTTCGGCATCTCAACCCCGGAGCAGGCCGCGAAGATGGCCGCCCTCTCGGACGGTGCCATCGTCGGCTCCGCAATCATCAAGCTCATCGCGAAGCATGGAACGGACGCCGCCGGCCCGGTAAAGGAATACGTGAAGCAGATGGCGGATGCGGTACACGCGCTGTAGGCATTAAAGGAGCCGGCGGGATCTCCCGCCGGCTTTTCAGCGCCTTCTGGGCGCTTTTTTCGTCTCAAGGTATGGAATCCTCGCCGACATGTGCTAAACTAAGTAAAAGTATGGCCTGGCGACGCATGCATCGTCTGCAAGCGCATCTATCCGGGCCATAAGTGAAAACGAGATTCTTCTATAGAAAGAACAGGAGACATATATGAAAAAGGCGTTAATTACAGGTATCACAGGTCAGGATGGTTCCTATCTGGCAGAGCTTCTGCTGGAGAAGGGCTATGAGGTCCACGGCATCATCCGTCGTGCGTCGGTTTCCACGACCGAGCGCATCGACCACATCCTCGATCAGCTGATCATCCACGAGGGCGATCTTTCGGACTCCTCCAGCATCATCCGTATCGTGCTTCAGGTGAAGCCGGACGAGATCTATAACCTTGCGGCACAGTCCCATGTACAGGTTTCCTTCGAGGCGGCTGAGTACACCGGTGACGTCGACGCACTCGGCGTGCTTCGTATCCTCGAGGCCGTCCACACTGCCGGTCTCGATAAGACCTGCCGTGTATACCAGGCATCCACGTCCGAGCTCTTCGGTAAGGTCGAGGCGGTTCCGCAGTCCGAGACGACCCCGTTCCATCCGTTCAGCCCGTACGCCGTTGCGAAGCAGTACGGTTTCTGGATGATGCGTCAGTATCGTGACGCTTACGGCATCTTCGCCTGCAACGGCATCCTCTTCAACCACGAGTCCGAGCGCCGCGGCGACAACTTCGTCACCCGTAAGATCACGCTTGCTGCCGGCCGCATCGCCTGCGGTCTCCAGGATCACCTCGAGCTCGGCAATCTCGATTCTCTCCGTGACTGGGGTTACGCGAAGGATTACGTTGAGTGCATGTGGCTGATCCTCCAGCAGGACGAGCCGGATGATTACGTCATCGCGACCGGTGTACAGCACACCGTCCGTGAGTTCACCACCCTCGCATTTGCGAATGATGGCATCGAGCTCGAGTGGCGCGGCGAGGGCATCGACGAGAAGGGCTACGATAAGAAGACCGGTAAGATGCTCGTCAGTGTCAACCCGAAGTGGTACCGACCGACCGACGTCGTGAATCTCTTAGGTGACCCGACGAAGGCGAGAACGAAGCTCGGCTGGAATCCGCAGAAGACCAGCTACGAGGAGCTCTGCCAGATCATGGCCGAGCACGACCTTCAGCTCGCGAAGAAGGAAGCAGGAATTCAGTGATGGAAAAAGTCCTGATTTTTGGCGCGGGCGGCTTCGTCGGAAGCTACCTCTCGCGCGAGTTTCTCGAGCATGGCTACGCTGTAGTCGGGAGTGATAAGGCCACGCGCGGGCAGCTGCCGCCGGAGGTCGCGTTCCACCCGGCGGACCTCCTGAACGCCGCGGAGGTCGAGGCGCTGGTCAATGCTGTCGGCCCGGACATCGTCGTCAACCTCGCCGCGATCAGCAGCGTCGGGGCTTCGTGGGGCATCCCGCAGACGACGATCGAGGTGAACGTGGTCGGTGCCCTCAACATCCTCGAGGCCGCGCGGAAGGCAGAGAAAAAGCCGCGCATCCTCTTCGTCGGCTCCAGTGAGGAGTACGTCATCACGGAGCAGGCCATCAACGAGGAAACGGAGCTCAATGCCAGCAACCCGTATGGCATCTCGAAGGTGACACAGGAGAATTTCGCGGCACTCTACCGCGAGCATTACGGCCTCCGCGTCTACTGCGTGCGTCCGTTTAATCATACCGGCGTCGGCCAGCGCGATTCCTTCGTCCTTCCGAGCTTCTGTAAGCAGGTGGCGGCGATCGAGAAGAGCGGGCAGCCGGGCACGATTCAGGTCGGCAACCTCAACATCGAGCGTGACTTCAGCCACGTGAAGGACATCGTCCGCGCGTACCGCATGATCGTCGAACAGGACGACTGCCGCGTCATCTATAATGTCGGCTCCGGTACGGCCTATAACCTGACCGAGCTGCTCCAGTACGTCACGAAGCTCAGCCAGCAGCCGATCTCCATCGAGGTCGACCCGGCCCGTTTCCGCCCGTCCGACCAGCCACGCATCTGCTGCGACCACCGCCGCATCACGGAAGAACTCGGCTGGACACCGGAGTACAGCGTTTTCGACGCACTCCGGGAGATGTATGAGGCATTTCTGGATGCCTGAGCGTCAGCGAGCGCTTATGAAGTAAAGGAAAGCAGGAATGCATCGGATAGAGACATCATTCCGAAACCGAAAATCGAAGATCGAAGCATCAAAGAAGCCGGCGGGATATCCCGCCGGCTTCTTTGGCGCAGGTATGTTACCACTCAAAACCCAGGGAAATGAGAAGTATATATTCAGCTTAAAACATGTTAAACTATACATAAGTATGTTCGGCGCAGGAACGGAGAGCGATACTGCTGTGCCGACGGGGGCCATGATGAGAGCTGATATTCGTAATTACCTCACGCAAAGATGTTTCACGGAAAAGCGCATGACGCGAGACTGCTGTACACAAAAATATCCAACGTATAAATACAGTACGCGAACCTTTCTTGCACTGCTGATGCTCTGCGCGTCGCTGCTGTTCACGCTGTGCGTGCGCCCGACAACAGTCTATGCAGATACGCCGTCCGAATCGAAAACCGTCCGTGTCGGTTATTTCACGACACTGAACTTCCAGGAGGGCGGTCCGGACGAGCATAAGAGTGGTGCGGGCTATGAGTACCTGCAGAAGGTCGCGAGCCTGACCGGCTGGAACTATGAGTACGTATACGGGAGCTTCAAGGAGTGCCTCGAGATGCTCGAGAACGGTGAAATCGATCTCCTCGGAAACGTGAATTATACCATCGACCGCTCGCGCCGGATGTACTTCTCCTCCTACCCGGAGGGGAACGACAGGTACTGGATCTTTACGAATAAGGAACATGAAGAGATCGCGGACGGTGATCTGAGCTCCCTTGAGGGATGCCGCATCGGCGTCGCGGACGGAAGCTATCAGCAGCAGCTGATCACACAGTGGCTGGAAACGAAGCGGATCAACGCGTCGGTCATCCCATGCACAGATTATAACGCGATGATGGACGGCCTCGAGAACGACACCCTCGACGCGATGGTGGCACCGGGTCTCATCGTACAGAGCGACTCCATCCCGGTCATCAGCATCGGTGGCGGCGATTACTATTTCGCTGTCACCCAGAGTCGTCGCGACCTGCTGTCTGAGCTGAATGCCGCGCTCGCGGAGATCCATACCACCGCCCCGGATTATAACACGACCCTGATGGCCCGCTACGAGAGTCGCGCCTCACGAAGCTATGCTCTGAACCGTGAAGAAAAGAAGTGGCTTTCTGCCCATCAGAATACCATGCGCATCGGCTACCTCGAGGACAAGCTTCCCTTCTGTGGCAGCGAAAACGGCGAGCTCGTCGGCATCCTCGCGACGGTGCTGGACACCGTGAAGACAGAATACGGCATCCGAATCGAGACCGTGCCGTACAAAAATACGAAGATGCTGGGCGAGGACCTGGCGGCAGGCGAGATCGATTTGGCAGGCCCGATCATTCAGGAGTTCGACATCATGGAAAAGTATGGGATGGTGTCGACGGAATCCATCTTCGATGTCACCCCGGTCATCATTTATCGGGGCAATGACTGCGCCCGGAGTCTTCAGCACATCGTCCAGGCGACGAGCTGCGTCTACACCCCACAGATCACCTCGGTGCTTTTTCCTGAAGCGGAAATCAAAAAGGTCGAGACGATCGATGACTGTCTGCGTGCGATCCAGCGCGGGGAAGCCGGCGCGACCATCATCCCGTCGATTCGGCTCAGCACGATGACCGATAACCCGCTCCTGAAGAAGCTGTCGACCACCGAAATCGCGAAGCGACAGGACCTCGTTCTGTTCACCGGGAAGGAAAACCGCCGTGCGGTGACCATCATCGATAAGGCTGTCGAGCAGTCGGCCGGCCTCTTGAACGGTGTGGTGCTGGCGAAGTACTCCGTTGTGAAGCAGCAGGCCACACTGCATGACTTTTTCGACACCTATGCACGGCAGGTCATCTGCGTCGCGGTCGCTATCATTGGCGTCCTCCTGCTGCTCCTGTCGCGACTGGTGGCCGGGCAGCGAAAGCTCGAGGCGGCGCTCGCGGAGGCACGTGAGGCCAATGCTGCCAACGTGGCGAAGACGACCTTCCTGAACAGTATGTCGCACGATATACGTACCCCGATGAACGCCATCATCGGTTTTACGAACATCGCACTTTCGATGAGCCCGGAGGAGAAGGTCCGGAACTGCCTCGAGAAGATCATGAAGAGCTCGGACTACCTGATGTCGCTCATCAACGACGTGCTCGACATCAGCCGCATCGAGAGCGGCAAGATCAAGTATGCGCCGGTGCCGTGTGACATCACCGAGATCACGGATACCGTGCTGGCGGTGGCGCATGGCTTCCTGCAGGGGCGGAATATCGAGTTTATCGTCGAGCGTGGGATGCCGACGGCGAAGTATGTGTACGCCGACGAGCTCCGCATCCGTGAGGTGCTGATCAACATCCTCAGTAACGCCATCAAGTTCACGAAGGACGGTGGCACGATCCGTTTCGAGGTGGAGGACCAGCCGGTCGGAGATGGGAAGCACGTCCAGGTGCGCTATCGTATCTCGGACACCGGCATCGGCATGAGTGAGGAGTACCAGGCGCATCTCTACGAGGAATTCTCGCAGGAGAGTGACGGCGCCCGCACGAATTACAAGGGCACCGGCCTCGGTATGGCCATCACGAAGCGCTATGTCGACATGATGCGCGGTGAGATCCATGTGAAGAGTAAGCAGGGCGTCGGCACGACCTTCACCGTCGAGCTGCCGCTCCGGATCGCAGACGTCGCGCCGGAGAAGAAGCCGGAGACGGGCTGTACAGAGCGTGACCTCCAGGACATCCGTGTGCTGATGGCGGAGGACAATGACCTGAACGCCGAAATCGCGATCACGCTCCTTGAAGAAAAGGGGATGCAGGTCACCCGCGCCGTCGACGGCCAGGACGTCATCGACCAGTTCCGGGCCACGCCGGCCGGCAGCTTCGACCTCATCCTCATGGACATCATGATGCCGAAGCAGAACGGCTACGAAGCGACCCAGGCAATCCGCAGTATGGCCGACCGCCCGGATGGCAAGACCATCCCGATCGTCGCCATGACGGCCAATGCCTTCGCCGAGGACATCGCCGCCGCCCACGCCGCCGGCATGAACGGCCACCTCGCGAAGCCGATCGACATGGACGAAGTCGTGAAGGTCATCTGCCGCGTGCTGAAGTAAGTTTAATAAAGCTGCCCCGATATCCCCGGGACGGATAAGATTTCTCGAGGGCTGACGATGTCAGCCCTCTTTTTTTGGCCCGACAGATGATATCCATAGAGTTACATTGTGGCTGTTGACAGAATGGGAATTTCCAGGAAAGGTACATTGCATAGCTTGTTGGCAGCAGAGAGGATTTTGAAAGAGTTACATTACGGTTATTGACAGAAGAGGAGATTTCTGGGAAAGAGCATTGTGGCTGTTGACAGAAGGGGAATTTCTAGAAAAAGTACATTGCATAGCTTGTTGGCAGCAGAGAGGATTTTGAAAGAGTTACATTACGGTTGTTGGCAGAAGAGAAGATTTCTGGAAAATAGCATTGTGGCTGTTGACAGAAGGGGAATTTCCAGAAAAACTACATTGCCTGATTTTGGCAGATAGAAAGAAAAGACAAAAACAGCATTACAGGTTTTTCACAAAAAAGAGAATTTCTGAGAAACAGCATTGCTTAAAATGAGAGAATTTAACACAATCTAAAGGAAATCAAGAAATCAGCATTGTTTGCGTGCAATGCTGATTTCTTGATTTTGGGTGTTTTGTGTAAGAACCTTTGATTTTCGGCTTCCACAAGTGCTCCATTCCTAAACATCAGCAATGTAGAATTTCAGAAACCAGAACATCTGCGAAAGCGAGCATCGCATCTGGTTTAGGGCGCTCAGGGATGACAGCCTCAAGCGATTTCCTGCACGATCAAAATTTTTTTGTTGTATAAAAAAGATGGCTTTTCCTTGGAATCACGCCATTTTTTATAGTCTGTTTTTGGACTATGGTCTGTTTTCAGACGTTTTCAAATTT
>CAKQPT010000040.1 GCA_934270345.1 uncultured Oribacterium sp. | reverse complement strand
TTTGTTGTAAAAAAAAGACCCCTATACCATTTCTGGTATAGAGATCTTTGTTTTGTCATCTTAACTTAATGACATTGCCCTCGCGGGAGCTTTTTTGATATGCGCAAACAGAACGCTGCGCCTATTTTCCTTATGCGAACAGTGCCGGGAACAGGAAGGCCGGAATCTGAAGCCAGAGGTCCGGGAACAGAATCATTACTGCAAGTACGGCAAGGGAAGACAGGAAGTACGGAAGTGTTCCCTTGAAGGCATCCTCAATCGAGATCTTCGCGATACTCGATGCGATGAGGAGGCAGAGGCCGTACGGCGGTGTAACGAGGCCGAGAGCCAGGGTTACGATGATGATGAGTCCGAGGATGATCGGGCTGATGCCGAGTGCTGCTGCGGACGGAAGGATGATCGGGCAGAACAGGATCATCGCCGGTACCGCATCCATGAAGGTTCCGATGAAGAGGAAGAACAACACAACGACGATCAGGAATACGGTTCTTCCACCCGGGATGGATACGAAGAAGGACTGTACGATCATATTCAGCTGATAGTAGCTGAGAAGCTCACCCAGCGCGTTTGCGGTTGCAAGTGCAAACAGGGACAGGGAGGACAGCTTCATGGTCTCGATCAGGATCTTCGGAAGCATGCTGAACTTCAGTGAACGGTAGAAGAACAGACCGATCAGAAGTGCATATACACAGCATACAGCGGAAGCCTCGGTCGGTGTGAAGAAGCCGGTGACGATACCACCGATCAGGATCACCGGGGAAAGCAGTGCTGGAAGAGAGTTGAGCACGAGCTTCGCCACATCCTTCACCGGAACCGGATCCATCTTCGGGAAGTTTTTCTTCTTGGAATACATCTTAACCACGGCCATCTGTGAAAGACCGAGGAGGATGCCAGGAACAAGACCCGACATGAAGAGCGCACTCGTCGAGCAGTTTGCGATACCCGCATACACAACCATGGTGATACTCGGCGGGATGATCGATCCAAGTGTCGAGGAGGCTGCGGTAACACCTACCGCGGTTCCCTCATCATAACCGGTGTCGATCATGGCCGGGATCAGGATGGAACCGATACCTGCGGTATCTGCCTGTGAAGAACCGGAGATACCACCGAAAACCATGGATACGAGTACGTTTGAGTACGCAAGTCCACCACGGAAACGGCCGACCAGCGCATTACTGCAGGCAACCAGACGGTCAGTGATATCACCCTCGTTCATGAGGTTTGCTGCGAGAATAAAGAGCGGAACCGCAAGCAGGGTGAAGGAGTTCATACCGTTGAACATCTTCGTGAATACGACGGTATTCGGAATCGTCGGCATCGACATGATACCGGTGAAGGAAACCACGCCCAGTGCGAAGGAGATCGGCACACCGATGGCAACAAATACGATAAATAAAATAACCAGTAGAGCGCCCATTATGCCTTACCTCCGTGAACAAGCTTCATAATCTCTTCATAGATCTGATAAACCAGATAGATGCTGGCGGTACCGCCGCAGATCGGAAGACACATCCAGGTCGGGCCTCTCTTGAAGCTCGGAATGTTCGTCCAGGTGTAGTTCCAGAACTGCTTCGTGATCTGAATGCCATACACAAGCATCAGTACTGCGAAGATCAGCATAACGATGTCGATGACGATCTGAAGGACGCTCTTCGCCTTCTCATTCTTCAGCTTGTCATAGAAAGAGGTGAATGCGAAGTGACGCTTGTCATCAACCATCGCAGCTCCACCCATAAATACTGCCCAGATGAACGAATACATCGATACATCCTCGGTCCATGTCGCTGCGATTCCCATAAATCTCGTCGCCATCTGGATAACGACGGTCATCAGGAAGATGAACAGGAATACTGCTGCGACCATGACCTGTAGATTTTTCAGACCCTTAATTGCTTTTTTCATCATTTAACCCCAAGTATGTAGTGATAAAAACAGAGAAGCTGCAATCCGTTCCCTGCAGCGTCTATGATCTGCTCTTCGTTACGGTCTGCCCGCTTCTCTGTCTGAGATCTGTTTCAGTTTCTGATCTTTGTTTCGATTTCCGCGGTCAATGCCAGCGTCGATCGAGACGGATATCCGAATGCCGGATGATTACTTGTTGGCTGGATTTGCCTTCTTTACCATCTCAAGCTCTTCTTCCATGCCGTTGTCCTTTGCGAACTTCTCCTGGATCGGCTCTGCAATCTTCTTGAATGCATCGATATCCATATCCTCAAATGCAGTAACCTCTGCACCGTCCGCGATTACCTTCTCCTTGGAAGACTTGAACATAGAGTAAACGGTCTCACGCTCAACCTCGGTTGCCTTCTTGCAGGCTGCGTCTACCCACTGCTTCTGCTCATCGGTCAGCTTGTTGTAGCGGTTGCCATCCATGAGGAGAAGACGGGTTGTGAAATCGTGGTGTGTCTCGCAGATATAGTGGCCGTTTGGTGTCTTGTGATGCTCCTTGAGCATGAAGGATGTGTAGTCATTCTCTGCGGAATCTACAACGCCCTGCTGTAATGCCTGGTAAAGCTCGCCCCATGCAACAGAGGTAGGAACGGCGCCACACTGCTTCCAGAACTCCTGCTGAACCTGTGAGGACTGTGTACGAATGGTCATGCCCTTCAGGTCTGCCGGTGTCTTGATGGCCTTCTTACCATAGTAATCACGTACGGAAGAGGTCCAGTAGCTCATTACACGGAAGCCGTTGTTTGTCTTATCGAGGATGGTCTGCTGCATCTTGGCACCGAAATCGCCGTCAAGTGCTGCCTCCCAGTGATCGAAGCTGTCGAAGATGTAGTACAGGGAGAAGAAATCTACCTCTGGTACACCGATGGATGTCATGAATCCCGGAGATGCAACAACGAGATCCGCTGCACCCATGGAAAGCTTCTCTACGAGCTCATTCTCGTTCTCGCCGAGGGTTCCCTTATGAACGGTTGCGGTCGCCTTTCCGCCGGAAACCTCCTCAAGTGCATCCTTGAATGCGTCCATACCGATGGAGTATGGGTTCTCCTCAGAGGTCTGGTTCGATGCGATGATCAGGTTGAGCTCAACCTGTGCCGGATCTGCGCCGCCCTTGTTATCCTCAGCCTTACTCTCTGCTGCTGCCTGTGTTGCTGCCTGAGTTGCTGCCGGTGTACCGTTGCCTCCACATGCTGCCAGTGACATGGCCATCGCACCTGCTACGACGAGTGATAAAATACGTTTTTTCATTATGCCTCCCTATGGTATGGAAAAAATTCGTTTCGACGAAAGCACGCACTTTCGTCCAGTGCCGTTATTATACAACTTATACAAATAATGTCAACTTATTCAGCACAGCGCCCATCATATTTTTGTGGTTATCCGGTCAACTATTTTATACGCATTTTATAAGCTGCAAAAAAGTGTCCAAAACTCTGCTTTCTGTTTTGAGCACTTTTATATTCCCGTTTCATCGACAGCCTTAAGAATTTCGGAAGGGGTCTGCCCCCATTAAATCTTTTCTTTTTCGGCGGGCTGATGTAATCTACAATATAGATTTTTGAGGGGGAAGGTATTTACTATGGAGAAAAAATGGTGGCACACGAAAACGGCGTATCAGATCTATCCGAAGAGCTTCTGTGATACGAACGGAGATGGCATCGGCGATCTTCCGGGCATCATCGATAAGCTCGATTATCTGAAGGATCTCGGCATCGATATCCTCTGGCTCTCACCGATCTACTGCTCTCCGCTCGCCGATCAGGGCTATGATATCTCGGATTACTACAACATTGACCCTCGCTTCGGTACGATGGAGGACATGGACCGGCTGATCGCGGAAGCGAAACAGCGCGATATGTACATCCTGATGGATCTCGTCGTCAACCACTGCTCGGATGAGCATGCGTGGTTCCGAAAGGCCTGCGAGGATCCGGAGGGTGAATACGGGAAGTACTTCTACATCGAGGACTGCCCGGACGGAAAGGTTCCGTGCAACTGGCGCTCCTACTTCGGCGGCAGTGTCTGGGAACCGCTTCCGGGGCATCCGGACAAGTGCTACCTCCATATGTTCCATAAGAAGCAGCCGGATCTCAACTGGGAAAATCCGAAGCTGCGCGAGGAAATCTATACGATGATCAACTGGTGGCTCGACAAGGGGCTCGCCGGCTTCCGCATCGACGCGATCATCAACATCAAGAAACCGCTTCCGTGGCAGGATTACCCGGCGGATCGTGCCGATGGCCTGTGCAGTCCGGTCGAGATGATCAAACACGCCGACGGCATCGGTACCTTCCTGAGCGAGATGCGCGACCGCTGCTTCTTTCCGCACGGTGCCTTCACCGTCGGTGAGGTCTTCAATGAGAAGCCGGAGGAGCTTCCGGATTTCATCGGTGACCACGGCTACTTCTCCTCGATGTTTGATTTTAATGAGACCATCTTCGGTGCCAGCGAGAACGGCTGGTATGATCATGCGCCGATCACCCCGAATGACTACCGGAGCTGCTGCTTCGCCAGCCAGCAGAAGGTCGGCGACATCGGTATGCTGTCCAATGTCATCGAAAATCACGATGAACCGCGCGGCGTTTCACGCTATATCCCGGAAGGCGAATGCAGCGACACTGCGAAGAAGCTGCTGGCCACGATGAATATCATGCTCCGTGGCCTCCCGTTTATCTATCAGGGTCAGGAAATCGGTATGGAAAACGTCGAATTCCAGTCGATCCGCGAGGTGAACGATGTTTCAACGCTCGATGAGTACCAGGTCGCACGGAACGCCGGGCTGACACCGGACGCTGCCCTGAAGGCCGTCAACCGCCTGAGCCGCGATAACGCCCGGACACCGTTCCAGTGGGATGCTTCGGCCAATGCCGGATTCACGGATGGCACCCCGTGGCTGCCTGTCAACCGGAACTACACACGGATCAACCTGGAAAGTCAGAAGCAGGATCCGGATTCCGTTTACCAGTACTACCGTCGCCTGCTGGCGCTTCGGAAGGACCCACGCTATGCCGAGACGGTTGTTTACGGTGAGCTGGTTCCGGTCTTCGAGGACCAGGACCGCGTCATGGCCTACTACCGAACGACGGCTGCACAGACACTGCTCGTCATCGGAAACTATCAAACTGAGTCGCAGAACCTGACGCTCCCGGCGAAGATCCGAAACGTCGTGCTGAACAACCTGTCACAGCTCAGGACAGACGGCGATCAGATCACGCTGGAAGGATACCAGGCCGTTATCCTGGATGTTTCCTCCGAGAAGTGAGGAAATATATTCATTCCATATTAACAGCTCATAGTATCCGTCAAAGTATCCTTCTGATCCTTTGGAACTTTGGGTTCAGAAAATGTAAAAGAAAGCAGTTCTATCACACGATACGCGCGTGATAGAACTGCTTTCTTTTATTGAATCACCACATCCGACAGGTTCTCCAAAACCTGTCCGATATCTGCATTGACACAAACGGAGCGCCGCTCGATCTCCGGCGGACAAACCGCCTGCCCCTGATTGATGCAGGCGTAGATTGCGTCTGGATTCTTCGCTGTCATCTGCCAGAACGGATATTTGATGATACCGGGCGTATTGTACCCAACGCCCAATTCCAGAAAGAGGATTTTCCCACCTGCCCGGGTGCGAAGAAAGTTCTCATACCGCTCCGCAGCCTGGTGCCAGCCCTCGTCTTCCACAAATTTATCATCACTGCGGAGGTTCATGGTCAGTGGTTTCCCACAGTGTGGGCAGACAGGAAGAAGTTCTGTCGGGATTTTCATATTTTCCTGCTGCATGACCATTTCAGAAATCACCGCTTCGTTCTCAAAGGTTTCCTGACAGCACGGCTCACTGCACTGGAACAGGCCATAATCGCCCTGTGTGTAAAACAGCCGTTTTTTATCAAAGCCTGCTTTCTGAAAGCAGTGATCTACATTGGTCGTGATCACGAAATAATCCTTGTCCTGTACCAGCTTTAAGATGGCATCATAGACCGGTTCAGGGGCATCCATATAGCGGTTGATGTAGATATACCGGCTCCAGTAGGCCCAGTGCTCCTCCAGCGTAGCGAAGGGATAAAAGCCGCCGGAATACATATCCTTGATATCATACTTCGCCGCAAAGTCGGAAAAGTATTTTTCAAACCGCTCGCCGTTGTAAACGAATCCGGCCGAGGTGGAAAGTCCGGCGCCGGCGCCGATCACCACCGTATCCGCCTCACTGAGAACGGTCTGTAAATTCTTAATCTGCGCCGAGTAATCGGGCGTAGATTTCTTTGTCCAAATCCTTGAAAACATTGAAAATCACCTTCTTGACACTGCTTTGCTTTTTATAAAATTCCTTGACCGTCCGAACCGCGATCTCTGCCGCCTGCTCGTTGGGAAAATGAAATTCTCCCGTGGAAATGCAGCAGAACGCCACGCTTTCCAAGCCGTTTTCCGCTGCCAGCTCCAGGCAGGAACGATAGCAGGAAGCCAGCAACTCCCGGTCGCGCTGCGTCACACGTCCATCAATAATCGGGCCAACCGTATGCAGGACATATGTGGAGGGCAGGTTAAACGCCGGCGTGATTTTCGCCTGTCCGGAGGGTTCCGGATAGCCCTGCTGTTCCATCAGTTCTTCACAGGCAAGCCGCAGTTCCACGCCTGCAAAGGTGTGAATGGCGTTATCGATGCAGCGGTGGTTCGGAATATAGCAGCCGGTCATACCGCTGTTGGCGGCGTTGACGATGGCATCGCATTTCAGCGTGGTAATGTCGCCCTGCCAGAGATACAGTCCCGGCTGGATAGGTATCAGATCTGCAATATCCGTGATGCCCTTTGCGGCGGTCTCGCCTTGCAGATATTCATCCTGCGTTTTCAGAAAATCTGCATTTGCGTTCTGCGGAGCGCGAATATTCATCAGTCCCCGCAAAAGCTGGCGCTGACCCTCCGTCTCTGCCGGAATACTCAAATCCCGATATTCCGGTCTCTCTTTCAAAAGCGACTGGATGAGAAACCGTCTTTTTTCACTCTGGTTCATAGTCAAGACCTCTTTTTGATCACCTGCTTGGGACAGATTTCCGCACACCGCCCGCAGTGGAGACAGTGGTGCTGGTCGATGACCACCGGCTTTTTCGTAATGTCAATACACTTCTGCGGACAGACGGAATAGCACAGCTTGCAGCCGATACAGCCTTCACCCACATAGTAACCCTGTGCTTCCTGTACCACTTTGCCGATGGCGAAGCTGTCCCGGACGATGTGCGCCGGGTCACTGATGTCAAAATACTCGCCGTCCGCTTCGTACAGGCAGAATACCTCTAATGCACTGCGGGTATCGCCTGGATAGATGGACTTCATATAGGTATTTTTCTCAAAAATCTCATCCAGCTTCTCACTGCCGATGTTCCTGATCTTCCCCCGCAGGGAGATCGAGATTTTGTCCCTGGTGGCAGACAAAGCGATGTACCCCTGCTCCATGAGCTGGGCATAGAACGCCTTGCCCCTTGCAGTAAGAAAATACACGCCCCGCTCATCATAGAGCATCATGTCGATGACACGGGTCTGCGGATGCCCGTCTGCTCCGATGGTGGCAATGGTGGTTGAGTGGATATCCTCCACAAGGGATTGCAAATATGGAACATATGCTGCCATTTTACTTATCCTCCTGATTTCGAGCCAGATACAGCCCGACTTCCCGCCCCAATGTCTGCGCAATACTGATACTCTGCCCCGGCATGGAGGTGGTATATTGTACGCCAAACCGTCTTCCGCTGCAATTTCCCGTGGCATATAGCCCCGAAATCGGCTCAAAGTCCCGGTTTAGTACCTGCTGGTTTTCGTTGATCTCCAGCCCGCTGACCGTTACGAGAATTTTCAGAGATTGCCCACCGGGCCTGTGACTGTCTTTAACCGTGCCGCTTGCATAGAAGGGTGCCTTTTCGACAGGCTGCATCAACCGAGGGTCTTTTCCGAAATCATCGTCATGCTTTTGATAGCACAATTCATTATATCGTTTGATTTCTCCTAAAAACGTCCTGCGTTCTGTTTCATGCTCAAACATCAACTCAGCCAGTTTTTCCAGCGTGTCCGCACAATAAAGCGGACGACTCTCTCCGGCACGGTCCTTATCCAGCACGATTTGATTTTTATGCTTCTTTGCGTTTTCGAGCGCATTCTCAAACCGCTTCCGCTCTTTTGCATCTGTGTAATCCATCAGGCCATGGCAAGGTGATTGAAATGTGAGTTGACGATGAATATCATCGTCAAAGACCGCCCACAATACGCCGTTTGGCTGATGCGCACCGGGAAGAGCGGCCAGAATATGCGTGCCAAACGCTTCATCAGAGTAGCGCTTTCCATGCTTATTGACCCGCAGAACAGGGGTTGAGCCAATCAGTCCAAAACCGGGGAATGAGTAATTACCGCCCATAGCCGCATGGCTTCGTGGTTCAAGTCTGCCGCCTGCCCACAGGCCCATACGGATTCCACTGCCATCCCAGCCATGCCCCGTAAAATCACTGCCTTCTTCTGTCAGATCTGCAGCTTCCGTCAAGAGATAACGGCACATCTCCGCATTCCGGCTATAATCACCTGCCGCTAAAATCACGCCTCTTGCCGCGCGATACAGGTGGATAGTTCCGTCTGCACTCCTGGCAAACACGCCAGTCACACGCCCATCTGCTGCCTGTTCCAGCTGCATGGCACGGGTGGCGAAGAAAAAAACTGCTCCGTGTTCCTCGGCCAGCCGCTGATTTTCCTTGACAGCCTTTGTTTGCAATGCCATGCCCATATTGGGTGTTCCCGGCCATGCATGAAGTCCGTTCAAAGTCTCGGGTATATTGGGGCTGGCCGGTGTCAGCATCGGATGAATGGAATCCTTCTCTTCCTGTGTAAGTGGCTCAATAAACCAGTCAAAGGTTTCCCCGCAGTGCAGCGCATACGTTTTGATCAACGGAAACAGGGAGCGGTTGCCGGTGCGAAGCTGCCAGTCATTCACAAAGGTGTCAATATCCACGACCGGGATGCCATGTTCCTGCTGCCATCGGCTGTTGATGTGTCCTATCTCTCCGATGCCAGGCACCCACTGCTTATCCCGTTCCTGCTGTTCCAGAACAAGCACCGTGGCACCGGCTTCTGCCGCAGCACGGGCGGCACAGGTACCGGCGTGCCCCGCACCGATAATTACAATATCCGCATAGTGGATGCCGGCTATCTGATCTGCTGGAATGTCTTTCGGCTTAACAGCCCATGCTTCTTTCATATTGCTTTCTCCATTCTCTCCTTCATCTTGCGAGACTGCGGCTCAGGTACAGCCATGATCCCTCGCAGTGTACTTCCGACCCGCTTGTAAATCAGATAGGTGATAAATGATGTTACGCCATGCTTGAAAAGGTTAAAAGGGAACACAGAAAACAGCATCAAAGACGGAAGGTCGGTAATCAAGGGATTGACTGCGGTGCCCATGCTGATGATGGCATCCATCGGCATCCCGTATAGTTTGGAATACAGTGGAAACGCAATATAGGCATTGATAAAGATGAACGCAGCACTGACCAGAACCGCGGATACCGTCATGGCTATGACCGCCCCCTGCCTGGTATGTTTCCAGCGGTAGATCAAAGATGCAGGAAGGATAAAGCAGATGCTTCCCATCACATTCATCAGTTCCCCGACATACCCTGTATCCGACCCCTGGGCAAGAACTTTCAGCAGTATCTTGACCGCTACTACACCGCAACCACTGAGCGGACCCAGAAAGAACCCGGCAAACAGTGCCGGCAGTTCAGAAATATCAAATTTCAAAAATCCAGGTGCAAACGGCAGCGACAGATTCAGTAGCATCAATACCGCTGAAACAGCTCCCATCATTCCGATAAACACCGTCTTTTTTACAGATGCCTGTTTCATCCTTTCATTCCCTTTCCGGGATAGTGCAATGCCCGATGGCTGTGATAGACCATCGGGCATCGTTCTATCCTCTTTCATCCGGACTATACCGTCGGTTACGGAATCTCACCGTATCATGCCTTTCGGCTTGCGGACTTTACCGCCGGTGGGGAATTGCACCCCGCCTCGAAGATCGCAATATTCTATCTTATTTCTTTAGAACTCGTAAGGAGGATTGCCGGAGAAGTCAGCGATGACGCCGTGCGCATCGTCCAGATAGAACACCTCAAAGATAGGGTTGGTGGCCTCACCGTACTGGCCCTTCACGATAGGGTTCTGCATGCACATTTCCTTGGCAGCCATATTGTTTTCAAACACAGCCTTGCCATGCAGACGGATCCATGCATACTCCGGGCTGGAAACGGAGATCTCTACCTCCGGGTTCTCCTGCATATCCTTGTATACATCCTTCTGGTTGTTGGTGCAGAACCACAGCTTACCGTCCAGTTCGCCAGCGAACATAAACGGGCGGCACTTTGCCTTACCGTCACGACCGACGGTAGCAAGATACTGCACAGGGTTTGCATTCAGAAATTCTACGACTTTGTTCATGATAAGTACCTCCAAAATTTTGTTGTTTTCTCTTGATGCTTTGATTGTAATGCACTTTGTACGACTTCTGAAGTACGCACAATATTGTGGTATGGTTACCTCCGGGTAACCTCCTTGTTGATTGAGCTTGCTTTCGTCAGCATCTGACATTACAATAATGCTGTATCTATCATTCGTAAAGTAAGCACAATTTTGTGCTGTAGTCACCAAATAGAAACTATTGGACAGTTACCCAAAAGAAACGATTGCACCGTTACTGGGTTTCCAGCATTTCGGTGCTTCTAATAATTTTTCGGAGGAATTGAAATGATCGAAGCAAAAGCCAAAAATGAGCTTCCTGCCTGTCCCGTGGAGACCACGCTGACCCTTATCGGGGATAAGTGGAAGGTGCTGATTCTGCGTGATCTGATGCCGGGAACGAAGCGGTTCGGTGAACTGAAAAAGTCCGTAGGCAATGTGTCTCAGAAGGTCTTGACTACCCAGCTCCGGGCGATGGAGGAAAGCGGACTTGTTAACCGCAAGGTCTACGCCGAAGTCCCGCCGAGAGTGGAATATTCACTGACGGAACTCGGCAAAAGCCTGAAGCCCATTCTGGACTCCATGTGGGCATGGGGTGAAGCATATAAGGCCAAGCAGTAAAAAACCGAAGCAGTGCCTTTTCAGCGCTGCTTCGGGTTTTCCTTAAAAGTTCTGTACTTATGCCCATGCATCCTCTTCCTTCGGGATCCGGATACCGGTCAGCAGCTGCTGTTCCCACAGGAACCACTCGCCGGTCGACGGCTTGTTCCGGAGTTTCAGCGGTCTCGGGCTGTCGGCACCACTGCAGGCCACATAAAGCGTAAGATAGCCATCCTCGCTCCGGCTGTTTGCATTTTCCGATACCGAAACACGATACGGAAGTGTCGGCGTATAATTATTATCCGGCGTCGAGCCTGCAAAATAAGATCGCATCAGATACGCTTTTCCGCGGAACCGATCCCTGATAAACTGCTTATCCATGCCATTTAACGGTCGTGGTCCGCGCAGAAAATCCAGCATCTTTTCGGTCTCTGTCGGATTCTCCGGATAGAGAGCCAGCACAGCCACCGTGAGTGCGGCTACCTCCTCCGGATTCTTCAATGTCGCCTGCGGCATCGCCTTACATTCTTCCAGTGTCTTCGGAAGGCGGTCCATCGTAATCACGCTCATCACGTACCTCCTTTTCATCACGTACGGGCGCTTTCACCTCGCCCCATACTTACACACCTGAACGGATCATCATAAAGAGTTTACCTTATAGTAACAGTTTACCATAATCCATGGCTACCGCATACAGATTGGTGAATTTCAGCCTTATATTTCAATCCACAGAAGCCAATCTGTAATATAATAGGAGCAAGGGAACTGGCAAAAATCCAGCAAAAACCTTGCACCTGGAGGGCAACTATGTATCGTTACAGCAATGGTCAGATCAGCCTGGCGGATTTCAAATAGCCGGTGGGCATGAATCTGAAAGAAAGCAACCGTTGGGTAAAGAAAGCCCAGACGATCCCCTGGCCGGTGATTGAGAAGCGCTACGCCGCCCTATTCACAAAATAGATAGGAGTGAATACAAAAATGAACGACTTTAACCAGCTTGCGGCGTTATGCCACGGCAAGCATGTCTACATACAGACCCATAATTTCCCAGACCCGGATGCCATTGCCTCCGCCTTTGGCTTACAGCGCCTTCTGGCCCAGCATGAAATCCCCTCTACCCTCTGCTACGATGGAAGGATCGACAAGTTGAGTGCGTCCAAGATGCTGGAGACGTTCCAGATCCAGATGTTCCCCTATGAGCAGCTGCGTCCGGACATGGCCGAGGAAGACTATGTGATCTGTGTGGACGCGCAGAAGCACAGTGGGAATATCACGGATTTTGTTGGGGATGAGGTGGCCTGCATCGACCACCACCCCACTTTTGTGCCAACTGAATACCGCTACCAGGACATCCGCCCCACTGGGGCCTGCGCCACGATCATCGCCCAGTATTATAAACAGCTTCCGTGCCTGCCGGATAGGCACACGGCGACTGCCCTGCTCTATGGCCTGAAAATGGACACGCTGCAGTTTACGCGGGGCGTGACGGAACTGGATATTGAAATGTTCGCATTCCTGTTCCCTCTGTGTGACCAGGAAACGCTGGCGCGGCTGGAGCGCAACAACATGGAGTTCAACGATCTGAAAGCATATGGCGCGGCCATCGAGAGCATTGAGGTCTACGACAAGGTAGGCATATCCAATGTCCCCTTTCCCTGCCCGGACGCTTTGATTGCGATCCTCTCCGATTTCATCCTGACGCTGCAGGAGGTGGAGGTCGCCGTGGTATTCTCCAAACGGGAGGATGGGATCAAGTTTTCTGTCCGCTCGGAGGACCCGGCTGTCCATGCGGGGCATTTAGTCCGTGATGCGCTCCACGGTTATGGAGATGGCGGCGGCCATGCGGAGATGGCTGGCGGGATGATCCAGAAAGAAAAGGAGTGTCTGCTGGGGCGGTATCCAAAAGACACCATCCGGGACTCGTTTTTACGGGTCCTGTCGTGAACAGTTTGATTGAGAAGGTTTGATATGGAGCTTTATCTGGCTGAAAAAGTTCGGCTGGGCTACAACAGAGGCGACATTGGGGCCAGGCACCATAAACTCGGCCTGATCTGAAATCACGATATCATAAATCATAAATTGTAATCTTTGCGAATATCAGCAAAAACAGATTTTGCTGATCTAGTACGACCAGCCTGTATATCCACATATCCTTTCTCCAGTTCTGTATTCATCTGTGCTTCTGATAACGCACTAACATCTACAGGACGAGCGGATGGCATTTTCACTTCAAAAGGAAGTCCTCTTTGAAGAATAATTTGTTTGTAAAACATATTTATTGCATTGGATGCAGGAATTCCTAATGCTGCCAAGATTCCTTCTGCCTGTTCTTTTACATCAGGCTCAATGCGTACGTATAAATTTGCTGATTTTGTTGCCATAGTAAACACTCCTTTCGAGTTTTTTCTAACTATATCATATACATTTGTACGGACAAAAGCAATGCAAAATCAATATTTCACAAATTATCTAAAAAAGGCCCATAACAAAGAGCCCTACGACGAAATGAGTCAGACAAAGCAGACTTTTTATGAAACCTTTACCAGAACTGCATTAAGAGAAAGAAGCATTCCGTTCATTATCAAGGCACCTATTTCAGATACGCATGCAAATAACAATAGCAAATTAGAAGCTTTCGCAAGACTTGAGGCATCCAGAAAGGCTGCTACAGAGACAATTGATTATGATTCTGAAAGAGAGGAAGCGATGAATGAGAAATTCGGTATGATTGATTGATACAAACATCCTTCTGAATTACATCACGAACCGCGAGGATCCGTATCTTGAGCAGTCTGTGGAAATTGTAAGAGATTGTTTGCAGGATAAATGTGCAAAGGATATCGGAGCTGATTACATTATCACCTGCAATGTGAAAGATTTTGAAAATTCTGAGGTTCCGGCGATTACACCAGATGATTTTATAAAAACATACAGATAAAGATAAAAATGATTAAATCATCTATCAAAATGGTAGGTGCTTTTCTTATCAGCAGCAGTGTAGGCAATTTTTGCCCACACTGCTGCTTTTTCTTTGTCTATCCATTAATTTCCCTCTAATTCCAGCATGTACTTATCGAAGTCAGACATAAATAACCTATCCTGAATCACACGGTATTTTTCAAATTCTGTCTCTGCATGAAGCTTTGCGATTTCAGCGGATACCTTGCCTGCGTCCTGTAAAATGCCATAATCAAACATTTCAATGAAGCTGTTAAGCCTCTTTTCCCAGTCCTGCATCGTAAGCGGAATATGCCGTAAGGTCATGTTTTCAGCGAAATCCAGGTATGCCGTCACCATACGGTTCAGCTGCTTCATTTCATCCTGACTCAAATAATTCTTAGCAACCGTAACATCACTTTTCTTAATCTTTCCTTCCGGTGCATCTGCCCAGGTGGTTAATCCCATATGCTCCTTTGTGTGATCTGCTCTTTCCACGATCAGTTCCGCCGCCGTATGTCCATGAATGGCGTAATGCATTTTATTCTGCACGGTAGCATAAAAACGTTTCGTCGTTGCCGCATTTTTGTCATAATCAATGGCGGTCGCATACAGGTCGGTGATCTTCTGATAGAACTTTCTTTCGCTGGCGCGTATCTCACGAATACGCTCCAACTGTTCATCGAAATACTTTTCTGTCAGATACGTTCCGCGTTTCAAGCGTTCATCATCCATCACCCAGCCTTTGATGGTGTAGTCCTTTGCGATCTGATTCACCCACTTGCGGAACTGTACCGCACGCTCGGAATTGACCTTGAAGCCTACGGCAATGATCATCTCCAACGAATAGTGATTAGTGCTGTAGCCTTTTCCATCTGCGGCAGTTATCCGAAATTTTCGGATAACTGAATCCTCCTGCAACTCACTATCACTGAATATTTTCTTGACATGATAGTTTATGGTCCGAACATCCACATCATACAAGGTGGCCATCATCTTCTGCGTCAGCCATATATTTTCATCCTCATAGCGCATCTCAATGCTGTCCTGCTGATCACCCACTGAGGCAACATAGGTCAGGTACTCCGCTGCGCTGGAGCGGATGGTGATTTCATCTTTTTTCTTCGCCATATGATGTTTTGTTGACTTTCCAATATCCATAACGCTTTCTGCCTTTCATTAATACCGAAATCTGCCGCGCTCTCCCTCTATTCAATCCCGGTTAAACCTATCATCTCTGATTCAATTCCGCTTCGCCTTCACATATTCTCTATATTCATCACGAACGATTGAATATGAAATCAAATTTTCTATAAGCCCAATGACATCAGGAGCATCCAGACGCCACAGCCGATCATTTACGATACTTCCGAGAAAGAATCGTTTTCCACTGATGATTCGCGGATACCGATCTTCGACAAACATCCTGAGTTCATCGATTTTACCGCTTCCCTGTCTTCCGACCGCAATTTTCCCACTATGATAAAAGTTCACCTTATCACCAGTGATGGCCACATTATCCTCGACAACTAACTGTAACGCATGGTAAGCATGGCATACGTAGCACCCAGTATTCAAACATCTGCTCCTTCGCTTTCATGTCCAAATACACGTTGGGTGCCTTGCACTCAATCACTGCGATCGGTACCGACTGCTGATCTGCATCCAGCGCATGAATGACGATATCCGCCCTCTTTTTGCTTGTGATGCCATAGTGCGATAAGTGCTGCTCCGAAATGATTTCCTGCATCGGAACATGCAGCGTATCCGTCAAATATAGGATCACGCTCTGCCGTACCGTTTCTTCCGGCGTAATATAAATCAGTTTTTTTCGGATAGGATCCAAATAGCATTCTCTGCCATTACGCTTATATATCGGGGGCAGTTTCCCCGAAAAGGCTGTTTCCATGTCTTTTCCTCCGGAATACTCTGTTGATGTAAGGCAATGCCTAGCCGCATCCCCATATGACGCACTTTCTTATTTAACTTACCCCCACAACTCCTAAGTTTCATCGCTGCCCAACTGTACAACAAACTAGAATTTGTTGCGATGATCAATCATCCTTCAATTCCTTCTCTATTTCCTCTATAGTTGGCATAGATGACTTAAAATCCTCAGGCAGCGCAT
>CAKQPT010000039.1 GCA_934270345.1 uncultured Oribacterium sp. | reverse complement strand
TATGGCATTTGAAAATCTGACAGATCGATTAAGTAATGTATTTTCAAATCTCGGTCGGAAGGGAAAGCTTTCCGAGGACGATGTCAATCAGGCGCTCCGCGAGGTGCGTATGGCACTGCTCGAGGCCGATGTCAACTTCAAGCTGGTGAAGGAATTCATCGCGAAGGTGAAGGAAAAGGCCATCGGTGAGGAGGTGCTGAACAGCCTCACGCCGGCGCAGACCGTTGTCAAGATCGTCAATGACGAGCTCACCGAGATGATGGGTTCGGAGACTACCGAGATCACACTTCGCCCGGCGAGCGAGATCTCCGTCATCATGATGGTAGGTCTTCAGGGTGCCGGTAAAACCACAACCGCAGCGAAGCTGGCAGGGAAGTTCAAGTCGGCGGGCCGCACACCGGTCCTCGTTGCCTGCGATATCTACCGTCCGGCGGCGATCGATCAGCTGCGTGTCAATGCTGAGAAGGTGAAGGTTCCGTTCTTCTCCCTGGGCGACAAGATCAGCCCGGTCGAGATCGCGCGGAGAGCCATCGAGGAAGCGAAGGCCCAGCATTATAATGTGGTCATCCTCGATACGGCGGGTCGTCTTCAGATCGACGAGAAGCTCATGGATGAGCTCCAGAACATCAAGAAGGCGGTCGATGTACAGTGGACGGTCCTCACGGTCGACGCGATGACCGGTCAGGAAGCGGTCAATGTTGCCGAGACCTTCACAGAGAAGGTGGGCATCGACGGTGTGATCCTCACGAAGTGTGATGGTGATACCCGTGGTGGTGCGGCGCTTTCCATCAAGGCGATGACCGGAAAGCCGATCCTGTACTTAGGTATGGGTGAGAAGCTCGACGACCTCGAGCAGTTCTATCCGGATCGTATGGCGGGTCGTATCCTCGGCATGGGTGATGTACTTTCACTCATCGAGAAGGCCCAGAAAAACATCGATGAGGATAAGACGAAGGAGACCATGGGAAAGATCACCCGTGGCAAGTTCGACTACAACGACTTCATGGATCAGATGGAGCAGATGAAGAAGCTCGGCGGCTTCGGCGGTATCATGAAGCTGCTGCCTGGTATGTCAGGGCTCGGTGACATCGATACAGACGACGCCGAGAAGAAGATGAATCAGGTGAAGTCGATCATCCAGTCCATGACACCGAAGGAGAGAGCAAACCCGGATCTCATCAATCCGTCCCGTAAGCGCCGGATCGCGCGCGGTGCGGGTGTCGATATCGCTGAGGTGAACCGCCTCGTGAAGCAGTTCGAGCAGATGCGGAAGATGATGAAGCAGTTCGGCGGTGCGATGCGCAGCAAGCATGGCCGCGGCGGTTTCGGGAACCTCGGCGGACTCGGAAATCTCGGCGGCATGGGCCGTGGCCGGTTTCCGTTCTGATAAAAACCTGCCGGACGTTCGTACGTAACACTGAAGGCAGCCACAACGTCCCCGGGAGGGTACGTGCATAGAGGCCGGTGACATTGGCCTCCCGATAAGGAACAGGATTCAACAGCACTGCTGTTAATCATATATATGTAAATTTATTTTTTTAAACAGGAGAAAAAGACATGTTAAAGATCAGATTAAGAAGAATGGGACAGATTCACGCACCGTTTTACAGAGTTATCGTAGCAGACTCCAGATCCCCGAGAAACGGCCGTTTCATCGAGGAGATCGGTACCTACAATCCATGCGTAGAGCCGTCTGAGATCAAGATCGACGCTGAGAAGGCTAAGCAGTGGATCGCAAACGGCGCACAGCCGACCGAGACCGTTGCGAAGCTTCTGAAGAAGGCTGGTATCTGCTGATTATTTAGCCGAGAGGAGACCTCATGAAGGAATTACTCGAAACGATTGCCCGTGCGCTGGTGCAGAATCCGGACGACGTAAAGGTCGTCGAGGAGTGTAAGGACGGCGAGATCGTGCTCACCCTGTCTGTAAATGAACAGGATATGGGAAAGGTCATCGGTCGTTCAGGTCGCATCGCCAAGGCGATTCGCTCAGTGATGTCTGCCGCTGCCAGCAAGGCTGACGTTAAGGTTTCCGTAGACATCCGCTGAGACCATCCGATTACGGATCATAAGGATTGAATATGCAGGAAAAACTGAGAGTTGGTACGGTTGTTACCACCCATGGCCTCAAGGGTGAGGTGAAGGTTTATCCTACGACAGAGGATCCAGACAGATTTTTCGATTTAGATAAAGTCTGGCTGGATCTTTCCGGTTCTATGGAAAACCTGCGCGAGCTCCATGTCGAGCGCGTGCGCTTCTCGAAAAACCTGGCCATCGTAAAATTCGAGGGCATCGACTCGATCGATGATGTCCTCCCGTTCCGCCACGGCGAGCTGTACGTGGATCGCGCCGATGCGATCCCGCTCGAGGAAGGCGAGTATTTCGTCGGCGATCTGATCGGCATCGACGTCCTCGATGACGTATCCGGCGAGTGCCTCGGCACCGTCAAGGATATCCTCGAGACCGGCGCAAATAACGTGCTGATCGTAAAGAATCAGAAGAAGGACCTCATGATCCCGTATGTGCGCGGCCAGTTCGTCACGGACGTGCAGCCGGAGCAGGGATTCCTGAAGGTGCATCTGATTCCGGGCATTCTGGATTTATAATATGAAAAACTACTATGTAATGACCCTCTTTCCGGAGATGATTGAAAACGTCGTCCGTGAGAGTATCAGCGGTCGTGCCATCAAGGCCGGACTGATGAATGTCGAGGCCTTCAATATCCGCGACTACACGAAGGATGCACATAACCACGTAGACGACTATCCGTACGGCGGCGGTGCCGGCATGCTCATGCAGGTGCAGCCGATCGTCGACTGCTATCAGCACATCGTCGATCGGATTGGCCATCGTCCGGCCCGCGTGCTCTTCATGTCGCCGCAGGGCCGCACCTTCGATCAGAAGATGGCGGAGGAGCTCGCTGCGGAAGAGGATATCCTGTTCCTCTGCGGACACTATGAAGGCATCGATGAGCGTGCCCTCGAGATCCTCGACGTCGAGCATGTCTCGATCGGCGATTACATCCTGACCGGCGGTGAGCTGCCGGCGCTCAGCATGATCGATTCCATCTCGCGCCTCGTCCACGGTGTTCTGAATAAGGATGCCTCGCACGAGATCGAGAGCTTCTCTGACGGCCTCCTCGAGTACCCGCAGTACACACGGCCGGAGGTCTATGCGGATCGTCGTGTCCCGCCGATCCTTCTCTCCGGAGACCATAAGAAGGTCGACGAGTGGCGTCACCAGATGAGCCTCGAGCGCACGAAGGAGCGGCGTCCGGACCTCTACGAGGCCTATGTCGCCTCGCATGCAGAGGAGTTCGCACCGAAGAAGCCGAAGCGCCGACGGAAGGCTGCAGAAGTTCAGCCGAAGTGACTTCTTCACCCCGTCTGAACTATTACGAGACGCTTATTCCGAGCGTCTCTTTTTGTTTGTTTGCCCACCCCATTCGACGTTCTTTTACAATCGTTGCTATTTGCTGCTGATTTATTTTGGAAAAAGAATTGTCTTTTGAATGATTGATGGTAGAATTATTCATATAAGAAGGCAAAGAGAACCGAACGGAAGGAGTAAATGTATGGCTACACAGAACATGGGTATGGATATCCTCACGAAGGTAAATGGCATTCGCGCTGCAAACGGATTAAAACCACTTCGGTACGATACGAATCTGGATGCGCCTGCACTCGTAAGAGCGACCGAAGCTTCTACATTATTTTCTCACACAAGACCAGATGGAACCGAATGGTACACTGTAAATCCGAATCTTATGTATGGTGAGAACCTGGCAGAGGGCTACCATACTGCAGATGAAGTTGTCAATGCATGGATGGCATCTCCGGAGCATAAGGCGAATATCTTAAAGCCGGATTTCACCACGATGGGCATCGGAATCGCAAATAAGAACGGAAAGAACTACTGGGCTCAGATTTTCGGCATGGATTAAATGCCAGCAGGCCTGCGTGGCGAAGAGCACAGCGTATAAAGCAACTGAAAATCCCATGATGGAGCCTCTGTCATGGGATTTTAAATGTGTTCAAAAGACTCGTTTGAAAGGCAAAAACCGCTTGCAATTCCGCCGTATCTATGGTAAATTGTCAAGGTTGTGACTAAGAGAGATATTCCGCTGACGGTTCCATCTGCTTGGAATAGGTGATTCGGCTCTGACCGAACGAGAAACTCCGTGAATGAATGTCGAATAGTACTAGGAGGTACACAATGTCTAATAACGAGATTATCAAGAACATCGAGCAGGGTCAGCTCAAGGCTGAGGTTCCAGTATTCAACACTGGTGACACCGTTCGCGTTTACAACAAGATCAAAGAGGGTAACCGTGAGAGAACTCAGATCTTCGAGGGTACTGTTCTGAAGATCCAGGGTGGTTCCAACAGAACTACTTTCACCGTTCGTAAGTCTTCCAACGGCGTAGGCGTAGAGAAGACCTGGCCGCTTCACAGCCCGATGGTTGAGAAGGTTGAGGTCGTTAGAAGAGGTAAGGTAAGAAGAGCAAAGCTCACATACCTTAGAGAGCGTACTGGTAAGGCTGCCAAGGTTAAGGCACTGTAATCAGAAGCGATGAATCATTGGGGCGTTCCGTTTTACGGGATGCCCCTTTTCGATAATTTAAGTTACGTATATAATTTCAGTTGTGAAATGGTTTACGGGAAAGGGGTCTGACCCCATACGGGGTCAGACCCCCTGGCCTCCCGGGAGGGTTTGGATGGCGTTTTCCGTGCTCCCGATAAGTTATGTAAGGGGGAGAGGTCCCCTGGCCTCCCGTTTATTTTATGAGGTGAAGAATGCGAGAGAAAAGTCCGATTCAGAAGTTTGTCGGCACGGTCACGAACGTGATCGTCGTGATCGCGCTTGCGTGGTTTCTGGTACACAGCTTTCTGACGACCGAGGAGATTTCCGGTCACAGCATGGAACCGGCGATATCCGCGAGCGACCTCGTGCTGGTCGACCGACTCACGTATAAGTTCATAAAGCCGAAGCGCATGGATGTCGTCATTTTCCAGCGAAGCGACGCGACCAAAAATGTGAAGCGCGTCATCGGACTGCCGGGCGAGACCGTCGTGATTCAGAACGGCCGCATCTACATCGACGGTACGCTGCTCGAGAGTGATCAGATCTCCGACATCTCCCTCGGCGGAATCGCGGAGAAACCGGTCGAACTGATGGAAGACGAGTACTTCCTGATCGGGGACAATGCAGACTCCTCCGAGGACAGCCGCTTCATTAATGTCGGCAACGTCAAACGCTCGCAGATCCTCGGACGCATCTGGTTCCGGCTGCTGCCGTTCAAAAAGATCGGTTTCATTAAATAGTACATATAAGAAGTATAGAAAACAGGTGAATTATGACGATTCAATGGTATCCCGGCCACATGGCCAAAGCAAAACGAAACATCCGTGAGGACCTGAAGCTGGTCGATCTCGTCATCGAGGTCATCGACGCCCGCTGCCCGGAGTCCTCCCGTAATCCGGACGTCGACAGCTTCGCGAAGGATAAGGCCCGCATCCTCCTCATCAATAAGGCGGATCTCGCGGATCGTCGTGAGACGAAGCGCTTCGCAGACTACTTCGCCGCCCGCGGCTACTATACACTCGAAATCGACGCGCGAAACAAGGGCAGCTTAAAGAAGCTGAACCCGCTCATCGATGAGGCGACGAAGCCGCTCGTTGAGAGAAACCTGAAGCGTGGCATTAAGACCCCGGTCATCCGTGCGATGGTCCTCGGCGTGCCGAACGTCGGCAAGTCCACCTTCATCAATTCCTATGTCGGGAAATCCATGGCGAAGACCGGAAACAAGCCGGGCGTCACTCGTGGTAATCAGTGGATCAATGTCAATAAAAAGCTGCAGCTGCTCGACACCCCGGGTATCACCTGGCCGAAGTTCGAGCGTGAGATCGTCGGCCTGAATCTGGCCCTCATCGGCTCCATCAACGACCAGATCCTCAACATTGACGAGCTCGTATTCTACCTCATCAAGTACCTCGTGCGCTATTACCCGGAGGCACTGATCGCACGCTACGGCAGCTCCCTCGAAGGCCTCGAGGAAGCAATTCAGGTCTTCGACGAGATCGGACGCCGCCGCGGCTGCATCATGAAGGGCGGCAACATCGACTACACGAAAACCGCGAAGATCATCCTCGACGACTTCCGGAGCGGCCGCCTCGGCGCCATCACCCTCGAGCACGTCCCGACCAGCGCCGGCCAGGCGGTCTCTGACACCCCGGTAGAAACTGAATGATCGGGATGCCACGGGGTCTGACCCACGCGTGAATTCTGCGACCTCCTTTCGGCTTTCAGAAGGGGGTCTGACCCCTGTAAGTAAATCAATAATTAAGAAAGAGGAATTTCATGACGAGAGAACTGAAGGGCGAGCGTCTGGAGAAGGAGCTCTCGCGCTTAGCAGCGATGCACGAATATGAAAACGCACACGCCGATGTCCGCTTCATCGCCGGCATCGACGAAGCCGGCAGAGGTCCGCTGGCGGGCCCGGTCGTGGCCGCCTGCTGCATCCTCCCGAAGGATGCCGTGATCCTCTATCTCAACGATTCGAAGAAGGTGACCGCACTTCGCCGCGAAGCGATGCTGCCGGAAATCAAAGAAAAGGCCATCGCCTACGGCATCGGCATCGTAGATGAGAAACGCATCGATGAGATCAACATCCTTCAGGCAGATTATGAAGCGATGCGCATCGCACTTCAGAAGACGAACGAGATGCTTCAGGCGAAAGGCCTCGCCGATGCACCGGGCCTGCTGCTGAACGACGCCGTCACGATCCCGGGCGTCGACATCCCGCAGGAATCGATCATCAAGGGCGACGCGAAGTCCGTCTCCATCGCCGCCGCCAGCATCCTCGCGAAAGTCACGAGGGATCACCTCATGGAGGAGTACGACGCGCTGTACCCGGAATACGGCTTTGCCCGTAATAAAGGCTACGGCACGAAAGAGCACATCGAAGCTCTGAAGCGCCTCGGCCCTTGCCCGATCCACCGTCATTCATTTATTGGGCATTTCGTTTGATAATTCAATCAAAGAGTACTGTTCAGACAGGCGCATGGAGGACCGGCAAGCGAAGTCATACGAAGAGGTCGTGAAAAATCAAGTCGGGTCCCCTTAGCGGCACTTGGTACTATTTTCCTTAGCACCCTCTGCAACACTGAGTTTTCATAAAGAAAACTCAGTGATTGCGGAGGGCCTAGTGCCGCTTAGGGTCCCCGACTTAGAGTTTTCCGAGCTCGTAGTACTGTACTTCGATTGCTGGCCCTCCGATGCACCTGTCTCCAAGAAAGTAAAGGTGCACCATGTACTTCAAAGAAGTCCCGGAAATATTCAAGCAGAAGCCTGAAACCGAAGCGCCATCGAAGAAGCGTTCCGACGCGCGTCGCGGCAACCACGCAGATGGTGTTCGCGGGGAAGACATGGCCGCGGCGTACCTCGAGGCGGCGGGCTACCGTATACTCGAACGGAACTGGCGCTTTCACCGGAACGAGATCGACATCATCGCGATGGAAGACGACACCCTCGTCTTCGTCGAGGTGAAGAAACGCCAGGACAGCGCCCACGGCTACGGCTGCGAAGCCGTCGACCACGCGAAACAGCAGCGCATCCGCCGGGTAGCAGAAGCGTATCTCAGCTACACGAAGCGATCTCAGACCGAAACGAAGTGCCGCTTCGACGTCGTCTCGATCGACGATGACAAGATACTACTGTTTCAAAACGCATTTTAGTATGCTATACTCATGATAAGTTTGTGCATTTTATGGAGGCAGGCATGTTAGCAAAAGATTGTAAGCGTAAAGTCATCCTGACGGGCGATCGTCCGACCGGAAAACTTCATTTAGGACACTATGTGGGTTCTCTCCAGCGGAGAGTACAGCTTCAGAACTCTGGTCAGTTCGACGAGATCAACATCCTCGTCGCAGACGATCAGGCCCTGACCGATAACTGGGATAACCCGAAGAAGGTACGTGATAACATCATCGAGGTCACCCTCGATTATCTCTCCGCAGGTATCGACCCGGATAAGTCCTTTATCTGCATTCAGTCCGGTATTCCGGCGCTGCACGCACTGACGTTCTACTATATGAACCTCGTGACGACCCAGCGTCTCTCGAGAAACCCGACCGTCAAGTCCGAGATGCTCATGCGCGGCTTTAACGGCAGCGAGTCGGAGGATGACAATGTTGCCGGCCTCCCAGCCGGGTTCTTCACCTATCCGGTATCGCAGACCGCCGATATTACGGCGTTCAAGGCGACCACCGTACCAGCCGGTGAGGACCAGATGCCGATGATCGAGCAGGCACGCGAGATCGCGCACCGTTTCAACACGATCTACAAGTGCGATGTGCTCGTCGAGCCGGATATCCTGATTCCGGAGAATGCCGCCCAGCGTCGTCTCCCGGGTATCGATGGCAAGGCGAAGATGTCGAAGTCTCTCGGCAACGGTATCTTCCTGTCCGACGACGCCGCGACCGTAAAGAAGAAGGTCATGAGCATGTACACGGATCCGACCCATATCAACGTTGCGGATCCTGGTCATGTCGAGGGCAATATGGTCTTCACCTACCTCGACGCCTTCCTGCGTGATGACAGCCAGTTCGCAGACTATCTCCCGGATTATAAGAACCTCGAGGAGATGAAGGAGCACTACCAGCGTGGTGGTCTCGGCGATATGAAGTGCAAGAAGTTCCTTCTCAAGGTCATGGAGGATATGCTTCAGCCGATCCGTGAGAACCGTGCGAAGTGGGAGACCAACATCAACGACGTCTATGACATCCTGAAGGCCGGTACCGATCATGCGGTCCAGGTGACGAACCAGACCCTCCACGAGTGCCGCGAAGCGATGCAGATCAACTACTTCGACGATAAGGACGCGATGGTGAAGAGCTGGGAGTCCTGGCTGAACGAGAGCCATACGAAGAACTGATGGGCACCTGGAAGTCCCGCGGGCTCCGCGGCTCACAGCTGGAGGAGCTCATCAACCGGACGAACGAGGCCTACCTCGAGAAGAAGCTGGCGGTCGTGCAGAAGATTCCGACGCCGATTACGCCGATCAACATGAACGAGGACCATACGCAGATCACATTGGCCTACTTCGATCAGAAGTCCACGGTCGACTACATTGGCCTCGTACAGGGCATCCCGGTCTGCTTCGACGCGAAGGAGTGCGCCACGAATTTCTGGCCGCTGCAGAATCTGCATCCGCACCAGGTCCGCTTCATGCAGGCCTTTGAGGCGCAGGGCGGCATCAGTTTTATCATACTTTCATTTACGACCCGGAAGGAGATGTACTACATTCCCTTCCGGGATATTCAGTATTTCTGGAACCGTATGCAGAACGGCGGTAAGAAATCCTTTAATATCCAGGAGATCGATCTGAATTACCGGATCCGGTCTCACAAAGATATGTTTGTGCATTATCTGGAGCCGCTGCAGCGGGATCTCGATGAGCGGGACCGCGCCGGATCAGCAGAAGAGGATGGTGCCGACATACCTTGACCGAAGCCGCATGTGCGGATCGGATATGTTCGAACGGACACCCCGGGATGGAGGCCGCTCGACACAAAGAACGTTCGATAGACGACGGAGGAGTTTAGAGCTATGAACATTATTGTGGTTGGCTGTGGTAAGGTGGGATATTCTCTCGCCAGTCAGCTGAACAAGGAGAACCATAACGTAACGATCATCGATAACAACGAGAAGGTTCTCCGACATGCGGTGGATTCACTGGATGTCATGGGTATCAACGGAAACGGCGCTATGCTGGCGATCCAGCAGGAGGCCGGTGTCAAGAATGCAGATGTCCTCATCGCCGCAACCGACTCCGATGAAATCAACATGCTGTGCTGCCTGATTGCAAAGAAGGAAGGTAACTGTAACACCATTGCGCGTATCCGTAACCCGGAGTACAAGGATGAGATCAACTACCTCCGTGACGAGCTGAACCTCGCGATGGTCATCAACCCGGAGATGGCAGCCGCCAAGGAGGTCGAGCGTCTGCTTCGCTTCCCGTCGGTCATGAAGATCGACAGCTTCTCCCGCGGCAAGATCGACCTGATCCGTGTCAAGGTGCCGGAGAACAGCAACATCGTCGGCATCCGCATGTATGACATCCCGCGTATTCTGAAGGTCAATGTCCTGATCTGCTCCATCGAGCGTGGCGATCAGGTCATCATCCCGAGTGGTAATGACGCCATCATGAATGGGGATGTCATCAGCTACATCGCGAGCGCCGATCAGTCCAACGAGTTCGTGAAGCAGCTCGGCATCGATTACAAGCCGATCCGCAGCTGTATGATCGTCGGTGGCGGTAAGGTCACCTACTACATCGCGAAGTATATGCACGATTCCCATATGAAGTGCAAGCTGAAGGTCATCGACTTCGATCGTGACCGCTGCGAGTTCCTCGCCGGCGAGTTCCCGGATGCGACCATCATCAACGGTGACGGTACCGACCAGGATCTTCTGATCCGCGAGGGCATCGAGAAGACCGACGCCTTCTGTTCCCTGACCGGCTTCGATGAGGAGAACATCATGCTGTCCCTCTATGCCGGCAAGCTGTCCGACGCGCGTCTCATCACGAAGATCAACCGTATCGCCTTCGAGAATGTCACCTCCGAGATGAACCTCGGTTCCGTCATCTACCCGAAGCAGATCGTCGCGGATCACATCGTACAGTATGTGCGCGCGCTGAAGAACTCCGAGGGCTCGAACGTCGAGACCCTGTATAAGATCGGTGATGGAAGAGCAGAGGCCCTCGAGTTCAAGGTGGGCAATGATCCCGCCCTCTGCAATCATACCTTCGCAGATCTGACATTTAAGAAGAACGTCCTGATCGCGGCTATCGTCCGTGGAAACCAGATCATCACGCCGCGCGGCGCCGACTTCATGCTGCCGGGTGACAGCGTCATCGTGATCACCACGAACACCGGTTTCAACGATCTCAAGGATATTCTCGCATAAGTATTCTCGCATAAGGAGCGTTCGGGAAATGAACTTTAGTATGATTATTTACGTGCTCGGGTGGGTGCTGAAGCTTGAAGCCGGCATCATGATCCTGCCGATCATCTGCGCACTGATCTATCAGGAATTCTGGGCCGTACAGGCCCTGGCGATTTCCGCCGTACTGGCGCTCGTGATCGGCACCCTGGCCACAATCAAGGGGCCGAAGCGTACCGATTATTATGCGCGTGAGGGCTTCGTCATCTGTGCACTGAGCTGGATCGTGATGTCACTGATCGGCGCGTTGCCGTTTTATCTGACCGGCACGATTCCGTCCTACATCGATGCGGTCTTCGAAATCGTATCCGGTTTTACGACGACCGGTGCCTCGATCCTCAGTGAGGTCGAGCACCTCGGCAAGGGCCTCCTTTTCTGGCGTTCCTTCAGCCACTGGGTCGGCGGCATGGGCGTTCTCGTCCTGGTACTGACGATCCTTCCGCTCGGCGGCGGCTACAATATGATGATCATGAAGGCCGAGTCCCCGGGACCGGATGTCAGCAAGATCGTTCCGCGTGTCGCAGATACTGCGAAGGCACTGTATAAGATCTATGCAGCATTGACCCTCGCCTGGATCGTCCTTTTCCTCCTGAGCGGCATGAGCATCTATGATTCGATCTGTATCGCCTTTGGAAGTGCCGGCACGGGTGGATTCGCCGTCCGGAACTCCGGCATGGCCGACTACAGTATGCTGAGCCAGTTCCTGATCTCGGTATCGATGATCATGTTCGGTGTGAATTTCAATGTCTACTACCTGATGCAGAAGCGGAAGTTCAAGGATGCGTTTCAGTGTGAGGAGGCGCGTGTCTACCTCGGCATCGTCGCCTTCAGTACCTTTTTCTTCGCGATCAACATCGTGAAGATGTACGGCGGTGACTTCCTGTATGCACTCCATCACAGCTTCTTCACGGTCGGCGCGATCATCACGACCACTGGTTACTCGACCCTCGATTTCGCGACCTGGCCGCAGGCGAGCCAGATGCTGATCCTGTTCCTGATGTTTACCGGTGCCTGCGCAGGCTCCACCGGCGGTGGCTTCAAGATTTCCCGTCTCATCATCATGATGAAGGAGATCGGAAAGGAGCTGCTCGTCCTGGTACACCCGGAGGCCGTCAAGCACATCCGCCTCGAGAATAAGAGCCTCGAGCATAGCGTCGTACGTTCCGTCAACTGTTACCTCATCATGTACGTGGTGATCTTCATGGTTTCCGTGTTCCTGATTGCATGCGCAGATAATTTCGACTTCACGACGAATTTCTCCGCCGTCGCAGCGACCTTCAACAACATCGGACCAGGCCTCGCTGCCGTCGGACCGACCTGCAATTTCGGCGCCTATTCCGACTTCAGTAAGATCGTCCTGACCTTCGATATGCTCGCCGGAAGACTGGAGATCCTCCCGATGATGCTTTTATTCCTCCCGAGAACCTGGCGGAAATCGAACTGATTTTCGAATCAAAAAAGGATGCAATGTTGCATCCTTTTTTGTTATTATTTTTATGACCGTTAAACCGCGCTACGATGCAGGAGAAGAGGATAACAATTGAAGCCATATTTATTCGAATATCATCAGCTTGAGGATCAGCTGTTCCTTACAGAATATATATATGAAATCGGAACCTTTCACTATAACTGGCATAAAGATCTGGAGATTCTCGTTGTATTGAAAGGTGAGGTGGAAGTCTGCGCCGGCGAACGACTCTATCTTTTAAAAGAAGATGATATGATTATGATCAATTCAAACGAAGGACATGCGACATTTTCCAAAACTCCGGAAAGTATCGCCTTTCTTTTTCGTATGAACCCGGATTTTCTTGAACAGTATATACCGGATTATCGATACGTTCGTTTTGAATTTGCCACAGATGAAATCAGCCGATACCAGGCATGTTATACTGCCATGCGCAGATACATGGCAGAAATGATGATTGCTCAGATTGACGAACAGGGTGTGGATGAGCTGCTGTTTCGTTCCGCATTTTATGGTCTTTTAAATTTACTTACGAAGCAGTTTTCCAGACGAGAAGATAAAAATCTGCTGGGTGTTGAAAAACACCCGGAGGATCTTTCACAGATTCTCCGATACATAGAGGAACACTATAAGGAAAAACTTACGCTGGACGGTGTAGCGGAACATTTCGGCTATAACAGCAGTTATTTTTCGCAGATGTTCCGTGCCAGTGTAGGCATCAATTTTTACGAATTTCTGACGAGACGAAGACTGCGGGAAGCCGTACGAGAACTTGATCGAACAGATAAAAAGATCCTGAATATCTCGAATGATACCGGTTTTCCGAATCTTAAATCTTTTAATACCAGATTTAAAGAGCTGTTTGGCAGAACACCGACACAGTACCGGGAATCTCTGAAAAATGTAAGAGTGAGAGATTCCGTAAATTATGTGAAACATTATATTGGTTTAGATGATGAGGAGATTCGTCGTAAGCTGCAGGCGTATTTATCAGAAGAACGTCTCTCTGGTGATGAAGTCCCTCACCCGAATAGAAACGAGCTGAATAAGCTTCAGCTTGCTGAGAAGGAGAAAAAAATCAAAGATATTACGCAAAAGCTTGTGCAGCTTTCCAGACAGATACAGGAACTGGAGTGATTTGACAGACGTTTCGCACAATGGCAGCACGTATTCCTGAGAAACGAAATCTAAAGAATTGCCCTGTTGATTTTTTGTATCAGTGAAAGCGTTCACATAGCTATCCTGCGGAAATTCAGAGAAAATGATAAACGTGAATGACCTGTCAGTACTACTGTATAGGTCATTTTTTAGTTATTTACAGACAGTTATTTGTCTATTTTTTATCACAGCACTCGCAATCAGCACAGATAAATGCTTCAAAAACGGAAAGAAACGAGACTGTCCGATTTTGTATAATACGTACAAAACAAAGTTGCAAAGGAGAAAAAAATGAACACTTTAACTATCTGCATCGTTATTTTTGTGATTTCCATGCTATGTTTTGCATGGAACAAATTCCCGATGGGTCTGACTGCACTGGCCAGTATGGTACTGCTGGTTTTAACAGGCTGTCTGGAGGGAAAGGAGGCGCTTTCCGGCTTTTCAAACACCAACAATATCGTCATTGCCAGTATGTTTGTCGTCGCCGCCGGCTTAAACAGAACACAGTTCATCGATAAGCTGTCCGATAAAATCGTTGCGATTTCCGGAGGCTCTTTTAAGCGGGCTTACCTCGGATATCTGATCATCGCATTTTTACTCACCAACTTCCTGAACAGTCCTTTATCTGTTTATGCGATTGTTTTCCCTATGTGCTTTGCGATGAGTGAATCCTTCGGTGTCAGCCCATCAAAGACCATGTATGCATTAGCTGTCGTATGTGTAACCTGCTGTTGTGCACTTCCGCTGAGTGCAGCCATTACGGATGCGGGTATGTTTAATGGATATCTGGAAGGTTATGGCATCACAGAATATTCTTTAACGGCGATGGACTTCATGTACGCGAGACTTCCGCTGGCCATCATTTCCCTCCTGTGGGCATACTTCTATGGATATAAGCATGCGCCGGAGCAGCCGATCATCCCGATTGAAGTGAAGGCGCAGAAGCGTTCCGAAAAGAAGCCGCTGAACGCATTTTCAGAGAAAATGGGCGTGATTATTTTCTTCGGAACCATTCTTTTACTGGTTACAAAGCAGTTCCATGGCATCGATAACTGGAAGATCACACTTACGGCCGCATTATTAACCGTATTCTGTGGCGTTCTGTCAGAAAAAGAAGCGATTCAGGCCATTCCTGTTTCGACCTGCTGTATCTATGTAGGATGTCTTGCGATGGCTACCGCGCTGACCAACACGGGTGCGGGCGAAATCGTAGGTCAGGCAACCTCCATTATGCTGGCTGGTAACCATAACGGCTATCTGATCGGCGGCGTATTCTTCATCATCTCGTTCCTGTTCACTCAGATCATGCTTAATAAAGCCGTATACGGTATTTTTATTCCGATTGCCATCATGACCTGTCAGGCTGTCGGTGCGAATCCGATCGGACCGATCCTTTTAAGCTTTTGTGGCGCAATGTCCTCTATTCTGACACCAATGGCTACCCCTGCAGTTCCGATGGCGATGGCAGCCGGCGGATACGACCAGAAGTCCCTGTTAAAGCAGGGTTGGCTGATTTCACTGGTTTTATCTGTAGCATCTGTGTTTTATATCATGACCATTTTCCCTGCATTTTAAGGAGATATTATGAAAATAACAAAAATCGAAACCATACTCGCAGGTGTTCGCTATTTATTCGTGAAGGTTCATACCGATACCGGCCTGGTCGGACTGGGCGAGTGTGGCGCCTGGTGTTATCAGGAGGCAACGGCTGAGGCTATTCATGCGATGGAGCATCATCTGATTGGGCAGGACCCGATGCAGATCGAGTATATAAACAACGGCCTTACCAGATGTATGCATTTCCGCGGTTCCATCGTAGCCGCTGCCATTTCCGGCATTGACATCGCACTTTGGGATTTAAAGGGTAAGTATTTCGGTGTTCCGATCTACGAACTTTTAGGTGGCAAGGTACGGGATAAGGCCAGAATATATGTAAATTTCAAGGCAAAATCACCGGAAGAGTTTGCGAAAAAGGCACTGGACCTGAAGAATCAGGGCTATACAGCGATTCGATATTCGATCGGTCACCCTGAAGATGAGAATGGGCGCTGCGGTGAGTCCTATTCTCAGGTAGTATCCCGCATGGAAAAGCAGTTAGATGCCATCCGTCAGGCGGTTGGCTGGGAGATGGATATCGCCATCGAGTGCCACCGGGGTCTGCGTCCTGCAGAAGCCATCGAATGCGGGAAGGCGCTTGCAAAATATCGGCCATACTTTTATGAGGACCCGATCCCGGATAATATGTCCGCTATGGTGAAGCTGAATGACAGCGTCGATGTCCCGGTGGCTACCGGCGAACGTTTCATCAACATGATGGAATTTGAGGATTATATGGCTGCATCGAAGGTAGCCTACATCCGACCGGATATGTGTGTGGCTGGTGGTATTACGGCAGGTAAGAAAATTGCAGCACTTGCAGAGAGCCGTCAAATCTACGTGATTCCGCATAATCCTTTAGGACCAGTTTCAACCGCAGCATGTCTTCAGCTGGATGCGTGCATTCCGAATTTCGAGATTCAGGAGTATCCTGTAGATGATCATGGTCACTGCCGCCTGGATCAGGAGATGAAGACCCCATTTGAGATTGAAAATGGCTACATCAAGATCCCGGATGGCCCTGGTCTCGGCATCGAACTGATCGATGATATCGACAAGGTATATCCATTTACCGGAAGATATGGAAAGTTCGTGCGGCACGAAGATGGCTCCATCGTGGATCGCTGAGATGATCGTATATAGAAATAGACCGTGAAAATAAAATCCCTTGCAATGGAATCATCGCCATTGCAAGGGAATTATTGTTTTCAGATATTTGCGCGAGACCGCTCATTTATCTTAAGAATTTCGTAATGGGGTCTGACCCCATTAAATTTGAGACGGCGGGATTTCCTATATGAATCAGAGTTTTATTGTCTTTGCTCAGGCATAATTCAGGAAATAACCGAAACAATATATTGTAACCACAATAATTCTTTCTGAAATTTTGAAAAAACGTACAAAATCCCTCTTAACCACTTTGAAAATTGAATTGCACCCATTGTCAAGGACACAAGAGATTTTAGTTGCCCAAATTTTTAGACAGCTCTGAATCGATCCCAAAAACGTACAAAACCCACTGGTGATTTGCATATATTTGCAAAGAGAAAGAGAGCAGGATTTGATTTCCCGCTCTCTATTTTTATGGTTATTCATTATGTGCTAGGGCGTGGCGTCCATCCAATGAAACGCATTTGGCAAGCTCCCGTCATATTAAAAGTAAGACTTAATAAAAAAGAACGAAAACCGACCGGATTCCTATATTTTGTGTTTGATTCTGGGATGGTAGAATTGAGATAGAAAGCAGGGAGAGAAATCGAGCTTTATTAAGGAGGATATGGATGAAACTGTTTTTATGTTCGCACTTTTCAAGTGTAGGAAGTTTGATAAAAGAAGAAA
>CAKQPT010000038.1 GCA_934270345.1 uncultured Oribacterium sp. | reverse complement strand
CCTCCTTTCGGAAATACGGCTTCATTGTTCTATCGTTTTGCTTTTGGCGAGGGCAATTCATCGTACATTGCCTCAAAAAGCTCTGTAAGAAACGCTTTGCTGTCAACCTCATCCACCAGCAGCATTTCTTTCGCTCCCTCATATGGGAGTTCACAAATTGCCGCAGGCATAAGTTCCAAAGCGGATCTTGTTTTCTTGACAAGCAACCGATCATCATAGATCCCGCCGACGATTTTACCGTGATAATAGAGGATAAATTCTCCCATCATAGGACGGTAAGAAATATCGTCCAGATCGGATAGCTGTTCCAGAATGAAATGAAGATACTCTTTACTGGATGCCATTATTTCTCCTGCTTAACAAAGTTGTCCCGGCAGCTTCCGCTTTTCCTTCTTCGGAAGGTCGCTTCAAACTGTTCAAAGCTATCCGGATCTTTTTCACAGACAAAATAGCCCTCCGGATCCCTGTAGGTGCCGGAAATACCGTCCAAAAAACCGGGCGTCAGCTCGCGGATCAAGAAGTAGTCCGCCTCCGGGTCGTCGGCATAGCGCACGCCCTTGGTCTTGGCAGGCACAAAGCCGGACTTTCCGTAAAAGTCAATATTGCCGGTGATGGCAAGCGCCCCCGCCCCCATTTCTCTGGCTTTTTCCATGGAGTAGTCCAGAAGCTTTTTGCCGTAGCCCTGCCGCTTGTATGCGGGCGCGATGCCGATGGGGCCGAAAGTCATGATCGGCACAGTTCGCCCATCGTCGCAGTTGATTTCCGACCGCGCATAGATGACCTGCCCGATCAGCTCGCCGTTCAGTTCCATGATGAAGTCCAGCTCCGGCACAAATGCCGGATCATCTCGATAACAGTGCAGCACATAGTGCTCCATGCAGCCGGGCCGGTAAACATTCCAGAATGCCTCGCGCGTCAGGTTTTCGACGGCTCTGTAATCTTCTTTCGTTTCCAGACGAATGATCATATTCTTTTCTGACATACTATTTCTCCTTCTCTTATAGTGGTGTTTATACAATGCTGCCTTTTCTTTCAAACGCTGTCCTAGTACAGCATCACTCGCTTGGACAGCACTGGCGATGCCTGATCCGCTGCTCACTCCGAAATCCCAGCCAGTTTCAGAAACTTTTTATCTGACAAAATCCCCTGTGTCAGGAACTGTCCGTCCCGAAACAGGGCATAAGTGGTGACCGGCGCGGGTACGTTCTGCGCGGCTTCTCTGTCAGTGATATGGATGGCATTGAACGGGATGTCGTACTCCTCGGCGATTTCAAGCACCTTCGGTACCCAGTAGTATGTGAACGGGCACTGGTCGGTGTAGTAGAGGACGAATCCACTCTCCTCCACCCTCGGGTGTCGCGCGCAGTCCTTGAATCTCGGCAGCTCTGCATTATCTGCAAGAGGCAGATACATGAGATTAATCCCGCAGTCGGATATGTCCGCCACACGGAACCCCTTATAAGTAAGGAATTTCGGATCCGCCAGAAATTCCCGCTTCCGGCCCTCCGCGCACAGAATACAAATACCTTTCTTTCCCTGCGCCCTGGCTTCACGGATGCACGCCTCCAACAGATCATTTGAGTATCCATGCCCCTTCATGGAACCGGATACCCAGAGGCAGTTAATGTAGAGATATCCGTCTGCCTCAATAGGCACCCATGCGTTTTCAGCCGGGATATACTCTATGAAGCACTTCCCACGCTCCTCGCTTCGGTAAAAGACCAGCCCATCGTCGAAACGCTGTCTCATCCACTCTTTTTTTGCCAGACTTTGCTTGCCGGACATGGCGCAGCAGATGTGCTCTTTCTCGATATTTTCTTTTGTGACCCGAATATAGTTCATACGTCCTCCCTCCAATCTGACATATTTTTTCCATTTATAATGGTTTTACTTCCACGGCTTCCCCGTGACATACCCTTTCTCCTGCCAGTAGGCGTCATCGACCGCCGACATTTTCTGTTTCCTGTGCAGAAGCTGATAGAGCCTGAACAGGCATCTCACTTTAAGGGATGGTGTCAGATGTTCGGCTCTGCGCCGGACATTTCGGGCAACCCGTCTGACCTTCTTTTCTGCTGATTTGCGGAATGATACAGGCAGATTCGTCCAGTCGTGCCCCCACACGGCCTGCGAGAGGATGTGCGTTCTCGCGATGCCCCAGTAGTCCGTGCTGTCTTTGATATCCCGAACGGTCGACCTCATACCGCCACCTGCGGCGGTGTTGATGATGACGGCCTGCTTCTTCATAAAAGAGAGGTCCGGGCGATGAACCATCCAGCGGTATCCAAAATGATCCAGCAGCGTTTTCATCTGCCCCGGAACATGGTACACATAGGTCGGCGTACAGAAGATGATCAGTTCGGAGCGTTCCATAGCGCTCAGAATCGGTGCCAGCGCCGCTGCTCCGCCACAGTTCTGTTCCTGCCCGTTGATGCAGGCGTAACAGCCTGCGCAGATATGGGGCATATCCCGCGGGAGCTGAAACTCGAAAAGCTCTCCGTTCGCTAGAAGTTCCTTGATAAGCAGCTGGGCAATGTTATAGCTGCACGACTGCTTCTTCCGACCGGTGGCATAGATCACGGTAATGTTCATTTTGCTTTCCCAGCCTTTCTATACTCAGACTCAACTTTCGTAATAAACCGCCGGATATGGGCATCCAGCAGTGGCGCAACAGATGCCTTATCTTCCGCACCATCATAGATACTGTAGAGCAGATACATCGGCCCGTAAAAATCCAGTGCGAGCTGCATCGCTTCCTCATCTGAATCTGCCAGCTCACGGAAGATCGCCGCCATGTACTCCAGCGGTCCGCCCGCCAGATAATCGTGGTGGAGCTGCGCCAGCTTCTGGTCACGATACTGCTCGAGGGTCAGCATCTTACGGAAATTTGCGGAGAATGTTTCCTTCGTCCAGTGATCAAACTGCGCCATACTGTATATCCGGATCTTCTCGATCGGCGTATGCATATACGCTTCCGCGAAACCGTCCGGCTCCGTTTCCGGCATCTCATACTCTTCTGCACGCTCATAATCCATCCGGTTCATCCGCTCCACGATCTGATCCAGAATCTCCTGCTTACTGGTGTAATGCTTATACAGCGCGGCTTTCGTAAATCCCAGCTGCTTCGCGATGTCACTCATCGACGTGCCCAGGTATCCATTCTGCGCAAACAGCTCAAGTGCAATGTCTAAAATCCGTTCCTTCGTACCTTCCGCCATCATCCAACTCCTCATAAAAAGTAACCGTTCGGTAACTCTAAGTGTAGTTACCGAACGGTTACCTGTCAATAGATTTCAGGGATCCCATTCATAAAATGTTACCATCTATTAAAAAACAGCACCCGTTTTCCGGGTGCTGCGTCTTCTTACAGTATGTTCTTATATCGTCCGAGGAAGCTCTGCATACGTTCGTTCTCGGAGTTGAATACGTGCTCCGGGGTGCCTTCTTCGACGATGACACCGTCGGCCATGAAGATGACCTTATCGGAGATGTCGCGGGCGAAGGCCATCTCGTGGGTGACGATCACCATCGCGATGTGGAGGTCCTTCAGGGACTTAATGACCTTCAGGACTTCGCCGGTGAGCTCCGGGTCGAGGGCGCTGGTCGGCTCATCGAAGAAAAGGACCTTCGGGTTCAGCGCCAGGGCGCGGGCGATGGCGACGCGCTGCTGCTGTCCGCCGGAGAGCTGGTACGGATAGTACTTCTCCTTATCGGCGAGGCCCATCTTCTCGAGAAGCTCTCGACCGATCTTCTCTGTCTCTGCACGAGACTTCTTCTGTACATGGATGACCGCGTCGGTCACATTCTGCAGCACATTCCAGTGCGGAAAGAGGTTAAACTGCTGGAAGACGAGGCCGTAGACCTGCTTGATCTTCCGGAGTGTTTCCTTATCGGCGTATGCTGCACGCCCGTCGGAAGCATTGTCCGCAACCACCGTATCCTCATACTTCAGCGTGCCGGCGTCCATCGTTTCGAGCAGGGTGGCACAGCGAAGCAGGGTAGACTTGCCGGAACCGGACGGACCGATGATCGACACGATCTCGCCATCCGCGACGGTCAGGCTGATATCCTTCAGGACCTGGAGGTCGCCGAAGCTTTTCTTGACGTTCTTCATTTCAAGCAGATTCATCGCGTACCTCCTTATTTATAGTAGTTCATCTTCTTCTCGATGCGCTCCATGAGGAGGGCGACGATGAAGTTAAAGACATAGTAGAACACGCCGGCGACGATGAGCGGAGTCATCGAGGTCTGGCTGGACGACAGGGCCTTCGCCTTCGTGAACATCTCCATGACCGAGATGGAGAACGCGAGCGAGGTGTCCTTGACGAGGGTGATGACCTCGTTCGTGACGGACGGCAGGATGCGCTTCAACACCTGCGGCAGGATGATGCGGAAGAAGCTCTGCACGCGGGTGTAGCCGAGGATGTCGGCGGCCTCGTACTGTCCGACCGGCATGGACTGGATGCCCGAGCGGTAGATCTCCGCGAAGTACGCGGCGTAGTTGATGATGAAGCCGATGTAGACGGCGGAATTACGGTAGGTCGGGCTCAGCTTGATGTGGCAGAGGTAGTACGGACCGTAATACACGACGAAAAGCTGCAGCATCAGCGGGGTTCCACGCATGATGGAGATGTAGGCCTTCGTGAGTCCGCTCACAACGCCGTTTTTCGACATACGCCCGAAGGCAACCAGCAGGCCAAGCGGCAGGCTGAACAGCAGGGTGATGGCGAAGATTTCGACCGAAACGCCAAGTCCCTTCAGTAATTCCAGGATGATCTGTGACAGTGCCAAGGTAATTCCTCCAAAAAACAAAATTCGATGGTTTTAACAACCAGACTTCATCATATCATATTCTCGCGAAATCCGAAGCCGGGAACGCAGCTTTCTACATAAAAGCGGTGCATCCGGCGCTACGAACCCGGGAAGCCCTTAAACGCAAATATAACCTGACAGGAGTCCGGCCCGGTGTCCGCCGGAGCCCTCTCCCATCAGGTCCAATGTCTACACTCGCATGTATCACTTCAGGGTGAATACGTCGGAGCCGAACCAGTCGTTCGAAATCTTCGCTACGGTTCCGTCGTCCTTCATCTCCATGAGGGTGTCATAAACGGCCTTCGCAAGTTCGTCCTCGCCCTTCTTGAAACCGATGCCGTACTCCTCTGCGGAGAGGGTGTCATCGAGAATCTTCATATCCTTACCGGAAGACTTGATCTGGTAACCTGCGACGATGCTGTCCATGCAGACTGCATCACATGCGCCGGACTCGAGATCCATGAGCGCCGTGTTGTAATCGGCAACCTCGGTCATCGAACCAAAGCTTGCGCTGAGCTCTGTCTCACTCTGCAGTGCAGCGAGTCCGGAAGAATCCTTCTGAACCTCGACCGCCTTGCCTGCGAGATCCGCCTTCGATGCGATATCGCTGTCCGCATTGACGACGAAAACCTGATTGTTCGCCATGTACGGACCTACCCAGGTGTAGGCGTCCTCACGGCCCTGCATCGTGAAACCGTTCCAGATACAGTCAATGTTGCCGGAATCGAGTTCCATGTCCTTCGCATCCCAGTTGATCGGCTGCGGTACGAACTCGAGGCCGAGGCGGGAAGCTACTTCCTTCGCGAGGTCGAGGTCGAAGCCGGTGAACTGTCCATCATCACCGACGAAGCCCATCGGCGGGAACTCCTGATCGAAACCAACGGTGAACTTGCCGCTCGGCGTCTTCACCGTTCCCTCTGCGGCCGCTGCGGTATCGCCCGCCGCCTCGGTGGTGGCTGCATCTGTCGCTGCCTCGGTAGCCGCTGCGGTTGTAGCCGCCTCGGTCGCTGCTGCCGTGGTCGCTGCCGGTGTCGAACTGGACGAACCACAACCCGCAAGCGCACCCGCCACCATCATCGCCACTGTCATCATCGCTAAAGTCTTTTTCATAATTATCTCCTCCTGCACTCCCGTGCGACGAGAAGCCTCCTCAAGCCCCTCGTGAAACTCTCTTTATGATTCAACACTCTACCATGGTAAAGCATTAATGTCAACCATGACTTTTTCGGGATTATGGAGGAATTAGATTTCTCACCGATAGATATCCTCCAGTGTCAGCAGGTGAACCTCTCCTCTTTTCTCCGCTTCCAGCAGGCCGTCTGTGAAGCCTCCTTTTGAGAAAATATAGTAGTGGTAGCGCTGGCCCTGGCCGAAAACGGAAGCATAATCACGTATCAGTTCGAGCTCATCCACGCCGATTTTTTCATTTCTGTATTTGCAGGAGCCGATGATGTATTCATGACCATTCACCGGTGTTCCGACGATGTCAATCTGAATCTGCTTCTTTTTCCGAGCATCGGTTCCCCACCACTGTCCGATTTCGCTCAGCTCGATTGGCAGCTCTTCCGCGTAGTATAAGAGATAATCCTGACACATTTTTTCAAATATCAGGCCCATATAGTCCGGCAGGTACCGCTTCACGGCATGCGGATAGGTATTCGTGATGCGTCCTGAATCGATCGCACTCATGTTGATCGGAACGAAACGATACCAGAAGCGGAAGAATAGATCATCCAGCATGTAGATCGTTTTCTTCCCCGGCTTCTCGGTGATGGGCGTTTCCTTTCTCACGATACCGAGGTCAATGAGGGTCTTCAGATGCTTGGATGTGATGGAAGACTCTTCTCCTGTTTTCGTTACGATTTCGTTAAGACGAGAGGCTCCTTCTGCAATCGATTTAATGATGGCATTATAAATCGCCGGTTCCCGCAGTTCCTGCTTCAGTAGATTCCCCGGTTCCTCGTATAGATAGCTGGAACGGTCGAAGAGATTTTCGAGGAGGGCATCATCCACGTCGCCCCGGACATCCAGTTTATTGATATAATGTGGAACCCCTCCGGTGATGCCATAAATAAGTGCATTGTCCTCATGAGATAACAGCGGATGGAAAACCGCCGTCTCCTTATAATCGAGCGGTTCGATTTTAAACTGTGCTGTGCGGCGTCCATACAGAGGACTTTCATTTCCTAAAACCTGATTTTCCATGAAACTCATCGAGGATCCACACAGGATCAGAAACATCTTCGAGTCTGACCACGTATGGTCGATGAGATGCTGGAGCATCGCGGAAATCGCAGGTTTCGCCTTCGCAAGATACGGATATTCATCGATGACAAACACGATCCGCTCTTTCATGGCCAGCGTCGTCAGTTCCGACAGCGCAGCATCATAGCTTGTAAACTGAGGCGCGGACAGCGCATCCGGCCGCTCATAGCTCATGATGGCACGCGACAGAGCTTCGAGATTTTCGATTCCTGTCGTATTCAGGGCTGAGAAAAAGACCGTCGGCTTGTCCTTGCAGAACTGATTGATCAGCGCTGTTTTACCGACGCGACGCCGGCCATAGATAATCACACACTCAAAACGATCATCATTATAACGCTTATTTAATTTTTGAAGCTCATTCTCTCGACAATAGAACGCTTGCATGACGCCTCCCCGTAAAAGCTGAATCGTAAAATACTGAATCATAAGAAACTGAATCGTAAGGAAGTTCTTTATGGCTATATTAAACGAAGGCCCGGAAGATGTAAAGAGGAACTGCCGAGTCGGCAGTTCCTCTCCATAGTTAGCTCTTAATTGCAAACTCTTTCAAGAATTAGATGCGCGCGACGCCGCTCTTACGAGCAGCTTCTGCGGTGGCGCTGGCCACGGCGTCACGTACGCGTGGGTCGAAGGCCTTCGGGATGATGTACTCCGGTGTGAGCTCGTCGTCGGATACGAGGCCGGCGATGGCATACGCGGCGGCTTCCTTCATCTCGTCGTTGATGTCGGTTGCACGTACGTCGAGGGCGCCACGGAAGATGCCCGGGAAGACGAGAACGTTGTTGATCTGGTTCGGGTAGTCGGAACGACCGGAACCGATGACCGCTGCGCCGGCTTCCTTACTCTCCTCCGGCATGATCTCCGGCGTCGGGTTCGCCATTGCGAAGACGATACCATCCTTCATGCTTCTGACCATGTCCTTCGACACGAGGCCGCCGCGGGAAACGCCGATGAAGGCGTCCGCACCATTCAGTGCATCAGCGAGTGTGCCGTGGATGTGATCCTTATTCGTGATGTGAGACATCTCCTCCTGACCGAAGTTGAGGCCTTCGTCACCCTCACAGATGATGCCATTGATGTCGCACATGATGACATTGCCGAAGCCCATCTTCACGAGGAGCTTACCGATTGCACAGCCGGCCGCGCCCGCACCGTTGATGACGATCTTCAGCTCGCCCATCTTCTTGCTGGTGACCTTCACCGCGTTCAGAAGTGCAGCAGCTACAACGACAGCGGTACCGTGCTGGTCATCGTGGAATACGAGGATGTCACACTTTTCCTTCAGCTTCTTCTCGATCTCAAAGCAGCGCGGAGCGGCGATGTCCTCGAGGTTGATGCCGCCGAAGGAGCCGGCGAGCAGGGAAATCGTATTGACGATGGTGTCTACATCCTTCGAACGGATGCAGAGCGGAATCGCGTCGACGCCACCGAACTCCTTAAACAGTACGCACTTGCCTTCCATGACCGGCATGCCGGCCTCCGGACCGATATCGCCGAGTCCGAGAATCGCGGTACCATCGGTCACGACCGCTACCGTGTTCCAGCGACGGGTCAGCTCCCACTGTTTCTCCGGATCCTTCTCGATCTCCTTGCAGACCGCAGCCACGCCCGGTGTGTAGGCGAGGGACAGCGCCTCGGAGCTGTCGACCTTCGCGCGTGACGCCACCTCGATCTTACCCTTTAACTCATAATGCAGCTTGATAGACTCTGCAGATACATCCTTTGCCATCTTAAAATCCTCCTAATTAATTTACCATCTTCTCTGGACGTACAGTTTGATCATATTCACTCTCCGACAGGAAGCCGAGGGCGAGCACCGCTTCCTTCAGGGTCGTGTTTTCCTCGAAGGCCTTGTGCGCGCAGGCAGCCGCGTTCTCGTAGCCGATGACCGGGCTCAGGCAGGTCACGAGCATGAGGGAGTTACGGAGATTCTCGTCCATTTTTTCCTTCTTCGCCTTGATGCCGCGGACGCAGTGGAGCTCGAAGGAGACCATGCCGTCGCTTAAGAGGCGGATGGACTGCATCATGTTGTAGGCGAGCACCGGCATGAAGACATTGAGCTCGAAGTTACCCTGGGACGCGCCGATGCCGATCGTGCTGTCGTTGCCCATCACCTGGATCGCGATCATCGTGATCGCCTCGCACTGGGTCGGGTTGACCTTGCCCGGCATGATGGAGCTGCCCGGCTCATTCTCCGGGATGGAGATTTCGCCGAGACCACAGCGCGGACCGTTCGCGAGCCAGCGGATGTCGTTCGCAATCTTCATGAGGTTCGCCGCGAGGCCCTTCAGTGCGCCGCTCGTGAAAACGTAGCCGTCCTTCGAGGTAAGCGCGTGGTACTTGTTGCTGCTCGGCGTGAAGGTCTGTCCGCTGAGGCGGGAGATCTCTTCACAGCAGGCCGTGTCGAAGCCCGCCGGACAGTTGAGGCCGGTGCCGACCGCCGTACCGCCGATAGCGAGCTTCCGAAGATGATCGGAGGCCTCGAGAATCTGGGCTCTCGACTCCTCGAGCATGCCGCGCCAGCCGGAAATTTCCTGACTGAAACGGATCGGAACGGCATCCTGGAGATGTGTGCGGCCGATCTTTAGTACATCATGGTTCTCCTCCTCGAGACGCTTCATCGTCGCGATCAGCGTGTCGATCGCCGGGATCAGCTGCGCATGAATCGCGAGCACCGCGGCCATGTTCATCGCCGTCGGGAAGGTGTCGTTCGAGGACTGGGACATATTGACATGATCGTTCGGATGGATCTTCAGCTCCGGATGATCATGCATCGCGATATGTGCGATCACCTCGTTCATATTCATGTTTGACTGCGTGCCGGAGCCGGTCTGCCATACCTTCAGCGGGAACTCCTCCGGGTACTTGCCGTCGCAGATATCACGGCAGGCACTGGTGATGGCCTGTGCCTCCGCCTCCGGCAGCTTGCCGAGGGCGTGATTCGCGGTCGCCGCCGCGGACTTCAGGACCGCAAAGGCGTGAATCACCTCGCGCGGGATCGTCTCCGTGCCGATGCGAAAATTCTCCAGCGAACGCTCGGTCTGCGCACCCCAGAAATGCTCTGCCGGCACACGGACCTCACCCATAGTGTCATGTTCGATACGATATTCCATGTCCTTTCCTCTCTCTTTATGAAGCGGGGGGACTACAAAGGCCCGCTTCATGTTTTATACTTAAATCTCTGTTCATTATAATCCCCGGAAGGCCTCGAGGCAACGGCGATTCCTGCCGCTCATCTTAATACCATCTTAATACCATCTTAATACCATCCTTTATTCCCTTATCCCCCCTTTAACTCCTCCCTGCTATCATTAGTGCAATTCTGAGAAAGGGAGAATTTCTATGACTGAAGAACAGCTTCGGCGGATGCATCGTCTTTCGTCGTTTCAGATTATCACCGGGGGCTTCGCCTGCGTCATTCTCGTGGGCGCGCTGCTCCTGATGCTGCCGCTTTCCTCGGCGGCCGGGCTGTGGACGCCGTTCCACGAGACGCTTTTCACGGCGACCTCAGCAGTGTGCGTGACCGGCCTCGTCGTACAGGACACCGGCACTTACTGGTCGAGCTTCGGCCAGGCGATCATCCTGCTACTCATCCAGATCGGTGGGCTCGGCATCATCACGGTCGCCGCGGCCTTCGCGCTCCTCTCCGGCCGTAAAATCTCGCTCATGCAGCGCAGCACCATGCAGGACGCCATCTCGGCTCCGAAGGTCGGCGGCATCGTTCGCCTCACGCGCTTCATTCTGCGTGGCACCTTCCTCATCGAGCTCCTCGGCGCCCTCGCCCTGCTCCCTGCCTTCTGCCGGGACTACGGCCTCCGCGGCATCTGGTACGCCGTCTTCCACTCGATCTCGGCCTTCTGCAACGCCGGCTTCGACCTGCTCGGCCGCCCCGGCAGTCTCTATCCCTCGCTGACCGCCTACACCGCGGATCCCCTTGTGAACATCACCATCATGCTGCTCATCGTGATCGGCGGCATCGGCTTCCTGACCTGGGAGGACATCTGCACGAACCGGCTCCGCTTCCACCGCTATCGCATGCAGAGCAAGGTGATTCTCGTGACCACCCTCGCACTGATCGTGCTGCCGGCTGCGCTGTTTTTCGCCAATGACTACAGCGGTCTTCCGCTCGGTGAGCGTCTGCTGGCCGCGACGTTCCAGTCGGTGACGCCCCGTACCGCCGGCTTTAACACCACCGATCTTACGAAGCTCTCCGGGGCTTCCCGCGGCGTCATGATTCTCCTCATGCTGATCGGCGGCTCGCCGGGATCCACCGCCGGTGGTATGAAGACGACCACCTTCACGGTGCTGATGGCGAACGCCATCGCAACCTTCCGCCAGCGTGAAAGCGTGCAGCTCTACGGACGACGCATCGACTGCTGCACCGTACGGACCGCCGCCACCATCCTGATGATGTACCTCACCCTCTTCTTCGGCGGTGCCCTCGTCATCAGCATCTATGAGGGTCTGTCGTTTTCCAGCTGCCTCTTCGAGACCGCTTCCGCCGTCGCAACCGTCGGTCTGACCCTCGGTCTCACGCCACATCTGCACATCCTGTCGCAGCTCATCCTCATCGTGCTCATGTACATGGGCCGTGTCGGAGGCCTCACCCTCATCTACGCGACCGTTTCGAGCCGAAAGACCAGCGTCGCCAGACTGCCACAGGAGCAGATCACCGTCGGCTGACAAGCATTCAGCATGCCGCCAGGTCGGCCTTCGCATACGAAAGACACCTGAGTACAGGCAATGGATGTTTCATGTCGCAAATCATTGCTATTCATCATTCATTTTAAATATTCGATTGTAAGGAGCAGAACATCATGAAAAACATATTACTTATCGGTGCAGGTCGTTTCGGTCGTCATCTCGCGATGCAGATGATGCAGCTCGGCCATCAGATCATGGCCGTGGACATCTCAGAGGAGCGCATCAACGAGGTGCTTCCGTACGTCACCACCGCACAGATCGGCGACAGCACGAACGCGGATTTCCTGCGTTCCCTCGGCATCGGCAACTACGATGTCTGTTTCGTCACCATCAGCGGCAGCTTCCAGAACTCGCTGGAAACCACCTCGCTTCTGAAGGAGCTCGGTGCGAAGTGCGTCGTCTCCCGTGCGGAGCGTGACGTCCAGGCGAAGTTCCTCCTGCGGAACGGCGCCGACCAGGTCGTCTACCCGGAGAAGCAGATTGCCCAGTGGTCCGCCATCCGTTACACCTCCGACCACATCTTCGATTACGTCGAGATCGATAAGCAGCACGCCATCTTCGAAGTCGCGATCCCGAAACAGTGGCTCGGGAAAAGCATTGGCGAACTCAATATCCGTAAGCTCTACGGCATCAACATCCTCGGTGTGAAGTCCCACGGCGAAACGAACGTCACCGTCACCCCGGACATCGTCCTCACCGACGACGTCACGATCCTCGTGATCGGCGAATACAAGGCACTGCAGAAGTGCTTCCAGATCTAGGAGGCCCGCTATGGATGTCGATGGAGTTCTTCTGATCCTCGCCCTGCTCATCTTCTTCCGCTTCGGGATCTATCTCGTAGCCGAGGAAGATAAAGTGGTACGCTATCTGCGGAAGCATGGCCGCAAGCCATAATCTGTATCGAAAAAGAAGCCGAACGTCAGGTCCGGCTTCTTTGTGTTATAATGAGCATCACGAAAAGGAAAGGAACGTTCTTCATGGAACAGACGCAAACGATATCCAGTCATCGATCAAAAGAACATATCCTGGTCTGCCTCTCCTCCTCGCCGTCGAACGAGCGTATCGTCCGCATGGCGGGACAGATGGCGCAGGCCTTTGGCGGTACACTGACCGCGCTCTACGTACAGACGCCAGGCAACACCGCACTGAGCAGCGTGGATGAGGCACGTCTTCAAGCGCACGTCCACCTCGCGACGGAGCTCGGCGCGGAAATCGTCACCACCCACGGCGACGACGTCCCAACGCAGATCGCCGAGTACGCGCGCGTCTCCGGCATCACGAAGATCGTCCTCGGCCGCAGCGGTGCCGAGCGCCGGCACTTCTGGAATCAGCCGTCCCTGACCGAACGCCTCACCGAGCTCGCGCCCACCGTCGAGATCCACATCATCCCGGACGCCGTAGTCTACAGCCACACACGGCGGCGGCCAATGCTGGCGATCGCACCGACGGTACCCACCCTGCGGGATCTCGTCCTCACGCTCGTCATCCAGGCCGTGGCCACCATCATTGGCTTCCTCTTCTTCCGCCTGCACTACACCGACGCGAACATCATCACGATCTATCTCCTCGGTGTGCTCCTGACCTCCGTCAGCACGAGCGGCTACACCTGCGGACTGCTGGCCTCGGTCCTCAGCGTCTTTCTCTTCAACTATTTCCTGACCGAGCCGCGGCTTACGCTCGTCGCCTACGGGAAGGACTACCCGGTGACCTTCGCCGTCATGCTCGGCGCGTCCATCCTCGCCGGCACGCTCGCCGCGAAGCTGAAGGCCCATGCCGAGCTCTCCGCGCGGGATGCCTATCGCACGAAGACCCTCTTCGACGCGAACCAGCAGCTGCAGAAGGCCGAGACACCGGCGGACATCTACCGCACGACCGCGACGCAGATCCAGCGCCTCGTGCAGCGCGACATCCTGATCTACCCGGCGATGCAGCTTGACGAACCGGCGGATCAGAAGGCCGGAACGGCGGATTCTGCAAGCGCTTCGTCGCCGGCTCCGGCATCCGCTTCTACGCTCCCCAGCGCCGACACATCGGACAGTTGCCGGAAGGGCTACCTCTTCCCGGCGGATGGCGGTGCGCCTCGCAGCATTCCGGAGTGTGCACGTGAGCCGGAGGTCGTTGACTGGGTCTGGACGAAGCGAAAACGCGCCGGCGCGAGCACCGAAAAGTTTCCGGATGCGCGCTGCCTCTATCTCTCGATCCGCACCGGCCAGCAGGTCTACGGCGTGGTCGGCGTGTCCTGCTCTGCAAAGGCGCCCCTCGACGCCTTCACCTCCAGCATCCTCCTCTCCATCCTCGGTGAGTGCGCCCTCGCGCTCGAGAGCCGTCACAACGCAGAGGAGCGCGAGAAGGCCGCCGTGCTTGCGAAGAACGAGCAGCTGCGCGCGAACCTCCTTCGCTCCATCTCGCACGATCTCCGGACGCCGCTCACCTCGATTTCGGGCAATGCAGACGCCCTGCTCCACAGCTACCAGGCGCTCGACGACGACAGCCGGACACAGATGATCACGGACATCTACGACGACGCGCAGTGGCTGACAGAGCTCGTGGAAAATCTCCTGGCCGTCACGAAGATCTCAGATGGCAGCGTGAAGCTGCAGCTCTCCGACCAGGTCGTGGATGACATCGTCGCCGAGGCACTCCGGCACATCGACCGCCACGCAGCGGAACACCACATCACGAGCGACTGCGGCGAGCTGCCGCTCCTCGTGCGGGCCGATGCGCGTCTCATCATGCAGCTCCTCATCAACCTCGTGAACAACGCGATCAAGTACAGCCCGGCAGGGTCACACATCGAGATCCGCGCCTTCCGTGAAGCGGAGCACGCGGTAATCGAGGTCTCCGACGACGGCCCGGGTATCCCGGATGCGCAGAAGCCACAGGTCTTTGAGATGTTCTATACCGGCAGCAAGCGCGTAGCCGACAGCCGCCGAAGCCTCGGCCTCGGCCTCTCCCTCTGCCGTTCCATCGTGCACGCGCACGGCGGCAAGCTCACGCTCCGCGACAATACCCCACACGGCTGCATCTTCTCCTTTACATTGCCGCTCAGTGAGATTAACTTAAATATGTAGACAGGGAACTGTAAAGAGAGCAGACAGGTCGCAGGTCGGTGAGGATGTTCATCCATAGACATTGGCCTGCGCTCGTGTAGATAGAAAACTGAACGATATGAGGTAAACAGAATGAATAAAGCACTGATTCTCGTGGTGGAGGACGACACACCGGTCCGGAATCTCATCACCACCACGCTGAAAACCCATGATTATAAATACCTTTCCGCGCCGGATGGCACGAGCGCCATCCTCGAGGCCTCGTCCCATAATCCGGACATCGTGCTGCTCGACCTCGGGCTGCCGGACATCGACGGTGTGGACGTCATCCGGAAGATCCGCTCCTGGTCGAACATGCCGATCATCGTCATCAGCGCACGCACCGAGGACAGCGATAAGATCGAGGCCCTCGACGCCGGCGCCGACGACTACCTGACGAAGCCCTTCTCCGTCGAGGAGCTCCTGGCGCGCCTCCGCGCGACCCAGCGCCGCCTCGGCATGATGAAGTCGGAATCCGGGCAGGAATCCCCGATCTTCACGAACGGCGAACTGAAGATCGACTACGCCGCCGGCTGCGCCTACATGAAGGACGAGGAGCTGCACCTCACCCCGATCGAGTTCAAGCTCCTCTGCCTCCTCTCCCGGAACGTCGGGAAGGTCCTCACCCACACCTACATCACCCAGCAGATCTGGGGCAGCAGCTGGGATAACGACGTCGCCTCCCTCCGCGTCTTCATGGCGACCCTACGCAAGAAGCTCGAGCGCGGTGAACACGCCCAGCCGTACATCCAGACCCACATTGGCATCGGATATCGCATGCTGAAGGTCGAATAAAAAAAGCTTTCCGGTTGCCCGGAAAGCTTTTTTCTATCTTCTGCGAAGCCATACGGGGTCAGACCCCCGCGTGGCGTCATCAACCCCCTTACGCTATCCATAAGGGGGTATGACCCCCATCAGCAGATTTATCCATCTGCCTCCATCTTGAGCGGTGCCCCGCAGTGCGGGCAGGTGCCGATCGTACCGGCATAGTAGGTACAGCCACAGTAGTCGCACTTCAGCATCTTCGGCTGACCATTGATCTTGTAGGTCCGGATGCCCTTCTTCTGTCCCTCCAGATAGTTCGCACGAACCGCGAAGGCCGAACCGACGAAGGCACCGACGAGGATCAGACCGAAGAAGAACTCGGCGAAGCCGCCGCCCAGGTTCTCCGTATCGACCGATAATCCCTTCGCCTCGTAGTAGGCGAGATAGTCATCGAAGGTCGTCGCCATCGCATCGCCGACATTATCCCCGTTCGCACGAGCGAGATTCTTCTGAAGCAGGTCGATCAGCTGATCCTCATCCTTCTTCTTCGCTGTCTTCCCGAGATCATCACCCCACATCGTATGGTAGTGGAACTCGTTGAAGCCGGTCTCCGGATTCTCCGCGCCGTAACCGTAGGTGATCAGCACATGATACTCATCATCGAAGTTACAGATGTACTCGTTGTACGCGAAGCTCTCCATGTCATCGTAGTCCAGCTCCCAGGCAGCGTCGTTCGTAAACTCGACCGCCGGGATGATACCGGTGTGATCCCGGAACGCGCTGAGACTCTGATCGAGCCGGTCCAGCTCTGCATCCGTCAGATGCCCGTAGTCGTCCTGGATGAAGATCGACTGATCCACGTACTCCGGCACGACGGTCTTCTTATACCCGATGGAGAACGCAGAAAACATCGTGACGAGACCGAGCAGCATGATCGCGATGCCCGGGATACCCACGATGATCGCGAACACGACCGAACGGATATACTGCCCCTTCGTCGTCTCCTCGTGATAATTCGGCTCATCCGTATAGACGACCTTCGGTTCATTCATCCGATTATAAATAACGAACGCTCTGCCGCCCTTAAACGGCGTGCTGGAATGCCGGTAGCTCTTCGCGCTGCCACCGGATCCTCCACTGGAGCCTCCCGAATAACTGCTTCCACCTGAATGACTGCCGCCCCCTCCTGAATGTGGCATAGTGCACCTCCTTCTTAAAACGCATCCAACGATGCATGCATTCCGAACCATCATAGATACTATTATTTTAACCTGTTCGACCAGTGTTTCGCAATACAAAAAGGGGCTGATCGCCTATAGCAGGCTTCAGCCCCCTTTCCCGGGGTGTGACCTTAAGAATTTTGTAAGGGGGTCTGACCCCAATGTCGTCAACTTAACATTTAGACTCACGCGAAAGCGTGGGTCTTATTTTTTGCAAAT
>CAKQPT010000037.1 GCA_934270345.1 uncultured Oribacterium sp. | reverse complement strand
TGCCTTTGTGGTATCATTCTTCTGGTAACTAATCTTAAGTTGACCTTGAGTTGACGACATTGGGGTCTGACCCCATAAAGAAAATCTAAAATCCGTGTAAAACCTTTGTAAAATCGCGGACAGAGAAGCCGGTAGCATGCTAGAGTGAGCGCGTAGAGAGATGATAAAACAGCGTCATATGACCGCGGAAGAGGGAAGTGTTCGAGTCGAGCACGGCGAAAAGAGAAGCCGTTCATGAATGTGGAACCGTCCCTGACAGAGCGGGAGGGAGTGCATGTGACAGAAAGAATGAGGTGAATATGGAACAGTTTTCAAATATCGATTTTAATGCGATCAAGGGCTTCATCTGCGATATGGATGGTGTCATCTACCACGGAAATCAGATCCTTCCGGGGGTACGGGAGTTCATCCAGTGGATGCAGGATGAAAATAAGGAATATCTTTTCCTGACGAACAACAGTGGCTATACACCGCGCGAGCTTAACCAGAAGCTGGCACGGATGGGACTCGATGTACCGGAGGAGCATTTCTATACGAGCGCGCTGGCGACGGCCGCTTTTCTCCGGCAGCAGGCACCGGGGTGCTCGGTCTTCGCGATCGGCGAGGCGGGGCTTCTCAACGCACTCTATGATGCCGGGGTCACGATGAATGATGTCAACCCGGATTATGTCGTCGTGGGAGAGGGGCGTGCGTACTCCCTCGATACACTGACGAAGGCGACGAATCTCGTGATGAATGGCGCGAAGCTCATCGGTGCAAACTCCGATGTCTCCGGTCCGATCGAGAACGGCATCGCACCGGCCTGTGGTGCACTCGTGGCTCCGATCGAGATGGCCACCGGAAAGAAGGCCTACTTCTGCGGCAAGCCGAATCCGCTGATGATGCGCACCGGACTTCGTCTGCTCGGCTGTCACTCCGCGGAAGCCGTGATGATCGGTGATCGTATGGACACCGATGTCATCTCCGGCATGGAAAGTGGTATGTCCACGGTGCTCGTTCTGTCGGGTGTTTCTACTCGTGAAACACTGGATACCTATGCGTATCGTCCGAGCATCGTTCTGAACGGTGTCGGGGACATTCCTGGACTCGCTGTGCAGAAGAACGGATAAACGAAAAGAGCCCGTGGAGCGCATGCTCCACGGGCTCTTTTATGAGCTGTCTGAACGGTCCTGTGAAAAGCAGTGATCCCAGGACACCAGCGGCTCTTATATCTGTTTCGATTGAATATCAGATATTCGCGCTGCCCATCATGAAATCCACGACGCGCTTCATATCCTCCGGCTCCGCCACGATGAGATCGAGCTCGTTGATGGTTGCCTTCGTGAAAAGATTTGCCGTGAAGAGCATCTGGGAAAGCTTTGACTTCAGATTGATGCGATCGCCTTCTTTGGAAACGAGATAGACATCACCCTGGCACTTATCGAGCACCTCGAAGAGACCTTCTACATTATTGACATTTACAAGCTTCATAACAAACCTCCTTTGTGTGTTATCGTTCGTGTTGATCAACACTTTCTCATATCATGTTTACTAATCCTGTTCACGCGATGATGATATAGCACATTACACAAATATACAAGTAAATTTTTGTGTACATTTATAGTTTGCTTTGTGGCGTTTTTCTTATCTATATGACAGTACGGATTCACCTTCATGTAAAAATTATGCTATACTGCAGGTGATACAGATGGAAGTTTGTTTATAAATTAACAAAAACACAAGGCGCATTCAGCGAATGGACGAGGAGAGAGAATCATGAAATTAGTCATTGGCAACGATCATGCAGCGATTGAGATGAAGAACGAGATCAAGGAGTACCTCGAGGGAAAGGGCATCGAGGTGATCGATGTCGGCACGAATTCTCCGGAGAGCTTCGATTATCCGATTTCCGGCTACCGTGTCGGTAAGATGGTCGCTTCCGGTGAGGTCGATGGTGGTATCGCCATCTGCGGTACCGGCGTAGGCATCAGCCTCGCATGTAATAAGGTAGAGGGGATCCGCGCGTGCTGCTGCAGCGAGCCTTACTCTGCAGAGATGAGTAAGCGCCATAATAACTCGAACGTCATCTGCTTCGGTGCACGTGTCATCGGTATCGAGACGGCGAAGCAGATCGTCGATGCGTGGACCGGCGCGACCTTCGAGGGTGGCCGTCACCAGAGACGTGTCGATGAGATCATGGAGATCGAGGCGACGCAGAAGCTGAAGGTGGCTGACGAGGCGTAAAGCGTCGCGCGACATGAGCGTACGGGCAGCGTGCGACGTCGACAGGCGGTTGGACATGCATGGGCGACTGTAACAGCAATAAAAAACGAGGAGCATCCTGATTCAGGGGTGTTCCTCGTTTTCTACATCAGCAGTCACGCATCGTGAGATATTTATACAGGGGGATGACTTCGATCGTCGTCCGTGCGATCTCGATCGTCTCTTCTTCCTCGAGGGTGACGATGATGAAGCGCTCGGCTTCCTCAAATGAACGGGACAGCTTCACGAGATTATCGACCTCACGCTTCCTTGCGGCTTCCTCTTCGATGCTCCACGCGACCTGAATGGCCGTGTGGTTATCCGGTGTATAGAAGTCGATATCGATACCGGTCTTCGGTGATTTGAAGTAAAACAAGCGGTCGGAGAACTGCTGGTGCAGCTTGATTCCCACGATATTTTCGAGCAGGTAGCTGTTTTTATTGATCAGAAACAGATTCAGGAGCCCGTTATCCGAAAAGTAGTATTTCGGTACACTTTCACGCTCTGCGAATTTGGCAACGAAATTTGTGATTCTGAAAACCAGATACGCATTTTCTGCATAGTTTACATATTCTGCAGCAGTATCCTTGGAAAGCTTCACTCCCGTAGCCTGAATCGTACCACTCAGCTTCGAAATAGACAGTTCGCTTGTGACGGTTTCTGCAATTTTTTTCATCATCAGCCGAAGTGACTCCGGATTTCGAACCGCATTTCGGGCGAGAATATCACCATACAGTATTTTCTGATAGATATTCTCCACATAACTTCGCCGGTTGACAAACATCAGGGATTCCGGGAATCCGCCATCGGTAAGATAGGACTGTGCCGCGCTTCGAAGCCGTCCGTTCAGCTTCGTCGTCAGATATGCCGATTCCGAATAATCAAGCTTTGAAGCGGTCAGATACTCCCGGAAGTTATATGGATACACGTGCATGGTCATGTACCGTCCGCCGAGTCTGGATTCCATCTCATGACTGAGCATCGCTGCGTTGCTGCCGGTGATATAGACACGCTCCCGGGCATCCGCCATACGACGGGCGAAGCGTTCCCAGCCTGGAATGTTCTGCACCTCATCGAGGAAAAAGTAAGGCTTCTCACTCGTCAGTTCTCCTGCGGTTGCGACCAGGTCGTTAAAATCCTCCAGCGAAAATTCGGTAAGGCGTTCATCTTCGAAGTTCACATAGATGATCCGGCTCCAGTCCACGCCCTCTGCGATCAGATCCCGCACGATTTTATAAAGCAATGTGGACTTGCCTGCACGCCGGATGCCGATCAGCACATAATTGACATTCTTTTCAAAGACATACTCTCGATCGACGATGTCGGCTTCCTTGATCACTTCGTGCATATCGTTGATGACCGTTTTTAAAATCAGATGATTCATCTCTGTCCTCCTTCCCTGCGTCTATTTTACTATCAAAAAGAAAAGTTGTCGAGTATAGTCGACGGTTTCGCGTGGATTCCGTCGACTATACCCGACAACTTTATATTATTTTCGTCGACTATACTCGACGATCCTGATTCCCGCAACATCGGTGTTGCATCATTTTCCGTCTGCGGAAACCATTTTCAGTTGACTACATTTTGTAGTCAACTCACTGCCTTCCTTTTTTACTTCTCGTCACATACCTGGAAGATGTAAAACTTGAGATAGTAGGAGTTTTCGTCACCGGACCAGAGGATCGGGTGATCGCAGGCCTGGGTGCGGTACTCGATCTGGCGGAGGCGACGATGTACGGAGCCGGCCGCTTCCGCGATGGTCTTCGTGAAGAGCTCCGGGGTCATGAAGTGACTGCAGCTGCAGGTGGCGAAGTAACCGCCGTCCTTCACGAGTCGGAGGCCCTGCATGTTGATCTCGCGATAACCGCGGATCGCGGCCTTCGTCGCCTCGCGGGACTTCGTAAACGCCGGCGGATCGAGGATGACCACGTCATACTTCTCGCCCTGTGCGTTCAGCTTCGGCAGCTCGTCGAGCACATCCGCCACACGGAAATGCACGGTGTCCTCGAGATGGTTTCGCTTCGCGTTCGCCGTCGCCTGCTCGATCGCGAGCTCCGAGATATCGAGACCCTCGACCTCTGCCGCGCCTGCGATGCCGGCATTCAGCGCGAAGGTGCCCATGTGCGTGAAGCAGTCGAGGACGCGCTTCCCCTTACAGATCCGCTGCATCGCCCGCCGATTATACTTCTGATCGAGGAAAAATCCGGTCTTCTGTCCATTCACGACATCGACCATATACTTGACGCCATTCTCTGTGATCTCGACATTCGTGTCAAACTCCGGGCCGATGAAGCCCTTATACACGTCCATGCCTTCCTTCTTTCGAACCGGCGCGTCACTCCGCTCGTAGATGCCGCGGATGTGAATGCCGTCTTCCCGGAGGATATCCACGAGATCCTCGAGAATCATCGGCTTCAGACGATCCATGCCGAGCGCGAGCGACTCCACCACCAGCACATCCTCATATTTATCGACCGTGAGTCCCGGGAGTCCGTCCGCCTCGCCGAAAATCACACGGCAGGCATCCGTATCCTCACCCATGACGGTCTTCCGGTAGTCCCACGCCGCCTTCACGCGATCACGCAGAAATTCTGCGTCGATCGGCTCCTTCCGCCAGCGGCTCAGCATCCGCACCCGGATCTTCGAGTTATGGTTGATGAAGCCATAGCCCATGAAGAAGCCGTCGAAATCCTCCACGCGGACGATATCCCCGTTCGCGTAGTCACCTGCGTACTGGTCGATTTCATTGTCGAAAACCCAGGCACCGCCCGCCTTGATCGTGCGGCCCTCGCCCTTACGCAGAATCACCTTTCCATCTGAAACCAATGATGTTCCCATAGTCACCTCTCTTTTTTCCTGATTTGCAATTTAGCGCACTTGTGTTATGATTGCAAGCAATTTAGAAGTGTTTCTGCGCGCTTTTTCAAGGCCAATGCAGACGGCGGTGCTGCGGCACCCGCCCGCGACATCCATCGGCTGCGCGCTCCGACGATTCCGAGGCGTTTTCAGAGAGGTTTACTATGTACGAAATCAAATGTGACACGCATACCCATACACTGTACAGTCGGCACGCATTTTCCACGATTGCGGAGAATGTGAAAGAGGCAGCGGACACCGGGCTCGAGCTGCTCGGCTCCACTGACCACTTCTCGGCGATGCTCTGGCCGGATGTCGAAAATGCGAAGAACTATCAGTACCTCGCGAATGCGCCGGCGACCTGGCCACGGACCTGGATGGGCGTGACGCTGCTCGCGGGCTGCGAGGTGGATATCGTGGGGCTGGACGGCGCGCTCTTCGGCGAGGACATCCCGAATACGACGTCGATCGTCGGCGATACGTATAAGGAGCCGACCACGCTCTTCGAGCACACGACCCGCCAGATGGATTACGTCATCGCTAGCGTACATGGCAAGTCCTTCATCGGCGATGCGTCGCGCGTCGCGCTGACGGACATGTATATAAAGGCGCTGTCGAAGCCGAAGGTCTTCATCCTCGGCCATGTCGGCCGTACCGGCCTCGACGTCGATTACCGTGCGCTCGCAGAGGCGGCGAAGGCGATGCATAAGTGTCTCGAGGTGAACGAGCACAGCTTCGGCTTCCCGTGGAGCGGCGGCGTGAATAAGGACCGCTGCCGGCAGATCCTCGCGGCCTGCGCGGACGTCGGCTGTCAGATCACCATCGCGACCGACGCCCACATCGCACCGCACATCGGAAAGTTTGAGGAGACGAAGAAGCTCCTCACGGAGGTCGGATTCCCGGAGGAGCTCATCGCAAGCCGCGACCGGCAGAGCTTCCTCAGCGCACTGAAGGAAAGCGGTGTGAAGGATCTGCTGACGAAGTAAGCAGCGTCCTGTCGAGTATGATCGACAGAATATACTCAGAACCGTCGACTATACTCGACGATAATAGTATCAAGCTACACCAGCAGGGCGTCGGATGAAAGCCTTCCGCGCTCAGCGTTCCAGCTGATCTGTGAATACAGAAAAGAGGACATCTACTGTACAGTAGATGTCCTCTTTTTTTCGAGGCGAGAGTCGGATTCGAACCGGCGCTCAGGGTGTTGCAGACCCATGCCTTACCACTTGGCTATCTCGCCATATCTCCGATGCGATGCATCGTTTTTCGACTTCCCATAGTATAGCGTATTTATAGGAAATAAGCAATCACATATTTTGCAGGTATAAGCTGGTCAGTAAACGTACAGGCGCGCCGCTCCTGCGGGTTCCCCGTCGGAAGTATGCCGTCACCGCCTTACCTCCATTTTACGTAAATTTAGCGTCAGCATGATAGATGCCACCCCGTCCGATGTGGTTATATATGGGGCGTGCGAAAGTTCCGCTGTCGAACCGGAGAATCGCTGCGCTCTGCAGATTCCATACGGTGTTCGACTGTAGCAGGCGGGGTGCACCTGGCTGGAAAGCCAGTATCTATGAAGAAAAACAACATGCAGCCCATGGCTGCAAAGGAGGATATAGAGTGGCAGAAATTGCACTTCGAAATGTCTGTAAGCAATTTGATGCGACGCACTATGGCGTAAAGGATTTCAACCTCGACATCCATGATCATGAGTTCGTGGTGTTCGTCGGTCCGTCCGGCTGTGGCAAGTCGACGACGCTTCGCCTCATCGCGGGGCTCGAGGAGATTACCGACGGGGAGCTGTGGATCGACGGAAACCTGTGCAACTACCTGGAGCCAGGGGAGCGTGATATGTCCATGGTATTCCAGAATTACGCGCTGTACCCGAACATGACCGTCTACGGAAATATCGCGTATGCACTGAAGGTCCGGAAGTTGCCGAAGCAGGAAATCGACCGGAAGGTGCGCGAGGTGGCAGATATCCTGGAGATCGGACAGCTGCTCGATCGGAAGCCGGTCGCACTCTCCGGCGGACAGAAGCAGCGTGTGGCGATTGGCGCCGCCATCGTACGGCAGCCGAAGGCCTTTCTTATGGACGAGCCGCTAAGTAATCTCGATGCGAAGCTGCGTGGGCAGATGCGTGTCGAGCTGCAGAAATTACACAAGCAGCTAAACACGACCATCATCTACGTCACGCATGACCAGACCGAGGCGATGACCCTCGGCACGAAGATCGTCGTGATGAAGGACGGCTTCATTCAGCAGGTGGATACACCGCAGCAGATATATGATAACCCGATCAATAAATTCGTCGCCGGTTTCGTGGGTTCCCCATCGATGAACTTCATCGAGTGTGATGTTTCGGTCGAGCGAGAGCGCACCGCCCTCATCTTCGCCGGCACCGGCCCTATCCGGAAGGTCTACCTCACCGGGCAGAACGCACGCCGTATCGGGGAAAAGTACGATGGCCGCCGCGTGATCCTCGGCATCCGTCCGGAAGACATTTACGAAGAAGCAGAGGCCATCGAAGGCGGCTTCGCGGAGAACAGCGTCGACGTCGATGAAATCATCGTGACGCGCGAGATGCTCGGCTCCGAGGTAATCCTGTACTTCGATGAGCAGAATCTGACCTGTGCGGTCCGCCTGAAGCCGACGAACCAGACGCAGGTGGGCGAGAAGCTCCGGCTCTACTTCGACATGGACCGCGCCCACGTCTTCGACATGGAAACAGAGGAGAATCTCCTCTACAGAACCGAGTGGTAAGTACCGATGCCGGCATTCCGGCGCAGTACCTTCTATATAATGATAAGCTCCCGGCGCTGGACCGCCGCGGACTTCTTATCCGTATCAGAAAGGAATCACATACATGGGGAAAAGTAAACATGTTTCGCTGACTTCGTACCTCTATCTGGTACCGAGTCTTCTGATCTTTGCCGTATTTCTCTTTTATCCGTTTTTTAAAACGCTGTATCTCAGCCTCTTCATGACGAACAAGATGGGCCAGGCGAAGCTCTTCGTGGGACTTCAGAACTATACCGATCTTCTGAGCTCCGCCTCCTTCATGAACAGCCTGAAGGTGACGCTCATCTTCGTCACCATCGTCGTCTTCGGCGGCATGGCCCTCGGCCTCATCGCCGCGGTGCTCTGTAATAAAGCCTTCCCGGGCATCCGGGCCTTCAGTACGGCCTACGCCCTCCCGATGGCCATTGCGTCGAGTTCTGCGGCCATGATCTTCAAGATCATGCTGCACCCGGCGGTCGGCATCGTGAACAAGCTCCTCGGCCTCGACATCAACTGGCTGAACGATCCGGCGACCGCACTCTACTGTGTCGCGATCCTCACTGCCTGGCTGAACAGCGGCATAAACTTCCTGTATTTCTCCGCCGGCCTCGGCAACATCGACGAAACCATCTACGAGCGTGCCTCGGTCGACGGCGCGAGCGGCGTGCAGCAGTTCTTCAGCCTGACGCTGCCGGGTCTCTCCCCGATCATGTTCTACACCCTGGTCGTGAACATCATCCAGGCCTTCCAGTCCTTCGGACAGATCAAGATCCTGACCGAGGGCGGTCCGAACGAGTCGACCAATGTCATCGTCTACTCGATCTACCGCGACGCCTTCTTCAACTACCGCTTCGGCAGTGCGTCGGCGCAGTCGGTGATCCTGTTTGTCATCATCATGCTGATCACGCTGGTGATGTTCCGTCTTGAGAAGAAGGGAGTCAATTACTGATGAGTCAGATTGAAAGCATGGCGATCCCGATGGAGGGAAAGCTGTCGGCCAGTGAGCTGCTGGCCCTGAAAAATCGCATGAACGCGCAGGCTCTGGCACGCCGCCGGGCCCGGACCGCGCTCAGGCTGGGTGCCAATGTTGTGTTCGCCATCATTGTCCTCCTCCCGCTGCTGTACGCCATCAGTATCGCGCTGATGCCGTCGAACGAGCTCTTCACGACGGAGCTCAACCTCTTCCCGAAGCACCCGACACTTCGGAACTTCTCGGAGGCGCTCACTACGGTGCCGCTTCTCCGCTTCATCGTGAATTCCTTCATCGTCGCGGGCACGATCACCTTCGGACAGATCGTTTCCTGCTCGCTCGCAGCCTTCGCCTTCTCGTTCCTCGAGTTTCCGGGCCAGGGCATCCTCTTCGCACTCGTCATGGCGACCATGATGGTGCCGGGCGAGGCGACGATCATCTCGAACTACCTGACCGTCGCGGGCTGGGGCATGCTCGACAGCTACCCGGTTCTCATCATCCCGTACCTGACCTCGGCGATGGGCATCTTCCTGTTCCGACAGTTCTACATGAGCTTCCCGAAGTCGCTCTATGAATCCGCGAAGCTCGACGGCTGCAGCAACCTACGCTTCATCGCGAAGATCCTGATTCCGCTGACGAAATCCGCGATCGGCGCGATGGCCGTCTACACCTTCATCAACGCATGGAACATGTACATGTGGCCGCTGCTCGTCACCGGCTCGAACCGCATGCGTACCGTTCAGATCGGTATCAGCATGCTCGACAGCGTTGACTCCCAGTCGATCACCCTGATGATCGCCGGCGTCGTGATGATCATCATCCCGTCGATCTCGATCTTCATCATCGGCCAGAAGCAGCTCATCCGCGGCATGTTCTCAGGCGCTGTCAAGGGATAGATCATGGGGGAGTGCCGCCCGACAGGGCGAGGGGGTCCCCGTGATGCCCCCGGGCGGCGAGGCCGTTTTGCCACGAAGTCGGCAAAATCAAGCGACGATGCCCGCGCCGAAGGCGCCTTTTAATGGCATCGTCTCCTTATTTGATAGAGGCGGGTTTACCCGATTCTATATATCACCTGTGTGCATCAGCACACGACATTGCGTAATCCGACGATTACGGAGGAGGAAAAATGAAAAAGAGAGCATTATCTTTAGTGCTTGCAACATCCATGACCGCTGCCATGATGGCCGGCTGTGGAAACGGAACACCAGCCGCGACGGATGCGGCACCAGCGACGACGGCGGCCAATGCAGGCGACCAGACCACAGGCGCGGAGACCGCTGCACAGAGCGAGGCGGAGACCACCGGGGCTGCCGCAGCAGCGACCGTTGATATGGCAGCTGCGAAGGACGTAAACGGAACCACCATCACCTTCTGGCACTCCATGGGCGGTGTCAATGGCCAGGCAATCGATACCCTCGTAAAGAAGTTTAACGACGAAAATGAGTACGGCATCACAGTAGACGCACAGTACCAGGGCTCCTACGACGACTCCCTTAACAAGCTGAAGAGCGCACAGATGGGCAACATGGGTGCAGACCTCGTACAGGTCTATGAGATCGGTACCCGCTTCATGATCGAGTCCGGCTGGATCGTACCGATGCAGGGCATGGTCGACGCCGACCAGTACGACGTATCTGCCATCGAGCCGAACCTCGCTGCGTACTACACCATCGACAACCAGCTCTACTCCATGCCGTTCAACTCCTCGACACCGATCATGTACTACAACAAGGATATGTTCGAGAAGGCCGGCATCACGGAGATTCCGGACAGCCTCGAGGCGATCGACCAGATCGGCGAGCAGCTGACCACGAAGGGCGGTGCAGCGGAAGCGATGTCCCTCGGCATCTACGGCTGGTTCTTCGAGCAGTTCATCGGCAAGCAGGGGCTCGAGTATGCAGACAACGGCAATGGACGTGACGCAGCAGCGACTGCCGTCGCCTTCGATCAGAACGGTGCGGCGAAGAACATCCTCACCGAGTGGCAGAAGCTGAATCAGGATGGCTATGCACCAATCGTCGGCAAGGGCGGCGATTCCGGTCTCGCCGATTTCTCTGCCGGCAAGTCTGCCATCACCCTCGGCTCCACGGCTTCTCTGAAGCAGATCCTTCAGGACGTCAACGGCAAGTTCGAGGTCGGTACCGCGTACTTCCCGAAGATCAAGTCCAGCGATGAGGGCGGTGTCTCCATCGGTGGTGCATCCCTCTGGGCACTCAACAACAACGACCCGAAGAAGCTTCGTGCGACCTGGGAGTTCGTGAAATTCCTGATCTCTCCGGAGTCGCAGGCGTACTGGAACGAGCAGACCGGTTACTTCCCGGTTACCACGAAGGCACAGGACGAGCAGGTCTTCAAGGACAATATCGCGAAGTATCCGCAGTTTGAGACCGCGATCGACCAGCTTCACGATTCTTCACCGAAGTACTGCGGCGCTCTCTTAAGCGTCTTCCCGGAGGCACGTGCAACCGTTGAGTCCGAGATCGAGGCAATGCTGAACGGCAAGGAGGATGTGGGCACCGCGGTTCAGAACATGGCCGATAAGATCAACAAGTCCATCACCGAGTACAATCTCGTGAACGGCTGATTGCGGATTAGATGAAAACAGCGCGGATGCGTCCGGATCGAAGCACCGGATGGAAGCGCGCAGCACAGAAACAGAGGCAGTACATGAGTAAGACAGAAGTTTTCGCACACAGAGGAGCGAGCGGCTATGCGCCGGAGAATACACTCGACGCATTTATGCTCGCCATCGAACAGGGCGCGGATGGCATCGAGCTGGACGTACAGCTGTCGAAGGACGGCGTTCCGGTGGTCATCCATGATGAAACGGTGGATCGTGTCACCGGGCAGAGCGGCTTCGTCAAGGACTTCACCCTTCAGGAGCTGAAGGAGATGGTGGTCCTCCGGGAGCGCTTCGCGAAGTACCGGGACGCGCGCATACCGACCCTGCGTGAGGTGCTCGACGCGGTCAGACCATCGGGTATAGCAGTCAACATTGAACTGAAAACAGGAATCTACTGGTACCCGGAGATCGAGAAAAAGGTGGCAGCCATCGTGGAGGAGACCGGGATGAAGGATCGCGTGATCTATTCGTCCTTCAATCACTACAGTGTGCAGAAGCTGAAGTCCATCGTGCCGGACGCAGAAACCGCCTATCTCTTCAGTGACGTCATCCTGCATGTGGACGACTATGCAGCGAAGAGCGGAGTGGATGGACTCCACCCGGCCGTATATCACGTGAAGATGGCGGATTTCCTCTCCGAGTACCTCGCGAGCGGCCTCCGGACCCGCGTCTGGACCGTCAACGAGCGCGCCGACATGAAGCGCCTCATCGACGCCGGCGTCACCGCGATCATCACGAATTACCCGGACATCGCTGTCGCTGTGCGCGACATGTGCGCCGCCAATGTCTAAGACGCTTATTCATCACTTCCCGGGAGGTCGAGGGGTCTGACCCCATTAAATTTTTATAAACAGAATCTAAAGTTGAAGTTTATGGGGTCAGACCCCATAAACTCCCGGGCAACCAGCCCCAGCCGTTGATTTTACAGGGAATTTACATTAGCCGGAATGTAGACTTTACATTCCGGCTATATCTTTGTGCTTACTGGTCGGTATCTGGTTTATAATCAGAAAAAAAGTGAACGGTCGCCGGAACGGCCAGAGAGGGGAGTACATGAAACAGGCTATCATTGACATCGGATCGAACTCGATCCGTCTTACACTGTATGAAACGAATGCGCAGGATTTCAAGATTCTCTTTCGTGAGAAGATCATGGCGGGCCTCGCCGGCTATGTGGAGGATGGCAGACTGAGCGCGGAGGGCATCGAGTGTGCCTGCGCGGGGCTGCTGAGCTTCCGGACGATTCTGCAGACACTGGACATCGAGGGCGCGCGGGTCTTCGCGACAGCCTCACTCAGAAACATTACGAACACAGCTCAGGCGCTCGCCGTGATCCAGGCGGCGACCGGCTACCAGGTCGAGATCCTGTCCGGAGAGGACGAGGCGCTGCTCGGCTACACCGGTGCGATGCGCGAGCTCTTTATGTCGAGCGGTGCATTTCTCGACGTCGGTGGCGCGAGCTCTGAAATCGTGACCTTCGACGAGGGGAAGCCGGTGGACTACCAGAGCTTTCCGGTCGGCTCACTCAGCCTCTACCGGCGCTGTGTGAAGAAGATTCTGCCGGGAGAGAAGTCCCTCGCGCGGATCCGGAAAACCATCAAAGAAACGATCTATCTTACGGACGAGCAGCAGGCACGTCCGCTGCTGGTCTGCGTCGGTGGTACGGCGCGCGCCGTACTGAAGCTCGCGCGGGTCTACTACCACTGCTCGGAGGACTGCCGCAGCATCACCGCGGAGCAGCTGGACGGCCTCTGTGATTTCCTCTGCAGCGGGGATAAGGCCGTGATCGATCTCATCCTGAAGCTCGAACCGGAGCGGATTCATACCCTGGTACCGGGTATACTGGTACTGCAGCACATCGCACATTTATTTCAGGCGCAGCAGCTGCTCGTCAGCAGGTACGGCGTACGGGAAGGCTATTTATGCAAGAGAATACTCAGAAACGATACAGATACACCCAGAACAGAGAATTAAGCTGGCTGCGCTTTGACCAGCGCGTGCTCGAGGAGGCCGCCGACCCATCGGTGCCTGCATTGGAGCGTCTCAAGTTCATCTCGATTTTCTCCAGCAATCTGGATGAGTTTTTCATGGTACGTGTGGGCAGTATCTTCGACCTCGCGCGTATGACACCGGACGACCGCGATAATAAGAGTGGCTGGACCCCGGAGGAGCAGCTTCACCACATCTATGAGGTGATCCCGGGACTTCTCACGATGAAGAAGCAGATCTACAGCGCCGTGATGGAGGAGCTCGGCCGCAGCGGCATCCAGGATGTCGAGATGGAGCAGCTGGACGCGAGCGAACTTAAGCTCGTGAACCACTTCTTCAAGACGGAGCTGCTGCCGGTGCTGTCCCCGATCCTGATCGGACCGAACCATCCGGTACCGCACCTCACCAACAAGCGAATCTACGGTGCGGCCCTCCTCGAGGATAAGAAGGGCCATAAGGCCATCGGGATCGTGCCAATGCCGGAGACCGCCGCACCATTCCTGATGCTTTCGGATGGAAAGCGCTACGTGCGTACTGAAAATATCCTCCTCCGCTGGCTGCCGACCATGTTTGACGCTTACACGGTGAAGGAGAGCTGTGTGCTGGCCGTCACCCGTAACGCCGACATCAGCTTCGATGATGATAAGTTCGACGATAACGAGGCGGATTTTCGCAACCAGATGACGAAGCTCCTGAAGCTCCGTGACCACCTCGCGGTCATGCGTGTCGAGCTGAACACGCAGATCTCCGGGGAATTCCGAAAGCTGCTGTCCTCTGTCGTCCGTGTGGAAACCCACGAAGTCTTCGTGGATAAGTGCCCGCTCAATATGCGCTATGTCTTTCGTCTGATCGGGGCGCTCCCGAAGGATCTCGCCATGCGCCTCCAGTATCCGGCGCATCATCCGCGCTGGGCCGAGGATCTCCGCCGGGATCAGCCGATGATTTCGCAGATCCGTCAGCGCGACCGCCTCCTGTTCTACCCGTACGATTCGGTAGATCCGTTCCTGCATCTCCTGAACGAGGCGGCCGAGAACCCGAAGGTCCTCTCCATCAAGATCACGATCTACCGTATGGCGTCCTCCTCGAAGATCGCGCAGGCCCTCTGCCGCGCGTCCGAGAACGGCAAGGAAGTCCTCGTCGTCATGGAGCTGCGTGCCCGCTTCGATGAGGAAAACAACCTCGAGTGGTCGAAGATGCTCGAGGAGTCCGGCTGCCAGGTCATCTACGGCACCGAGGGCTTCAAGTGCCACAGCAAGATCTGCCTCATCACGATGCGCAGCCATAACAAGACGGTCTACCTCACCCAGGTCGGCACCGGCAACTACAACGAGAAGACGAACGCGATGTACACCGACTTAAGCTTCATGACGGTCGACCAGACCATCGGCGAGGACGCGTCGGCCTTCTTCCGAAACATGCTCGTGAACAAGCTCGATGGCGAGTACAAGCGACTCCTCGTCTCCCCATACGGGATCAAGCCAATGCTTCTACGGAAGATCGACGAGCAGATCACACGTGGTCGCGACGGATATGTCTGCATCAAGGCGAACTCTGTCACCGAGCGTGAGGTCATGGATAAGCTCGCAGAAGCCTCCCGCGCAGGCGTCGAGGTGCAGCTCATCATCCGTGGCATCTGCTGCATCCTCCCGGGTGTCGCCGGCGAGACCGAGAACGTACACGTCACCTCCGTCGTCGGACGCTTCCTCGAGCACGCCCGCATCTACCAGTTCGGCCGTGGCGCAGACGCTGAGATGTACATCGCCTCGGCGGACCTCATGACACGAAACCTGAACCGTCGTGTCGAGATCGCGTGCCCGATACAGGATGAAGCGCTTCGTGCCGAGCTCCGCTGGATCCTCGACGCCCAGCTCCGCGACAGCGCGAAGGCGAGCCTCGTCCTCCCGGACGGCTCCTACTGCCGGAAGCACAGCGCCGAGCCGTTCGACTCCCAGGACTACTTCCTGCATACCTCCATGCACAAGCCGGCGGAAGCCGTCGCGGAACCGATCCGCCTCGCAGAACGCCTCCGCGGCCTGCTGGACAGATTCAGACGATAATCAAAATATGGATAAAGCAAAACAGCAGCCGCACAACAAATGGTGCAGCTGCTGTTTTGCGTCAGGTGCTTGACCACCCGGAAGTTTATGGGGTCAGACCCCCTTACGAAATTCTCTTCGCTGGCTGCCGACCATGTTCGACGCGTATACGGTGAAGGAGAGCTGTGTGCTGGCGGTCACCCGTAACGCCGACATCAGCTTCGATGATGATAAGTTCGACGATAACGAGGCGGATTTCCGCAACCAGATGACGAAGCTCCTGAAGCTCCGTGACCATCTCGCGGTCATGCGTGTGGAGCTGAACACGCAGATTTCCGGGGAATTCCGAAAGCTCCTGTCCTCCGTCGTCCGAGTGGAAACCCATGAAGTTTTTGTGGATAAGTGTCCGCTCAATATGCGCTACGTCTTTCGTCTGATTGGCGCGCTCCCGAAGGAGCTCTCCATGCGCCTCCAGTATCCGGCGCATCATCCACGCTGGGCCGAGGATCTCCGCCGCGATCAGCCGATGATTTCGCAGATCCGTCAGCGTGACCGCCTCCTGTTCTACCCGTATGATTCGGTGGATCCGTTCCTGCATCTCCTGAACGAGGCAGCCGAGAACCCGAAGGTGCTCTCCATCAAGATCACGATCTACCGTATGGCGTCCTCCTCGAAGATCGCGCAGGCCCTCTGCCGCGCGGCCGAGAACGGCAAGGAAGTCCTTGTCGTCATGGAGCTCCGTGCCCGCTTCGATGAGGAGAACAACCTCGAGTGGTCGAAGATGCTCGAGGAGTCCGGCTGCCAGGTCATCTACGGCACCGAGGGCTTCAAGTGCCACAGCAAGATCTGCCTCATCACGATGCGCAGCCATAACAAGACGGTCTACCTCACCCAGGTCGGCACCGGCAACTACAACGAGAAGACGAACGCGATGTACACCGACTTAAGCTTCATGACGGTCGACCAGACCATCGGCGAGGACGCGTCGGCCTTCTTCCGAAACATGCTCGTGAACAAGCTCGATGGCGAGTACAAGCGACTCCTCGTCTCCCCATACGGGATCAAGCCAATGCTTCTACGGAAGATCGACGAGCAGATCACACGTGGTCGCGACGGATATGTCTGCATCAAGGCGAACTCTGTCACCGAGCGTGAGGTCATGGATAAGCTCGCAGAAGCCTCCCGCGCAGGCGTCGAGGTGCAGCTCATCATCCGTGGCATCTGCTGCATCCTCCCGGGTGTCGCCGGCGAGACCGAGAACGTACACGTCACCTCCGTCGTCGGACGCTTCCTCGAGCACGCCCGCATCTACCAGTTCGGCCGTGGCGCAGACGCTGAGATGTACATCGCCTCGGCAGACCTCATGACCCGAAACCTGAACCGCCGTGTCGAGATCGCGTGTCCGATACAGGATGAAGAGCTCCGTGCCGAGCTCCGCTGGATTCTCGACGCCCAGCTCCGCGACAGCGCGAAGGCGAGCCTCGTCCTCCCGGACGGCAGCTACTGCCGGAAGCACAGCGCCGAGCCGTTCGACTCCCAGGACTACTTCCTGCATACCTCCATGCACAAACCGGCGGAAGCCGTCGCGGAACCGATCCGCCTCGCAGAACGCCTCCGCGGCCTGCTGGATAAATTCAGACACTGAAAAAGAGGCCGCAAGGCCAATGTCATTAAGTTTACATTGAGCAATTAAGAGGTTCACCCAAAACATAAAGAGCGATGGAGATATTTCTATC
>CAKQPT010000036.1 GCA_934270345.1 uncultured Oribacterium sp. | reverse complement strand
CAGGCGGACATCGCGCACCAGCAGGCGGTCATCGATAAGCTGAAGCAGTTTAACCGCGAGAAGTCCATCAAGCGTGCAGAGTCCCGCGAGAAGGCCCTCGCAAAGGTGGAGCTGCTCGATAAGCCGGAGGAGCTCGATAATGAGATGCGCCTCGCATTGACCCCGCATCTTCAGTCCGGAAACGATGTGCTGTCGGTGAAGGAGCTCAGTAAGTCCTTCGGCGAGAAGACGCTGTTCTCGAACATTTCCTTCGAAATCAAGCGCGGTGAGCACGTCGCGGTGATCGGTGCGAATGGTACCGGTAAGACCACGCTCCTCAAGATTCTGAACGAGCAGGAGCCGGCGTCGACCGGCAGCTTCAAGCTCGGCACGAATGTCGAGATCGGCTACTACGATCAGGAGCATGCCGTGCTTCACATGGAGAAAACCATCTTCGACGAGATCCAGGACGACTATCCGTACCTGAACGACACGAAGGTGCGGAACGTGCTGGCGGCTTTCCTCTTCCGTGGCGATGATGTGTACAAGCGCATCGGCGATCTCTCCGGTGGCGAGCAGGGCCGTGTGTCCCTCGCGAAGCTGATGCTCAGTAACGCGAACTTCCTCATCCTCGATGAGCCGACGAATCATCTGGACATCCAGGGCCGTGAGGTGCTTGAGGACGCGATCCGGAATTACGAGGGCACTGTGCTCTACGTATCCCACGACCGTTATTTCATCAACAAGACCGCGACCCGCATCCTCGAGCTCTTCGAGAACCGCTTCGATAACTACATCGGCGACTACGATTACTACCTTGAGAAGAAGGAGGATGTCCGTAAGTACGGCGGCTCTGTACTGGATGCCAATGCAAACAGCCAGAAGGCACGTACCTCCGCGGTACCGAATCCTGAAATCAAGTCCGAGCAGAAGACCGACTGGGAGCTGCAGAAGGAGTATAAGAAGAATCTCCAGAAGCTGCAGCGCGACCTAAAGTCGACCGAGGAAGAGATCCAGAAGCTCGAGGCCCGCAATGAGGAGCTGGACGATGACTACATGAATCCGGACATCGCCGCCGACGTCGGACGCCTCATGGAGCTTCATAAGGAGCATGAGAAGAACGATGCCCGCCTCGGGGATCTCTACGAAAACTGGGAGACCATCTCGGAACAGCTGGAAGAACTGAAGCAGCAGGAACCGGGGAATTAAATACGAATACCAAAAAGGCTGTCGCATCTGCGACAGCCTTTTCTTTCACTATATCTTTTTATTTATCCGATCAGCAGCGATCCGACGACGATGCCGAGGTAGGTGCCGACGACGTAGCCGAAGGTGCCGACGAGCATGCACGGGCCGACGAGCTTGTTCCAGCCCTGGGCGATCGCCATGCCGGCTGCGGTGGTCGGGCCACCGATGTTGGCATTGGACGCAAGGATGATCTCCTCGAGGGAGCCGCCGATGAGCTTTCCGCCGATGAAGCAGAAGAGCATGTTGACGATCACCATCAGGAGGCAGAAGACGAGAAGCAGCGGTGCCTGCTGGATGATAAGCGGGATCGACGCCGGTACACCGATGACGAAGAAGAACAGGTAGATGAGGTAGGTGCCCAGCTCCTGTGCACCATGCATGGCCTCCGCCTTTTCCGGAAGGACCGTGGCGAACAGCATCGCGACGGTCGTGATCCATACATACTGACTGCCGAAGAAGGTGTTCAGCATGTTGAGGAACCAGTTGCCGGTCGGAATCGCCGTAGAGAGTACCCCGGCGATGGCCTTCGAGATCGTCACGACGATGATGGAGAAGGCGAAGTCGATCGCGATGTCGCGAAGGGAGATCTCCTTCCGTCCCCAGTACTTCGCCGCCAGGGTCTTGCCCTCGTCGGCGTCTGTACCGTTCGCGAGGACATGGTCGATGTGCGGGTGCGGATAGTGCTTCCGGAGCCATGCATTGCCCGCAAACGCGATGAGGATCATGAAGTAGATCGCCATGTTCAGATTATCGGCGACGGTCGCCGCGGAAATCAGGGTCTGGTCCACATGGAAGGCATCCGCGAGGGCCGTGAAGTTGACGCCACCACCGATGTAGGAACCGGTCATCATCGCCGCCACATATGGAAGATTCGGGATGAACTTCCCGAGGATGAGCACGCCGAGCACTGCGCCGGCCACCGTGCCGAGGGCACCGATCAGAAAGATCCCGAGCATACGTCCGGTCTCCTTCCAGATCTTCGAGAGGTTGACCTGCAGCAGCAGAAGCGGAATCGCCATCGGCACCGCGAAGCCCCAGACCACATCGTCGAAAATCGGCGCGCTTGCCGGGATGATCTTCAGGTTCGTGAGCAGCAGGGCACAGATCAGGGCAATGATGGCGCCGCTGATCTTGCTGGCCCAGGCGTAGGTCTGCTCCATCCAGATGGAAAAGGCAACCACCAGCACCATAATGCTCATCAGCACCCAGGTGTTATCTGCGGAAATGAGAGTGTTCATCGTGTTATCTCCTAAACTTAAAATTTCACGTAAGAATCATGATGTTTATCATTATATCGCAGACGAAATCATGCGTAAAATGATGATTCTACCTATTAATTATGCAAGAAACATGCTGGAAGGAGAAAGACGCTTCGGAAATCCATGATGCGTATGTGAAAGAAAGCAGAACGAAAGAACGGCTGCCGCTCAAGCGACAGCCGTTCTTTATCGGGGGGATTATGGAAATATCGTAGTGGGAATCAGGATTTTATCCCAGCGGATAGAAGATCGTAGCGGATACGGCGCAGGAGAGAATCGCCAGAATCATATACGGAAGCGTGAACTTCAGTACCTTCGCCGGATTATACTCACCGGCCGCGAAAGCTACGGCACACTCACCGGATCCGGATGGGAAGCCGACGGCGAAGTAGTTTGCGGTACCGATGATGAGAACGAGACCTCTCGGATCCCAGCCAGCTGCGAGTGCAACAGAAGCGGCGATCGGGATCAGTACGGACTGCGTACCCATGTTGGAGATGAAGGTGGTCATGATAACGGTTGCAGCAGAGAAGATCAGCATGACCTTGAACTGGCTCGGATTCTGGCCGATGATGTTCAGGATGAACTGTCCGATGACTTCACCGGCACCAGAGGATCCGATCGCGTCAGCGACGATCAGTACACCGGCGAGCATCCAGATCATATCCTGGGTCATATCCTTCGACGCATCCTTCGCATCGATGCAGCCGGTGAAGATCAGGATGATGACACCAGCTGCCGGTGCGAGGTACATCCAGTTCTTCGTAACCTGGTTAAAGATGAGGCAGAGCATAACAACTGTAAATACGATGTATACGATCATCTGCTTGGACTGCGGGAGCTTCTCAACGACGGCGCCCTTTTTCAGCTTCGTCGTATCAACTTCCTGATCCTTCGGCATCAGTTTCCATGCGAAAAGGCAGTAAGTTGTCAGAACAATGATGGGAATGATTGCAAATTTCAGTGGATCCAGAAGGCCGATCATGTACTGAGGATTTCCCTCACCGACGATTCCCTCGTAGAAACCATTCAGGGTTGCGAAGGTAGTGGCACCGAGGCCGATCGGAAGGCGGAACTTCCAGGCAACCATGACACCGAGAAGCGGAAGCAGCAGACGATTTGCGGTAATTTCACCGTTTTTATTCAGCGTGGTCAGAAAAACTACCAGGATCGCGAGTGCAGCAGTCGATGGTACAAACTGAGAGAAAAGGGCAGCAACCGCATAAAATGCGATGATCAGCATCATACCACTCTTGCCCTGTACCATATTGAGGGTGCCGGAAATCTTATCGACCAGTGCGGTCTTCGTCAGTACAGAAGAAAGCGCGAGAATCGGCGCGATCAGAACGACGGTTTTATTACCGAAGCCGATGAAGGCGGATTTCAGATCGACGACACCGGTTGCAGCGAGAATCAGACAGCAGGTCATAGCCGTCACGCCAAATGGCACCTTGTGCCAGATGAACATGATCATCATAAACAGCGTTACGAGAAGGACGATGGTTAAATGTGACATAATTCTATCCTTTCTTATTTCATCAGAGCACGAACCTGACGTACACGCTCGTGCAGGAAATCGGCCCAGACGGTCGGGTCATAGTAGCAGTTGTTCTCGTTCGTATACTGGCCGGCACGATCCGTAATCTCGATCTGATTCGGGTGGCTCGGGAGGGCAATGTCTACATGGATGGCTGCAAGCTTCTCCTCATCTGCGAGGAAGCGGTCACGCAGTGCCGGTGTCAGCTTCTTACTCGTCCTGTAGTAATCATCGTTCATGGTATTTGCACCGACGCCACCATGCATAGCAATCGTGTAGGTCTTTCCATCCGCCGGATTTGTTTCCTCCCAGAAGAAGCTGGTGCATCCGATGGTGTGTCCTGGTGTAAGCATGGTGCGAACGGAAATGTCACCGAGGACAACCGGTGTATTGTCATCGTAGAAATGATCAATCTGGAAATCGATTGGATGGGAATCCGTGTCGAGCACCATCGTCTCCTCCGGTACCTCCTGGTAGAAGTCCCAGTCTTCCTTCGACATATACATCTCTGCACCGGTCAGCTCCTTCATGATCTGTGCGGCACCGCAGTGATCGAAGTGCGCATGGCTGAGAAGAATCTTCTTGATATCGGATGGCTTGTGGCCGGTTTTATAGATGCTGTCCACGAGCTGGTAGGCGCTCTCTGGAATCGCGGTATCGATCAGGATGCAGCCTTCGCTCGTTTCGATGAGCCAGCAGCCGACCCAAGTCTGACCTGCGACATACCAGGTTCTCGGTGATACCTGAAATGGTTCGATGGCTGCGGTCCATGGACGATACGCGAGCGTTGCGACTGGATCTGCCATCGGCTTTGTACACTTGAATGACATGTGATTTCCCCTTTCGTGTTCGGTCAGAAGGCACTGCTCGGTAAGCTTTGACGCGCATCAATACGCTCTGTTTATTCTGACATGTTCGTAGCTCTGGATTTCTGAAAATCAAGAGATGCAATACAGTTATGTGATATATCTGTTGAAATCATCATAAAATGAATGTAATCTTAATACAACTTGTAGAAAATTAGATTTAGACTTAATCAGATTAAGAGATGAATGAATTATGGAACTGAAACAGATTGAAAATATTCTGGCGATTGCAGGTGAAGGGAGCATTTCCCGTGCGGCAGAGCGGCTGTTCCTCACGCAGTCTGCGCTGAACCAGCAGCTGCTGAAGCTGGAGAAGGAAATCGGCATGCCGCTGTTCGAGCGGCGCAGGCACAGCATGATTCCGACGGAAGCCGGCCAGATCTATCTGGAGGGTGCAAGGGAGATACTGCAGATCAAAGAAAATACGTATAAAAAACTGGGCGATTTACACCAGGAGGGACATGGTACGATTTCCATCGCCTTTACGCCGGAACGTGGGGCAGATATGTTTTCAGAAGTGTTTCCGGTCTTCCATATGCTGTATCCGAATATTCGTTTTCATACGAAGGAGCTGCGGAATAAGCGCATGGAGCAGGCGCTCATAAATAAAGAGATCGACCTTGCCTGTATCACGTTTACGGAAGGGCAGCAGAACCCTGATTTTTCGTATATTGCAAATGTAAAGGAGGAAATCGTACTGGGCGTACCGGCGTCGCACCCGCTGGCATATCTCGCCGGCGAAAACAGTGCAGAGCGTCTCCCGGAGGTCGACCTCTGCCTGCTTAAGGATGCCCAGTTTCTTCTGGCTGCACCGGAGACGAAAAGCTCGGATATCGAAGCGGAGATTTTTCGTACGGCGGGTTTTCGACCGAAGGTGCTCTATACCTCCTCGGGAAGTAAAACCAGAATCCGTTCTGTAAAAGCACAGATCGCCTGCGCATTTTTTCCTGCATTCTATATCGATCCGGAGGCACCGATCGTGTACTTTACAGTGAAACCGCATATTCACTGGTATTCTTCAGTGGCTTATCGTAAGGGGAGCTATCTTTCTGTGCCGGAGCTCGTACTCATCGACCTGATTCGGAAGTACAATGCGCGGGTGAGTAATTTTAAGAGTATTATTCAGGATGGAAGCTGATCATATGCTGTCAGGAGGATACGAATCAACGCTTTCATCGGTTCTGATAAGCTGATGGATTTCTGATAGGCGGCGACGATGTAAAACGTGAGAGGTGGATTCAGGGAGTAGGTATGAAAGGTATCTTCCGGGTGAGGCAGACGGCTTGGAACGAACGCATTGCCGAGACCCTTATTCAGCATATAGCGTCGAGAGACATCATCTTCGATCTCGCAGATAATATTCGGCTGGATCTGCATATTGCGCAGGGCCTGATCTTCCGTGTTGCGCACGAAAGAAGGGGCATGCGTCAGCACGAAGTAGTCGTTCTGAAGTGCGGAGTAGTCTCCTCGCTCGATGTCTTCCGGAAGAAGCTCCGGGTGTCCGTCTGGAATTGCGAGAAGAAGCTCACCGGTCCAGAGCGGAATATACTCGAGTATCGAGTGCTGCAGAGACGAAGTGAGCAGAATACCGAGATCCGCATGCCCCATGATGAGATCTTCCTTTGCAGTCAGGCTGTTGCTACGTCGAACCATAAGCTCGATTTCCGGATAAGCTTTACGAAAAGCAGGGATACATTCCAGCGCAGAAGAAGATGCGCAGGCAAAGCGAAGAGTGTTCCTGCTGCTGTGCGTGAGCGAGGAGATTTTTTGAAGTGCATCTCTCTTTATCTGGAGGATGGAATGCCCGCCATTGATATAGATTCGACCGGCATCTGTAAGCATGAGACCATCGCGCTCTCGGGTAAACAGCTTTGTGCCGAGCTCATCTTCAAGTTTTTTCAGGCGCTGACTGAGTGCCGGCTGTGAGAGATAGAGGCGTTCGGCAGCTTTACTCAGACTCTTTTCCTCGGCAATGGCGATAACATATTCGATCAGTTTGGTATCCATCAGAGCGTGTGCCTTTCTGTGTGATAGAGCTGGAATTCTTCAATCAGATTCTTCGCAGCCTGATTCGGACTGAAATAATAATTCGGATTCTGCGCTTCCATCTGGTAGTTCAGGGCCATCAGATAGCGTTCCTCCTCTGTGAGGATGTGATCCGGTGCGGACATAACGGTCATGTGGACAAAACATTTTGGTTTCAGGCTGAAGTAAACCATGTTTCTGGAAGGTTCCATGTGACTGCGCGCCAGAATCGTGACGCCGGCGCCTTGATCCGCCATGTTTTTCAGAATCAGATTATTATCGGCCTCATATACGATGGTCGGTTGCATCTGATTCTGCTGAAACAGCATATCGGTTGTATGACGTATCGTGGAATGATGCGTTGCCAGAATGAACGGCGTGTCCTGGAATTTTCGAATATCGATAGAGGTCAGATGGTTGAGATCGTGACTTGCCTGATAAGCGAGTGGGTGGAAGGAAGGCACAAACAGTACCACTTCCTCCTCGTGAAAGGAAGTGTGGATGATGCCTGGTTCGTCCGGATCGTCACAGGTGCCCAGCGCCAGGTCAACTTCGTGTTCCTGCACAGCCTTTCGTAGTCCGGCCATGTAATGTTCCTTCATCTCGATTTTTATATTCGGATAACGACGATGAAAGAGATTGAAGATTTTCGCAATCGCAATGGAACCGCGCAGAGGTGTGACGCCGATGGTGAGGGTTTTCTGATAGCCCACCGAAAGTTCGGAAATCATCTGATAGGTTTGCTCCTTCACAGCGATGATACGGGAGGCGGCATCCAGGTAGATCTTTCCGGCAGCGGTAGGATAGTAACGTTTTTTATGCTGGAAAAATAATTCTGTCCCCAGTTCAGCTTCAAGCTCTGCCAGATATTTACTGAGCGCGGGTTGCGTTATGTGAAGCTTTTCCGCGGCAGCCGTCAGGCCTCCTTCTTCTGCGATGGCCAGGATATAGTGAAGTTGCTTCGTATTCATCTCGATTCCTTTTCTAAAGTTGCATTACTTTTACTTATAAATTACATAAGTCTTTCAAGCTTGTCAACCGTCATATTGCGCAGCATAATACAGACATAAGCGATGCGAAATGAACAAAATCACGTGCTTTCAAATAGAATTACTCTTAATTAAGAAAAAATCAAAAAGAGAATGTGAATGTAACATAAAATTTTATTATATTTCGCAAAGAAAGGGAGAAAACACTATGAAGAAAAACAGATTATTTGCAAGTATGATGGCCACCTGTATGCTTGCGGCCAGCCTGGTAGGATGTGGTTCATCCGCAGCTCCGGAAGCAACGACCGCTGCCGGAAATGCAGGTACGGAAGCTGCAGCATCGGCAGGTGAGGGTGTAGGCCCATGGAAGTCCGGAGACAATGTATATGTCGATGTTCCTGCGAAGGCAGGCGGCGGAACCGATCTGTATACCCGTTATCTGACACAGGCACTCAGTGAGGTCTGCCCAGGCGTGAACTTCATTGTTACCAACTATGATACCGGAGAAGTCGGCATGGAGCATGTAAAGAATGCGAAGGCAGATGGATTAACACTGGGCACCTGCCATGGTGGCGCGATCATTCAGTACCTTGCCGGATCTTCAGAAGTAAATATCAAGGATGATCTTAAGGTAGTCGGCATCATGAATCAGGGTGGTCCGCAGGCTCTCATCGCAAAGCCGGGTGCACCATACACGAACTTGACGGAACTTGCGGAGTACATCAAAGCAAATCCGGGAGATGTCGTTGTAGGATGTTCTTTAGGTGGTACGACGCAGGTACTGTTCACATCACTCATTGAAGAGCTGACCGGTGATGCCAATTCAGTAAACTACGTACAGTGCTCTTCCGAGGCAGATAAGCTGACCAATGTTGCAGCAGGATCGATCGATATCGCAAACTGTTCGATTCCAAACGCGGTATCCTATGATGCGGATGGAAAGCTGACCATACTGGGAAGTATCGGACCGAAGGTTGCGACGCTGGAGAACATGAGTGAGCTGGTAGGTACAGAGCTCGATAAGAAATTTGCGACCACACAGGAGCAGAATGTAAGTGCGACCTGGGATTCAAATTACTATGTAGTTGCTCCGAAGGATACGCCGGATGAGGTTTGTGAGGCAATCAATGAGGCAATCCAGAAGGCAACGACCGTTCAGTCCTTCATCGATGGCAACAATAAGATGGCGACCTATATTGCAGCCGTGAACTATGAAGATACGAAGAAGGCGCTCGAAACCGAGTGGAGCTTCCAGGATGAACTTGTAAGTTCTATGGGGCTGAAGGTTCGCTGATGATACTAATTGAACGAAACTGAAACATGTCCGGCTGTCCTTACGGACAGCCGGTATTTTTGAAAAGGGGTTTTCAATGAAAAAACTGAATCGTACCTATGTGATGGGAATCGTATTTATCGTATTCGCTGCGTGGGTTGCATTTCAAACGACCTTGATTCCTGAAAAGCTGGTTTCCAACGAGCCGGGGCCGAAGCTCTTTCCATTTATTTCTGCGATCGGCATGATTGTCATGGCGCTTCTTTCGATGATTTTCGATGGAAAAAAAGAAAAAGAAGAGAATGAGCATGGCGCAGCTCCGTATCTTGATAAAGATGGATGGAAGCGTCTCGGACTGATCATACTGGAGTGCATTCTTTTCTGTGCAGCGATGAATTTTATCGGCTTCTGGATTACGTCGATGATCGGCATGATGATGTTCATCATGACACTGAAGGTAGATAAGAAGATCAACATTATATTTGCTGTCGTATTAAGTGTCGCATTGGGCAGTCTCTGCTATTTCGGATTTACGAAGGGCTTCAATATTCCACTGCCGAAGGGCGTGATTTTTGAAGCACTCGGCATTCGGATGCCTTAACTGGAAGGAGAAATAAAAAATGGCAAGTTATCTTTCTGCACTTGGCGTATTATTCCAGCCGGTGAACTTCATCATGATGTATATCTGCTCCCTGGTCGGCTGTGTCCTGGGTGCGATTCCTGGCCTGTCCGGAGGTCTCGGCATCACGCTGATTCTTCCGATGACATTCGCTTTAAATACCAATCTCAGCTTCGCAATGCTGCTGGGCATGTACGTTGGTGGTGTATCCGGTTCCTTTATTGCAGCGGTGCTCGTTGGTATTCCTGGATCGGCTGCATCGATCGGAACCTGCTATGATGGATATCCGATGACACAGAAGGGACAGGCAGCGCGTGCACTGTCGATCGGTATCACCGGCTCCTTTATCGGTACGCTGGTTTCTATCCTCGTTGCAACCTTCTGCTCGACCTTTATCGCGGATATCGCACTGAAGCTCGGACCATGGGAGTATTTCAGCCTCTGTCTGATGGCGATCACGATGGTCGTTGGATTAAGTAACGGTTCCGTTTTTAAGGGCCTTCTGGCAGCCTTCTTCGGACTGTGGCTTTCCACTGTCGGTTCGGATATGGTCACGAACCAGCTTCGTTTCACTTTCCATAATACGAACCTCTATGGCGGCATCAATGTCGTATGCCTCCTGATGGGTACGTTTGCCCTGCAGCAGGTTGCTTCGAGCTATGCGAAGAATAATCTGACGATGCCGGAGGTAGATGCCGGATCACTGAAAGGATTCGGCTTCAGCTTCAAAGACTTTAAGGATAATCTGAAGGTGATCCTCACATCGCTCTTCATTGGCCTCTGGATCGGTTTCCTTCCGGGCATGGGATCCGGAATTTCCAACCTGATTGCGTATGGTCAGGCGAAGAAGATGAGCAAGCATCCGGAGAAGTTTGGAACCGGTATCGATGAAGGTATCTGGGCAACTGAGGTTGCGAACAATGCCGGCGTCGGTGGTGCCATCATTCCGATGATCGCACTGGGTATCCCGGGCGATGCAACGACCGTTCTCCTGATGTCTGCTATGACGATTCATGGATTACAGGCTGGACCGATGTTCATTAAGAACAATCCGTTACTGGCAAATCTCATTTTTGCAACTGTACTGATTTCTGCAATTCTGATTTTCGTCACAGAGCTGTTGACGAAGCGCTGGTTCCCGATGCTTTTAAAGGCACCATATCACTATCTTTACAGTGCGATTCTTATGATCTGCTTCCTTGGTGCATACTCTGCGTCGACGTCGATGTTCAGTGTTTACCTGGTACTGGTATTTGGTGCGATCGGTATCCTGATGGAGTTCTTTAAGATGCCGAGTACGCCGCTCATGCTTGCATTTATTCTGGGAAGTAAAATCGAGAGCTATTTCCGTATGGGATGCTCCTATGCGAAGGGGGATATGACTTCTTTCCTGACACGTCCGATTTCTCTCATCTTTATCCTGATTGCTGTTTACAGCGTGATCGGTCCGGTGATTTCGAAGACGCTGAAGAAAAAGAAGGCGAGTGCATAAAAACTTATGAAAGCCGAAGCTTGCGAGGCTTCGGCTTTTCTACTCTCATTTTCAGGCTTTTTGAATGTGAAAGATACATATCGAAGGAGGAATCAGACGATGCTGACACAGGAAGAAAAAGAAAAGATGATTGTTGCGCTTCGTGGTACCAGCGTAGCAAAGGAGCATATCACAGAAGAATACAAAAAAAACCTGGATCTCGCGGAACGTGAAGAGGTCAGAGTGACCACATCCGAAGGTCCGGTTCCGTGCTATATTTTTACGGCAAAGAATCGCACCCGGAACTGTCCGGTCCATATCAATGTCCATGGTGGTGGATTCGTACGCCCACATGTTTTACGGGATGAGATCTACTCTGCAAAGGTAGCCGATGCGATTCAGGGCATCGTGGTGGATGTGGACTATAGTCTGGCACCGGAGCATCCATATCCGAAAGCATTTAACGAAACATATGAAGTATGCAGATGGGTGTTTTCCATGCTGCAGCACTGGGATGCCGACGTGAAGCGCGTATCCATGGGCGGACATAGTGCAGGTGCAAACCTGACGGCCGTCGTATGCTTAAAGGCAAATCAGACAAAGGAATTTCAGTTCTGCCTTCAGGTGCTGGATTATGGTGCGTTTGATATGGTGACGGATCCGGCGGATAAACCGGAAGCAGAAAGCAATCTGATTCCGGTCGAGCGAGGCAGAATGTTCAGTCTGGCTTATACAGATGGAGAATTAGAGAATTTAAAGGATCCATACTGCAGCCCGTTGCTTGCACCGGATGAGATGCTGCGGGGACTTCCGGAAGCGCTCATAACCAGTTGCGGTCATGATAATTTCCGATTCGAGGATGCCGAGTACGCGAAGCGCCTCGTGCTGGCGGGTGTAAAGGTGACACAGAAGTGTTTCCTCGATTCGTATCACGGATTTATCGTGCATTGCACAGATGAATGGGAAGCTGGTCAGCAGCTGGTTATTGATACGATTCAACGAGCATCACTGTAAATGAAAGGAAGCATATGAAAAAAGTGATCAATCCTGGCAGAGCCAGAAAAAGTATTAATTTTATCGATAATATCGTATATTCGAGACAGAAGAATCTGAACGGACAGGAGATGGAGCTGAAGATGTCCATCATGCTTCAGAACGGGAACAGCGAGATGCGTCTGGCATCCGGTCACGATGATGAAGCGGATGATAAAACACCGAAGCCGGCGATCCTGTGGGTTCCGGGTGGCGGATATCGTGGCTGTGACAAGAATATTATGGTAGCTGAGATGGCATTTCTTGCAGATGCAGGATACGTGGTTGCATCCATGTACTATCGAAGCAGCGCTGAGGAACACATGCCTTCACAGATCATCGATGTGAAGACGGCGATTCGATTCCTCCGTGCACATGCGGATGAATATGAAATTGATCCGGAGCATATCGGTATCATCGGACGCTCCGCGGGTGGACAGCTGTCAGCGCTCGCAGCGATGAATTCGGACAACTATGAAAGTGAAGAGTGGAGTGCGTATTCTTCTCATGTGCAGGCCTGCTGTGACATGTTCGGACCGGTGGATTTTGTAAAGCTGATTGAGGATGATGCACTGGAAATGCGTACGAATCCGAACTGTCGCTGGAAAAAGCCGGAAGATACACATGCGGGTGCACTTTTCGGTGGGGATATGTCGACACTGAAGGAGCGTGCGAAGCCATATTGTCCACCATACATTTTAACGAAGGAGATGTGCCCGATTCTCATCCTGCATGGCGACTGTGATAAGCTGGTGTCCTGTGATATCAGCGAAGCATTTTATGATGACATCGTAAAGGCGGGGATGGAAGATCGTGCAGACCTTTATATCCTTCATGGTGCAGGCCATGGGACGAAGGAGTTTTTCCAGCAGGAGACGAAGGAAATCATCCGTGCATTCTTCGATAAGAATCTTAAGTGACGAGGTATCGGACGAACAGAGGTACATCTATGATCAAAATCGAAAGCAATTGTTCGAGTAAGATGACAGAGGAGGAGATGCGCTACCAGCAGGGACAGGGCATCCACTATCTCGCCGTTAACTTCATCGGCGATGATGCAACTTACGACGGGATCCTGCGCTTCCAGGAGCGTGCGGCGAAATATGATCTTCAGATCTCCAATGCAGGCTGCCCACAGCTGCAGAAGTGTCCCTCGATTCATCTCGGCCGCGAAGATCGTGACGAGTGGATCGCGAAGTATAACGAGTTCACGAGAGCACTTGGAAAGGCCGGTGTTCCGATCAACTACATCGCATGGCAGCCGAATGGTATCTTCCGTACCAGAATCGGTGCCGGCAAGTATAACCACGGCCAGAACTCCTTTATCTGTGATCTGGATGAAATAAAGTCCCGTCCGATTTCGAACGATCGTGTATACGGGGAGCAGGAAATCTGGGATAACTTCAGTTATTTCCTGGATAAGGCACTTCCGGTATGTGAAGAAGCCAATGTGAAGCTGGCGCTGCATCCGAACGATCCTCCGATCCCGGAGGCTGGCGGCGTCGCCTGCCTTATCTGGAATTCGGATTGCTACCGTCGTGCCTTTGAGCTCGCCGGCAACAGCCCGTACCTTACGATGAAGATGTGCGTCGGCTGCTGGCTGGAGTCGGACAGCTTCGGTGATCTCTACCAGGACATCGAAGAGTTCGTGAAGGCGGATAAGCTCCCGATCATTCACTTCCGTAATGTCAGCGGACAGCTCCCGTACTTCGAGGAGACCCTCCTCGAGGACGGCTATGCGGATATGTACCAGATCATGAAGGTCATCGTACGTAGTGGCTTCGACGGATATCTCAACATTGACCATCCGTTCTTTAACGAGGATGGGAAGGGCTTCTCCGAGCGCTCCGCTGCGTATTACACCGGTTACATGAAGGCACTGCTCCACTGCGCAGAAGCAGAAGAGAAGAAAAAAACTGAATAGTATGTATCCATCGATTTTCAGATGATGAACCGTATGCGGTATAGAAAAAGGATGTTGTGCATACAGCATCCTTTTTCTGTACTGGGGATGCGTACCGAAGATATCGAAGATGCGGGCAGGAATTCCTGCCCGGCCCGCATTTTTATGTTACAATGAAAGCATTCTGAAAACCTGACCTGCCCTGGCGCATCTGTGTTCACATCGCATGATGTCCACCAGTGCAGAAACGACGATGAAAGATGGAGGAAATGTTATGCTGCCATTTGTTTATTATGCACCGACGAAGGTGGTGTTCGGTCCGGATACGGCCGTGGAAACGGGAAAGCTCGTGAAGGCGCAGGGTGCGACGAAGGTCCTGATCCACTACGGAAGTGAGCGTGTGAAGAAGTCGGGGCTCGTACCGATGATCGAGAAGCAGCTCGAGGCAGCCGGGATCGGCTATGTCGAGCTCGGCGGTGTCGTACCGAACCCGCATCTCAGCAAGGTCTACGAGGGCATCGAGCTCTGCCGGAAGGAGGGCGTCGATTTCATCCTTTCGGTCGGCGGCGGTTCCGTCATCGACTCTGCGAAGGCCATCGGCTACGGACTTGCGGATGAGACCGCGGGCGATGTCTGGGATTTCTATGATTTCAAGCGCCAGGCGAGCGCGTGCACCCCGCAGGGTGTCGTACTGACGATCGCGGCGACCGGCTCCGAGATGTCGAACTCCTCCGTCATCACGAAGATGACCGAAGAGGGTGGCATCAAGCGTTCCTACAACACGAACCTCGCACGTCCGCGCTTCGCCATCATGGACCCGAAGCTTACGATGACCCTGCCGGAGTACCAGACCATGTCCGGTGCGGCTGACATCTGTATGCACACGATGGAGCGTTATTTCAACAACGGCGGCTCGATGGAGCTGACCGACGCGATCGCCGAGGGCCTGCTTCGCACGGTGATGGCCAATGCACACATCCTGATGTCGGATCCTGCAAACTACGACGCGCGCGCAGAGATCATGTGGGCCTCCTCCCTCAGTCATAACGGCCTGACCGGCTGTGGCACGGATGGTGGTGACTGGGCCTGCCATCGCCTCGAGCATGAGCTCGGCGGACTCTATGATGTCGCACACGGCGCAGGCCTCGCGGCTATCTGGGGCACCTGGGCACGCTATGTGTATAAGAATAATCCGGCCCGCTTCGCGAAGTTCGGCATCAACGTTCTCGGCGTAGAAGCTGGTGCAAACGACGAAGAGACGGCACTCCGCGGCATCGGGGCGATGGAGGATTTCTTCCGCTCGATTCATATGCCGACGAACCTTCGTGAGCTCGGTGTCAACCCAACCGACGAAGAGTATAAGATTCTGGCCGAAGGCTGCTTCAAGGCGACCAACGGCGGCATCGGTTCGATTCTGAGATTGACGCTCGAGGATATGGAGAAGATTTACCGTCAGGCTTATTAAAGAAAAAAGCTGTATCGAAAAAGAGCCCGTGTCAGCGACTGTTGACGCGGGCTCTTTATTAAAATTTGTTCTTACTTTCCATGCTCCCAGTAATCATCGACCAGCTGGATGAAATCCTTCGCGGCTTTGCTTAGGTAGGTGTTCTTCTGATAGCATACGCAGACCTTCCAGCTCGGATGGGTCGTGAGGCTGTAGAAGCGGACGCCTTCCGGATGCTTCTTCACATAGTGGTACGGGATGAGGGCACAAGCCATCTTCGCACTGACCATGGAAAGAATTGTAGCGTTATTTGAGGTTTCAAACAGAACGGTCGGACTGAAGCCGGCATCGTGGAAAATCTGATCCACGGTTTTACGAATCGTCGATTCCTTATACATCATGACGAACGGCTCATAACGGAACATCGAGAGCGGAAGCTCCGGATACAGTGCATCTGTCTTTAGATACTCCTCCGGGATCGGATAGTGTTCCGGTAGGGCCAGATAGATTTCCTCGTCGAACATATCGATGTACTCGTCGACGGTCTTCTGCTGCTCGGTGATGGTGACGAAGCCGATGTCCAGATCACCCTTTCGGATTGCGTCCTGCTGCTTCCGTACACTGAGCTCACGTGGTTCGATCGTGAAATCCGGATACATGTCATGGAACTTCGGATAGACATAAGGAAACATATCGGAGCCCCGGCCCGGTGTCATGCCGACCGAGAGAAATCCACGATGGGTATCCGCCATATCGGCGATCATCGTGTAGGTTTTCTGCTTGATGCGGAGCATCTCACGTGCATTTTCAACATAGACAGTGCCCTCCGGGGTCAGCGTCCAGTCGGATTTGTTACGTACGAAGAGCGGAGCGCCCAGCTCCTTCTCGAGTTTCTGAAGCTGCTGCGAGAGGGCGGACTGGGTGATGAAGAGCTTCTCGGCCGCACGGGTGATGGAGCCCTCGTCAGCGATTTTAATGATATATTCGATCTGTTTTGTATCCATAAATCGTAAACCTGCGGTGTTAGGAAAACTTATCCTGCATTCACATTAATTAATTTTACTAACATATTTTAACGCAATATAATGAGCATATCAAGTGAATGATCAATCGCTTTTAACCAAAGTAAGGAGGAAAAAGCATGGCAAATAGATTATGCATTCAAATCACAGAGCGTGACAATGTCGCCATCGCCATCCATGATGTGCCGAAGGGTACCGAAGTCATGCCGGGCGTGGTCACCGTGGAAGACATCCCACAGGCGCATAAGATCGCGCTGAAGGCACTTCCGAAGGGATCCGAAGTACTTCGTTACGGCGTCGTACTCGGCACGACCGCAGAGGATATCCCGGTCGGTGGCTGGATCAATGAGAAGAACCTCATCATGGCACCGGCACCGGATCTCGATCAGATGGAGTTCGCGACGAACATCCGCACAGATCTTCCGAAGCCGAAGCGCACGACCTGGATGGGCTATCGTAATCCGAACGGCGGTTACGCCGGCACGCGAAACATCCTCGGCATCAACACGACCGTCCAGTGCGTCGCGGGTGTGCTCAATGTTGCGATTCAGCGCATCAAGCGGGAGATCCTGCCGAAGTACCCGAACGTAGACGACGTTGTCGCGATCAATCATCCGTACGGCTGCGGTGTCGCCATCGATGCACCGGATGCCTACATTCCACAGAAGATCATCCGTAACATCGCAACCCATCCGAATTTCGGTGGTGTCTTCATGCTGGTGGGCCTCGGCTGCGAGAAGTTTACCGTTGACCGCTTCTGTGAGTGGTGGCCGGAGCTGAACAACGAGGACAATGTTATCGTCCTTCAGAACTATAAGGGCTATCAGGCCATGATGGATGCCATCTGCGAGATGGCGGAAAAGAAGCTGCAGATTCTGAATGAGCGGAAGAGAGAGGAGCTGCCGCTGTCCGACCTGCTCGTCGGCATGCAGTGCGGTGGTTCGGATGCGTTCTCCGGTATCACAGCGAACCCGACGGCCGGTTATGCCGCCGATCTCCTCGTTTCCGGTGGCGGAACCGCGATGTTCTCCGAGGTAACCGAGGTACGTGATGGCGTACAGTTCATCGCCCATCGTTGCGTCAACGAAGAGGTAGGTAAGCGCCTCGTGGAAGAGATGAAGTGGTATGATGCTTACCTGAAGAAGGGTGGCGTCGACCGTGGTGCGAACACCACACCAGGTAACAAGAAGGGTGGCCTCTCGAACATCATCGAGAAGTCCATGGGCTCCATCGCGAAGTCCGGATCTTCCCCGATCGTCGAAGTCCTGTCCCCTGGTGACAAGCCGACGAAGCACGGCGAAATCTTCGCAGCGACACCAGCCTCTGACCTCGTCTGCGGACCGTCTCAGCTCGCCTCCGGCATGGGCCTCGAGGTCTTCATGACCGGTCGTGGCACACCATACGGACTCGCCGCCGCACCGGTGATCAAGCTCTGCTCCAGAAACGAAATGAAGGAACAGTGGCCGGATATCATCGACTTCAACGCAGGCCCGGCTGCCGTCGGCGACCGCACCATCGCAGAACAGGGTGAAGAACTCTTTGACTTCATCCTCGACGTCGCCTCCGGCATCAAAAAGCCATACACCGAACAGTACGGCTTCGCCAACGACCTCTGCGTATTTAACCCGGCACCAATAACGTAAGCGCTTGCATCAAGCAGTGCAAAATCGAAGAAGGGTATCCAGGAAAACGTGCTTGCATGTTTTCCTGGATGCCCTTCTTCGATTTTATAGGGGCTTTGCCCCGGTATCGAACGGCGCCGAAGGCGACGTGAGATAGGCGCTGCTTGATGCTGAATCAGGCTTTGCCCCGGTATCGAACGGCATTTACTCCTTTTTATATTTATCCGCCCAATATTCTTTTGCGAGGCGTATGAACTCCTTCGCTGCTTTCGTGATTTTAACATTTCTGGAATATGTCACACAGAAATCCCACTTCGGATGGTCTTTTAAAGAATAGAACTCCACATCCGGATAGGTATTGTTGTGTGCGTATATTTCCGGAACTACACT
>CAKQPT010000035.1 GCA_934270345.1 uncultured Oribacterium sp. | reverse complement strand
GACAAACTCAACATTGCACCATGCAAGGGATGTGGTGTCTGTCAATGCTCTAAGGGATGCGTCGATAAGGATGATACAAATTCTACAATTGATAAAATTGCTGCCGCAGATATGATTCTTTTTGCTACACCAGTTTATTGGTGGGGAATGTCAGCACAATTGAAACTTATCATTGATAAGTGCTACTGCCGTGGATTGCAGTTAAAAAACAAAAAAGTTGGCACGATTGTTGTAGGTGGTTCTCCCGTAGGCAGTATCCAGTATGAGCTGATTGATAAGCAGTTTGACTGTATGGCAAAATATCTTTCATGGGATATGCTTTTCAAAAAATCATATTACGCAACAGCCAGAGATGAACTTGAAAAAAATAAGGATTCCATGAACGAACTTGAGTGGATCGGAAAAAATTTATAAAGCACACACCAAATTCCCGTTTGTATAATCGTAAAATCGGTGTTTTGCTTTACTGCAGAATGGAATGTATCAGCCACCATCCCCTGTGCGGAGATGTTTTCCCGCAGCTTGGTTCGGATTTTCTCCTCGGCTTCTGTCCACGCCTTTTCAGTGCCGCTTTCGGGATTTTCCCCGACACATTGCTTTTCGGTATTCGTTCGGCGGGCTTTTCTTTAACATCAGTATTTTTTCTTGGCAATTATGAAAAAATATCACTATACCAGAAACATATCTTTGAAACGCAAGGAGCAAAATTCTATGAACCCTCTTGATATAATAAAAAACTCTGCCGCCTATGCCAACGGCTACGAGAACACCCCCACCGCAGCACAAGCCCATGCAAAGCAGCTTTGCTGGGAGTACAACCAAACTGCGCCCAATGAACAGGACAAACGCAACGCCATTCTTCAAGCGTTATTCGGCACTTGCAGCCCCATGACAGGGATTGAGCCGAGTTTTCACTGTGACTACGGCTTTAATATCCACACACACGGTCTGGCGGTCATCAACTACAACTGTGTAATTCTGGACACTTCCCCGGTGCATATTGGCAGCGGTGCTTTTATCGCGCCGGGTGTATGCCTTGCCTGTGCGGGACACGCCATCGACCCGGAGCAGCGCAGTCACGGCATCGGCACTTCCGCACCCATCACGCTGGAGGATAATGTATGGATTGGTGCAAATGCTACGGTCTGCGGCGGCGTGACGATTGGCGCAGGCTCGGTCATTGGCGCGGGCAGCGTGGTAACGCATGATATTCCTGCGGGAGTCATCGCAGCAGGCGTACCGTGCAAGGTAATTCGCCCCATCACGGAAAAGGATAAAATCAAGCCGGAAGATATTTTGTTTTGATGTGAACAATTTTCCAAATCGAGAGTTATCACTGCGGTGCATTCGTATTTCGCACCGCCTGTAGAAACGCGCAACTTCAAGTTTGTATATAGATTGCAGAGTGGAGAGGTGTGACGAACTGCTGGCGGAGACATTGGCATAGGGATAAGAAGTCGACAGATGGGTTCTGTAGTGAGGAATCCGTCTGTCGACTTTGTGCTTTTGCTGCCTGCTTTTGATGCAAATTCATTGCATTTGTAATGCTTTGGCATTATGATGAAGAAAAATGAATGGAGGTGTCAAATATGGCTAGTACAATTCAGGTGCGTGTAGAAGACGAGTTAAAAAGTAAATCCGATGCATTATTCAAGGATTTGGGCACAGATACGACAACCGCAATCCGAATTTTTCTGACGCAGGCTGTCGCAGCAAATGGATTTCCTTTTGAAATAAAAAGACAGATGGAAACGAATCCCTATGCTCCGATGACAGAAAGTGAACTGCTGAGAAAATTAAAGACTTCCAGGGAGCAGGGAGATTTCAGGGATGCAGATCTTGTGATTTCTGACATGAGGTCGAAGTATGGATTATAAGGTTGTCCTGACGAAAGAGGCCGAGAAGGATCTTGATCGATTCATCACATATCTGTTGTTTGAAAAGAAAAGTGAGCAGGCTGCAGGAAATGTACTGGACGATTTCGAAGAAACAAAACGAATCTTAACATATGAGGAATAAAATCATGGCATTAAAATTAATGAAAGGCAGTTTGCAATACAAAAATCAAATTATAGAAATGATTAAAGAGTGGAAATCGTATAACGATACCCATAACGCAAATACTTCTCCATGGGCTATATTTAAAAATGATTATGATGATTTTGAATATTATCTAAATAATTTAGAAATATCAACTACAGACAATGGATTGGTTCCTGATTCTACTTTCTTTTGCTTTGATGAAGACAGGAATACCATGGTTGGTGCTGTTAATATCAGACATTACTTAAACGAATATTTATTAAAATATGGTGGTCATATTGGAGATGGTATAAGACCAAGCGAAAGAAGAAAAGGTTATGCAACCAAAATGATCAGCTTGGCTTTAGAAGAATGCAAGAAACTTGGTATGGATAAAGTTTTATTGGTTTGTGATAAAGACAACATTGGTTCTGTCAAATCAATTATCAATAATGGCGGAGTATTAGAAAACGAAGTTTTAAAAGATGATAAGCTAATACAAAGATATTGGATCATGTTGTAAATGTAAATTCCGGCTTGTATATGGATTGCAGGGCGGAGATGTGTGACGGACTGCCGGCGGAGACATTGACAGAATGAATCGCTCGCTTAGGTCGCGTGAAATCGCTCTCCGTGCCGGCAGTGCTTCGGATAACCAGATTGCTTTTGGCCTGCAGCTGTGCTATATTGACAACGGAATAAACGGGAATGAAGTTCTCCCGAAGTAACCAGATTACTTGAACCGCTTTGAAAGCTGATGACTTCTGCGATGACAACCACGCAGAAGGTGTCAGCTTTTTTGTGTGGCGTGAGTAAGGAGGAACTTATATGTTACTGAGTATTTCGCTGATTTTGATCGTTGGGATGTCCATCGGATGGCTTTGCCAGAAATGCAGACTGCCGAGCCTGCTGGGAATGCTGGCGACCGGCATGGTTCTGGGCCCTTACGTTCTGAACCTGCTGGACGGCAGTATCCTGGGCATCTCTCCGGAGCTGCGGAAAATCGCGCTGATCATCATTCTCACGCGTGCAGGTCTGGGACTGGACACATCCGGGCTGAAAAAACTTGGGCGACCTGCCGTTCTGATGTGCTTCATTCCGGCGTCCTTTGAACTGATGGGCGTGCTTTTGCTGGCACCGAAGCTGATGGGGTTGACGATGCTGGAGGCAGCAATTCTGGGTGCTGTGCTGGCGGCTGTTTCTCCGGCGGTGGTGGTGCCGAGGATGGTCCGCCTCATGGATGAGGGCTACGGTGTAAAGCAGGGCATCCCGCAACTGATCCTTGCGGGGGCATCGGTGGACGATGTGTACGTCATCGTGCTGTTCTCCACCTTTGTGGGCATGATGCAGGGTGAACGTGTCTCCCTGCTCAGCTTCGTCAATATCCCGGTGTCCATCCTGCTCGGTATGGCGCTTGGGATGGCGATCGGATCCCTGTTGGCGTACTTCTTTGCAAAGGTACATATCCGGGACACCACCAAGGTGCTGATCATTTTGAGTATCTCCTTCCTTCTGGTGGCAGTGGAGGACGCCCTGACCTCTGCCATCACCTTTTCTGCCTTGATTGCCATTATGTTCATCGGCATCGGTCTGCAGAAAAAGAGAGCGGTCGTGGCAAAAAGACTCTCGGCAAAATACGGAAAGCTCTGGGTGGCCGCCGAGGTGTTCCTGTTCGTGCTGGTAGGCGCAACGGTGAACATCGGTTATCTGGGAAAGGTCGGTGCAAAGGCACTGCTCCTGATCGTGGGTGCACTGGTATTCCGGATGCTGGGCGTTTTCGTATGTCTTCTCGGCACGAACCTGAGCAAAAAGGAGCGGCTGTTTGCCATGATGGCGTATACCCCGAAGGCAACCGTACAGGCTGCAATCGGCAGCATCCCGCTGGCAAGGGGTTTTGCCTGCGGCGATACCGTGCTTACCGTAGCCGTTCTGGCCATCGTGCTGACAGCTCCCATTGGTGCCTTTGCCATCGACCTGAGTTACAAAAAGCTGCTGAAGACATGGTGAAACGACCGGTAAGATGTTTTCTGCGGTGACGATTTTCAGTTGAAGGCATTGGCCAGAGGTGTATGATAAGGGCATACGCTTTCAGAAAGCGCAAGGGCATGACTTGAATGGAGGCATCGGTTATGTGGTTTGTTTTCGCGTTACTCTCTGCGGTGTTTGCAGCGCTGACGTCAATTCTTGCGAAGATCGGGATCGAAGGGGTGAACTCGAATCTTGCGACGGCGATTCGGACGATGGTGGTTCTCGCGATGGCATGGGGTATGGTGTTTCTGACACATGCGCAGAGTGGGATCGGATCGATCAGTCGGAAGAGCTGGCTGTTTCTGATTCTGTCCGGACTCGCGACCGGTGCGTCGTGGCTCTGTTACTATCGTGCGCTGCAGATCGGAGAGGCCTCGAAGGTAGTGCCGATCGACAAGCTCAGCGTAGTGATCACCCTCGTTCTTGCTTTCGTACTGCTGCACGAAGAGGTTTCGGTGAAGGCTGTTGTCGGTTGTGTACTGATCGGGGCAGGTACGCTGGTGATGGTACTATGAGATAAATCGCCGAGTGCTGCCGGCAGAGACATTTATGACTTGAATAACCGAAACTATATCAAATAAAGAAGTTTCCGACTTCCATGTCTGAAACTTCAATCTAAGGAGCATGATGAGTTTTCTTTTAGTTATCATCTATCTTTCGTTTATCAGTCTGGGGCTTCCGGATGCCCTGCTTGGGGCGGCATGGCCGAATATATATCCGGAATTTCAGGTTCCTGTTTCGTATGCAGGGATGGTGTCCATGATTATTTCGTTTGGTACCATCGTGTCGAGTCTGCAGAGCGATCGTCTCACGAGGAAGTTCGGAACAGGTATGGTGACCGCCGCGAGTGTGGCGATGACCGCACTTGCGCTGTGGGGCTTCTCGATCAGCCATAGCTTCGCTTCGCTGTGTCTGTGGGCAATCCCGTACGGCCTGGGCGCGGGCAGCGTGGATGCTTCGCTCAATAACTACGTGGCGCTGCACTATACCAGTAAGCATATGAACTGGCTCCACTGCATGTGGGGCGTCGGTACGACGATCGGTCCATCCATCATGGGCTTTGCGCTTACGGGCGGTGCCACATGGAATGCCGGCTATCGCATAATCTCGATCCTGCAGATCGTACTCACGGCGGTTCTGGTATGGAGCCTGCCGAAATGGAAGACACAGACCGACGAATCAGCGGAAGCGCAGCGTGGACAGGCACTTTCACTGCGGGAGATTCTCGCGATTCCGGGTGCTAAGGCCATCATGCTCTGCTTTTTCTGCTATTGTGGCGTGGAGCAGACCACCATGCTGTGGGCGAGCAGCTATCTCCATCTCGCAAAAGGCATCGATGCCGGAACGGCGGCTTCGTTCGCCGGCATGTTCTGCATCGGTATCACGATCGGGCGTGGCATCAGTGGCTTCATCGCCATGAAGCTGCAGGATCGTCAGATGATCCGTATGGGGCAGGCAATCATTCTCGGGGGAATCATCGTCATGCTGCTGCCGTTCGGACAGAAGGTTTCTCTCATCGGATTCCTGATGATCGGCCTGGGCTGTGCTCCGGTCTATCCCTGCATCATCCATTCGACGCCGGCCCACTTCGGAGCAGAGAACTCCCAGGCCATCATCGGTGTGCAGATGGCCAGTGCTTACATCGGAACCTGCCTGATGCCACCTTTATTCGGCCTCCTCGCGAATCATATTTCGATCCGCTTATTACCATGTTTTCTGCTGATACTCCTCGCACTCATGGTACATATGCATGAGACGCTGGAGAGGAAAACAGGCGTTGATGCGCACATCGGGATGTGACGGACTACTGGCGGAGACATTGACATAAGATACTGGGGAACGATACGCATGATTAGAGTTTTACAGAAACGAGATATCGATCGCGTCGCGGAGATCTGGCTAGAGTGCAATCGGAAAGCGCACGCTTTTATACCGGCGGACTACTGGAGGCAGAACTTCGATATGGTGAAGGCGATGCTGCCACAGGCGGAGGTATATGTCTATGAAAATGACAACAGCATTCAGGGCTTTGCCGGCCTTAGTGGTGACTATATCGAAGGGCTTTTCGTCTCTTCGGAATGCCAGTGCTGCGGTATAGGTGCCCGTCTGCTGAATCATATAAAGGGGATTCGAACGACGTTGCAGCTGAAAGTCTATCAGAAGAATACGCGTGCGATTCGTTTTTATCTGCGGGAAGGTTTTGAAATCCTGTCTGAGGGTGTAGATGAAGCTACAGGGGAAAAGGAATATGTAATGATATGGCAGGAACACTTACAAAATACGCCGGTACGATAAAAAGCATGAGGACAACAGAATGGTAAGGTATCGAAAAATCGGAAGTTATCGCTGCGGTGCCATTCGTATTCCACCTGTAGAAACGCACAACTTCCAGTTTGTATATGGATTGCAGATTATGCAGCCTTGTGACAGACTGCTGGCGGAGACATTGGCATAACATATGAGGTAGCAATTAAAATGACGTCGATTCAATACTATGATTCACCGCTGGGGCGTATACTGATGGCGGCAGATAAGCTCGGACTGAACGGCTTATGGTTCGAGTGTGCAAAATACTATGCCGATCGGCTGCCTGCTGGATGCTTGGAGCAGGAGACGGAGATTCTGTCGGTGGGAAAGCGCTGGCTGGATCTGTACTTCGGTGGGCAAAAACCGGATTTTCTGCCACCTTTACATCCGAATGGATCGGCGTTCCAGATGACGGTATGGGATATACTTCTGGAGATTCCATATGGGGAAACGATAAGCTACGGTGAGATCGCACGGAAAATAGCTGAGAAGCGAGGGATTTCCAGGATGTCGGCGCAGGCCGTCGGCGGAGCGGTCGGGCATAATCCCATCGCAATCATCATTCCATGTCATCGGGTCGTGGGCGCAGATGGCAGCCTGACGGGGTACGCCGGCGGAATCGATAAAAAGATCAAACTGCTGGAACTGGAGCATGGTGATTCGCCTTTGAACCTGCATCTTCCATCTGCAAAGTCCACTGCGATTGGGGGCATGAGCAGAGCGGAACTTGACAAGTCAAAAAATGGGCTTTATTCTTTACAATCTTTCGCAAGGCTTGAGTCATCCAGAAAAGCTTCTGCTGAGGTCATTGATTATGATGCAGAAAGAGCGGAAGCGATGAATGAGAAATACGGTATTGTTGATTGATACAAACGTCCTGCTGAATTACATCACGAATCCTGTGACGGACTGCCGGCAAAGACATTGGCATAGGTATAAAAAGCCGACAGATGGGTTCTGATGTAACGAATCCGTCTGTCGGCTTCTTTCTATATGTAAATTCTAATCTTATTCGGCAAGATTGATTGATGCAGGCAAAAATAGTTGTGGTAATTTTGCCGGTTTTGCGTTATGATATGTGCAAACATTCATTCGGCGTTTTGGATATCAGGAGGTGAGCTTATGCACTACAGTTCCGTTCTGGAGACGGCGAAAAAGTGGGATCTGTCCGAGCGCAGTGTGCGTAACTACTGTGCGCAGGGGCGCGTAGAGGGGGCTTTCCAGACAGGTAAAAGCTGGAATATTCCCGATGATGCGGAGAAGCCGGAGCGTTCGAATAAACGAACGGAGGAAATGCGCACGCTGCTGGAGATCCTGAGGGCAGAGAAGGAAAGCAGCTATCCGGGTGGGATCTATCATAAGACGCAGATCGAGCTCACATATAATTCGAATCACATCGAAGGAAGCCGGCTGACGCACGATCAGACGCGCTATATCTTCGAGACCAATACGATCGGTATGGAACAGGGGGCCCTGAACGTGGACGATGTCGTCGAGACGGCGAATCATTTCCGCTGTATCGATATCATCATTGATCGTGCGAACGGTAGCTTATCGGAGAATCTGATAAAGGAACTGCATCTGGTTCTGAAAAACGGCACCAGCGATTCAAGAAAGAGCTGGTTTGCGGTCGGCGCATATAAGAAAAAGCCGAATGAAGTAGGATGTCGCGAGACGGCGCTGCCGGAAGAGGTGTCGGATCGGATGAAGTCGCTGCTGACGGAATACAATGCGAAAGATGCGAAAACACTGGAGGATATTCTGGACTTTCATGTTCGCTTCGAGCGTATCCACCCATTTCAGGATGGAAATGGCCGGATCGGTCGCCTGATTATGTTTAAAGAGTGCCTGAAATATAATATCGTGCCGTTTATCATCGAGGATGATCTGAAGATGTATTATTATCGCGGTTTACAGGAGTGGGATCACGAAAAGGGGTATCTGACGGATACCTGCCTGACGGCACAGGACCGGTATAAAGCATATCTTGATTACTTTCGGATACGAGTATAGAGATGGAAGAGCTGTGATACGCGCTGAAGTTTTAGATGCGGGCGGCGCTGGAGCGGAGGGATGTGACGGACTGCTGGCGGAGACATTGGCATAAGATACTGGGGAAAAGGAATATGTAATGATATGGCAGGAACAGAAGATAAAATCAGTTTATTAAAGAGAATCGCGCATCGGTTAAATGAAGCACAGGTCGAGTGGTGCCTGGGTGCGTCGATGATGCTCTATTTTAAGGGGATCGTTTCGGAGTTTCACGATATCGATTTGATGATATCTGTCGAAGATGTGGAAGTCGTCAAAACGATTCTGTCGGAAATGGGCACGCTGTGTCCATCCGACCACGAACCGAATTCCATGTACAAGACGAAGTGTTTCATGGAATATGTCATCGATGAGATCGATGTAGATGTCATGGCCGGATTCGCGATCGTGCGCGAGGGTGAGGTCTACGATTGCTCGCTCTGTAAAGACAAGATCACAGATCAGCTGATGCTGGATGGCGAAGTCATCCCTATGCAGTCGCCGCGTTTGTGGTGCAGATACTATCGGCTGATGGGCAGAAGCACAAAAGCAGATATGATCGAAAAGGCGATGGAGATGACAGGCGCAGATTGCAGAGGGATATGACGGACTTCCGGCGGAGACATTGGCAAAGGTATAAGAAGTCGACAGATGGGTTCTGATGGGCATGAGACGCTGGAGAGGAATGCGGCCTAAGATGTTTAGCATGTGCAACCTGCAAAGCAACGAATAAGTGCGTAATAGGTGGTGGAGGCAACCACCGTTCTTCACTAGAATGGATGCATCAAATCAAGAAAGGAGAAAAAAATGAAGCTTTATCAAAGTATTGGAATCTTGATCATCATCCTGTATGTACTGGTCATAGCAGCAGTTGTTGCCGCAGTCATCTATCTTTTTACATTGGTCGTAAAGGCGTTGAAGAAGTACATTAACTCTGCCGAGGTGCGCGAAGAGAAAAAAGTTATCCGGCGCTCTTTGGGAGAAGAACTGAAGGCACGGCGCGTGCAATGCAAGATGACACAGGAATTCGTGGCCGACGCGCTGGGTGTCAGCCGTCAGGCAGTCTCCAAATGGGAAAATGGAACCGTAGACCCAAGTACTTCCAATCTTCTGGCGCTGGCTAAACTCTACGGCTTGTCGCCAGAGGCACTTCTGCAAAATGTGGATCCTGCCCAAAATAAGAAACCGAACAACATGAAGGAGGATACGAACGTATGAATGTGAATTCCAAGGAAATGCCCGTTGCCTCCAAACCAAAATGGCAGATTCTGGACGCAACGACGCTGAAAATTCTGGCAGTAGTATTGATGGTTTTGGACCACATTCATGAGATGTTTGTTTCGATGGGAGCACCGATGTGGCTTACCATGGCCGGAAGACTTGTTTTTCCGATGTTTCTCTTTGCGGCATCGGAAAGTTTTTATTATACGCACAGCAAGAAAAGGTACCTGCAGAGGCTTCTTTTTGCCAGTTGGGGTATGACCATTTTTACATTTATATTGCAGGCCGTTCTGCCGAACCCCGACGTGATTTTGATGAACAATGCCTTCAGCACTTTCTTTGTGACGGGTCTGTATATGCTGTGTTGGGATACGTTGAAGGCGGGTATACGGCAGAAGTCACCAAAGAAAATCGGTAAGGCAGCCGTGATTTTTATGGTGCCAATCCTGTCTGCCATCCCGGTGTATCTGATGGCGATGTTATCATTCAACGAAAACGTACCGGGATCTGTCCTCCGGCTTCTTGCCAGGATCGCGCTGCTGATGCCCAATATCCTGGCGGTGGAGGGTGGTGCACCTCTGGTTGTGCTGGGGCTGTTGTTCTATATTTTTCGGAAGCACAGAACGATTCAAATTGGCGTGCTGCTTGCTCTGTCGCTAATCGTATATCTGTCTGGAAATAAAGTGCAAAGCTTTATGGCTTTGGCTGCGATTCCAATAGCTCTCTACAATGGAAAACGTGGCAAGGGTATGAAAAACTTTTTCTACATCTTTTATCCCGCACATATCGGACTGCTCTATTGCATTGCTACATTGATCTGTAGATAAAGATCGACTTAGGAGAAGTTGTCGCAGTGACGGGGATTCTATAAAGAGCCATCTTTCCCTGTTTTCCATAGGAGATCCACGTTGAGAGAAATGCGGAATCCTGTTATAGTAAAAGTACCAAGAGCAGAAGTGCTTCTGGTCACATAGCGTGCATCAGAAAGCGCAGAGTTGATTGCTCTGCGCTTTTTTTCAGCTTTACTGAATAGATGAGATAAGGACGTTTGGGGAGCCTTAAATTACCTTTAGTGTAGTTTATTTGCAAAGTTCACAATGAATTCCTCGGATCGAAAGGAGGCAGTATATGAAGAAGCTGGTGATTGCAGCAGGCGGAATCGTGATCGTGATCGTGGCAGGGTTCTTCCTGTACCGTCATTTTGTTATAAACAGCATTATGGACGGCCCCTTCATGGAGAACATAAGCCCGGATGAAAGTGAGACGGAGACAGTGAGCGATCCGGAGTCGGCGTCCGCACAGGAACCAGAATCAGCGTCAACGCTGGATTCGAAGCAGCTGTCCGCGCGAGCGCTTCCGGAAACAGCGACTCTGGTGGAGTTTTCCTGGCATCAGAGCGCGATGAGCCATGATGACTGTTTCGATTTCTGGATGAAGACCACGGAGGAGAATCCAGAGACCCCGTATCTGTATTGCTCCTATACAGACCCGGAGACACGTGAGCGCATCGAGCTCGGAGATGAGATGTACATCTACAGGGTCGGGCGGCAGAAGATTGAAGCAGAACCTGGCGGGAAATCCGAGTCCGGAGCGGAAGTAGAAGCAGAAGCCAATACAAAATCTGACGTAGAATCTGAATTAAAATCAGAATCAGAAGCCAACTCCGAATCGGAAGTAACTACAGAAACGGAGCCGGAGCGCTGTCCGAAGATCCATTACGAGCGCTGGCAGGAGCTCAGTGCCTTCCTGAAGAATGCGGAGCTGGCACCTTATAAGGATCCGGACCCAAATCTTCTCGACGCCACCGACAGTAAGCTGGAGCTCACCTGGTCTGCAGACGGACAGCAGCTCACGGAAAGCTTCGATGGCAGATCCGCCGACGGCCTCCTCGAGCTGCTGCAGGACATCACACGTGGGGTCTGACCCCATTACGAAATTCTTAAGAAAAGAAGTGCGGAGATTCGTCTCCGGCACTTCTTTTTTCGTATCTTAAAAATCTGTAAAACGAAGTGAAATTTATTAAGAAATTGTGGCGAAACCGTAAGATGCGCGATATTGATATTAAGAATTTAATTCTGTAATATGGATGATAGAAGAAGATATTTTTATATCAAAACATTCGCAATTGCAGGTTCGATGCGAAGCCGACACACAGCAGGCCACCGCTTACTTATGCCGACTGCCTTTGCACTCTACGATGAAAGGAGCATCCTATGAAGCACCGTACATTTAAACTTTTCGCTTCGGCTGTGATTCTCGCGGCATTGACCTCATTCACCGCACTGGCAGCCACGGCGATCAGCGCTGTAAATTTCACCTTTACGATCGACGGCGATACGAACATCGCGGACGGCTATAACGAACCGACGATCGACATCAGTTCCCAGTATGGCTATGAGGTGTTTGACTGCACGGTTTCCGCCAGTGACACGTCCCTCGCTTCAGGTAAGAACCCGGTGAGCTATACATTGACCCTCACCGCGGACCGGGGCTACCACTTCCCGAACGCAAACAGCATCCAGGTGACCGGTAACGGTATCACGGAGATCACGAAGAAAACCACGAGCGGCTGGGACAACAGTGAGCTGACCATCAAGTTCAAGGCCTATCCGTATGTACGCCTCGCGGCACCGTCCTTCGAGACCGATTTCGATAGTGTGAAGGGCAGCAAATCGAAGTCACAGTCCAGTGGGCGGGATACCTCTGTAAGCATCAACAAAAACGGCGCTTCGAAGATCGAATTCGTCGTGAGCTACGTCGATCAGGACGGCGAGTACCGGACGAAAGGCGGCAGCGTTACCGGCTCCACGATCCAGGTCGGCAGCTACAACAAACAGTACACCGGCAGCAGTAAGTATAAACAGTCCGCTTATATCCGCGGTATCGCGATCCGCGCGGCGGATGCGAAGAGCTCGAACCCGCATCTCGCGCCGAGTAAATGGGTCTACATCTCCGGCGGTATCACCGGCATCGACACCGACGAGTACTTCACCGACTATTCAACCTGGTACGATGTGCTCGCGCGTAGCGGCGGCTCCGGCAGCACGACTTCACCGTCGACCGGTGGAAGCGCAGGCGGCAACGTAAGTGGCAACGGCTGGCAGGTGATCAACAACTACTGGTACTACTTCAGTAACGGTCGGATGATGACCGGCTGGGTCTTCGACGGCAGCAACTGGTACTACTGCAATCCGCAGAGTGGCGCGATGATGGCAGGCTGGATCCAGGATCCGACCGGTCACTGGTTCCTTCTGAATCAGGCCCATGACGGCAGCTACGGACGGCTTCTGTCCGGCTGGCAGCAGGATGGCGGTCGCTGGTTCTACCTGAATCCGAACCACGACGGTACCTTCGGTGCCCTTCAGACGGGCTGGCTCAATGTAAACGGCCAGTGGTACTATCTCAACCCGAATCATGATGGCAGCTATGGAGCCGTGATGACCGGCTGGCTGAACCAGAACGGCGCATACTACTACCTCGACCCGAACAACGGCAACCCGCGCGGCGTGATGACGACCGGCACGAAGTACATCGACGGACGCGTCCGCGTCTTCGGCTCGGACGGCGTACTGATCCGCTGAGAACCGCAATTCCATTACTGCTTAGCTTATAGCTGAGTCGCTGAAAAGCTGAGTGATATGATTAGAGACGCTTTTTCTGAGCGTCTCTTTTCGTTTGCCTGCCCACCCCAATATACATTCTGTATCTACTTGCATATTGGCCCCGCCCCGCGCAGGCAAACAAAAAATCGACGCCTGATGTCCTTCAAGCGGGTGATGTTGCATCAAAACATCATGAGAGAGTTTCAACATGTTACAGCATAGGCATGCCGGGTGCTGAAAATCATATTCATACCCGTCCGGCGCTGCATGGATTTTACGAGTGTAAGAATGTTGATGAAGGCTGGCATCGGCTTTTTCGCAAATTTGCTTAATCCGAATCGTATGCCATTAGGCTTTTTCACAGTTTACTCTTCTGGCGAGTCTATGACATTAAGTCCCGTCACTTTCGCTCAGTAAAATCCTAGTGAAATCTCGATTTTTGACGCAAAACCGCCCATTTTTGAAGCAGTGACTTTATCTCTTCTCTGATTTTCTTCTGTAAACCACCATCTGAGCCAGTCTCGTCGCCGCATACTTAATGTCACAGAGTCTGATATTTCTTAATTTGTGAAACAATTTAATGGCACAGATCACTGAAATTGATGATTTGTAAAAGTCACTTAATGGCACGCATCTTACAAATGCCCTGTTTGTTACAAACTCCAGAAAATATAATGGCATCGCTCTTTGAAATCCTTCCTTTGCGAAAAACATCTAATGGCGCTCGGGCCGAAAATCGCTTGTTTGTAACAAAGATCAAAAAATCTAATGGCGCAAGAATGCTATAAACGCTTTTTGTAAAAATATGAGTTGAACTTTTCACTTCCAAGTTGCCAGACGTTTGAGGCCTCCTCATGAGCTAGGGTGGGACCATAACTTGCAAGCATCCACGAAGTACATGAGGGTGGGCGAATGAGGAGCAGCCTCAAACGCCACAAAAGAATAAGGGAATGAGCGATTGCTATAGAAATCCATATAACAAAAGCGGGATGCATCGCTGCATCCCGCTTTCTATTAACTTACTCCTGTACGGCTTCCATGTTGGCCGGGAGGATCAGGTTCAGAATGATCGCTACGACGAAGACGACGGCGACGCAGTTCTGCGCGAAGACAGTCTGGATGATATCCGGGAAGATCGCGAAGAGGTCCTGGCACTGGGTGAAGCCGAGTCCGATACTGAGGGACAGGGCCGCGATGACGGTGTTCCGCTGCGAGAAGCCGCACTTACTGATCATCTGAAGACCGCTGACGACGATGGTACCAAACATCATGATGGTACAGCCGCCGAGTACAGCATCCGGAAGAGTGGCGAGGAGCGCACCGAACATCGGGAAGATACCGGCGAGGATCATGATCACGGCGCCGGTCGCGATGGTGAAACGGTTGACGACCTTCGTCATCGCGACGAGTCCCACGTTCTGGCTGAACGAGGTGATCGGCAGACAGCCGAAGAGTGAAGACAGCGAGCTGATGAAGCCGTCGCAGCAGATGGAGCCGGAGGTTTCCTTCTCGCTCGCATCACGGCCTAAACCGGACGCAGCCAGCGCCGAGGTATCACCGATGGTCTCCGTCGCGGAAACCAGGAAGATCAGGATTGTCGAGAAGATCGCATCCGCACGGAACTCCATATGGAACGGCATGAGCTGCGGGATCGCGATGATCGAGGTGCCTGCAAGCGAAGAGAAGTCGACCATGTGCATGCAGACCGCCACGATGTAGCCGACGATCAGACCGAAGAGTACGGAAAGCTGCTTCCAGAAGGACTTCGCGAAGATGTGGAAGAGGATGCAGCAGGTCAGCGTGATGAGGCCGAGGATCCAGTTCTGCGCAGAACCGAAGTCCGCGCTGCCGGAACCGCCACCGAAGGATGCCGCACCGACGCTCAGCAGTGAGAAGCCGATGGCGGTGACGACCGTCGAGGAAACGATCGGCGAGATCAGCTTGATCCAGTACTTCGCGAAGAGGCCGAGGATACCCTCGACGATACCGCCTACGAGCACGGCGCCCATGATGGCACCATAGCCATACTGTGCGCCGATGAAGCAGAAGATTGACACGAAGGTGAAGCTGATACCCATGACGATCGGGAGGCCGGAGCCCAGCTTCCCGAAGAGCGGGAAGAGCTGGACCAGTGTACCGATCCCGGCGATCAGCATTGCACTCTGGATGAGCATCGCGGTCTCGGAGCTCTCGAGTCCGCAGGCACCACCCACGATCAGGATCGGGGCGATGTTTGCGACGAACATCGCGAGGATATGCTGGAGACCGAACGGGATGGCCTTCATCACCGGGACCTTGCCCTCCAGCGTGTAGATATTACGGATTGAAACGCTTTCTGTCTTGTTACTCATTGATTCCCCCTGAACTATGCTTTACTGCTCACGGAACTGGATCGTACCGTGCTCTGCATCCATACTCTCGACGATGGCGAGCGACTCGAGCTGATATCCGAGGTTACGGATGATACGTCCGCCCTGCTGGAAGCCCTTCTCGACCGCGATGCCGATGCCCTCGACGGTGCCGCCGGCCTGCGCCACGATGGACAGAAGACCCTGCAGTGCGCAACCGTTCGCGAGGAAATCATCGATGATCAGTACGTGATCCTCCGGGCTCAGGAACTTCTTCGACACGATGACCTGATTCTTACGCTTATGGGTGAAGGACTCCACCTCTGCAGCATACACATCGCCATCGATGTTGAGACTCTGAGATTTCTTCGCAAAAACAACCGGTACATGAAAGTGGTTCGCTACGATACAGGCAATGCCGATACCGGAAGCTTCGATGGTGAGGATCTTATTAATCGGCTTCCCGTCGAAACGACGCTTGAACTCCTCGCCCATCTGATTAAAGAGATCGATATCCATCTGATGATTCAGAAAGCTGTCAACCTTCAGGATATTTCCTGCCTTCACGATACCGTCTTTTGCGATACGCTCTTCTAAAAAATTCATGATAATCCTTCCTCCATAAATGAAATTGACACCATTCCTATCAGTATGCCAAACGCAAAGCAAAAAATAAACTGTAATTATGTAAGAAAAAATATAAAATTATGCTATACTTATATAGGTATAGTCTGCAAAACGGGCAGACGTTTCTACCAGGCGCCAAACAGCTTGACTACCATCACGATAGTCAACTTTTTTTATGCTTTTTTCGGAAGTCTGCAGCGTGATTTGACAACGACTGCGTCCGTCTGAAAACCAGCATCTCGGAATGAATTTTATTTTGGAGGTAATCCTATGAGTATGTATGATGTCTTAATTATCGGTGCGGGCCCGGGTGGTATTTTCACTGCCTACGAGCTGATCGAGCGCCGTCCGGATCTGAAAATCGCGATTTTCGAGCACGGCCACGAGCTCAGCCGCCGTAAGTGCCCGATCGATGGCGAGAAGATCAAGTCCTGTATCCACTGTAACTGCTGCTCGATCATGAGTGGTTTCGGCGGTGCCGGTGCTTTCTCCGACGGAAAGTACAACATCACGAACGATTTCGGTGGCACGCTCTACGAGTATATCGGCAAGAAGACCGCGATCGAGCTGATGGAGTATGTCGATAAGATCAACCTCAAGTTCGGCGGCGAGGGCACGAAGCTCTACTCGACCGCCGGCACGAAGTTTAAGAAGACCTGCATGCAGCATGGTCTCCACCTCCTCGATGCATCCGTGCGTCATCTCGGCACCGACATCAACTACGTCGTGCTCGAGCACCTCTATGATCACCTGAAGGATAAGGTCGATTTCTACTTCGACTGCTGCATCGACACCGTCGAGAAGATCGAAGAGGGCTACCGGGTCTACAGCGGCGAACGCTCCTTCGAAGGAAAGAAGTGCGTGATTTCAGCCGGTCGAAGCGGCAGTAAGTGGATGGAGAAGGTCTGTGCGGACCTCGAGATTCCGACGAACTCCAACCGTGTGGACCTCGGCGTACGTGTCGAGCTGCCGGCCGAGATTTTCTCGGACCTCACTGACGAGCTCTACGAGAGTAAGATCGTCTACCGTACCGAGAAGTACGAGGATAACGTCCGCACCTTCTGTATGAATCCGAAGGGTGCCGTGGTCAATGAAAACACCAACGGCATCGTCACCGTAAACGGCCACAGCTATGAGGATCCCGCGAAGCAGACGAAGAACACGAACTTCGCACTGCTCGTGGCGAAGCACTTCTCCGAGCCGTTCAAGGATTCGAACGAGTATGGTGAGAGCATCGCACGTCTCAGCAACATGCTCGGCGGCGGTGTCATCGTGCAGCGTTTCGGTGATCTCATCCGTGGTAAGCGGAGTACCGAGCAGCGTATCCGGGAGTCCTTCACTGTACCGACCCTGAACGCAGCTGCCGGTGATCTGAGCCTCGTGCTCCCGAAGCGTATCCTCGACGGCATCATCGAGATGATCTACGCGCTCGACAAGGTTGCACCGGGTACGGCCAATGATGACACCCTGCTCTACGGTGTCGAGGTCAAGTTCTACAACATGGAGGTCGAGGTCGATGAAAACCTCATGACCCGTCACGACGGACTCTACGTCATCGGTGACGGCAGTGGTATCACCCACTCCCTGTCACACGCCTCCGCAAGTGGTGTATATGTCGCACGTCAGCTGACGAAATAAGTTAAAAACGGCCTCAAAAGGGCGGCAACAATAGCGCAGTGCAGTGCTATTTGTTGCCGCCCCTTTTAATGCAGTCGTTTCGAGTTATAGAAGATAAAATTAATTTTTATATAAATACTTGTGAACCATAGCGCTTTATGCTAATGTTTGACTTTAGTGCTTTAAATCAAAAGGGAGACATTAAATCATGAATCAGCATAAAAAGAGAAGCTCATTCTCCGGCAAGATCGGTTTCGTTCTGTCGGCAGCAGGCGCTTCGGTAGGACTCGGTAATATCTGGCGTTTTCCATACCTCGCGGCGAAGTACGGTGGAGGTATCTTCCTGATCGTCTACATTTTCCTCGCGATGACCTTCGGCTACACGATGATCATCGCCGAGACCGCACTCGGCCGTATGACAAAGAAGAGTCCGGTCGGTGCGTATGACAGCTTCGGAAAGTCGAAGTGGCTTTCCCTCGGTGGCTGGATCAATGCGATCATTCCGATCCTCATCGTGCCATATTACTCCGTCATCGGCGGCTGGGTCATCAAGTACCTCGCCGAGTACCTCACTGGGAAGACACAGCTCGTGGCACAGGACGGCTACTTCGGTGCGTTCATCTCCGGCGGCCTTTCACCGGAGATCTGCTTCATCGTCTTTTCCGTCATCGTCATTGCCATCATCTATGCCGGCGTGCAGAACGGAATCGAGCGTGTATCGAAGTTCATGATGCCGATCCTCGTCGTGCTGTCCGTGATCATCGCCGTCTATTCCGTGACGAGACCGGGTGCCATCGAGGGTGTGAAGTACTTCCTCGTACCGAATGTGCAGAACTTCTCCTGGATGACCGTCGTGACCGCGATGGGACAGATGTTCTACTCTCTGTCGATCGCCATGGGTATCCTCGTCACCTTCGGCTCCTACATGCGGAAGGAAACCGAAATCGAAGCGGCGACCGAGCAGGTCGAGATCTTCGATACCGCGATCGCCATCATGGCTGGTCTCATGATCATCCCGGCGGTCTTTGTCTTCAGCGGCGGTGATGCCGCGACCCTTCAGGCGGGTCCGTCCCTCATGTTCATCACGATCCCGAAGGTTTTCGCAAGCATGGGCTTCGGAACGCTTACCGGTGTGATGTTCTTCGTGCTGGTGCTGTTCGCCGCCCTCACGAGCTCGATCGCGCTGACCGAGAGTGCCGTTTCGACCTTTGAGGATGAGTTCAAGTGGAGCCGTAAGAAGTCGACGACCATCATCGGCCTCATCATCGTATCCCTCGGCAGCCTGTCCGCCCTCGGCTACGGTCCACTCGCAGAGGTCACCATCATTGGCATGCAGTTCCTTGATTTCTTCGATTTCCTCACGAACACCGTCATGATGCCGATCGCCGCGATCGCCACCTGCCTGCTTGTTTCGAGAGTGATCGGTGTTGAGAAGATTGAAGAGGAGGTCACCGCAAACGGTGCGCCGTTCAAGCGGAAGAAGATCTTCGCTTTCATGATCCGCTTCCTCTGCCCGGTCTTCGCCGCCATCATCCTGATCAGCTCGATCGCAAACGCCTTCGGCTGGATCTCGATGTAAGGGCAATGCAGACGGCCTTTTCATCATACCCCATCGATACAAAGAGCTGACGCAAACGCGCCGGCTCTTTTTCACGCGGTTTTTACGTTACTGTTCACTCGTCAACTGGACGTTGGTGATATCGCTGAAATTTAAATTTTCATTTTGAACGTTTTTTCTTATC
>CAKQPT010000034.1 GCA_934270345.1 uncultured Oribacterium sp. | reverse complement strand
GCCGTCGGACCATATGCCATCGATGAGGGACTCGTCGAGGCGGTCGAGCCGATCACCGTGGTGCGTGTATACAACACCAACACAGATAAGGTCATCGAGGAGCATGTGCGCGTAAAGGACGGCCATGCCTGCATGTATGGCGACGAGGTGATCCAGGGTGTGCCGGGCAGCGGCTCCCGTATCGATATGTATTTCGAGGATCCGTCCGGTTCCCGTACCGGTAAGCTCTTCCCGACCGGCCAGAAGCAGGAGGTGTTTGATGTTCCGGGTTATGGTCCTGCGACCGTTACTGTCATGGACTGCTCGAATCCAGTTGTCTTCATCAAGGCTTCAGATCTCGGCATCCAGGGTACCGAGCTGACCGAGCTCAATAACAACCAGGAGGTCATGGAGCACATCGAGCGCATCCGTGGTATGGCTGCACAGAAGATCGGCTTCGTCGAGGATTATATGGAGGCCCGCACGAAGGCAACTTCCGCACCGAAGGTATCGATCGTAAGCGCAGCGCAGGATTATGTGAACATGGATGGCAAGACCGTTTCGGCCGATGCGATGGATCTCTGCGTACGTGCGATTTCTGTCGGCATGCTGCATAAGGCCTATCCGATGACCGTCGCCGTCGCGAGCGGTGCGGCAGCGAAGATTCCGGGAACCATCGTGTCCGAGCTCGTGCGTCCGGTAGAGGGCGACATCATTCGCCTCGGCCACTCCTCCGGTGTCACCGAAGTCGATATGAAGATGGATGGCGAGACCGTGCTGAAGGGCGGCGTAACGAGAACGGCCCGTCGCATCATGGACGGATACGTTTACATTCGCTGAAAGAAAGCAGATTTGGCAGATACGTGAAGAGGCGGGCAGCTGCCCGCGAACAGCTTCTGTGATGACAGTATGTCCCGCTGAGGCGAAGAAGACGAGATATAGGAGAGAGAAAAAATGATCAAGTTACATGAGGGCCCACAGCTTGTTTTAAATGATGATGTGCTGGCGTCGGTTTCGGAACATCCGGAGATCGACCTTGCGGCAGCGAAGCAGCAGACACTGAGTTATCAGGTGCTGCAGGCACACAACCACAGCGGCGATATGGAGAATCTCCAGATCCGCTTCGATGAGATGGGTGTCTATGACAACACCTATGTCGGCATCCTGCAGACAGCCGTCGCATCCGGACTTCAGAAGTTCCCGATGCCGACCGTCTTCACAAACTGCCACAACTGTCTCGCAGCCGTCGGTGGTACCATCAATACCGATGTGCATAAGTACGCAGAGACTGCCTGCCATAAGTTTGGCGGCATCTTCGTTCCACCACACGAGGCGGTCATCCACCAGTATATGCGTGAGATGCTGATCAAGTCCGGCGATATGGCGATCGTATCCGATTCCCACACCCGTTACGGCACCCAGGGTTCCGTTTCAATCGGCGAGGGCGGTCCAGAGCTCGCGAAGGCCATGATCGGTAAGCTCTATGAAATCAAGTACCCGAAGGTCATCGCAGTGCTTCTGCACGGCAGCCCGAAGCCTTGGGTTGGCCCGATGGATGTGGCCCTCACGCTGATCGGTGCGACCTTCAGGAACAAGTTCGTGAAGAACGCGGTCCTCGAGTTCATCGGACCGGGCGTCCACTCCATGTCCATGGATTTCCGTAACGGCATCGACACCATGACCACCGAGTCCGCATGTCTGTCCTCCATCTGGGAGACCGACGACGTCGTAAAGGAGTACTTCGAGATCCACAAGCGTCCGCAGGATTATAAGAAGATGCAGCCGGGCAACGCAGCCCTTTATGATGCGGTCGTGGAGATCGATCTCGATACTGTCGAGCCGATGATTGCCCTTCCGTACCATCCAAGCAATGCCTTCCCGCTTCGCGAGGTCATCGCTGAGCCGGAGAAGTATGCGAAGTGGGTCGAGGAGCAGGCAGTGAAGACCTTCGAGAACACCCCGGATATCCACCCGAACCTCGAGGAGAAGATCGTTCCGTGGGCCAATGTTTCCGACCAGAAGGCACATACCCTCCCGTCTGCACAGTCGGAAGCGTCTGCACCGAATTCGGCGACCGGTTCGGAACATGGTGGCACATCATCAGAAGCGCAGCCGGTTCTTCCAAATGCCTTCCCGGTCGATCGTCGTATCCGCGTGGATCAGGCAGCGATCGCCGGCTGTGCCGCGGGTTCCTTCGAGAACATCTACGCGGTCGAGCAGGTAGCGCAAGAGAGTAAGCGGGCGCTCGGTCAGTTTGCATTTAACGTATATCCGGCGTCCCAGCCGATCATGGTCGAGCTCAATCGCATCGGTGCGATGAACGAGCTCATGATCCACGGTGTACGCGTGAAGACGGCTTTCTGCGGCCCATGCTTCGGTGCATCCGACTGCCCTGAGAACAACGCGTTTTCCATCCGTCATTCCACCCGTAACTTCCCGAACCGTGAGGGCAGTAAGCCAGGTCAGGGTCAAGTCGCAAGTGCAGCGCTGATGGATTCCCGCTCCATCGCCGCAACCGCGTTCAACGGCGGTCTTCTGACCTCCGCAGAGGAGATGAAGGACATCTTCGAGCACATCCAGTATCCGAAGTATGAATTCGATGAGCGCATCTATGAGAACATCGTCTACAACGGCTATGGCAAGGCAGAGCCAGAGACCGAGATCCAGTATGGCCCGGCGATCAAGGACTGGCCGGAGATGGTCGCTCTGACCGATAACCTCCTTCTTCAGGTAGCCTCCGTCATCCGTGATGATGTCACCACGACCGATGAGCTGATTCCGTCCGGTGAGACCGCATCCTACCGCTCGAACCCGTACAAGATCTCCGAGTTTACCCTCCAGCGTAAGGATCCGCAGTACGTACCGAACGCGAAGGCTGCACAGGCCTTCGAGAAGGCGAGACTCGCCGGTGATGCAGCGACCGCCCAGAAGTTCTACTCCGTTCTTCATGCGGTCGGTATCAATGCAGACGATCCTGCAGAGCTGTCACAGCTCATGAAGTCTACCGGCCTCGGTTCGGTACTATATGCGAAGCGCCCGGGCGATGGCTCCGCTCGTGAGTATGCGGCTTCCTGCCAGAAGGTACTCGGCGGCCTCGCAAACATCTGCATCGACTACGCGACAAAGCGCTACCGCAGTAACTGTGTAAACTGGGGCATGCTGCCATTTACCTGTCCGGACGAGAACATTGACCTCGCTGTCGGCGAGTATGTATGGCTTCCGGGCATCCGTCAGGCCGTTGCAGACGGCGCGACCGAGGTCGCAGCCACGGTGATCAGCGCCGACGGAAAGACAACTCGCGAGATGAAACTTGAGCTCAAGGATGTCACCGAATCCGAGAAGAAGATTCTTCTCGCAGGCTCGATGATCAACTCCTACCGCGAAGATATGGGACTGTAAGACGCAGTTTTCTAAGAGCCCGGAGGGGCGCCATCAGAAGCAAAGCGCTTCGCTGTCGGCCCTCCGGGCTTTTTATCGTGTTTTATTAATGTAACCGTTCAGCCATCCTTAGGCGCTCTAGCGTAGTTTGAGGCTCTCCTCATTCGCCCACCCCCATGACATCTGTGAAGGTAAGTACGTTTTGGTCCCACCCCCGCTCATGAGGAGGCCTCCAGATTCCCGCTTACCGTTAGCATCATTCTCATATTTGACTGCTTTGATACAGCATCACCCGCTCGAACGAAAAGAGGCGCACCGGTAGACGCCCAAAAAAACATCTGTATATCAAGAAATACACACGGCTGAACTGTTACAGTAGTAACTCAATGTATTCAAGTAAAAATGAATTCTACTTGACATTTTGGCGGCTGGACATATATTGGTATTAAGGAGGTGCCGTATGAGCAGCTATGCAAAATATATCGAGACTGTAATTGAACAGGAGCCGGAGAACAGAATTTTGGAAGTCAGTGCTTTATATCAGAAATCATTCAGCTCGGTTCCTGAAATGACTTACTATAAGACACTGGAAAGAATGCGCAGACAAGGCTCTCTGGTGCATCTTACCAAGGGGCTTTATTATCGACCTAAGAAATCACGCTTTGGAGCTGTCCCTATCAGTGAAAAAGAAATCGTCGGTCATTATACGTACGGTGAACGAGGAATCGTCATCGGGTACAGACTGTACAATCAAAAAGGATTAACAACACAGATCAGTAAACGGGTGGAGGTCCTTTCCTCCGCCATTCCAGAACAGAAGAAGACAATCCAGAATGTATGCGTCATGAACAGTGGGATTGCCTTGACGAAGGATACGATTCCAGTCATAGAAACTATGGAGATCCTTCAGAATTATAAGTCCATCGAAGATATAAGGAAGCCTGCATTGGCCGCATATATGAGAAAATTTGCAATGAACTACTCGGATGAAGTTACCGTGTCAGTTCTGAAAAACCGGAAGTATAAGAAATCTACGATTGCATTTCTGCAGAGCTTCCTGAATTACTTTGGTGTTGAAAATTCGTTGCATCAGTTCTTATCAACACTTTCGTCATATGCCATCCCGGAAATGGAGGAATTCTATGAATCTGCATGAACATAGAGAAGATTTCGAAGAGCTGATTGCTATCGTGGCAGATTATATTGGAGTGCCTGCGGATGCGGTTCGCAGAGACTACTATATTGTTCAGCTGATGCAAAACCTTCAAAACAGCGAATATGCTGAAACCTGTGTATTTAAGGGTGGAACCTCGCTCAGTAAATGTTATCCGGGATCTATCAATCGTTTTTCGGAGGATATCGATCTTACATTCATACCCATAGAGGATATGAATAATAAGAAATACAGTAGAACCTTGAAACGGATTGAGGATGCTATATCAAAGGGGTTTTGTCTGGAAAAAATAGAAGCTGAGCGTAATGATCGAAATAAAAGCGCATATGTATGGCCTGAAAACGGAAGCAGAGAAAACTGCAGGGTTAAGCTGGAAATCGGCTCCAGCGTTCGCCCGGATCCATTTTCGAAGAGAAGCATGAAGACGTATATTCAGGAATATCTCGAAGAAAAAGGTATGCAGGATGCCGTGACTGAATTTGGGTTGCAGGAAGTCCAGGTAAATACTCTTGATATCACACGAACATTTCTTGATAAGGTGTTGTCAGTTAAACGGCATGCGATTTGCGGAACCCTTCCAAGAAAAGTTCGTCACATATACGATGTTACGGTTCTTCTGGATCGCAGTGATATCCAGGATTTTCTGAAGAATACGGAGGAGTTGAAGCAACTTCTGAAGATTACAAAAGAAACTGACAGTTTCTATCTTCAGAAACGCAACGTGTCCGAAAAATATGATCCGTTGGGGGCATATGCATTTGAAAACTGGGAACGGTATTTTGACGATGAAATCCGTGGAAGATATGAAACACTACACGAAGATCTGCTTTATACATCTGAACGACAGAGCTTCGCAAAAGCAGAGCAGGCATTTAAATATATCAGTCAAGTGTTTGCTTCTATAGACGAATAAGTAGCCTGAAATGTTTGCTCTATATCTATTTTCTTCTTTTAGAAAATAGGGTATAGTTGTCTTGTTAAAGAAATGACGATCTGAGGCGGATTGTGCGAGAAAGAAGGAGTGGTGATGATTTATACGCTTAGGAACAGTGAGATGGAAGTGCAGGTGTCGAGTAAGGGCGGCGAGCTGGTGTCCCTGCGGGATGCGGCGCAGACGGAGTATATCTGGATCGGGGATGCGAGGTACTGGAAGCGGCATGCGCCGCAGCTGTTCCCGTGCATCGGGCGGCTCACGAATAATCAGTATCGGATGGATGGCGCGCTGCATGAGATGGGCCAGCATGGCTTCCTGCGGGATTACGAGCTTATGAAGGTGGAGGAGAGTGAAACTTTCCTGCATCTGCAGCTTCAGTCGGATGCGTCGACGCGGCAGCTTTACGATCGTGCGTGGACCGTGGATATCTTCTATAGCTTATGTGGAAAAACGCTGAGCGTGAAGTTCCAGGTTCGAAACTGCGATGCGCGCACGATGCGTTTTGGCTATGGTATCCATCCGGGCTTCAATGTGCCGCTGAACCCAGCGCTCCGCTTCGAGGACTACCGGCTCGACTTCCATGAGGTATCGATCCCGAAGCAGATGGAGCTCACCGAGCGCTATACAATCAGCGGTGGTATGCATGACTACGCACTGGAAGAGGGGCGCTATCTGCCGCTGCAGCACAGCCTGTTTGACCACGATGCGATCATCCTGAAGGATATGCCGCATACCGTCACGCTGGGCTCACAGAAGGACGAGAAGAAGGTCACCGTGGCCTTCCCGGACATGCCGTACCTCGGCATCTGGCACGCGCCGGAGACCGACGCCCCGTTTGTCTGCATCGAGCCGTGGTCGTCCCTCCCATCGACAGACGGCGTCATCGACGAGTTCGAAACGAAGCCGGACTTCATCACCGTGGAGCCGGAGCAGACCTATACCAACTGCTGGTCGATCAGCATCTGAGAAGAGCATGAAGCTGGTTTTCAGCACCCGACATGCCTATGCTGTATCTTTTTGAAGCTTTTTCATGATGATGCCTGGGTGGTTTTAGAAAAATGCTGCATCATCTGAGCAGAATTCTTCCCTGATGCCAACAACACTCTTCAATCCAGCTTTATTTTTGTTGGCATCATCTTTATTTTCTGCCGATTTGATGCAACATCATGACCTCCAGATACGTTGTTAACGTTAGCATCATTTTCATTTTGGGCTGTTTTGGTACAGCATCACCCGCTCGAACGAAAACAGGCGCCGATTTTTGTTTGCCTGCATGGGGCGGGCCGATATGTAAGTAGATAAAAGATGTATATTGGGGTGGGCAGTCAAACAAAAGAGGCGCCCCGGTAGACGCCCCAAAAAACATCTGTATTTTGAATACGTGGATACTTTTAATACTTTTTATCGTTTTTGCGAGAAGTCCTGAACTATCCATAATTTTCGAATAAGGCGTTTATTGGATGGTTTTCTGGAAAATCAGACATATGCATAAAAGCGTGCTATCGAAGAAATCCTGATTTCTAAAATAGTGGATATGGATTTCGGACCGCAAAGAAGAATTTCTCTGAGCGTATATCCAGGAATCCATCTTTTTTTAAAAGCTGGATATATGAGGGTGAGTTGCGTCTCGTAAATAAGGCCTTCAATATCTACTATTTTTGAAATCACGTAATAGTGGATAGTTTGCAGTCGGCGTTGACGATTCCCGGCGGAAAACATATCCAGTTTAAAAAAATCGCTTGGGATTGGATAGATTCGTCGGATCTCGCCTCCGAAGCTATAAAATCCTATACACGAAACTCAAGCTTCCGGTTAGCCAGAAATTTGAGGGCTCCTTATGAGCAGGGGTGGGGACCCTGCAATGGAATTTTAACATGCAGTATTTCAATGTTTCGCGCGTCAAAAGCATGGTATAACTAGAGTATCAAAGGAGGAGCGGCGATACTGGCTGCTGGGAGATGCGATGAAATCTACAGATATGACGTCAACACTTCGGAGAACCTGGGCGGAGATCGATCTAGATGCCCTGAGCTATAATTATCATACGATTCGGGACTATATCGGGCGTGATCGAAAGTTTCTCGGTGTGGTGAAGGCCGACGCCTACGGCCATGGCTCGGTCCATATCGGGAAGAAGCTGCAGGAGCTCGGCGCGGATTACCTCGCGGTCTCCAGCATTGACGAAGCGATGGAGCTCCGGTTCCACGGCATCACGATGCCGATTCTGATTCTCGGGCACACGCCGAAGGAGCAGGTCGACCGGCTGATCTGCTTCAACATCACGCAGGCCGTGACCTGCGAGGCGAAGGCGCATGAATACAGTGCGGAGGCAGTGAAGTACGGTGGCACGCTGAAAATCCATATCAAGGTGGATACCGGCATGTCGCGGCTCGGCTATATCTGTGACGGCGATTATTTCCAGCATGGCGTCGACGGCATCGTAGAGGCGTGCCGGTTGCCGGGCCTCGAGGCGGAGGGGATCTTCACACACTTCGCGGTGGCCGACGAGCCGGGCGAGGACTGCCGGGCGTACACCGAGCATCAGTTCAAGCTCTTCACGGACGTGATTGCCGCCGCCGAGGCGAAGTGGGGGCACCGATTCGCTATCCGACACTGCGCCAACACCGGTGCGACGGTGGATTATCCGGAGACCTGGCTCGATATGGTGCGCCCGGGTCTTCTGCTGTACGGCTATGGCGAGTTCGCACAGAAGCTCGGCCTCAAGCCGCTCATGTCCCTGAAGACGACCGTCAGCACGATCAAGATCTATCCTGCCGGTACGCACATCAGCTACGGTGGCATCTATACGACCACGAAAAAGGAGCGTATCGGCGTCGTGCCGTATGGCTATGCCGACGGCTTCTTCCGTGTGCTGTCGAACCGTTGCAGCCTGATGACCGTCGATGGTCCGGCTGCTCAGCGTGGCAAGATCTGCATGGATATGTGCATGATCGACCTCACGGATAAGGCCAATGTTGACGTCGGAAGTGTCGTGGAGATCTTCGGCACACAGCAGCCGGTAGAGAAGCTCGCGGAGCTCGCCGGCACCATCCCGTATGAGCTCATCTGTGCGGTCAGCAAGCGCGTACCACGCTACTATCTCGAGGGTGGTAACGTCGTCGCGAAGGAGCTGCTGCTCCGGATGTAAACATTGATATTTAATTGACAAGCGTCGATTATGGAAGCAATTTTTATTAAAATTGCATAAAGAAATCTAAAGTTTCGGTTTTGAAACGGCTTGAAATTGTATTTATTTTTGTGCAAATAGCACAATTTGCACAAAATATGTTGCTGGCATTGCAAAATATTGTGCAATGTGTTATATTACATATAGTTAAAAGTAATTGAAGAGTGAAGCCGTGATAGGAGAGCGAATTGGGACCAGCTGGAAGGCTGTTAGACTATGACGCTCTTTTTTATTACCCAAAAACAGGAGGAGGTACAGAGGGTGCGGTCATTTTATGAGGCTGTCGAGGGTAATCCGATCATCGCAGCGGTGAAGAGCATGGAAGATGTGGAAATCTGCTGTTCCTTAGAGGACATCCGTGTCGTCTTCATTTTATTCGGGGATATCTGTTCCATCGGTGAGATCGTAAAGAAAGTGAAGGACGCAGGGAAGGTAGCGATGGTCCACATCGACCTGATCAGCGGACTGAGCAGTAAGGAAATTGTGGTGGATTTCATCCAGAAGACCACAGAGGCAGATGGGATCATATCGACGAAGGCGGCGCTGATCAGAAGAGCCAGAGAGCTTCGGATGTTTACCGTTCTACGTTACTTCCTGCTGGATTCGATGGCGTATGAAAACATCCGGCAGCAGCAACATGCGGTACGACCGGACTTCATCGAGGTTCTGCCGGGCGTGATGCCGAAGATCATCGCAAACGCCTGTGCGAAGTCGAAGACGCCGATCATCGCAGGCGGGCTGATCTCCGATAAGGAATCGGTCGTAGCGGCGCTCTCTGCCGGCGCGATTGCGGTTTCGTCGACGAACCACGGTGTATGGGAAATGTAGTTGACAAACTCTTTGATTACGAAAGGCGCGTGATGAAAAACATGCAGAAACATTGAGCAAAGGAGAAAAAAGGTATGGCTAAGTATGTAATGGCGCTGGATGCGGGAACGACGAGTAACCGGTGTATCCTGTTCAACGAGAAGGGTGAGATGTGCAGCGTAGCACAGCGTGAGTTCACACAGTACTTCCCGAAGCCGGGCTGGGTAGAGCATGATGCAGAGGAGATCTGGGCGAGCATGCTCGGTGTAGCCGTCGAGGCGATCAACAAGATCGGTGCAACCGCAGAGGATATCGCAGGTATCGGTATCACCAACCAGCGAGAGACCACCATCGTATGGGATAAGGCGACCGGCGAGCCGGTATATCATGCGATCGTATGGCAGTGCCGCAGAACCTCCGAGTACTGTGACAGCCTGAAGGAGAAGGGCCTCACCGACAAGTTCAGAGAGAAGACCGGTCTCGTCATCGACGCGTACTTCTCCGGAACGAAGGTAAAGTGGATCCTCGATAACGTTGAGGGTGTAAGAGAAAGAGCCGAGAAGGGTGAGCTCCTGTTCGGTACCGTTGAGACATGGCTGATCTGGAAGCTGACCAAGGGACGCGTTCATGTAACCGATTATTCCAACGCTTCCCGTACGATGCTTTTCAACATCAACACACTTGAGTGGGATGATGAGATCCTCGCAGAGCTCGATATCCCGAAGTGCATGCTGCCGACACCGATGCCGTCCAGCTGCGTATACGGCGAGTCCGATCCTTCGTACCTCGGTGGCGCGATCCCGATCGCAGGTGCAGCAGGTGACCAGCAGGCCGCTCTCTTCGGACAGACCTGCTTCAATCCTGGTGAAGCGAAGAACACCTACGGAACCGGCTGCTTCATGCTGATGAACACCGGTGAGAAGCCGATCTTCTCGAAGAACGGCCTCGTAACCACCATCGCATGGGGACTCGACGGCAAGGTGAATTACGCTCTCGAGGGTTCCATCTTCGTCGCAGGTGCAGCGGTTCAGTGGCTGAGAGATGAGCTTCGGATCATCGATTCTTCACCGGATTCCGAGTACATGGCGAAGAAGGTAAAGGATACCAACGGATGTTACGTGGTGCCTGCATTTACCGGCCTCGGTGCTCCGCACTGGGATCAGTACGCAAGAGGAACCATCGTCGGTATCACACGTGGTGTCAATAAGTACCACATCATCCGTGCAACGCTTGAGTCCCTTGCATATCAGGTAAATGATGTTCTGACGGCGATGAAGGCTGACTCCGGTATCGACCTCGCTGCGCTGAAGGTCGACGGTGGCGCAAGTGCCAACGACTTCCTGATGCAGACACAGTCCGATATCATCAACGCGCCGGTTGAGCGTCCGCAGTGCGTAGAGACCACCGCGATGGGTGCTGCCTATCTCGCAGGCCTCGCAGTCGGTTACTGGACCAGCAAGGAAGACGTCATCAAGAACTGGGCGATCGATAAGACCTTCGAGCCGAAGATTTCTGACGAAGACAGAGCGAAGAAGATCAAGGGCTGGAACAAGGCGGTTAAGTACGCGTACGGCTGGGCGAAGGAAGACTGAACTTTTGCAGACCGGAAGTATGAATGAACGATTCGTATGCCGGATGGTGATGCGCCATCCGGCACCCGTAGAAATCATAAAGGGGATAGAAACAGAGATTGAAAAGAAACAGGAGGAAGTAAAATGTTACCGTATATAGGCGAGTTTTTAGGCACGATGATGCTGATTATCCTGGGTGATGGTGTCGTAGCAAACGTAACGCTGAACAAGTCTGGTATGAAGGGCGCAGGTTCGATTCAGATCACCCTGGCATGGGGCCTTGCGGTTCTGGTTCCGGCATTCATTTTCGGTGAAGCATCCGGTGCATCCTTTAACCCGGCACTGACCATCGCACTGGCAGTCGAAGGCAGCTTCGCATGGTCCATGGTTCCTGGTTACATCATCGCACAGATCGCAGGCGCATTTGTGGGTGCCTGCATCGTTTACCTGCTTTTCAAGGCACAGTTCGACGCGACCGACGATCCTGGCGCGAAGCTCGGTGTGTTCAGTACCGGTCCTTCCGTTGACAACAGAGCACTGAACATCCTTTCTGAGGCAGTAGGTACCTTCGTTCTCGTATTCGCCATCAAGGGCATCGGCAATGTAACCGGCCTTGCAACAGGTGTGGATAAGTTATTCGTATTCGGCATCATCGTTTCCATCGGTATGTCGCTCGGCGGCCTGACCGGCTACGCGATCAACCCTGCAAGAGACCTCGGACCTCGTATCGCACACGCGGTTCTGCCGATCAAGGGCAAGGGCGATTCGAATTTCAGTTACGGCCTGGTTGTTCCGGTGATCGGACCGATCATCGGTGCGATCGTCGCTGTTTTACTGTACAACGCAATTCCGTGGTGATGAAAGAAACTTAAGATCGTGAAGGCATGAGATGAGAGAGCCTGTCAGGATAAGCGCATGATGGGTGCGTTTTCTTGACAGGCTCTTTTTCAAAAGTACAGAAGCTGTAAAGCGGCTGTAAAATTTTCGCAGTGCATTGCCCCGCGAAAAACCGGGGCGTACACTGTGGCTGAGCTGATAGCAGATAAAGGAGTGACTGGAATATGTATGATGTAATCATTATCGGAGCAGGTGTCTCCGGTGCAGCTACCGCGCGAGAGCTGTCACGATATAAAGTAAATGCCTGTGTCATCGAAAAAGAAGAGGATGTGTGCTGTGGTACATCGAAGGCCAACAGTGCGATCGTCCATGCCGGCTATGATGCGGCGACGGGATCCCTGATGGCGAAGCTGAATGTGCGTGGAAACCAGATGATGGAGCAGCTCGCGAAGGATCTGGACTTCCCGTTTAAGAAGAACGGTTCCCTGGTCGTATGTCTCCATGAGGAAGATATGTCGAACCTTCAGGCGCTGTATGACCGGGGCGTCGCAAACGGTGTCAAGGATCTCCGCATCCTGAACCGGGAGGAGCTCCGGGCGATGGAGCCGAATATCTCGGATGATGCATACGCCGCTCTGTATGCACCGACCGCCGGCATCGTCTGCCCGTTCAACCTGAACATCGCGATGGCAGAGAACGCCTGCGTAAACGGCGTCGAGTTTAAGTTTGATACCGAGGTGACCGGTCTGCATCCGATCGAGGGCGGCTGGGCAATCGAGACAAATCAGGGTACCTTCGAGACGAAGTATGTGGTCAATGCTGCCGGCGTCTACGCAGACACGCTCCACAACATGGTGAGTGCGAAGAAGATCCACATCACCCCGCGAAGAGGTGACTACTGCCTCCTCGATAAGACCGCGGGTAATCTCGTCAGCAAAACGATTTTCGCCCTTCCGGGCAAGTTCGGTAAGGGCATCCTGGTGGCTCCGACCGTGCATGGGAACCTCATCCTCGGTCCGACCGCGATCGACATCGAGGATAAGGAAGGCACCAATACGACGAGAGAGGGCCTCGATCAGGTCATCGCAAAGTGCGGTATGAATGTGAAGAACATCCCGATGCGTTCGGTGATCACCTCCTTCGCAGGACTCCGTGCACACGAGGATGGCCATGAGTTCCTGATCGGAGAGCTCGAGGATGCGCCGGGCTTCATCGACTGCGCCGGCATCGAGTCCCCTGGTCTTACCAGCTCACCGGCGATCGGCGAGATGGTGGCTGAGATTCTGAGAGAGAAGCTGAATCTGGAGAAGAATGAGAACTTTGTTGCCACAAGAAAAGGCGTTCTGGATCCGGATGCCCTCTCGAAGGAGGAACGAATCGAACTCATCCGGAAGAATCCGGCTTACGGCAATATCATCTGCCGCTGTGAGATGATCACCGAGGGCGAGATCCTCGATGCCATCCACCGTCCGCTCGGTGCGAAGTCACTCGACGGTGTGAAGCGCAGAACGAGAGCCGGTATGGGTCGCTGTCAGGCAGGCTTCTGCTCACCGAGAACCATGGAAATCCTCGCACGTGAGCGGCATGTCAGCATGTTTGACATTACGAAATCCGGTGGCGATTCGAAGATCGTCGTCGGAACCAATAAGGATTCGTTATAAGAGGGAGGCAGCACAACATGAAAGCGTATGACATCGTAATTATAGGCGGAGGACCGGCAGGACTGGCTGCTGCGATTTCTGCGAAGAAAAGCGGCGTGGACAGTGTCCTCATCCTCGAGAGAGATAAAGAACTGGGCGGTATTCTGAACCAGTGTATCCATAACGGCTTCGGACTGCATACCTTTAAGGAGGAACTGACCGGACCGGAGTACGCAGGGCGCTTCATCGACGAGGCGCGTGCGATGAACATCGAATATAAGCTGAACACTATGGTCATGGATATCAGTCCGGCGAAGGTGGTGACGGCGATGAATCGTGAGGAGGGTCTCTTCGAGATCCAGGCGAAGGCCGTCGTACTGGCGATGGGCTGCCGTGAGCGGTCCAGAGGCGCACTCAACATCCCGGGTTATCGTCCGGCCGGTATCTTCTCTGCAGGTACGGCGCAGCGGCTCGTCAACATGGAGGGCTTCATGCCTGGACGGGAGGTGGTGATCCTCGGGTCCGGAGACATTGGCCTCATCATGGCGAGACGTATGACCTTCGAGGGTGCGAAGGTCAAGGTCGTGGCGGAGCTCATGCCTTACTCCGGCGGACTCAAGCGGAACATCGTGCAGTGCCTCGACGACTATGGGATCCCGCTGAAGCTGAGCCATACCGTCGTGGATATCAAGGGCAAGGAGCGCCTCGAGGGCGTCACGCTCGCGGAGGTGGACAGCCACGGGAAGCCGATTCCGGGCACCGAGGAGGAGTACAGCTGTGATACGCTGCTGCTGTCCGTCGGTCTGATTCCGGAGAACGAGATTTCGAGAGGGATGGGCGTCGATATGAACCCGGTCACCTCCGGTCCGAAGGTAAACGAGAGCCTCGAGACGAGCATCGAGGGCGTCTTCGCCTGCGGTAACGTGCTGCACGTCCATGACCTCGTCGACTATGTTTCCGAGGAGGCAGCAGCAGCCGGTCGGAACGCGGCGGCGTATGTGAAGCAGGGCGAGGCGCGGGCAGACGGTGGCCACGAGATCACGCTGAATCCGATCGAGGGCGTGCGCTATACCGTGCCGGGCACCATCAACGTGGAGCGGATGGACGAGAACCTGACCGTTCGTTTCCGTGTGGGCAATGTCTACAAAAACTGCTATGTCAGTGCATATTTCGACGACGAGAGAGTGATCCACAAGAAGCGTCCGGTGGTTGCGCCGGGTGAGATGGAGGAGATCAGACTCACGAAGGAGCAGCTCGAGAAGTATCCGGATCTCAGGACGATCACGGTGAAGATAGAGGAGGCATGACGATGGAAGAGAAAAAACTGATTTGCATCGGCTGTCCGATGGGGTGTCCTCTGACAGTGGAGATCGATGGTGGTGAGGTAATAAGTGTTACGGGAAATACCTGTAAGCGTGGGGATGTCTATGCGCGAAAGGAAGTGACGAATCCGACGAGAATCGTGACCTCGACGGTACGTGTGAGCGGTGGAGACCATGATATGGTGTCGGTGAAGACGAAGGAGGATATTCCGAAGGGAAAGATCTTCGAGTGCGTGAAGGCGCTGAAGGGCGTTTCGGTGCAGGCTCCGGTTCATATCGGGGATGTGATCCTGGAGGATGTCGCCGGGACCGGCGTGCCGATCGTCGCGACGAAGAACGTGAACTAAATTGAACTTGAAAAAGGAACGCGCGCGCTCTATAATTAAGAACAAAATTAACAAAGAGGGGAGCTGACTGCTGTCGGCTGAGAGGAGATTCAGAAATCTCGACCCGCAACCTGATTTGGATAATGCCAACGTAGGTAAATACTTAGGATGAGACGTCTTCTGTACGTTTATGGATCTGAGAGAACACCTGCGGGTGTTCTCTTTTTTATTCCAGATCAGAAAAGGAGAAAATATGCAGAATTATACAACACAGATGGATGCGGCGCGCAAGGGTATCGTCACACCGCAGATGAAGATCGTCGCAGAGAAGGAGCATATGACGGAGGAGAATCTTCGTCAGCTGGTGGCCGAGGGTAAGGTCGCGATCTGCGCAAACAAGAACCATACCTGTCTGGATCCGGAGGGTGTCGGCTCGATGCTTCGGACGAAGATCAATGTAAACCTCGGTGTGTCGAGAGATATGAAGGATTACGATCTCGAGATGGAGAAGGTGATGAGTGCTGTTCGCATGGGTGCGGAGTCCATCATGGATCTCTCCAGCCATGGAAATACGCAGCCGTTCCGTCAGAAGCTCTGTAAGGAGTGTCCGGCGATGATCGGTACGGTTCCGGTATACGACAGCGTCATTCACTACCAGCGTGACCTCGATACCCTGACCGCGAAGGATTTCCTCGACGTCATCCGCCTGCACGCGCAGGATGGTGTCGATTTCGTGACCCTGCACTGTGGTATCACCCGGAAGACCATCGAGCAGATCCGTAAGCACCAGCGTAAGATGAACATCGTCAGCCGTGGCGGAAGCCTCGTGTTCGCATGGATGAGCATGACCGGTCAGGAGAACCCGTTCTACGAGTACTTCGACGAGATCCTCGATATCTGTGAGGAGTATGATGTCACCATTTCCCTCGGTGATGCCTGCCGTCCGGGCTGTCTCGCGGATGCGACTGATGTATGCCAGATCGAGGAGCTCGTACGTCTCGGTGAGCTCACGAAGCGTGCATGGGCACACAACGTTCAGGTCATGGTCGAGGGTCCGGGCCATGTGCCGCTCAACCAGATCGCTGCAAATATGGAAGTACAGAAGACCCTCTGCATGGGCGCACCGTTCTATGTGCTCGGACCGCTCGTGACGGATATCGCACCGGGATACGATCACATCACGGCAGCCATCGGTGGTGCTGTCGCCGCGATGAACGGCGCATCCTTCCTCTGCTATGTCACACCGGCAGAGCACCTCGCACTTCCGAATCTTGAGGACGTAAAGCAGGGCATCATCGCTTCAAAGATCGCTGCCCACGCAGCGGATATCGCGAAGGGAATCCCGCATGCGCGTGACATCGACGATAAGATGGCCGATGCACGTAAGGCCCTGGACTGGGATGCACAGTTTGAGTGTGCGCTCGATCCGGAGACCGCAAAGAAGATCCGTAACGACCGTCTCCCGGAGGACGACCACAGCGATACCTGCAGTATGTGTGGTAAGTTCTGTGCTGTCCGCAGCATGAACAAGGCCCTCGCCGGTGAGCACATCGACATTCTGTAATCGCGATGAAATACTGCTTTCAGTATTTTTTCCATTATCCTGAAAAATGAACCTGAAGACCCCGGCGTGCATGGCATGTCGGGGTTTTCAGGTTTCCGGATTCCGTACAGGCTGCGGGTGCCGGGGCACGGCAGGCTTTCCAGAGAGGTCCGTGTTCCTGCGTACAGGCGGGGGTTTTCACTTCTATTCCGAATGGTGATAGCAGAATCCGGTCGAAAGCATTGACGTCAGCACTGCAAGGTGATAAAGTAAAGCAAATTCCAGTGAGGAGGTAGGAATTACATCCGCTGGAAAATTCTTTCAGGAGGAAACGCACATGACGTTCAGAAGCAACCGTAATATGAATACATGTTGTTGCTGTTGCTGCTGTATGGCTTGCCATAGGGCGTCTTTGATGTGCGTTGAATTTCATCCGGGAAGATAGGATCCATTTAGAAATAGAGGATCTGTTTTGATTGGGACGAAGAGGACTCGCACATCGCGGGTCCTTTTTATTTTCGCAAAAGCTGTGGGAATGCGATGAACGTTACCGGGGCGACTGCCGCGAAAGCTCTAAGAAACGAAAAATATTTCTTACGGGCATCCAGGTTCGAACAGACCCATGAGAGGAGCAAACAGTTTTGGATTTTCAGTTTATTCAGCAGTACATTCCGATGTACGTCGAGGCTGCGCGGCTGACGCTTACGATCGGTGCCCTGGGCATCGTGCTCGCGACCGTCGTCGGCATCCTGTGCAGTGCAGTCGAGTACTACCGGATCCCGGTACTGCGCCACATCGTTTCCGTTTACGTCGAACTCAGCCGCAACACCCCGCTGCTCGTACAGCTCTTTTTCCTGTATTTCGGTCTTCCGAAGATCGGCATCCGCTGGTCTGCGGAGCTCTGTGGTATCGTCGGACTCGCCTTCCTCGGCGGCTCCTATATGACGGAAGCCTTCCGTTCCGGTCTCGAAACCGTCGAGCCGATCCAGAAGGAATCCGCACTCAGCCTCGGGTTGACCCCGGTGCAGACGATGTGGAGTGTCATCCTCCCACAGGCCATGGCCGTTTCGGTGCCGTCCCTCGTGGCGAATGTCATCTTCCTCCTGAAGGAAACCTCCGTGTTCAGCGGCATCGCCCTGGCGGACCTCATGTACGTCGCGAAGGACCTGATCGGTCTCTACTACAAGACCCCGGAAGCCCTCAGCATGCTGGTCGTCGCCTACCTCATCATCCTGCTTCCGATCTCCATCCTCGGAACCTTACTTGAAAGGAGGCTGCGCTATGCTGGATTCGGCCATTGAGAATTTTGCCAATGCTTTCGGCCTCGAGCTTCTGCACTTCGCGGACAGCTTCCGTGGCCTCGGCATGAAGCTGCTGGCCGCCGCCACACCGGAGGCCATCGCAGCCGCACAGGCGGCCGCCGACCAGAAGAAGGCGCCGGCCATTTCGATCCTGTTTAAGGGAAACAACTTCATCCGGCTGCTGGGCGGCCTGTGGGTGACCATCCGCATCTCCCTCATCGCGGTACTGATTTCCATCCCGCTGGGCATCCTCTTCGGTATGCTCATGACGAGGAAGAATCCGGTCACGAAGGCACTGAGCCGCGTGTACCTCGATTTCATCCGTATCATGCCGCAGCTGGTGCTGCTCTTCATCGTGTACTTCGGTACGACCCGGGCCTTCGGAATCAATCTCTCCGGTGAGCTCAGTGCCGTCATCGTCTTCGTCCTCTGGGGCACGGCCGAGATGGGAGACCTCGTACGAGGCGCCTTGATCAGTATCCCGAAGCACCAGTACGAGAGTTCAGCCGCCCTCGGGATGACCCCGATGCAGACCAGTCTCTACGTCATCATCCCGCAGACGCTTCGCCGCCTGATCCCGCTGGCGATCAACCTGATCACCCGTATGATCAAGACCACCTCCCTGATCGTCCTGATCGGCGTCGTGGAGGTCCTGAAGACCGGACAGCAGATCATTGACGCGAACCGCTTCGCCTACCCGACCGCGGCGCTCCCGATCTACGGCGTCGTCTTCTTCCTTTACTTCTTCTCCTGCTGGCCGATCTCCATGCTGGCCCACTACCTCGAGAAGCGCTGGAAAAATTAAGGTTTTCGTAAGGGGGTCTGACCCCATAAACTTTAGTTTAGATTCTGTTTAGAAAAATTTTAGGGTCTGACCCCATAAACTGACCCCATAAACTCCCGTAGAAAGGAAAAAGGTGATATGGCTGACATACAGCTTTCAATTAAAGATCTGCATAAATCGTTCGGCGAGCTCGAGATCCTCCGGGGGATCGATCTCGACGTAAGGAAGGGCGAGGTCGTCGTCCTGCTCGGACCATCCGGCTGCGGAAAGTCGACACTGCTCCGCTGCATCAATGGTCTCGAGACGATCCATCATGGAAGCATTGCCCTCGACGGAGAGGAAATCTCGGGAAAGAGCAGTGCGGAGATGTCGAAGTACCGGCAGAAGATCGGCATGGTGTTCCAGAGCTATGATCTTTTTCCGCATAAAACGATCCTCGATAACATCACGATGGCACCGCAGAAGGTGCAGAAGCGTTCGAAGGCAGATGCGGAGAAGGAAGCCCGCGAGCTGCTCCGACGCGTCGGACTCGCCGATAAGGAAAACGCCTATCCGCGTATGCTGTCCGGTGGACAGAAGCAGCGTGTTGCGATCGTGCGGGCCCTCGAGATGCATCCGGAGATGATGCTGTTCGACGAGGTCACCGCCGCGCTGGACCCGGAGATGGTTCGTGAGGTACTCGACGTCATGCTCGAGCTCGCGGAGCAGGGTCTGACGATGCTGATCGTCACCCATGAGATGGCCTTCGCGAGAGCCATCGCCGATCGGATCATCTTCCTGGATGACGGTCATATCGTCGAGGAGGCGACGCCGGAAGATTTCTTCACGCATCCGAAGAGTGAACGTGCGAAGGAGTTCCTCGAGAACTTCGAGTTCGTCGCGAAGAAACGGAAGAACGAGGCAGAGTAAAACCGGAACCGGCCCTAAAGTCAGGCCATGGAAGCCTGACTTTAGCCCCTTCGGGGAGCAGAGCATAGCTCTGCTGGATATCGTTCCAGAGTTTGTTTGATACAAACTCTTACACTGGTTTATCCTGCGGTAGCTGTCCGGAAAGCGAACGCAGATGAACATATATACATTTACATAACATTCTAATCAGCCGTTCAGCGCATGGAGAATCCAAAAAGGATGGTCGACGCTCAGGAGAAGCCTGTCACAGGTCGCCTGGCGTAGCGAATCCGAAAGATCGACATGAAGATGCTGAACAACATCAAAAAAGGAGAAAAATTATGAAAAAGTCAGTATTTGCAGCATTTACCGCCATCGTAGCAGCAGCGAGTCTGGCTGCATGCGGCGCTTCCTCTACACCGGACGCAACCACTGCCGCGGCGACGACCGCTGCCGCAACGAAGGCTGCCACAGAGGCTGCGTCAGACGCTACTACAGCTGCCGCAACAGAAGCAGCGGAGACCAGCGCAGCTGAAAGCGGTAATTTCCGTACACTTGACGAGATCAAGCAGTCCGGAACCGTAAAGATCGGCGTTTTCTCAGATAAGGCACCATTCGGCTATGTCGATGATAAGGGTGAGTACCAGGGCTATGATGTGTACTATGCACACAGAATCGCAGATGACCTCGGCGTAAACGTAGAGTTCACCTCCCTCGACCCTGCGTCTCGCGTAGAGTACGTAGCCACCGGAAAGGTAGATATCGTCCTCGCAAACTTCACCGTGACGCCGGAAAGACAGGAGCAGGTCGACTTCGCACTGCCGTACATGAAGGTCGCACTCGGTGTCGTTTCACCGGACAGCGCCGTGATCAGCTCCATCGATGAGCTGAAGGATAAGACCCTCATCGTCGCAAAGGGAACCACTGCAGAGACCTACTTTGAGAAGAATTATCCGGAGGTGAAGCTCCAGAAGTATGACGCGTATGCCGATGCGTACAACGCGCTTCTCGATGGCAGAGGCGATGCATTCTCCACCGATAACACAGAGGTCATCGCATGGGCGAAGGCAAATCCTGGCTTCACGGTCGGCATCGAGACCCTCGGCAATTATGATACCATCGCAGCCGCAGTCGCAAAGGGCAACAGCACGGTGCTCGATTTCCTGAACGACGAGATCAAGACCCTCGGTGAGGAAAACTTCTTCCACAAGGATTATGATGAGACCCTGAAGGCCGTGTTCGGTGAGGATACCAACCCGGATTCCATGGTCGTTGAGGGCGGTGTCGTAGACTGAGCCTGAGATAAATGGGGTCTGACCCCATAAACTTCAGTTTAGATTCAGTTTATAAAAACTTAATGGGGTCAGACCCCAATGTCGTCAACTCAAGGTCAACTTAAGATTAGTTACCAGAAGAATGATACCACAAAGG
>CAKQPT010000033.1 GCA_934270345.1 uncultured Oribacterium sp. | reverse complement strand
GACTGTTTGAGGTATCCCAGCGCTGCCACACCGGTCACAACGCCCAGTGCGCCATCATATTTTCCACCGTTCTTTACAGTATCCAGGTGAGATCCCGTCAGTACGGTGCCAGGCTCTGTCCCTGGAAGCCGCCCATACACATTCCCGATCGCATCCTCTCTGTATTCCAGCCCCTGCTCTTCGATCCATCCACGCAGGATGTTCTTCGCGATTCTGTCTTCCGGAGTGTACGCTGCACGCCAGATTTCTCCGTCGATACGCGTCGCATCGGCCAGCTGGCACAGCATCTCTTCTATTCTCAATCCGGCTTCGTTTACCATCACAAATGTCCCCTCATTTTATCGTTTGTTTTCTATCAATATTCCTTCGTATTCTTCCGCTGCGCAATATCAAACTCCAGCTGATTTCGCACATTCTGATGATTCGCCATTTAGACAGATTATAGCACGTCCCCTCCGCTCAGGCATCACTCTGCTCGCCGATGCAGGGTGAAAACGTGAATACCTAATAATATCGTAAGAATCGGTAAGCTTCTCTCTATAGCATTTTCCGTTCGGATTCGCTAACATAGAGATAGTGAACTTCGCGTGATACGTGTCCCGAATCGTAGACGGCTTTTGCTGTCCATCGCAGGGGCTGGTGAAATCCGTTTTCACGAGTATATGACGTTCCCGGAAGTTTTTGGAGGGTGAATGTATGAGAAAGAGCATGAAGAAGTATTTGGCGGCGGTTGTGGCGATGAGCGCGCTGCTGCAGCTGACCGCGTATGCGGGGCCTGTTTTTTCGGCGAGCAGTTCGCGGGAGGCCGCAGCGGCTGCAAACGCGCAGTATGAGGCGGCGTACGGGGCGCAGGTGACGGTGCCACTGATGCCGGGGCCGACGGTTCCAGCACAGGATGCCAATGCACACACTCAGATGGCCATCCAGCAGGCAGCGGCTCAGCAGGCAGCGGCTCAGCAGGCGGCGGCCCAACAGGCAGCGGCTCAACAGGCAGCGGCTCAGCAGGCGGCGGCTCAGCAGGCAGCGGCCCAGCAGGCAGCGGCCCAGCAGGCAGCGGCTCAGGCAGCAGCTCAGAAAGCAGCGCAGCAGAAGGCTCAGAATAGCAAGGGTACGGGCGCTTCCATCGACATGAATTCGATCAATCAGGGCACCGTATCACCGGCGGAGGCCATGGCCATCGGTCAGAAGCTCGCCACCGTGAACGGCATGAGTGTCACCTACCAGCTGCCAAACAATCAGACGGAGGTCCTCGATGGCCTGACGATCGCATCCTGGGTAAATGGCAGTCAGGGCCTGACCGTATCCGTCGATGCGGCGAAGGTGGCCGATTATGTGCAGGGGCTCCGTAATAAATATGATACCCCGGCCGGTACACAGACCTGGCAGAGCGCGGACGGCACGACGAAGTCCATCAAGACGAATTATGGCTGGCACATCGATCAGGCGAAGGAAACCGAAGCCCTGATTGCAAACATCCAGAGTCTTCAGTCTGTGACCCGTGAGCCGGTGTACGCCTCCCGCGCCGCGCAGACCGAGATGCCACAGTGGGGAAAGACCTTCGTGGAAATCGACCTCTCCTCACAGCATGTCTACTTCTATCAGGATGGCAACTGTGTCTGGGACAGCAAGTGCGTCACCGGTACTGCAACAGATCCGGACCGCGCCACCCCGACCGGTGTCTTCGCGCTCAAGTACAAGCAGCGGGACCGCGTCCTCCGCGGACGCATCAATCCGCAGACCGGCAAGCCGAGCTATGAATCTCCGGTCGCCTACTGGATGCCGTTTAACGGCAACATCGGTCTCCATGACGCAAACTGGCGCTCCAGCTTCGGCGGAAACATCTACCTGAAGAGCGGCAGCCACGGCTGCATCAACCTGCCACCGAAGAACGCGAAGACGCTCTTCGAGCTCATCACGCCAGGCACGGTCATCGTGGTATGTGACTGATGGAAGGTCGGAGACATTGACCTAAGCCAGCGTGTTTTCTGCTTTCAGAGCCCTATACAAAGATTTGAATCATCATTGCCAGAAAGGCCGGCCCGTATCAACTAAGATTAGTTAAGCGGTCCGGCCTTACTTTTCCAGTATCTGCGGATCCAGAAGGAAGTCATAAATATTCACAGTCAGGATACCATACTCATCGTAATATGGCTGAACGATGTCTTTGGTAACAACGATTTTCTTGAAAGAATCATCAATCTTTCTGAACGGTCTGATTTCCTGAGTGCGCTTTGCTTCATCTGGCAGCGAGTATGCAGACTGGATATAGTATCTGAGGGAACCAAGATTGCATACAAAATCAACCTCAAGTTGTTTGCGAATAACTTTACCGTCCTGATCACGATCTGCAATGGGGATTACACCTACATCCACACTGTAGCCACGCATACGAAGTTCATTATAAATTACGTTCTCCATAGAATGGGTTTGTTCAAACTGGCGGAAATTGATTCTTGCATTGCGAAGTCCAAGATCGGAAAAATAGTATTTCTTTGGAGTTTCGATATAATCCTTTCCTTTAATGTCATATCTTTGTGCTGATTCAATCAGGAAAGAATCCTCAAAATAATCCAGATATTTCTTAATGGTAGCGGAAGTAATTCTGGATTTCTTAACCGTCCTGAAAGTATTCTTCAATTTTTCCGGATTGGTCAGTGAACCAATGGCAGAGGAAAGAATGTTCAAAAGATCTTCCAGTTCTCCTATGTTCTTCACCCGGTTACGTTTGGTAATATCTCGAAGATAAATCTCATTGAACAGATTCTGTAATACAACTGCCTTCTCGTTTGCTCCCTCACGAAGAACAACCAGAGGGATACCGCCATATAGCATATATTCAGATAATCCCATGTATTTATCACCGTTATAAATGGTCATAAACTCGGCAAAGCTCAGAGGATACATATGAACCTCGTCGCCACGATCAACGAACTCGGTGGCAATGTCTTTGGACAGGAGCTTTGCGTTACTCCTGGTCACAAATACATCCATGTTATCTTTGCGCAGATAACCATTCAGAACAGCTTCAAAGCAGTCCAACATCTGAACTTCATCAAGAAGCAGATAATACATTCCTTCGTCTACGACTTTGGAACGGATATATGCTATGAACTTTTCGGGGTCAACTCCACGCTTTTCCTTTTCAATCTGAATCAGGCTTTCGCCAATCAGATAAAGATCATCTGCTGAGTCAAAGGCAAAGCGAATGATGTGGTCATCATCGACTCCGTTTTCCAGAAGGTGATGATAAAACAGATTATTCAATAAATAGGATTTGCCACATCGACGAATACCGGTAACTACCTTAATCAGTCCATTGTTTTTTCTTTTTATCAACTTATCCAAATAAAAATCTCTGCGAATCTCCATATCAAAGTCTCCTTACGAAAGATTTTTGCAACTTGTTGCACTTTTCTATTTTATTATGTCCAGATAGGCTTCAAAAATCAATATGGCAGCAAGAAATCAGAATAGATTTTTGTAACTTGTTGCATTTTTCTATTCTACAATCACATTATATGCTGATGAGATATCGTTCCGGTCTGAAAAACCACAAAAGAAAATCCGGACAGGCTGTCCACAAACAACCTTCCGGATAAGAAAAAACAGTCAAAAATGAAATTCAGATCAGCTCCAGCAGCCAGTCAGCGATGGTTTCGGTGAGAGCGATGCGGCAGTTCTGGAAGCCGTGTTCTGCCGGGAAGTAGACCTTGCGGTGGTTTGCGGCGGTGCCGAGCTTCTCGAGCTCGGTCCAGAGTGGCTCGATCATCTCCTGTACCGGCGCAACCTGATCGAGGGTGCCGCCGATCATCAGGAGGTTTCGGTCCTTCATGCTCTGCACAGCCCGAGTGAAGTGAAACGCCTCCCAGTGCGCCTCGGCATCCTGGAACACACGCTCCTGCTCTTCCTCGGTGTTGAGACGGAGAAGGCGGCCATCGGAGGATGCAATCATGTCCCGGAGGCTCTGCTCCTCGTGCTTCGTGAAGGCATAAGCGAGGTCATAGGGTGCCATCATGATGGTGCCGCGGATCCACGGAAGTGCACGCGTCGCCTGGAGAACGGTGTTGCCGCCCATGCTGTGTCCGCAGAAGAAGATCCGGTTCGGATCTGCACCATAGCGCTCTGCGCCCTCGCTCGCCGCATACTTCGCGAGCGTGATGGCATCCGTGACGCAGCCGGAGATCGCATAGCTGCCCTCGGAGTTCCAGGCTCCGCGGTGATTCATGCGCATCACGAGGAAGCCGGCACGGCAGAGTGCCTGGGCGAGGTCGTCACTCGAGACGATGCCCGGAAAGCCATGCACGAGGAGCACGGTCGGCAGCGGGCGTTCATAGATCTCACCCGGCACATAGACCTCGCCGTACAGCTCGGAGCCTTCGACGAAAAAGTCCAGCGTATCTTCATATGGGATTCGCTTCGATGGATCGGCGCTGTAGTCCGGATCCCGAAACAGATAGTCGCGATTCTGATGCATGAGAAAATCCCTTTCTATACTTGTGCACGGGCCCGTGCAGCTGGCGCGACACACCTCTGTCTGCTGCCGAACTGTACAGGTCCGTGCGCTGATGTAGTCATTGGCCTAAGATGAGATAGCTTAATCCGCCTTTTCCGGGGCGCGCTTATACCAGTCCTTACCATAGAGGAAGCGGCTGACCATCATGGACGCGACGGTGTCACCGCAGGAGTTGACGAGGGTGCAGCCCGGGTCGAAGAGCTGGGTCATCATGATGAGGATCGGCAGTGCCGCACTCGGGAAGCCGAAGCTCGAGATCAGCATGGTCTCCATGGCAGCGCCGCCGCCCGGTACAGAAGAAACGGCGACGGAAGCGGCGACAGCGATGACCAGTGCATACGCATAGTCACCGATGCCGTTCAGCGGATGATTGAAGAGCGCGCAGCAGAGCACGATCTCATAGACCGTCGCGAGGCAGGCACCATCCATGTGCATCGTCGCACCCATCGGACATACGACCGAGGAGACCTCACGCGGCACGTTCATGTTGTCGCAGGCACGAAGCTGAAGCGGCAGTGCGGCGGCGGAAGAACGGGTACCGAGCGAGGTCAGGGCCGGTACGAAGATTTCCTTAAAGAAATGCTGTACGCCCCAGCGTCCGGCGGCTACGAAAGCATAGAGGCCGAGGAAGATGAAGAAGTACGCAAACATCGTCGGATAGTAGATGAGCAGTCCGCGACCATAGGAGGCGAGCAGCTCCGGGCCGTAGGTACCGGTCAGGTTTGCGAAATAGCAGGCGAGGCCGATCGGTGCGAACTTCATGAGGATGTTGACCATCTGGTAGAAGACCGTGGACATGTTCGCGAGCCACTCGGAAACGGCACGGCCCTTCTCACCGAGGGTCGACACGGTCATGCCGAAGAACACGGTAAATACGATGAGCGGCAGGATGTGCGCACGGGTGAGGACATCCGGGAAATCGCTGACGGTGAAGGTGTTGACGATCTGGTCGCCGATGGACTGCTCTGCGCTCTCAACCGCGGCACTCGTCGTTTCGATCGTGATGCTGGTGTCCGGCTTGAAGATCGCCGTCACGATAAACATGATAGCACCGGCGATCGCGGCGGTGATGATGAACATCGCGATCGTCATGATCAGAAGCTTGCCGACACGGCGCGTATCCCCGATCGCGGCGATGGAGCTCGAAATCGAAAAGAAAATCAGCGGCACCAGGAGCACGAAGAGCATGTTCAGCCAGATCTGACCGACCGGATACAGAAACGATGCCTTGTCTCCCAGCGCGATGCCAAGAACCGCACCCACCAGCACACAGGCGATCAGAATCACCGGCTGCTTGTAGGCTTCCCACTTACTCTGCTTTTCAGTACTCATAATTTTCCCCTTTTCTCATATGACTGAAAGATAGTAAACAGTTATCGTTATAGCACTTTAAAGCAGTAAAGGCAAGAGGGTCAGGCAAACGAAAAGAGACGCCCGGCATGGACGTCCCTTAAAAATATATCTGAATCAAGAAACAAACCCGGCTGAATGTTTCCTTATCTTCTGCTTTTCCGTATCGCGACGAGGAGCAGCGCGGCGGTGAGGGCTTCGGCGGCGGTGAAGGCGAGCCAGATGCCGGTCATGCCGAAGAGCCATGCCAGGAGGAGGGCACAGAGGATGATCGCGACGATGCCGCGGACGATGGAGACGAGGAAGGACCACATCGCGGATTCGGTCGCGGAGAGGTAGCCTGCGCCGACGATATTGAGACCCGCGAAGATATAGCCGAGGAAGTAGAGCCGCATGCCCTGCACGCCGAGACGCGCCATGTCCGGGTTCTGCTCGCTGTTGAAGATCGCCACGATCTCAGCCGGGAAGAGGTTGAACACAAGCAGGAACAGGAGCGCGAACACGAGCGACGAGATCATCGCGAGCCGCAGCGTTTCGCTGACCTGCTTCGTCATCCGCCGGCCGTAAAAATCACTGAAGAGCGGCTGCGCACCCTGCGCGATACCGCCGAAGACCGCCGTTTCCACGAGGGCAATGTTGCAGACCACACCGAAGGCGGCGACGCCGACATTGCCCGTCAGCGAGAGGATCAGGAAGTTGAAGACCAGCATCGTCACGCCCGACGCAATGTCGCCGACAAACGCCGAGGTCCCGAGCTGCGAGGCCTGCAGGATCATGCGCCACGACGGCTTCCAGCTCTTCATCCGGATCGAGCACTTCTTCGTAAAGATATGCGTTCCGCAGACCGCGCAGCTCACGATCGGTGAGATGCCGGTGGCGAGGGCGGCACCCGCGATGCCGAACTTCATCGGGAACATGAAGATGTAGTCGAAGATGATGTTGAAGACGCCACTCAGGAACACGGCCACCATCGCGGTCCGCGGCGCACCATCGTTCCGGGTGAAGGCGCTCACGCAGCGGTTCAGCATAAAGAGCGGTGAAAACATCATGAAGATCCGGGTATAGGGGATACCCACCGCAGCGACCTCCGCATCCGCGCCGAGGAGCTGCAGGATCTGCGGCACACAGAAGAGTCCGAGCAGCATGAACGGGATGCTGCAGATCATCGACCATACGATGGAATTCGTGAAGTAGCGGTCCGCCTCGTCCTCGCTACGTGCACGGCAGATTGTGAAGCGCGTCGCCGATCCCACCGAAAACATATCACCGAAGGCGAAGATCAGATTATAGATCGGGAGCACCAGGTTCAGTGCCGCCATGCCGGTCGCACCGCCCGCGATGGAGATGAAGAAGGTGTCCACCAGGATGTAGGCTGACATGCCCATCTGCCCGATGATATTCGTCGCTACATATTCCGTAAAAAGCGCCGCGACGCTCGTCGGCCGCGCGTTGTTCTGATTCATAAAAACCTCACTTTTCGTTAATATACTCCGCGGTCGTCATCAGCTCGACGTGCAGCGGGCTCAGTCCCTGCAGGATCGTCTGCACCGCGCGTTCACTCTCAGCATCCACCCCGGCGCAGGCGTCGGTAAGATACACGAAGCGGTAGCCGGCATCCGTGCCCTCGAAGAAGGTCGAGAGGACGCAGCACTCTGCCACGACACCACTGAGGACGATCCGTCCGCCATGCACCATGCTGCGGTCGGCGGCGACGCGTACGTATTCGTTCGAGAAGCAGCTGTAGGTACACTTGTCGATGTACGGGAACTCCTCCACGTAGCGGGCGATCGCCGGGATAAACTCATTCATGACCGGATTCTCGTTGATCGCGCGGTTTTCGCGGTTATAGTCTGCCCAGACACCCTGCGCATCCTCATCCGCCGGCGCGATGTAGCGGGTCAGCAGGACGCTCGGCGCGTCCATGTCTCCACTCGTGCCCGAAGCCGCGTCCCGCGAAGCGATGACGGTGGTGCCGGAAGCATTGGCCGAAGAAGCATCTCGAAGCTCCAGCACATGGTCGAGGAGCGTCTCGATCTGCTGCGCGGCCTCGTTCACGTGCGCGCAGGCCCAGGGATTCCCCGGCTGGTAGACCTTCTGCATGTCGATCACCAGGATCGTATCTTCTTTTCTCATCACTTCCATCCTTTCTGACGCATAGTGTCACGAAGCGTACCATATATTTGAAAAAAGTCACGCGGTAATAGCGCCGAATTCCTTCTCGAATCCATCACATACTTGTGTGATTCTTAACAAAGATTCTGAAACATCCGCTCTTTTCGGTAAAATGAATGTAAATTATGGTACTCCATGTTATAATCTTTTGTAACTATAGCATATTTTAAGCGTTGAGCTATAGACCTGTATGAAAAGGGGAGAATCATGGGAAAGCTTTTTAAAACAAACTTCACCACACCTGTCATCGTTCTGATCCCGGCCTGTATCGGTATCAACTACCTCGGTAAGCTGTTCGCAGCGGTACTGAAGCTGCCACTCTGGCTCGACTGTATCGGTACCTGCATCGGCGCGATCCTGGGCGGTCCGATCATCGGCGGTATCTGCGGTGCGGCCAACAACCTGATTTATGGCTTCACCACCGGCGACAACATCACACTCGTGTATGCACTGACGTCTTTCTTCATCGGTATCGCGGTCGGCGTGATGGCACGTCTCGGCTATATGAAGACGCTGCCGAAGGCGATGCTCACTGCTTGTGCCGGCGGCTTCGCAGCGGTTCTGGTTTCCACACCGCTCAACATCATCTTCTGGGGCGGTACCACGGGTAATGTCTGGGGCGACGCTGTTTTCGCAGCAACACAGGCAGCGAAGATGCCGGTCTTCCTCGGTTCTCTCCTCGACGAGATCGTGGTCGATGTACCGGATAAGATCATCACCCTCGCAATCGTGTACTTCATCATCAAGGGTCTGCCGAAGAAGCTCACTGCGCTTTATGATGCGTCCAGCGATATCCAGTCGCTCGACTGATGTTCGCTGAATCCCGAAGGAGCGGCAACAGAAGCACAGTACTCCGAGACCGGTAAACTCTAAGCCGGGGACCCTAAGCGGCACTAGGCCCTCTGCAATCGCTGAGTTTTCTTCATGAAAACTCAGCGTTGACAGAGGGTTCCAAGGAGAGATAACACCAAGTGCCGCTAAGGGGACCCGGCTTGATTTTACACGGTCTCTCCGTATGGCTTCTGCTGCCGCTCCTTCGAAGATTCTGTCCGAACACAGAACGCCCATCGCGTCTTCTATCTCGACGAATGCCTGAACATTTGTTACAATTACAATCGAACATCGAAAAATGGCGGTCATCGGATTTGGGTGGCCGCCTTTCTTTTAAGGGAGGAACATCATGAAATCCATCTCTCTTTATACGAACAACGGCTCCTGGCTGACGAAGCTTCATCCGTTCTCGAAGATCTTCTATCTCGTCGCGGCGATCGCGGTGCCGCTGATTTCCGGGCATCTCCTGGTCTTTCTCGGCGTGATTCTGCTCAGCATCCTGCTTCTGAAGAGTGCGGGGCTCGTGCATAAGGCCTTCCCGCTGCTGGCCTTCTCCTTCACGATCATCCTGACCGTCGTGATCATCCAGGGCATCTTCAACCAGAAAAACATGACCGTTCTCTTCTCCCTGGGACCGATCCACTTCTATAAGGAAGGACTTCTCTACGCCGCGCACATCGGCCTCAATATCCTGAACATGCTGCTCAGCTTCGCGATCCTCGTGCTGACCACGAGTCCGTCGGAGCTGGTCGAGGAGCTCGAGAAGAAGGGCTTCAGTCCGAAGTTCGGCTACATCATCAATTCCGTGTTCCAGATCATCCCGCAGATGACCGGCACGATGAATACGATCTCCGACGCCCAGCGTAGCCGCGGCATGGAGACCGAGGGCCGTCTCCTCACCCGTGCGAAGGCATTTCTGCCGCTCATCTCCCCGGTCGTCATGTCCGCGCTGACCTCGACCCGTGAGCGCGCCATCGCCCTCGAGGTGCGTGGCTTCGGCGGCTCGGCGAAGAAGACCTATCTCTACAGCCACCCGTACTCGAAGGCAGACCAGGTACTGAAGGCGCTCAGCATCCTCGCCGTGGTGGTGACCATCATGCTGCGCGTCGTGCATGTACTGTGACGGCCGACAGCATTGGCCCAGACAGCTGCTGCCGGGGCCGGACCATCATGGGGTTATAAAGCGGGCCCGCCGCGTGTGGTGAGCATCGCGTAATTTCGAAATCGGAGGAAATCATGTCTCTCATCGAAGTGAAGGATCTTAAATATCGTTACCCGGGAACGACGGAGCTCGCGCTCGACGGCGTCAGCTTTACGGTCGAGAAGGGCGAGTTCATCGGCATCGCCGGTGAGAACGGCGCGGGCAAGAGCTCGCTCAGCCAGGCGCTGCTCGGTCTCATCCCGCAGTTTTACAAGGGCGCGTACGGCGGCTCGGTCACGATCTGCGGCATGGATGCACGGAGCACGCCGGTCTCCGAGCTCTGCCGCCACGTCGGCCTCGTCTTCCAGAATCCGTTCAATCAGCTGAGCGGCGCGAAGGACACAGTCTACGACGAGGTCGGCTACGGTCTTCAGAACCTCGGCTTCCCGCCGGAGGAGATCCGCACCCGCGTCGAGTCCGTGCTCCGCTGCTTCGGCATCTGGGAGTACCGCGACCGGAATCCGTTCGACCTGTCCGGCGGCCAGCTCCAGCGCGTGGCCATCTGCTCCGTGCTCGCGATGAATCCGGACGTCCTCATCCTCGATGAGCCGACCTCCCAGCTTGATCCGGAGGGCTCCGAGGAGGTCTTCCATACCGTCGACGAGCTCACGAAGATGGGCATCACGATCATCATGATCGAGCAGAAGATCGAGAAGCTCGCCGGCTACTGTGACCGCGTGCTCCTCATGCACCAGGGCCATGTCGTCGACTACGACACGCCACGGAAGATCTTCTCCCGCGAGGATCTCTATGATCTCGGCGTGAATCCGCCGGCCTATACCCGCTTCGCCCGTGCCAATGCACTCGCCTTCGAGGATGGCACCCTTCCGGTGACGCATGCGGAAACGCTGGAGCTCGTGAAAGCCTCCGGCGCGGATCGGGCGACGCTCATCGCGTCGCTCCGCGGGATGACCGCCGGGGTGCAGATGGAGAGCATGGTGACGCAGGCAGGAGCCGGCACTGCACCGCAGGCGGGCGCAGAGGCGGTTGCTGCCGAAGTTTCTGCTTCGACGAGCAGCAATCACGCTTCGGCGAACGCCACCTTCCAGGTGCAGGATCTGCGCTTCTCTTATGTGAAGGGCCGGGAGGTGCTGCATGGACTGAACCTCGCACTCGACCACCGGCCGACGGCGATCATCGGTCAGAATGGTGCCGGTAAGACGACCCTCGTCCGTGTACTGAAGGGCCTGCTGAAGCCGGACAGCGGCGAGATCCGTTACCAGGGCGAGAACCTCGAGACGAAGACGGTTGCGGAGCTCGCGTCCCGCGTGGGCTATGTCTTCCAGAATCCAGACGACCAGATCTTCAAGTATCAGGTGCTCGAGGAGGTCATGTTCGGTCCGCTGAACATCGGCATGTCCCAGCAGGAGGCGGAGGCCAGCGCCCACGAAGCGCTGCGTATGGTCGGCCTCGATGAGAAGGCCGGCGAGAATCCATACGATCTCGAGCTCTCCGACCGGAAGATGGTCGCTATCGCTTCGGTGCTCGCGATGAACACCGACGTCATCATCCTCGATGAGCCGACCATCGCCCAGAGCTGGAACGGCCGCGAGAAGATCCGCGAGATCATCCAGACCCAGGCCGCGCAGGGAAAGCTCGTCATCGCGATCCTCCACGATATGGACTTCGTCGCGAATTCCTTCGCCCGCGTCATCGCAATGGCCCACGGCGAGATCCTCGCCGACGGCACACCGGCCGAAGTCTTCCGGAACCACCCGGTCCTCGAAAAGGCCGCTCTCGCCGCCCCACCGCTCTACGAGCTACTCGAGGAGCTGGAAGCGATGTAACGACAATTAAAAAGTGGCCGTCCGACAAGCAGATTGGAAATCAATCCACTTGCCGGACGGCCACTTTTTGTAGCAGTTCAGCCGGGGTGATTTTGTAACCCGGATCATTTTCCCCAAACTGCCCAGTCATCATCATGAGAAAGCTTCAATATGATACAGCATAGGCATGCCGGGTACTAAAAACCATCTTCATGCCCGGCCGACGCTGCATCGATTTTACGAGTGCAGGCATATTGATGAAGGCTGGCATCGGTTTTTTCACAAATTTGCTTTATCCGAATCGTATGCCATTAGGCTTTTTCACAGTTTCCTTTCCTGGCGAGTCTATGACATTAAGTCCCGTCACTCTCGCTCAGTAAAATCCGAGTGAAATCTCGATTTTTGACGCAAAAGCCCTCAATTCCGAGGCAGTGACTTTATCTCTTCTCTGATTTTCTTCTGCAAACCAACAGCTGAGCCAGCCTCGGCGCCATATACTTAATGTCACAGTTCAAAAAATTTCCCTGATTGTGAAATAATCTAATGGCATGACTCTCTGAAATCCACGATCTGTAAAAGTCACTTAATGTCACGAAATCTGAAACTAGCCTGTTTGTAACAAACTCTGGAAAATCTAATGGCATCTCCCTTAGAAAAACTCATTTTGCGAAAACCACTTAATGGCACGATATCTAAAAATGTCCTGTTTGTAACAAATTTCAGAAAATATAATGTCATATCTCCTGGAAATCCACTCTTTGCGAAAGAATACCAATGACCGAGGGGGAGAGTGCAGCAATGCTGTTTTCGAAGAAACTGCAATTTATAAATCTCATGTAGTGGAGCTCCTGATATTCCCTCGCCTGATTATGATATTGAATACCTACGCGGTAAAAGCGTCGATTTTTGTTTGCTTGCATGGGGCGGGGCCGATATGTGAATAAATACGAGAATATAGACTGGGGCGGGCAAGCAAACAAAAAGAGACGCCCGGTAAAGACGTCTCTTCAAACTCAGCTTCCTGGCTGGTTGTCCTCCGCTTATCTTTTGATCATCCTTCCAGGATCTTCTGATTATCGTTTGATCATCCTTCGCTTATCTTCTGGCTATCTTTCTCGTATCTTTTGATTATCCCCGGATAATTCTTATATTCAAGGATTATTTATGCAGCATCTTCTGCAGTGTGTGCACGAGCTCTTCGATGATGATCGGTTTCGAGAGGAAGCCGTTCATGCCGGCGGCGAGGGCGTTGCGGCGGTCTTCGTCGAAGGCGTTGGCGGTCATCGCGAGGATCAGGGTGTTCGCGCGGAGCGGGTCACCGAGCGCGCGGATCTGGCGCGTCGCCTCGTAGCCGTTCATCACCGGCATCTGAACATCCATGAGGACGAGGTCGTAGGTCGCCGGCGCGGCGGTCGCAATCTTCTCGACGCCGATCGCGCCGTTTTCGGCGGTATCCACCACGAAGCCATACTCGCTGAGGATCTCCACCGCGATCTCGCGGTTCAGCTCGTTATCCTCGACGAGGAGGATGTGCTTTCCACGGAAGTCCTCGCTCGCCGCCGGAAGAAGCGAATCACTCTCCGGCTGCTGCGGCTTCGCCGCCCCGATGCGCATCGGCAGAACGAGGATGAACTCCGTTCCCTTTTCCTTCTCGGTCTTCACCTCGATGGTACCACCCATCATCTCGACGATGTTCTTCGTGATGGCCATGCCGAGGCCGGTACCCTGAATCTTTGACACGGTCGAGGTCCGCTCACGCTCGAACGGCTCGAAGATCTTCGCCGCGAACTCCGGACTCATGCCAATGCCGGTGTCCTTCACGCGGATCTCATAGTTCGCCGTCTCCACACGTGTGCCCGGCAGCTGACGGAGACGGACAGATACCGTACCGCCTGCCGGCGTAAACTTGATGGCGTTCGAGAGCAGATTCAGCATCACCTGGTTGAGGCGCGTCTTATCGCAGTAGACGTCCTCATCCGTCACATCCATCGCGTCCATGTAGAGCTCGAGCTGCTTCGCGTGGATCTGTCCGCTGATGATCGTCTTCAGATCATGCAGCACCTCCGAGAGATTCGTCTCGCTCTCCTCGAGGTGGATGCGTCCGCTCTCGATGCGGCTCATGTCGAGCACGTCGTTGATGAGCGACAGAAGGTGGTTACTGGAGGCGAGAATCTTCGTAAGGTAATCCCGCACCTTGTCCTTCTGGTCAATGTTGCTGACCGCGAGGGTCGTGAAGCCGATGATGGCATTCATCGGCGTCCGGATGTCATGGGACATGTTCGACAGGAAGGTACTCTTCGCCCGGTTCGCAGTCTCAGCCGCATGTACCGCCGCTGACAGCGCCTCGTTCGCCTTCCTATCCTCGGTACGGTCGGACAGGACGAAGATGTACTTCTCCCGGTTCCCTACCACACTGCCCATGGCGATGACATGGAACCAGCGCCGCTCCTTCGTTTTCTGGTGGATGTACTCGAAGTCCCACTCGCGCTGCTCGTCCCGCTGAAGTCCCGTGAGACGCTCGACCTTCTGGTCCAGCAGATCCTGCGGATGCAGTCGATCCAGCACATGTACGTCCTTCCGGACCTCCTCGATGCTAAGTCCCAGGAGACGCTCGATGTTCGGACTGATATAATCCGTCTTCGCTCGCACGACATCCATCATCAGGAAGACATCATCGATGTTCCGGGAAACCTTCGAAAACAGCTCATCCTTATACTGGATTTCGGTATCCTTCCGCCGGAGCTTCGTCCGGCTCGCCCGAAGGATCAGCGTGATCAGTGTGATCATCACCAGCAGGAGAAGCCCACCGACCACGAGGATCGTACTGTACTGCATCCGGTCCATGCTGGCGTTCACAACATCGGCCGGCACGAGACCGACCAGCATCCAGTCCTGGATACCGGTCGCTTCATAGACCATGTAATACGCTTTTCCGTCCATCGTGACACGCATCGCACCGTTCCGGCCGTTCTGAAGATCCTGTGCCAGTGCGTCGAGCTCGCGCGTCGATAAATCTGCATGCGTCCTGAGGATCGCGAGCATATTGTACACGGTTTCCGGCGCATGCACGGAATGACTGATCACGACGACGCCGTTCGAATGCACGACATAGCTCGCAGCCTGGCCACTGAAGGCATTCGTATTAAACAGCTTTTCGATGTCCGCGTTATTATAGACGACGGCGATGGCATCATAATCGAAGCCCTGGTACGTGCCGTGGCCCTGTGGACTCGCAAACACGAGTATCTCCGCTCTGCCCGGCAGGGCGGCGTTCATGATGAAGTCATTTCCGGCCTCGATCTCCGGGCCCGGATCGCCCTGCAGCCCGAGATAGCCCTGCGTGCCATCGAGGGTCATGTAATTTCCGTCCGACGTGAGGAAGCAGAAGCTGGTGAAGCCGGCCTCCTCCTTCGCCTTTCCGAGATAGGTCCGCACGCTCGCCTCATCCTGCGCCGTCCGAAGATAGACTGACCACATATGAAGGTAGGTCATGTTCTGATCGACGAGTGTGTTCAGTGCCTGATTCGTCTGATGATAGATCTCGCCGAGGTGTGACACACTCTCCTCATACACCGTCTCCGACACGAAGCTGTAGTAGCGGAGGCTTCCGCCCGCCATACACCCAAGGAGGAGGAGGAGGAGGAGGAACGAAAACACGTTTCGGACGCTTCGCTTTCCTTTACTGTTTCTTTTGGATTTTTCTTTTTCCATATCTTCTTTCACTGATTTCATTTCAGGGTGATGTACTGCTCCGGCTCGGCCAGCACATCGCCGCCCTGCTTCACAAACGCGGTCCAGTCCTGACGTACCGTCGTCTCTTCGTCCTCAAAGCCCGCTGCGAGGTCCGAAGGAAGGGCCTCCATATGCTGCGGCAGTGCGAGGCAGCTCACACGGAACGAATCCGCATCCTTGATTGCCATGCCGCCCTTTGTGATCTCGCTCAGTGTATACTTTCCGTCACGCTCCGTCACCTTGATGGCGAGGCCGCTCACCACCGGAAGCGAGCCCCGGTTAAATGGCGTCATGCCGCCCTCATAGCCCTCGACGAAGGCCTGCACGAGTGCCTTCAGCTCAGCGCCTGTCATCTCGCGCTGATATGCAAGGACACCATTCGGCATCACCATATTGGCCACATCCGCCTCTGTATACTCCGCCTGCAACACCGTACCGGTGAAGCTGTTCGCCGTCGCGATCAGCACATCACTGCCATAGCAATCGCGGAGGGAGTGTGCCATCGCAGAGAAGGAAGCATTGCCCCCATCCGCATGGAAGAAGTTCGAGTATCCCTTATCCGAGGAAAGGACAATGTCTCCCGCCGCACTCTTCGGCGCGCGGAGCTGGGCATCGAAGGCACGATACGCCGACAACGCATCATACTCGCCGCGGATCATCTTCTGCACCACGTCCTGCGAGATCGCGAAGAAGTCGTTCGACGCGATACGGATGTACATGTGATTCTCTTCCACCACCGGACGCACATCCTGCAGGGCCTCTGTGAGACGAAGCGGCACCTCCTGGCTGTAGCTCAGGGTATCCTGCCGGTTGCAGACGATGTTCTGTGCCTCTGCGGACAGCATGACGTTCAGCACCTGGGTGGCCTTTTCGCGGCGGGTCTCATCCTGCTCGAGCGTCTTATTCAATGCGACATTAAAGTACGGGGTCGTCATCAGCCACTGCTCCCCGTTCTGATTAAAAAACGGAAGGAAGATGGTATCCATCCCCTGGTCACGGTACATCTGAACTCCCTGGGAGCTTCCGAAGTACATCGCGAGCTGCTCACTCGTAAACATCTCTGCGATATCATCGTAGATCAGCTTGGTGTCGCTCGCACGAAGCCCGGTATCCTCGATGAACTGTGCCAGGGTCTCGAAGGCCTGTGGCCAGACGGCCTCATCGAGCCCGACGTGTTCTGCATTTACCGGATCCGAATACTCGGTACGCCACTTCCGGCCTTCCGAGGATGCCAGCAGCGAAGCCGACAAGCCCTGCAGGGTCTCCATGCACTCATAATCATGGGAATAATCCGCATCGAAGCCACGAATACCCTGGGCCTCGAAGGCCTGGCAGGCGGACACGAAGCTCGCGTAATCCGTCGGCAGCGGGATGTCATACTTCTCAAAGAGGCCGCGGTTCACCACGAAGCCGTGGGCATCCGCCGCCATCGGAAGCCAGTTGACACTGCCGTCCTGGTTTGTGAAGTTCGCGAGATAGGCGTTGTACACCGCGCCGCCGACATTGGTCTGCGACAGGTCCATGAGGCTGTCCTTTAGCGGCTGCGCGTCTGCGAGTGAGAAGCGGCAGCAGGTGATGATGTCCGGAAGTCCGCCGTTTTCGTTTAAAAATGTATAATAATCGAGATTGTTGTTTCCGACGATGAACTCGATGTTCGTATCCGGAAGCTGTGACTGCACATACGGCGCGTACTCGTCAAGCAGGTTCGTGGTCCAGAGATAGACGCGGATCGTGTTCGCGTCCTCCTGTGCCTGCTGCTTCGCCGTATCCGGCTTCCCGCAGCCGGTCATGAGAAACGCGCTGAGCGCGGAAAAAAGAAGCGTGATCCCCATCCGCTTCCATGGCTTCTTTTTCATATGTTTTCCCCTATAAAATATCCGCAAAAAATGCGAAAAAAAGAACCCATATCCGGAATTCACCAGGTGTGACGACCAGCAAATTCCCAAATACAGGTTTTTACCACAGATAGTTTAAGGCCTGTTGATTAATAAATCAATAGAGCACAATGTATTTATCAACAAGAATTTTAAGATTTACATAAGAGTTTCTGCTAAAGGGAACCGGAGGCGCGGCAATATGTGCGATCGAAATACGGTATCATGAAAACATGATCGTGATGTCGCACTTTTCCTGGATGCCCATGCGCTCGATGTAGATATCTGTCTTCGGGATCCACTTATCGATGTAATCGTCGAGCTCGGCAGTTCCCTCGCGGTCGATGACGTTCTCGATCTGTTGCGGGTACTTGATGTCCATGAAGATGCGAAGATCATATGGATTGCCAAAGTACGGGTTCATGCAGTAGGTGCCCTCGATGATATTCAGGCGCTTCACCGGAACCTCCCGGGCGAACTCGGCGTCGAAGTCCATCGTGTGGTAGTTGAACGGACGATAGTACACGACCTCCTTCCGGAGCACAGGCTCCAGCACCTCGGCCTTAAAACGCTCGTAGTCGACATTGCCCCCGACCTCCCGGAGACGCTCCGGTGTGCGCTGGTGCGCCTGGAGATAGTAGTCGTCGAGATGGAACAGATTTCCACCGAACTTCTGATGAAGATACTTCGAGATGGTGGTCTTTCCGGCACCCGTACGGCCATCGATTGCGATCAGTAGCGTATCATCCTCGGTACGTATCAGCTCTTCTATTGCGAGGACCACCGGCATGAAACGCTCGCGATCCCGCTGTTGCTGCTCATATGAACTTGCCATAATTTTCCTTCTGGAACTCCCACCCGTGCCGGACAAAACCCTCCCGGGCCCTGCGCTTTCCACTGTCTTCGCAGGCGAATGTCTACATGAGTGAGCTCCCCGTCGCCACAAGTGCACCGGCCGTGGCCTCGATACAGACCGCGCCTGTGCGTTTTACGCAGATTTTACTCTGCAGAATCTTTTAGATTGTAGGCGCTTCCGAAATTTATGTCAAGTTTAACAGCCTGTTCGCCGTTTCATCCGTTGCTAAGAGTTTCTAAGTTTCCACGACTTCAGATGAGAATAGTTCAGGATACTATCGCCGGATAAACCTTGATATTCTGATATCCTGCGGTGTTGTATCTTTCTATTGCATCGTTTGTAATTTCTAGCAGTTCTTTATGCACCGCCCAGAGCTTCGATAAGGAATCTTCCAGCTTATCTTCAAACAGATAAATCACAGGGATACCTCCAGTTTATTCTTTTGAAGGGTCACAAAGCAGATATCATCGAAATCGCAGAAGTTTCTTTCCGTCTTATAATCCACGAGCGTAATACAGTTACTATGCTTTAATGCTTCTAATTTTCCTGCCTCATGATCATATAGATCAAAGCGATCTAAAATTAAGAGCTGTGGCTTGCCGGCAATGATCTTTTCGAGGTCCAGCCCCATCAGCATATCATGGTATGTAATCGCGATTTTGTCCTTTTCCCCAATGGATTTCACCATTTTCACAAGCAGGGTTTTTCCTGTAGCGGAATCCGGATGAAAATTATACAGCCCTGGTTCCAAGTCGATATTCACTTTACGATTCATCGCCACAAACTCAATCATAGTACATCCTCGTTAAACCGTTCCAATGTAAACAGCTTCCCTGCGTATTCAATCGGAGTTTTTCGTGTATGCCTGTCTACGACGGTTACGCCGAAATCATGAAGCAGTACCTTCCCGTCTTCGCAGTAATTAAAAATCGCATCCCGCGCATTTAAACCGCATTCCTGTAAATCGATCATCTGCTCCGGCATAAGTGCCACACAGATCGCAGCCTTGCAGCCGGTACTTAATTCTGAAAGATACAAACGCACACCGAAGCGGTCTTCAAACGTAGATTCATCGATCATATTTCCAGCATCCACTGCCTTAATGATATTTTTCACAACATCGTTCACCACGATTTCGAGCTTCGAGAACGCCGCATCGATATCTACGATGTCCGCCTGACAATTCTCCGCATCAAATACTTGTAGCATACAAACCTCTTTTAATCACTAATTTCAAATGGATCATTTCTTCTATATTATCATATTTTTTAAAATGATCGCGGATCATTTCGCTTTACCGCTCGCACATACGAGCGGACAGCTTCTGCGTACGTCCGGTATCCTGAAATTTGCTTTACAGCTCGAGCATGCGGGCGGCTGCTGCGCGGAGGGTGCTGCGCTGGTCACGGAGGAGCAGGAACTGGTTGTACTGGTAGTACGCGTCGTTTCCGCACTCCTTGATGAAGCGGAGGCAGGCACTGCTGGCGTTCAGGTTCGAGAGGAAGATGACGATTTCCTGGCCGTCGGAGAAGGCGTCATGGAGGAAACCGAAGGCGTTCGTAAGCTCGGTGCCGGTCTTCTCAATTGCGGCCTTGCGGGCGCTCTCCCGCTTCGTGAACCACTGCTTCGCGAGGGCGTACAGCGCTTCGTCCGTGGTGGCCGTTCCGTCGCCGCGGGCAATGCTGAGATCATGCATGAGCTCCTCGAGTGCGAGGATGACCTTCCGCTCGATGCGCTCCGCGCGGTGGTTGAGCAGGTGCGCCTTCTGTCGGCGCTGGAGCTCGGCGACCAGCGCGTCGTGATCCACTGTAAGCATTGGCATAAGATTCTGACCGTCGCGGAGCTTCTTCATCTCGGTGAAGACGGCGCGCTGGATGTCCACCTGCTCGCCGTACGTGCGGAAGCCCTGGCCGAGGGCGTCGGTGAGGAGGCCGATCAGGGAGAGCTTCTCGTCGAACGGGGCGCTGACGAGGGCGCGGATGTCGGTCGGGCGCTGGCCGGCGAGGATCTCCGGCACATGGTAGCTCGTGCGGTACTTCTGGTAGAGGTCGTAGTAGGTCGCGAAGTCGCGCGCCACCTCCGGGTCCTCGAGGTACTGGAGGACGAGCTCGCGCGTGATCGGCAGGCCCATCTCCTCGTAGACCGTCATGATGCGGCTCAGGTCCTCCCAGCCACGGGCGGTGACGAACTGCTGGCCCGCGAGGTCGGCCTTCACGATGTAGAAGTTCTCCTTCTTGATGTCGAGGTAGGCGAGGATCGCGCCGTGGACGCCCATCTGGTAGGCGTAACGCTTCCAGGCCTCGACATCCGCGGTGATATCGAGGCGCTTCACACGGTCGAGGGTCACGATGTCGAAGTCGCGGACCGAGCGGTTGTACTCCGGCGGGTTGCCGGCGGTGACGATCACAAAGCCGTCCGGGACCTTGTGGGTACCGAAGGTCTTATACTGCAGGAACTGGAGCATCATCGGGGCGAGGGTCTCGGACACGCAGTTGATCTCGTCGAGGAAGAGGATGCCTTCGTGGATGCCGGAGCGCTCGATCTGCTCATAGACTGCGGCGATGATCTCGGACATGGTGTATTCGGTGACGGAATACTCTTCACCGCCGAAATCGCGCTTCGAGATGAACGGGAGGCCGATGGCCGACTGGCGTGTGTGGTGCGTGATGGTGTACGACACGAGGTTGATGCCGAGCTCCGACGCGATCTGCTCCATGATGGCGGTTTTGCCGATGCCCGGCGGGCCCATGAGGAGCATCGGGCGCTGCTTCTCGACCGGGATCCGGTAGGCGCCGGTCTCGTCCTTCAGGAGATAGGCGCGGACCGTGTTGATGATTTCCTGTTTTGCTTCGATGATGTTCATTGCTATGCCTTTCGTGTGTCTAAGTGCCGCTGAGTGGGCCCGGAGAACCGGGCCCCTGTCTATGCGTCTACATGGGAACTCAATCTTTCAGGTAGAGCTTCAGTGCCCAGTCCGGGGCTGCCTGGTCGTCGATGTCGGCCCAGGGGTCGAAGACGAAAGCGGTCTGGTAGTCGGTCGGCTTCGTCGGGTACGGGCCGTGGCCGTCGGTGAAGTACATGAGTCCGCGGAGCTCCGGCAATGCGCCCTGGGCACGCAGCTCTTCCACGTACTGAAATACGGGGCGGAAGTCGGTTCCGTAGCCGCCTTTCATCTCGAAATGCGCGGCGTAATCTTCGATCTCCTCCGGTTTCGTCAGCACGATGTCCTCCTGCACGCGGTCGTCGCAGAGGATGAGGTGCACGCGGATCCGCTGGAAGAAGTTCGTCCGCCGGCGGAGGATCGCGGCGGTTTCGTCGAGGAAGCGCTGGACCTGACCCTGCTCGGTCGAGGCGGAGGTGTCGATGGCGATGACGAGGTCCGAGATGCGGCGCTCTTCGCGGAATTCATTCTCCTCGATGAGCGGCATGTTGCCGTAGACCTCCATGCCGTAATTATAGTAGCCGTAGTCGAAGCTGTCCGGGTCGACGTGCGTGACCTCGCGGAGGACGGTCAGCTTCTTGAGGAAGTCGCGGAAGTCGGTCTCCTGCCGGTACTGCGCGGCGAGCACCCAGGCGAGGCTGCCGGTCTCGTCCGACGCCTCGGCACCGAAGGTCGTGAGCTCGGTCTGCAGGCGCTCCGCCGTGTCCTTCCACTGCTCGTCGAGCGCCGACTCGTCTACCCGGGCCAATGCCCCTGTCCTGTTCTTCGGTGGCGTAGCCGGGTCCTGCTCGGCCGCCGGCGGGGTGTCGGGGGTTCCGGCATCCGGGGCGCTCGAAGACGGCGTCGGATGATCCGGGTCCTGTGTATCCGGGGCGTCGGCGTTCGGATCCGAGGAGTCATCTGCGTCCGGGGCGCCTGCATTGGCGTCCGAAGACGGCGGCTGCGGTGCGCCCGGCGGGGTCGAGGCGTCGTTCAGAATATCCTCCGGGATCTCCGGCTGGCCGCCGCCCTTCTGGTCCTCCATCCGCTTCCAGAACTGATGGTCACATTTGTGAAACTCGAGGGTCAGCTGCTGCAGCGTGTCGAGGTCCGGCTTGTTCAGGTGAAAATAGTGGTAGATGCGCTCGGCGCTCAGCACGCGGCACTCCGCCCGCAGGCGCTCATACCACTCCTCGCGGAAGGGATAGGCCGGGCGGTTGATGATGTCGTAGTCCATCGAGTCGAGGACGGACTCGACCTGGATGTCCGCGGCGAGATCCCAGAGCGCCGGATCCTCGTACTGGTCCGAGCTGAACATATGCCGGAAGATGCAGTGCAGGAGGATGTGAAGGTAGAGGCGGTCCAGCTTCTGCGGGCTCTCGAGGAAGAGCGCGAAGACGAAGTTCGGATTATAGCGGATCGTCCGCGCGTCGGTGCCCATGGACTGCGTTGCGAGGTCCATCGTGTAGCCGAGGCTGTCGAGCGCACGCGCCATGAAGCGGAGGTGGATGTAGAGCTCGGTCCGCGCTTCGTTCAGTATTCGGTTTCCGAAATCGATCAGGTCCTGATGGGCCCGCATGCGTTCCAGTTTCGCCACGACGGCTCCTTTCTATAATTATTATAATTCAAAGATTTCCGGGCCGCTGCCTGAGGCAGCGGCGAAGTGCTTCCGATTGTAGTCCATGAGGAGGGCAGCGCTGGTGATGTCCTGCACTTCGGTGCAGACGTCGAGGGCCGG
>CAKQPT010000032.1 GCA_934270345.1 uncultured Oribacterium sp. | reverse complement strand
TCTTCAGGGTCTGTGTATTAATCGATCTTTGATTTTCAAGGTTCGTTGTGCTCTCGTCTCGCGACAGCTTGTATATACTATCAAACCGTTTCGCTTGTGTCAAGCACTTTTTTAATTTTCTTTTTGTCAGCGGCTTGCGATGGATCTTTGTGTCCGTTTCGCTTGCGGCGACAGTTGGATACTTTACCAGAGAGACCAGGCCATGTCAAGCGTCATTTTCACTTTTTCCAAAAAACTTTTCAGCCATGGTCCAGGTGCCCGGAGGGCTGCCATCGGAAGCACAGTACTCCGGGCACCCTGGCAGATTTTAATGTGTATATAGATCAATGGTCTGGTATGGAATAATTACATGATGTTCATTGAATGCTTTTATAATCTTTTCGCGGAGCGCGCTGCATGCCTTAAAGTTCTCGTCGACGCTTTGCGTCCATACGGTAAACTTAAATACAACACCATTCTGGCTTACGCGGCTCATCGCAATCGTGACATCCTTCCTGATCACCTCCGGCTGGCTTTCAAGTGCCTGGCGGATCAGGGTGCGCACGAGGTCGAAGTCCGATTCATACGCGACCTCGAACTCGAGGAAATTGCCCGTACCCTCCACGTAGTCCGCATTGACGATCACTGCCTGATCCACGAGGCTGTTCGGAAGGATATTGCTCTGTCCGTCATAGCTCTGGATCACGACATGGCGGAAGGTCATATCCTTGACGATGCCTTCGCAGATCTGTGTGCCGCCCTGCATGATTTTCACCTTCTGTCCGATTTCAAGCGGACGGGAAGCAGACAGCATGAAGCCGGAAATCACGTTTCCGAGGGCCTGCTGCGCTGCGAAGGTTGCGACCGCGATGATCAGGGTACCACTTTGCAGGATGACGGTACTGATTTCACGCGCCATATCGAACTGTGACAGCACGGAGTAGATCGCCGACGCGAGGAGAACGACGTAGACCACGCTGTTCAGAAATTTATAGAAGATACTGTTCTTCCGCTGATTGATTTTCCGGAAGATGCGGTTCGCGATGGAAATCAACACGGCAAACACCACGACGATGATCGCGATCGAAATCAGTTTATCGAGGTGCCCTTCTGCCAGGATATATTCTTTCATTACGCCTCCATATTTCGTGTCACATGCTGCACAGCGATCGCCGTTTCACCGCGGTTACCGTGCATTTCTTTCGTTGAAGCAGGCTCACGCCAGAGCATGATGATGTAGGCATTGGCCTACGCGTGCGTTTCCGCCTCGATATAGGCTTCGTCGGGGATGCCAATGTCTTCGACCAGCACCCGCCCGGCAAATTTCTGGCCGGCGCCGCACACGAGGCCGGTCTTGTTTCGTCCGAAGGTTATGGTCACATCCGCTTTTATACCACAGCCCATGAGCTCGCCCGTATCGGTGTTGATGCCGGAGGGCGCGTCGACGGCGAGGACGAAGCCATGGCTGCGACGGTTGGCTTCTTCTATAAAGAGACGATAGTCACCCGTGATGTCGCGATGCAGACCGATGCCGAAGATCGCATCGATCAGGATATCATCATCCGGAAGCGTGTCCGGGCGATACATCGTCACCGCACCGCCTGCCTGCTGGAAATGGCAGAGCTGGTAGAGAAACTCCCAGCTGGCTTTCTCCAGGTTTCCGACGATGTATACATGCGGCTGGTAGCCCTCTCTAAGAAGTATACGCGACGCGCAGACACCATCCGCACCGTTATTTCCGACACCGCACAGGGCGGAAATCTTGTGCGAAAGCGGGAAATGTTTTATTATGTATTCCGCGATTTTACTGCTCGCCGTTTCCATCAGCGTCAGAGATCTGAGCCCCATCACATCCATCGCGTAGCGGTCCGCCGCCTTCGCCACCGTACCGGTGATGCACTCTGTATTTATATCACCATTCTTATCTGGCATATCCCGTCCTCTTTCTATAAAGAAATATAGTGGTATTTTACCACAGATTCGCTCTCAAAGCACAAAGCACTACTATCGCATTTCCGCCCATCTACATGCTTTACCAAAAACCGGAGCGCTGCGCTTCTGCGCCAGCCCTCCGGTTTTCCGACTGAACTTTAATTCGATTTCTTCGCCTGCTCTGCGGTGCCCGGCTTCCCGCGGAAATCATGCGGTGCAGAGCGCTGGATATAGCGCTTGTCGTAGCTGTAGAAGTAGGTCTTCATCATACCGTTGTAGATCTTCCGGTTCTTGTCGGCCTTTCCGAGGTACTTCTGCGCGTCCTCCCAGGCCGTGATGAGGTGCATGGACCAGCTGTCGAGGCCCTGATAGGCCTCCTTCAGCTCGGTGTACAGCAGCGGCAGATTCCGCTTATCCTCGATACGCTCACCGTATGGCGGGTTCGTGAGGATGTAACCGAACTTACCGCTGTGCGAGAAGTTCGCGATGTCACGCACCTGAAGATGCACGATTTTATCGACACCGGCACGCTCTGCGTTCTCACGCGCCACCGGAATGACCTCCGGATTGATGTCATAGCCCTGGATATCCACCTTCTTGCCGAAGCGGTTCACACCGGTATCCAGCAGCGTCTGGTCGACGGCCTCATTGGCCTCGTCGAGTGCATTGTACCAGCACTTTTTATCGATCAGATTCGTCCACGCCTCGGATACGAAGGCGCGATCCATGCCTGGGGCAATGTTGGCGGCGATCATCGCAGCCTCGATGACGAAGGTACCGGAGCCGCACATCGGATCCACGAAGGCGTGGTCCTCACGCCAGCCGGACTGCAGGATGAGGGCCGCGGCCAATGTCTCGGTGATCGGCGCGAGGCCCTGCTTCAGACGGTAGCCACGCTTGTGAAGGGACTCGCCGGAGGTGTCGAGGCAGACCGTGAAGATATCCTTATACGCAAAAACACGTACCGGATACTTCGCGCCGTGCTCCTCGAACCAGTCGACGCCGTAGTATGCGCCCATGCGGGCAACCATGGCCTTCTTCATGACCGACTGGATGTCACGGGTCGAGAAGAGCTTTGACTTGATGGAGCTCGCCTTCGTAACCCAGAAGCTGCCATCCTTCGGGACGAAATTCTCCCACGGGAGTGATTTCGTCGCTTGGAAGAGTTCCTCCCAGGTCTCTGCACGGAAGGAGCCGACCTTCAGCAGGATACGCTCCGTCGTACGGAGGAAGACATTGGCACGCGCGATGGCGTCCGCATCACCGATGAAGCTCACGCGTCCATCCGTGACTTCCGTGATGTCGTAGCCGAGATTGATGATTTCTTTTTTCGTGACGGCCTCGAGACCGAAATGGCAAGGCGCAATCAGTTCAAATGTTTTCATTATATAAACCTTTCGTAATACAGTGTGCGAAGGGATGCTGTTCGATACATGCCGCTCGTCCGGGCAGGACAGGCGGTGCTATAAGCAGTACGCAGCCGGACGCCCGATCCGGGCGGCGTAAACGCGCCGGACTAGTGATTTATGATGCCCTTGATCAGCCAGAGCACGACCAGTACCACCAGCAGTGGGAGCAGCACAGGTGAAAGGAAGGCCAGCACCCCGCCGATGAGGCCCACAAGGACCTGGAATACCAGGAAGAAGATGATGAAGACGGCGATGCAGCCCCAGCCGCTCGCGTCGAACACATGCACGTTGCTGCCCGTGCTGCTCTGCTGCGTCTTCCGCTCATTATGATGGCGGTAGAACGGGTCACTCCAGCCGTTGTCGTTCCGCTTTCCGTTCTCGGCGTAGCTCTCACGCTCCTGGTGGTTCTCGTCCTCATAGCCCTGGCGCACGGTCTCCGCGTCCTCTGTCTCCGTCTCGCAGCTGCGCGCACCGGCGCCGCTGTAGTTCTGGCGGAAATGGTCGAAGGCATCCGAATCCGGCTCGAGATCGACCGTGCCGCGAATCTCATCATCCTGGTTCGCGATCGGGTCGCCCGCCGCCTCGGCGGTATCAATGATGGTCTTCGCCAGCAGTCTCGGTGAACCGAGCTCCTCGATGACCTCTGCCTCGGACCGGCCCTTCCGGACCTCTCCGCAGATATAGCTGTCGTAATATGCGATCTGCTCACGAATCACCTGATCTGAAACGCTCAGGTTGAGCTGGACCGTTAAATCATGCAGGAATTGTTCCTTGTTCAAATTCGTTTCCTCATCGCGGCGGTTGCCGCCTTCTTTTCTATTCCGATCGATGTCTGTTTTCGCAGGCCAATGCCTACATGTACGCAGGGCTTCGCCCATGCCGGAAGCTTCGATCATGCTTCAGATGAAGCGCCTCTAATATACAATAAACCGAGACCTGCACAGTGCGCAAGTCCCGGTTAATACTTTCACAGAAAATTCGAAATCACAGTGCTTCGCAGCGGTGCCGGACCGTCTCGATGCAGGTGCATCATGTAGACATTGGTCTCACCGATGCACAGCAGAATCACTCTTCCGTCTTCTCCTCTGTCTCTTCCTCCTCCGGAACCACGGCGATGCCGAGGTCGGTGAGCTGTGACTCATCAAATACCGGTGCCGGTGCATCCATCATCGGATCGGAGCCGTCCTTGATCTTCGGGAAGGCGATGACGTCACGGATCGTGTCGGAGCCGACCATCCACATCGCGAGACGATCGAGACCGTACGCGAGACCAGCGTGAGGCGGTACACCGTACTTGAAGGCCTGCATGAGGAAGCCGAACTGCTTCTGCGCCTTCTCCGGTGTGAAGCCGAGCTTCTCGAGCATCTTCTCCTGGACGTCGGCCTGGTGAATACGAACAGAACCACCGCCGAGCTCTGTACCGTTGAGGACGATATCATATGCCTTCGCACGTACGGCGCCCTGATCGGTATCGATCATCGGGAGGTCCTCCTCCATCGGCATCGTGAACGGATGATGCATCGCCTGGTAACGACCGAGCTCATCGGACCACTCGAACATCGGGAACTCGGTTACCCAGAGGAACTTCCACGCCTTACGGTCGATGAGATCGAGGTCTGCACCGAGCTGGAGACGAAGTGCACCAAGCGCGCTCCATACGGTCGTGTTCTTCGTGTCGGATACGAACATGAGGAGGTCGCCCGGCTCACCGCCCATCTCTGCGCAGAGTGCCTTCAGCTCCTCTTCGGTCATGAACTTCGCGAAGCTGGACTTATAGCTGCCATCCTCGTTGATTGCGAGGTATGCGAGGCCCTTCGCGCCGTAGCCCTTCACGAGCTCGGTGTACTTATCGATGTGCTTACGCGGCATCTTCGCCTGGCCCTTGACATTCAGACCCTTGATCATACCGCCGTCCTTCGCGCATGCGGAGAACACGCCGAAGCCACAGTCCTTCACCACCTCGGTGACATCGTGGAGCAGCATCTCGAAACGCATATCCGGCTTATCGGAACCGTACTGGTTCATCGCGTCGATCCATGGCATCCGCATGATCGGGAGTTCAATGTCTACATCGCACACCTCCTTGAAGATGTACTTCAGCAGACGCTCATTGACCTCGATGACATCATCGACGTCCACGAAGCTGAGCTCCATATCCACCTGGGTGAACTCCGGCTGACGATCGGCACGGAGGTCCTCATCACGGTAGCAGCGTGCGAGCTGGAAGTAGCGGTCGAAGCCGGATACCATGAGGAGCTGCTTCAGGAGCTGCGGAGACTGCGGCAGTGCGTAGAAGGAGCCGTGGTGCATACGGGACGGTACGAGGAAGTCTCGTGCGCCCTCCGGGGTGGACTTGATGAGGGTCGGGGTCTCGATCTCGAGGAAGCCGTTCTCACTCATAAAGCTGCGGATCAGATAGGCGATCTTCGCTCTCGTCATGATGCGCTTTGCAAGCTCCGGACGACGAAGGTCGAGGTAACGATACTTGAGACGGGTGTTCTCGTTCGTCGGGATACCATCCTCAATCGGGAATGGTGGTGTCTCGGACTCGGCAAGAATACGCAGTGCTCTGGCAGAAATCTCGATGCTTCCTGTCTTCATATCCTTGTTGGCATCCTTACCACGGGAACGAACGATACCGGTCACCGCGATTACGAACTCCGAACGGAGCTTCGCTGCCTTCTCAAATACCTCGGTGCCACACTCGGACTCCTCAAACACGATCTGCAGAAGGCCGGTACGATCACGAAGGTCTGTAAAGATCAGACCGCCCTTGTTTCTGGAGCGCTGAACCCAGCCCATCATGGTGACTTCTCTGTCGATATAGGACTCGTCAAGCTCTGTACATCTGCACGTTCTGTGCAGACCTTTCATAGACTCTGCCATAGCTTTTACCTCTTCATGTATAGATTACGCTGTCGATCGGGACAGTTACTTCTTAATATAATATTTCCAGGTGCCCTCGGGCACCTCTTCTATCTTTCCGGCATCACGCGACGCGCGTGCGGATCGCATCCGCTTACTGTAATGAATCCTGATAGAATTCCTTAAACTCGGTATATCCCTCAGATGTAAGCTGCTCCTTCTGGAACTTCTTGTTCTTATTCATGCGGGATACCAGGACGGTCTCACCCTGAAGACGACGTGTCATCGCTTCGCTGATCGCCTCGGCGGTCTTCGCACGGTCGAGGTTCTTATCAAGGAGGAAGGCCACCTTCGTGCCCTCACCCGGAACCTTCTCGTCTGCGTCAAGCATGATGGTGATGATACGCTCGAAGCCGATGGAGAAGCCGACGGCCGGGGTATCCTGACCGGTGAACTTGCCGACCATACGGTCATAGCGTCCGCCACCGCCGACGGAGCCGCTGAAGCCCTCGGCACGGATTTCGAAGATCGGACCGGTATAGTAGCCCATACCACGTACGAGGGTCGGATCGAAGAGGACCTTTACATTGACACTCTTGACCGCCGCAACCGTCTCCACGATGGTGGCGAGGTTGTCGGTGACACTCTCCGGGAGCACATCCTTCAGCTTCTCGCCGAGGGTGCGGATATCCTGCGCGCCGGTACCGATGGTCGCAAGCAGCGCCTGATACTTATCGATCACGCTCTCCTCGTAGCCGAGGGAAAGGAGCTCTGCCTTTACGCCGTCGTTTCCGATCTTGTCGGCCTTATCGAGGCTGATGCAGACCTTCTCGAAGTCGTCTGCAGGGAAGCCGGCGTAGGCCTGCATGCCGCGGAGGATCTCACGGTCGTTGATCACGATGGAGAAGTTATACTTCTCACCGAAGCCGATGCGATTCAGCAATGTCGAGATGGCGAGGATCAGCTCGATCTCCGCAACGTTGCTGCCATCGCCGAAGATATCGATGTCACACTGCACGAACTCACGGAAACGGCCCTTCTGCGGACGATCCGCACGGAAAACAGGTCCGATCTGGAGCGCCTTGAACGGGCTCGGGAGCTGTGCCTGGTTCTGGCTGTAGAAACGGCTTAGCGGAAGGGTCAGATCATAGCGGAGGCCGGAATCTGCGAGTGCGTCCAGATCGCCGGACTGGAATGCGCTTTCCAGCTTATCGCCGCGCTTCTGTATCTTGAAAATCAGCTTCTCGTTATCGCCGCCCTGCTTGCTGAGCAGGTTCTCGATGTGCTCGACGACCGGGGTCTCGATTTCTGTAAAGCCGAACTCCTTATAGGTTCTGCGGATTTCGCTCAGAACATACTGGCGAAGCTCCATCTCTCTCGGGAGGATGTCCTTCATACCGGTGACCGGTTTCTTCTTTAATGCCATAGCTGTACCTCATATCCATGTTAATACGGCCTTTAATTATAACAACAGTCGTGCAAATACGCAAGAACCTCGCACGGTGCGAGGCCTCGGCATTTCGCCGAAACGCGACGATTTGTCAGTAACCCGGAGGGCTGTCACCGGATACACAGTACTCCGAGGCCGGAAATATCACAAATCGGACCCTAAGAACCAGTAAGCCCTCTGCAATCACTGAGTTTTCTTTATGAAAACTCAGCGTTGCAGAGGGTGCTAAGGAAAATTTCACTAACTGGTTCTAAGGGTCCGATTTGGATTTATTCACGTCCTCTACGTATGGTATCCGGCGACAGTCCTCCGGGTCCCTCGACGAATGATCATCTGATATCAAAGGTACTTCTTCATACAATCGTCTATATCAAGCGTTGCGAAGTAGTCCTTCGGGGTCTCGGCGCGGCGGATGAGCTTGACGGAGCCGTCTTCGCGGAGCAGGAGCTCGGCGGACCAGAGCTTGCCGTTGTAGTTGTAGCCCATCGCGAAGCCGTGTGCGCCGGCGTCGTGGATGAAGAGGTAGTCGCCCTTCTCGAGCTCCGGAAGTTCGCGGTCGATGGCGAACTTGTCGTTGTTCTCGCAGAGGGAGCCGGTCACGTCATAGGTATGGTCGCAGGCTGCGTTCTCCTTGCCGAGGACGGTGATGTGATGGTATGCACCGTACATCGCCGGGCGCATGAGGTTGACCGCACAGGCATCCACGCCGGCATACTCCTTATAGGTATGCTTGAAGTGGATGACCTTCGTGATCAGCGCGCCGTATGGTGCCAGCATGAAGCGGCCCATCTCGGTGAAGATGCGGATGTCGCCGAGGCCGTGCGGTACGAGGACCTCATCGAATACGCGGTGAACGCCCTCACCGATCGCCTCGATGTCGTTCGGCTTCTGGTCCGGCTTGTAAGGCACGCCGACACCGCCGGAGAGGTTGATGAAATCAAGCTCCACGCCGGTCTCTGCCTTGATCTTGACGGCGAGCTCGAAGAGCTCCTTCGCCAGGGTCGGGTAGTAGTCGTTCGTCACGGTGTTGGATGCGAGGAAGGCGTGCATGCCGAAGTGCTTGACGCCGCCCTCCTTCAGGATACGGTAGCCCTCGATGAGCTGTGCGGTGGTCATGCCGTACTTCGCGTCCTGCGGGTTATCCATGATGGTGTTTGCGATGCGGAAGTATCCGCCCGGGTTGTAGCGGAGGCTCATGGTCTCCGGGAAGCTGCCCAGGGTATCCTTCAGCTCCTCTATGTTCGTGAAGTCATCGAGGTTGATGATGGCGCCGAGCTCGTTCGCGACCTTATACTCCTCGAGTGGTGTGTCGTTCGAGGAAAACATGATGTCGTGGCCGTGGAAGCCGCAGGCGTCGGACATCTGAAGCTCGGTGAGAGAGCTGCAGTCCGTACCGCAGCCTTCTTCCTTCAGAATACGAAGGATGGACGGGTTCGGGGTCGCCTTGACTGCGAAATACTCCTTGAAGCCCTTGTTCCAGCTGAAGGCCTTATATACCTTCCGCGCATTCTCACGGATGCCCTTCTCGTCATACAGATAGAAAGGGGTCGGGTAGGTCTGTGCGATTTCCTTCACCTGGTCCAGTGTGATATATGGTGTTTTCATGGTTTCCTCCACGTTTGTAAAATCTAATGTCAAATCTTAATACAGAAGATTTATAAAAGAAAATACTTGCCGGTTATGGCAAGTATGAATCTTTTGGGGCATCACAGAGCAAAGCTCTGTGATCAAGCCTGCATTACCCTCATAATATTCGTTGCGGTTACCGGCTGGTTGCGGGTCATGCGGGACAGTACGCCGGCGGTGATGACGCAGAGGTCACCCTTCTCGACGATGTTGCGCTCGCGGAGCTCATCCATGGAGGACTCGAAGAGTTCGTCGGTGGTGTCGGCTCTTCTCGCCCAGATCGGGGTGACGCCCCAGAGGAGCATCATCTGGCGAACGGTACCCTGGCTCGGGGACATCGCGTAGATGTGGGTCTTCGGACGGTACTTCGAGATCAGCTTCGCGGTCGAACCGGACAGGGTCGGTACGATGAGTGCCTTGGCGTCAAGCTCACTCGCGGTGGTGACAGACGCTGCGCAGACAGCATTGGAGATGTTTGCGTAGGTGCTCTCATCGACGTTCCGCTTCTTATACTGTGTGTAGTCGAGGAACTGCTCGGTGTACTCGACAATGGAGGCCATCATATCGAGGGCCTCGACCGGGTACTTGCCGGCCGCGGTCTCGCCGGACAGCATGACCGCGTCGGTTCCGTTATAAACCGCATTTGCAACGTCGGTCACTTCCGCTCTCGTCGGACGCGGGTTACGGATCATGGAATCGAGCATCTGGGTCGCCGTGATGACGAGCTTGCCCGCATAGTTACACTTGTGGATCATCTCCTTCTGGAGCTGTGGCAGACGCTTCGCATCGATCTCGACACCGAGGTCACCACGTGCCACCATGATACCGTCGGCTGCGGCGATGATGGCGTCGAGGTTATCGAGGCCTTCCTGGGACTCGATCTTTGCGATGATCTTCATGCTGGAGCCCGCCTCGGTGATCAGCGCACGGATCTGCTCGATGGTCTCTGCATTACGTACGAAGGACGCAGCGACGAAATCGAAGCCCTCCTCGATACCGAAGCGGATGTCCTCGATATCCTTCTCGGTCAGACCCGGAAGACGGATGCTGACGTTCGGCACATTCACACCCTTCTTCTCGCCGAGCTCACCACCGTTTGTGATGAGGCAGTGAATGTCCGCGCCCTCGACGCGCTCCACCTTCAGCCCGATGAGGCCATCATCGATCAGGATGGTGCTGCCCTCCTGGACGTCTTCATTGAGCCCGTCATAGTTAATGTATACACGAGATGCATTTCCGATGCACTCGTCGATGGTCAGTACGATCTCCTTACCGGTCTCCAGCATCACCTTCTTGTGGTCCTCGAGCTCACCGGTACGAATCTCCGGTCCCTTCGTGTCCAGCAGCGCTGCGATCTCACGACCGGTGTCCTTGCGTGCCTGCTTCAGCAGCGCGAGACGGCCGAGGTGCTCCTGGTGACTGCCATGGGAGAAGTTGAAACGTGCCACGTCCATCTTCTCTGCGAGCTTCTTCATCAGCTCGTAATCGTTCTCATTCGGTCCAAGTGTACATACAATCTTCGTCTTTCTCATAAAATTCTCCTCTTTTTAGAACCGGCCGGTACTGTGTCCGGCATTTATGTCAAGCGCCAGGAAAACCGGTGCATGCTCGCGTCAGCGGAAGTCCCGCATGTCGTAGATGTTTCTGTTCTTCGGCTTCTGATTCGTCAGGAAGAAGAACAGCGCTACATTCAGAAGGCTCGTAAGGATCGCCACCTTGTTGCCGAGGCCCGGAAGGGCTACGAAATAGAAAAGATACAGAACCACTTCTGCGATCGCCAGCCACTTCGCCTTGATCGGGATGATGAAATACAGAAGGAAGGTCGTATCCGGGAATGTCAGGGCATACGCCAGGAAGATACTGAAGGTCATGTAGGTCGGATACAGCTGCACCGAATACCCGGTCACCAGATAAATCAGGATCGCCGACAGCACCAGCAGAATCACACCTGTAAAATAGAAGAAATTATACTTAAACGTCCCCCAGACACGCTCCAGCGTCATCCCCAGACTGTAGTAAACGAACAGCGCGACGATCATCCACAGAAAGCTCGTCGATGGCGGATAGAAAATAAAGGTGATGATCCGCCAGATATGACCATGTAGAATCGCCTCCGCATCCAGATCCAGATAATAAAAATAGAGAAGCGGATTAAACATCTGGATGAGGTAACCCACCACATAAATCACGCAGATATACTTCATAAGATTCGGAACCGCATACTTCCCGAACCTCCGCTCCAGCTTCTGATAAAAGGTCAATATATTCTCCTTTCAAGGCATCATGTAGTTATAAAAATATCAATTTCAGCCCCTTGATACTAGTACCCCATCATGAAGCTAAAACACGTGATGAGTATAAATGCAGACACTCGGTTTTTCAAGCTAAATATACGTAAAGGTGCCGCTTAGGACCCTCGACTTAGAGTTTTCCGAGCTCGCAGTACTGTGCTTCTGTCGGCAGCCCTCCGGTCATGTCTCCTCGTCGCTCGGTCCATACAGCTCCCGCGATATGCCCGAAAAACATAATAAAACCGACGAAAGCGTTACAGATTTAACAAAACTTTTATGATTATGCCGATTGAATGCCCATTTTTTAAATGCTACAATGCTATATCGTTATTCTATATAAATATAGGTAGCTATTCAGAACACTTTGATCTTTCTAATTAATATAAGAATCAGGTGCCAGGAACGTATATAGGTAATATGAGGTTATATCATGCAAGAGTATAGACTCGGAATCGACATTGGTTCTACAACCGTAAAGATCGCCATCCTCGATCAGGCGAAACAGCTTCTGTTCTCGGACTACCGCCGTCATCACGCGGATATCCAGGGCACGCTGGCAGATATTCTCGAGGAAGCGAAGGAGACGCTGGGTGAAATCCGCCTCGCGTCGGTCATCACCGGTTCAGGTGGACTGACGCTGAGCAAGCACATGCATGTTTTCTTCTGTCAGGAAGTCGTCGCGGTCGCGAGCGCGCTCAAGGACTACCGTCCGGATACGGACGTGGCCATCGAGCTCGGCGGCGAGGACGCAAAAATCATATATTTCAAGGGTGGTGTCGACCAGCGAATGAACGGTATCTGTGCCGGCGGTACGGGCTCCTTCATTGACCAGATGGCCTCCCTCCTTCATACCGACGCGACGGGTCTCAACGACCTCGCCGCCGGTTATCAGATGATCTACCCGATCGCTGCGCGCTGTGGTGTCTTCGCAAAGACCGATATCCAGCCGCTCATCAACGAGGGTGCGGCCCGTGAGGATCTCGCGGCGTCCATCTTCCAGGCGGTCGTCAATCAGACCATCTCCGGCCTCGCACAGGGCAAGCCGATCCGTGGCCACGTCGCCTTCCTCGGCGGCCCGCTTCACTTCATGCCGGAGCTCCGCAAGGCCTTCATCCGCACCCTCCATCTGCAGGGTGATGAAATCATCGAGCCAGAGAACAGCCATCTCTTCGCGGCAATTGGCTCCTGCCTGAACTGTCCGGAGGACGCAGAGGCGATTTCCATCTCTACGCTCATCGAGCAGCTCCGTCATGGCATCCAGATGGATACCGAGATCAAGCGTATGGACCCGCTCTTCCATAACGAGGCCGAGTACCAGGAGTTCACGCAGCGTCATGCGAAGGCGCGCGTAAAGACAGCCGATCTCAGTACGTATCATGGCAATGTCTTCCTCGGCATCGATGCCGGCTCCACCACGACGAAGCTGGCCCTCGTGTCCGCGCAGGGTGAGCTTCTCTACAAGTTCTATGCAAACAACGAAGGTTCGCCGATCGCGACGGCCATCAAGTCCATGAAGGAAATCCGGGACCGGCTGCCGTCCGACGCGCGCATCGCCTACAGCTGCTCCACCGGTTACGGTGAGGCACTCCTGAAGTCCGCCTTCCAGCTGGACGAGGGCGAGGTGGAGACCATCTCCCACTACTATGCGGCGGCGTTCTTCGAGCCGGAGGTCGACTGTATCCTCGACATCGGCGGACAGGACATGAAGTGCATCCGTATCAAGGATGGCACCGTCGATTCGGTGCAGCTCAATGAAGCCTGCTCGTCCGGCTGTGGCTCCTTCCTCGAGACCTTCGCGCGCTCACTGGACTACTCCGTGATCGACTTCGCGCATGAGGCGCTCTATGCGAAGAACCCGACCGACCTCGGCTCCCGCTGTACGGTCTTCATGAACTCGAACGTCAAGCAGGCGCAGAAGGAGGGCGCAAGTGTCGGCGATATCTCTGCCGGCCTCGCCTACTCCGTCATCAAGAACGCGCTCTACAAGGTCATCAAGGTGACCGACGCGAAGGATCTCGGCCGGCACATCGTCGTACAGGGTGGTACCTTCTATAACGATGCCGTCCTCCGTGCCTTCGAGAACCTCCTCGATGCCCATGTCACCCGTCCGGATATCGCCGGCATCATGGGTGCCTTTGGTGCGGCGCTGATCGCACGCGAGCGTTATCAGCTGAAGAACGAACATCTTCGGGAGATGAAGCCGGGTGAGGAAAAGGACGTTCCGCTCACCGCTTACGGACGCGTGCAGACCAGCATGCTTCCGATTGACGACATCATCCAGCTCCAGTATACGACCCGCATGGCGCGCTGCCAGGGCTGCAACAACCACTGCGTCCTGACCATCAACCAGTTCGGCGCCGGCCGGAACTTCATCTCCGGCAACCGCTGCGAGCGTGGTCTCGGAAAGGCGAAGGCGAAGTCCGACATTCCGAACCTCTTCGCTTACAAGATGAAGCGCATGTTTGATTACGAGCCGCTTCCGATCGATCTCGCCGAGCGTGGCGAGGTGGGTATCCCGCGTGTGCTCAACATGTACGAGAACTATCCGTTCTGGGCGACCTTCTTCCGTGAGCTGAAGTTCCGGACCGTCCTGTCCCCGGCCAGCACACGTCAGATCTACGAGCTCGGCATCGAGACGATCCCGTCCGAGTCCGAGTGCTACCCGGCGAAGATCGCACACGGTCACATCGAGTGGCTGATGAAGCACGGCCAGAAGTTCATCTGGTACCCGTGCATTCCGTACGAGCGGAACGAAACGCCGGATGCGGGCAATCACTACAACTGCCCGATGGTCACCTCCTATGCGGAGAACATCATTAATAACGTCGAGGACCTGCAGAACAACTCCGTCCTCTTCATGAAGCCGTTCCTCGCGCTGACGAACGAAAAGATCTGCACGGACCAGCTCGTGAAGGTCTTCGTCCACCCGGACCGCATCGAGGATTCGATCCGTCCGGTCGGCGAGCTCACCCTCGAGAAGATCGGCGAGCAGTTTAAGAAGTGGAATTTCACCGAGCAGGAGATCCGCTCGGCGGCGCATGAGGCCTGGGCAGAGCTCGAGCGTGCGCATCAGGATATGGAGAAGAAGGGCGAGGAGACCCTCCGCTGGATGGAGGAGACCGGCCACCGCGGCATCGTGCTCGCAGGTCGCCCGTACCACGTGGATCCGGAGATCAACCACGGTATCCCTGAGCTGATCACGAGCTACAATTTCGCAGTGCTGACCGAGGATTCTGTCTCCCATCTCGGCGCGGTGGAGCGTCCGCTCATCGTCACCGACCAGTGGATGTACCACACCCGTCTCTACCGCGCGGCCTCCTTCGTGAAGAGCCGCGAGGACCTCGATCTCATCCAGCTGAACTCCTTCGGCTGCGGCCTCGATGCCGTCACCGTGGACCAGGTACGGGATATCCTGAACGGCTCTGATAAGATCTACACCGTGCTGAAGATCGACGAGGTCAACAACCTCGGTGCGGCACGTATCCGTGTACGTTCGCTGATCGCGGCGATCCGTGTACGGGAGGAGAAGCATTACGAGCGGACACTGCGTCCGGCAGGCTATGATCGTAAGCTCTTCACGAAGGACATGAAGGACGAGGGCTACACCATCCTCTGCCCGCAGATGTCCCCGATCCACTTCGAGCTGATCGAGCCGGCCATCCGCGCCTGCGGTTATAACATTGAAGTCCTGAACAACGCGAACCGGACCGCGATCGATACGGGTCTCAAGTACGTGAACAACGATGCCTGCTACCCGTCCATCATCGTCGTCGGTCAGATCATGGATGCGCTGAACTCCGAAAAGTACGATCTCGATCATACTGCGGTCATCATGTCCCAGACGGGCGGTGGCTGCCGTGCGTCCAACTACATTGGCTTCATACGACGTGCGCTCGAGCATGCCGGCATGGCGCAGATTCCGGTGATTTCGCTCAATGCAAATGGCATGGAGACCACACCGGGCTTCAGGATCACACTCCCGCTGCTGACGAAGGCCATGCAGGCGATCGTCTACGGTGATATCTTCATGCGCTGTCTCTATGCGACACGGCCGTATGAGCAGACACCGGGTTCTGCCGAGGCGCTGCACCAGAAGTGGGTGAAGACCTGCATCACATCGCTCCAGAAGAAGTCCTCCTCGATGAGTGCGTTCTCACGGAACGTGCGCGGCATCATCCACGATTTCGATGTGCTGCCGCTGCAGGAGGGCCTCCGGAAGCCGAAGGTCGGCATCGTCGGCGAGATTCTCGTCAAGTTCTCGCCGCTTGCGAACAACCATATCGTGGAGCTGCTCGAGCGTGAGGGGGCGGAGGCTGTCATGCCGGATCTCATGGACTTCCTGCTCTACTGCTTCTACAACCAGAATTTTAAATACGAGAATCTGGGTGCCGGCTGGAAGGGCAAGACGCTCTGCAATGCCGCGATCACGCTGCTGGAGTTCTTCCGGAAGACCGCGCGGAAGGCATTTGCCCAGTCCGCACGCTTCACGCCGCCTGGTGACATCCACGAGCTCGCGAAGATGGCGCGGGAATATGTCTCGCTCGGTAATCAGACCGGTGAGGGCTGGTTCCTGACGGGGGAGATGCTCGAGCTGATCGGCGAGGGTGTCGAGAACATCATCTGTACGCAGCCGTTCGGCTGTCTCCCGAACCACATCGTGGGAAAGGGCGTCATCAAGGAGCTGAAGCGACATCATCCGGATGCGAACATCATCGCGGTGGATTACGATCCGGGTGCGTCGGAGGTCAATCAGCTGAATCGTATCAAGCTGATGCTGACGGTCGCGCAGAACAACTTAAAGACGAAGTGAGTGACGACTGCGGGGGCGGAACCGTCCCTGCAGTCAGTTGCACTTCGTCGTAAAAATCAAAAAACAGACCCTAAGAATCACCAGGCCCCCTGCAATCGCTGAGATTCTCTTTGATGAGAACTCAGCGTTGCAGGGGGTGCTAAGGAAAATGACCAGGTGATTCTAAGGGTCCGTTTTTGATTTTTATCGTCCTCGTGCAATTCCTTCAGGGACGGTTCCGCCCTTCAGCAGCGCGTTATCCCTCATAAATCGGATGTGCCTTTGTGAGCTCGAGTACCTTTGCGGTGACGTCGTCCTTTGTGGCTTCGAAGTTCGTTGCGACGTTCCAGATGCAGTCGGCGATTGGTGCCATGTCGGCCTCCGTGAAGCCACGGGTGGTGACGGCAGCGGTGCCGATGCGGACGCCGGAGGTGACGAACGGGGAGCGCGGGTCGTTCGGGATGGCGTTCCGGTTCAGGGTGATGTGTACTTCATCACAGTTGTTCTGCAGGGTCTTACCGGTGAGGTCCGGGATGTTCGTGAGGTCCACAAGCATCAGGTGGTTGTCGGTACCGCCGGAAACGAGCTTGAAGCCCTTCGCCATCATCGCGTCGGCGAGTGCCTTACAGTTCTTCACGATCTGCTCCTGATAGGTCTTGAACTCTGGCTTCAGTGCTTCGCCGAAGCAGATGGCCTTGCCGGCGATGACATGCTCGAGCGGGCCGCCCTGGCTGCCCGGGAAGACATTCTTGTTGAACTTGAAGCGCTCGGCTGCCTCTGCACTGGAGAGGATGAGGCCGCCACGTGGTCCGCGGAGGGTCTTGTGGGTCGTCGTGGTCGTTACATCCGCGTACGGGATTGGTGACGGGTGAAGACCGGCTGCGACGAGTCCGGCGATGTGGGCCATATCTACCCAGAGTACGGCGCCGCACTTGTCGGCGATCTCACGGAAGCGCTTGAAGTCGATGATACGCGGGTATGCGGATGCACCGGCGATGATCATCTTTGGATGATGCTTCATCGCGAGAGCCTCGACCTCGTCATAATCGATGTAGCCGTCGGCGTTGATGCCGTACGGAACGATGTTATAGAAACGGCCGGAGAAGTTCGCTGGTGAACCGTGGGTGAGGTGTCCGCCGGCGTCGAGGGACATGCCCATGATCGTGTCGCCCGGCTCGCAGATTGCCATGGTAACGGCCATGTTTGCCTGTGCACCGGAGTGCGGCTGTACGTTCGCATACTCACAGCCGAACAGCTTCTTCGCACGCTCGATCGCGATGGTCTCGATTTCGTCGACATTGACACAGCCACCATAGTAACGCTTGCCAGGGTAACCCTCGGCGTACTTGTTCGTGAGCACGGTGCCCATGGCCATCATGGCCGGACCGGATACGATGTTCTCCGATGCGATGAGCTCGATGTTGTGCATCTGGCGGTCATACTCGCGAAGAATCGCCGCGCCGATCTCCGGATCTGCCTGTGCGATGTAGTTCATTACTTCCTTGATCATAATCTGCCTCCTCTTTTCTCGTCGAAGCCTGCTCACGCCCTCAACTGGTAATCCTCGATGACGATCTGCAGACTTTTAAATCCATTATATTCATTCACTTCCGGATAGTAAACCACATCTATCAGGGATTTCGTGCCTTTATTTCGCAGGAAGGCGTCGCCGTCAGTGAAGAGGATGCCGGAGATCGAGGTTCCCTGCTGCGACAGGAGCTGCAGGCGCACAACATTCCGGCCCTTCCCGAGCACGCGGGCTTCAAGGATGCGGAGGTTCTTTTCGGCGAAGCACGGTTTCTCGTTGCCCTTGCCATACGGCTCGAGGCGGTCGAATTCGTGGATCAGATCCTCGGTGACGTAGCTCACCGGCATCGGCACGTCGATCCAGAGCTTGTCCACGAGCTGGTCGAGCTGCAGTCCGCAGCGTTCGTTGAGGGCCGTACGGAAGCGGCCAATGTTTTCGCGCGGGAGGCTGAACCCGGCCGCGAGGGGATGGCCGCCGAACTTCGTGAGGAGCTCTGCCACCTCGGCAAGACGCTCCGACATCGGATAGGCATCGATGCTTCGACCGGAGCCCTTCGCCATGAGGGTGCCGTCTTCTCCGTCCTCGGCGTCGGTGACCACGAAGGCCGGACGGTAATACTTCTCGCGGAGGCGACCGGCGACGATGCCGGCGAGGCTCTCATGCAGCTTCGGGAGGTAGATGACGAGGACCGGATCGGAGATGTACTGCTGCTCTACCTGCGCATAGGCTTCCTTCGTCGCCTCGATCGTCATGTCCTTCCGGACGTCGTTCAGCTCCTTCAGCTTCACCGCCTTCGTGAGGGCCTCCGACGGGTCCGTGGTGGTAAAGAGCGACAGTGCGATCTCGGCACTGCGGAGCCGGCCGCCTGCATTGATACACGGGCCGATGATATAGCCGATGTGGTAGCTCGTGATGTGCTCCTTCTCGAGGAGGCCCTGCACGTCGAGCAGCGCGCGGAGGCCAGGATTCGTCGTCTGACGGATCTGCTGGAGGCCGAACTTCACGATGATACGGTTCTCGTCCTGGAGTTCAACGACGTCACAGACGGTCGCGATGGCGGCGAACTCGAGGAAGTCGAGGTACGCGTCCTGCGGGAGTCCGCGGTTCTGGTAAAGCAGGGTGATGATCTTCCAGGCGACGACCGCACCGCAGATCTGGGTATACGGGTAGCGGCTGTCCTCGCGCTTCGCGTCCACGACGGCACTCGCCGGTGGCAGGATATCCCGCGACTCGCAGCCGTAGTCCTCATCGTCACGCTGGCGGATGTCATGGTGGTCCGTGATCAGCACGGTGAGGCCGAGGTCACGCGCATGCTTCATCTCCTCGATGGCACTGATGCCGTTGTCGCAGGTGAGGATCACGCTGACGCCATCCTCCTTCGCCTGGTCGATGATGTGCACGTTGATGCCGTAGCCGTCCCGGATGCGGTCCGGCAACACGTAGTCGACCTGCGCGCCGAGGCGCTGGAGGCCGGTATAGAGGATGTAGGTCGCGCACACGCCATCGACGTCGTAGTCGCCAACGATGCGGATGCGGCGGCCCTCCTGGATCGCACGGTTCAGATGATTCATGCAGCGGATCGCATCCGGCAGGAGAAGCGGCGAGTGGAGCTCCTCGAGGGAGCCATGCAGGTACTGCTCGATCTGCGCGTCGGAGTTGATCTCACGGTTCCGGAGGATGCGCGCCGTCACCTGATCGATGTGGTGCGCTGCCGCGACCGCCTTGAAATCCGCCTTCTTATTATAGATGAACCATTTTTTCATATGTTGTCCCTCTGGGTTTTGTTGTATAATTAGTAACTTAGTTACAGTTCAGGCAAGGGGCCCGGAGGGGCGGCAACGGAGGCACAGTACTCCGAGATCGGTTCAATCTAAGCCGGGACCCCTAAGCGGCACTAGGCCCTCTGCAATCGCTGAGTTTTCTTTATGAAAACTCAGCGTTGCTAGAGGGTTCCAGGGAGAGATAACACCAAGTGCCGCTAAGGGAACCCGGCTTGATTTCACACGATCTCTACGTATGGCCTCCGTTGCCGCCCCTCCGGGTCCTCTTAACTGAACTGTTACGTAACTTAATCAGTATAGCATAAAAGAAGGGTTTTTCAGACAGATGAGTTTTCAATATCCGGCGAAGCGGAGTTTCACGAAGGTGGCGCTCGCGCTTCTCCTCTATGAGTTTCTGTTCCAGGTGGGCAGTGGTTTTCTGATCCAGTACGGGTCGGCGGTCTATCAGCAGGAGGACTTCACGATGATCGCGGTGAGTCTGTTCGGGCTGGTGGTCGTGCTGCTTCTGCTCGGGGGCGATGGGATCCCGCGGACGACGCATGCGCGTTTCGGGCCGCTTACGTATCTCTGGCTGCTGCTGATGATCTACGGGCTGCAGGCATTCAGCTCGATCCTGCTGTCGCCGGTGGAGGCATTTCTGCACCAGCAGGGCTTCACGATGGAGTATGCGACGGAGGTCGCGAGCGGGCGGATGACCGGCTTCTGGATGATTCTGTACGCAGTCATCATCGCGCCGTTCGTGGAGGAGTGTCTGTTCCGCGGGCTCATCTATAATCAGCTCCGGCACTATGGGCGGCTCTTCGCGATCGTGATCAGTGCGCTGCTCTTCGGGCTCATGCACGGGAATCTGATGCAGCTTCTGACGGCGCTCTTCGTCGGGGCGCTACTCGCCTTCGTCCGGGAGCGCTACGGCTTCGCCTGCGCGATCCTCATGCATCTCAGCAACAACGCGTTCGCGCTGTTCTTCAATAATCTCGGCGGGGACAGCACGCTCGTGAGTCTCATTTACCTCGTGTTCATCTACGGGGGGATGCTCGTAACCGCCGTGACACTGCTCCGGAATTTCAAAAAGCTGCGCAGCTTCTGTCGAAGCGAGCACAGCTTTCCAGCGATGGTGAAGACCTGGTTCACGACACCTGCGGTGGTCGTCATAAACCTGCTCTTCATCGGTCTTACCATCCTCAGTATTTTCGAATAATTACTTTCCAAATAAGGTATCGAGGATACCGCGGCCGAGGGCGGCACCGACGTTCCCACCGACGCGCTTTCCGAAGCTGCCCATGAAGCTCTTTCCGACGGCACCGCCGACTTCACGACCGAGGGTGCCGGCGGTGGTGCGGCCGACGGATTTTACGATGCGTTCCTGATCCTTCTTTGCTTTTTCTTCGGCCTTCGCCTTCGCGAGGGCCTCTTTTTCCAGAAGCTTCTGCTGCTCCTTCGCCTCTCTCTCGGCAATCTTCGCCTGCTCCTTTGCTTCCTTTTCCGCAATCTTCGCAGCTTCCGCTTCTTCTGCAGCGCGGGCTGCATTTGCAGTAGCCTCGTCCGTCAGGCGCTTCAGGAATTCATAGGCGGAGTCGCGGTCGATGGTCTCGTCGTATTTTCCACAGAGGTCCGAGGCAACGATGGACGCGAGACGTGCGGTTTCGTCGATGGTGCCCATCCGGGAAGCCGGCGGGAGCACCGCACAGCGGCGGACGACTTCCGGCTTGCCATCGCTGTCGAGGAAGGAAATCAGCGCTTCACCGGTGCCGAGATTCTGGAGTGCCTCGATGGTGTCGAAGTTCGGGTTCACACGGAAGGAAGCCGCCGCGGCCTTCACCTTCTTCTCCTCGCTCGGCGTATAGGCATGGAGGGCATGCTCCACCTTGTGGCTGAGCTGTGCGAGCACACCATCCGGGATATCACTCGGGTTCTGGGTGATAAAGTACACGCCGATGCCCTTCGAGCGGATGAGCTTCACAACCTGCTCGATTTTCTCGATGAGCGCCTTCGGCGCGCCGTTAAAGAGGAGGTGGGCTTCGTCAAAGAAGAAGACCATCTTCGGCTTCTCCGGGTCACCGACCTCCGGCATCTGCTCGAAAAGCTCACTCAGCATGAAAAGCATGAAGGTGGAGTAGATCAGCGGATTCTGAATTGTTGATTCAGCGTCGAGGATATTGATCATGCCACGACCGACACTGTTCGTGCGGATGAAATCGTGGATGTCAATCGCCGGTTCACCGAAGAACTTATCGCCACCGGCGGTCTCGAGTGCGACCACCGAGCGGAGAATCGCGTTCAGTGACGCCGTCGCCATATTGCCATACTCGGACGAGTATTTCTTATTATTCTCCGCGACGTACTGCACCATCGCGCGAAGATCCTTCGTGTCGAGCAGGAGCAGATTCTCTTCGTCTGCGATACGGAAGATGATCGTCAAGATATCGGTCTGCAGCTGTGTGAGGCCGAGGAGACGTCCGAGCAGGGTCGGTCCGAACTCACTGATGGTCGTGCGAAGCGGAAGTCCCTTCTTCCCGTCGATATCCCAGAACTGCGTCGGATAGGCCTGGTACTGGAAGCCCGCCGGTGCGAGGCCGAAACGCGCGATGCGCTTCTGCATGTTTTCAGAATCAACCCCCGACAGGATCATGCCGGCGAGATCGCCCTTCACATCCGACAGAAAGACCGGCACACCCATATCACTGAAGGACTCCGCAAGCACCTTCAGGGTGATGGTTTTACCGGTGCCGGTAGCGCCCGCAATCAGACCATGACGGTTCGCCATCTTCGGCAGGATATAGACCTTTTCCTGCGTATCCATGTCCACTGCTGCCCAGACTTTTTCGTTATAAAACATAAAAAGAACCTCCTCCGGAGAATATTCACGCCCTGTGGCAGCGATTCGCCGCTGCCCATCGGATGGCTCAGAATACCGTTCTGCCATCCGATGATAGATAGTTATATTCTACCATGGAAAGAGGTTCTTTTAAATGCTTTCACACTGCGCCGAGGATTTCCTTCGCGTGCTGTACGCTTTCGTTCGTCGGCGGGTTTACGCCCTCGAGGGTGTACGGGATGCCGAGCTTCTCGTACTTGAAGGTGCCGAGGGTGTGGTACGGCAGGACCTCGACCTTCTGCACGGTCTTCAGTTCGTCGATGAACTTCCGGGTCGCGATGAGTTCTTCGTCGGAGTCGGTGAGGCCCGGCACGAGGACGTGGCGGATCCACATCGCGACGCCGTGGTCGCTGAGGTAGCGCGCGCAGTCGAGGATGTTCCGGTTCGTCCAGCCGGTCAGGGCCTTGTGCTTCTCGTCGTCGATTTCCTTGATGTCGAAGAGGACCGTGTCCGTGACCTGGGCCAATGCCTCGAACTTCGAGATAAATGGCTCTTCGCGGGTGAACGGCTGCGCCGAGGTGTCGAGGCAGGTGCTGATGCCGCGTGCCTTCGCCTTCTGGAAGAGCTCGAGCACGAAGTCGATCTGTACGAGCGGGTCGCCACCGCTGACGGTGATGCCGCCCTGCTCGCCCCAGTACTCACGGTAGCGCTCTGCGTGGTCGAGGAGCTCGTCCGCGGTACGCATGTCGTCGCTCTGCAGGGTCCAGGTGTCCGGATTGTGGCAGTAGCGGCAGCGCATGTGACAGCCCTTCAGAAAGATCGTATATCGGATGCCCGGGCCGTCCACGGCGCCGAAGGTCTCGATGGAGTGAATTGCACCTTTGATGGATTCTGCCATGATATCTCCTTTTC
>CAKQPT010000031.1 GCA_934270345.1 uncultured Oribacterium sp. | reverse complement strand
TTTCATTGACCGACTGATCATCGCGGCCGATGAAGTAGTGATAGAGGTTCACGTCCATGTAGTACATCTTCTCTACGCTCGGAATCGGCTGGTAGACGAAGATGTTGTCGACGTAGAAGGTGTGCTTCGGCAGCACGAGGCCGCAGTCGCGGAGCATCTGTGTGCGGTAGATGACGGAGTGCATCAGGATGTACTGTCCGAGGTGGAAGTGCTTCACCTCGTCCCAGCCGAAGATGCAGTCCTTCGGGAGGGCCGACTCGTAGCGCATGACCTTCTTATGGGTCTGGCCGACCTTATCGTAGATGAAGTTACAGATGAACATGTCGACCGGGGTGCCGGCCATGATGAGCTCACGGAGCTTCTCGAGCACCTTCGGAAGAGCTTCGTCATCGAGCCAGTCGTCGGAATCGACGACCTTATAGAAGAGGCCGCTCGCGTTGCGGAGACCGGTATTGACCGCCTCCCCGTGTCCGCCGTTCTCCTGATGCACCGCCTTGACGATGCCCGGGTACTTCGCCTCGTACTCCTTTGCGATCTCGAAAGTGTTGTCCTTCTGTGAACCGTCGTCCACGACGATGATCTCCACCTCGTCCCCACCCGGAAGGATCGACTCGATGCACTTCCGCATGTACGCGGCAGAGTTGTAGCATGGTATAGCAAAGCTGACAAGCTTCATTTTTTCCTCTTTTCTTCGGATATCGCAGGATATCCTCTTCTGTCGCTGCTGCGCCGCCCGGCATTTCCGAGCACCGGACGCGCTTCTGCAGCTCTCCATCAGTTCCCATAATTGAGCTCATTCTACCACGCCGCATAAAACATGACAAATAAAAAAGAGAAGCCCCGCTCGGGACTTCTCTAAGTGATTTACTTGATCGTGGTGCCTGCGAGGCCGTCTACGGCCTTCTCTGCGAGCTCCATCGAGGTGATGATGGCCTTGCGGTCCTTACCGGACTCGACGAAGTCGACACCGGCCTCTACCTTCGGCTGCATGGACTTGAACTCGAAGTGACCGTCGCGGATGTACTGCTTCGCATCCTCGATCGACATGGTTTCGATCGCCTTCTCATCCGCCTGACCGTAGTTCAGGGATACGTGATCCACAGCGGTCGTGATCAGCAGGATGTCGGCGTCGACGTCCTTTGCGAGGAGGGCTGCGGTGCGGTCCTTCTCGATGACGGCTGCGGCGCCCTTCAGGTTGTTGCCCTGACGGAGCACCGGAATACCACCGCCTCCACAGGCGATAACGACCTGATCCGCGTCAAGGAGCGCCTTGATGGCGTCGATCTCGACGATGGACTTCGGGTTCGGGGAAGAAACGACACGCTGGAATACGCCGTCGGCGATCATCTCCACATGGTTGCCGTTCTCCTCTTCCTTACGTGCTTCCTCGGCGTTCATCAGCTTACCGACGCACTTGATCGGATTGTAGAAGCTCTCATCATACGGATCGACCATCACCTGGGTGATGATGGTGGATGCCGTCTTATAGATGCCTCTCTTCACGAGCTCGGCACGCACTGCGTTCTGCAGGTCGTAGCCGATCATGCCCTGGCTCATCGCGGAGCATACATGAAGCGGGGTGTTTACGTACTGCTCCGGATTCGACTCCGTGAGGTTCTTCATCGCGGTGTGGATCATACCTACCTGCGGTGCGTTCGAGAATACCAGTGCGACCTGATAGCCGTCCTCGACGAAATCGCCGATCATCGTTGCGGTACGTGCAACGGCGGCCTTCTGCTCCGGCAGGGTGAAGCCCAGATCCTTATGTCCGAGCGCAATGACCATTCGCTTTTTGCTCATGCTGTACCTCCTCTTAATTCTTCTCTTCATCGAGGGCTGCGATATCGATGAGATGCAGCTCGGATGACTTGTTTTCGAGGGATGTGGCAAGTGCTCTTGCCGTATCCACTGCTGTCAGTACATTAACACCGGTCTCGACCGCATTACGACGGATCACGAAACCGTCCTTGGAAGCCTCTGCGCCCTCCTTCGGAACGTCGATGACGATGTCAAGCTCGTGGCCGAGTACGAGGTCGAGGATGTTCGGGGACTCCTGCTCTACCTTTCGTACCTGGAAGCACTTGACACCACCCTCGCTGAGTGCCTGATAGGTGCCGTGGGTTGCGAAGATACGGTAGCCGAGCTGCTCGAAGCGCTTCGCGATCGGGGTGATCTCTTCCTTATCCTCATCACGTACGGTGATGACCATGTTCTTATACTTCGGAAGCTGGATGCCCGCGCCCTGGAATGCCTTGTACAGTGCTTCGTTGAAGCTCTTTGCGATACCGAGGCACTCACCGGTCGACTTCATCTCCGGTCCGAGGCTGATGTCGGCACCCTTGATCTTCTCGAAGGAGAATACCGGCATCTTGATTGCGTAGTAGTCGGCTTCCTTCTGGAGACCCGGCTCGTAGCCGAGCTCACGGATCGTGTGGCCGCAGATGATCTGGGTTGCGAGCGGCACGATCGGAATACCGGTTACCTTACTGATGTACGGAACGGTACGTGAGGAACGAGGATTGACCTCGATGATGTACACCTCATCACCATCTGCAATGAACTGAACATTGACCATACCGATAACGTGCAGAGCCTTCGCGAGACGCTCGGTATACTCGATGACGCGCTCCTTCGCCTTCGGGGTCAGGCTGCGCTGCGGGTATACGGAGATGGAGTCGCCGGAGTGGATACCGGTACGCTCGATATGCTCCATGATGCCCGGGATCAGGATGTCCTGGCCGTCGCAGATCGCGTCGACCTCGAGCTCGGTACCACGAATGTACTTATCGACGAGGATCGGGTGCTCCTGTGCGATCTGGTTGATCTCGCCGATGTACTCGTCGATATCCTGATCGCTGATCGCGATACGCATGCCGGCACCACCGAGTACGTAGGAAGGACGTACCAGTACCGGATAGCCCAGCACATGCGCGGCTTCCTTCGCTTCCTCTGCCGTAAATACGGTCTGACCTGCGGCACGCTGGCAGCCGGTCTGCTGAAGAATCTCATCGAAACGCTCACGGTCCTCTGCGGCGTCGACGTCGTCCTGCTGGGTTCCAAGGATCGGCACACCCATCTTCTGGAGGGCATCGGCCAGCTTGATGGCGGTCTGTCCACCGAACTGAACGACGGCTCCGTCCGGCTTCTCCACGTCTACGACGTTCCGTACATCTTCCGGTGTCAACGGCTCGAAGTAGAGCTTATCCGCGATATCGAAGTCCGTGGAAACGGTCTCCGGGTTGTTGTTGATGATGATGGTCTCGTAGCCCTCGCGCTCGAACTGCCATGTGCTGTGCACGGAGCAGAAATCGAACTCGATACCCTGACCGATACGGATCGGGCCGGAACCGAGGACGAGTACCTTCTTTTTCTTGTTCGGATCACGGAATGCACCCGTCGCCTCGTTCTCCGAGCCGAATACGCTGTAGTAGTACGGGGTCTCGGCCTCGAACTCTGCGGCACAGGTATCTACCATCTTGAACGCGGCGTGGATGTCCCACTTGTCGCGCAGCTCGCGAATCTCGTCCTCGCTGTAGCCGGTGAGGCGGGCAATGACGTTGTCCGGGAATTCGATGCGCTTCGCTTCGCGAAGCAGGGTCTCGTTCATAGACTCGCTGTGGAGTCTGTTCTCCATGTCTACGATGATCTTCAGCTTATCGATGAACCACTCGTCGATCTTCGTGATGTCGTGGATCTCCTCGTAGCTGTAGCCACGGCGGAGTGCCTCGGCGATGACCCAGATACGACGGTCATCGACACGGTGAAGCAGCTTATGAAGATCATGATCGTCGAGATCCGTGAAGTCATAGGACATCAGGGAATCGACGTGCTGCTCGAGGGAACGGATGGCCTTCATGAGGCCGCCCTCGAAGTTGTTTGCGATTGCCATCACCTCACCGGTCGCCTTCATCTGGGTGCCGAGGGTGTGCTCTGCGGTGATGAACTTATCGAACGGAAGACGCGGCATCTTGACGACACAGTAGTCGAGCATCGGCTCGAAGGATGCGTAGGTCTTACCGGTCACGGCATTCTTGATCTCGTCGAGGGTGTAGCCCAGTGCGATCTTCGCGGCTACCTTCGCGATCGGGTAACCGGTCGCCTTCGATGCGAGGGCGGAGGATCTCGATACACGAGGATTTACCTCGATGACGCAGTACTCGAAGCTCTCCGGATTCAGGGCATACTGTACGTTACAGCCGCCGGTGATACCGAGCTCGGTGATGATGTTGAGCGCGGAGGTACGGAGCATCTGGTACTCCTTATCCGACAGGGTCTGGGACGGAGCCACGACGATGGAGTCACCGGTGTGGACGCCGACCGGGTCGAGGTTCTCCATATTACATACGGTGATGACATTGCCCGCAGAATCGCGCATTACCTCGTACTCGATTTCCTTCCAGCCGGCGATGCAGCGCTCGACCAGAACCTCGTGTACGCGGCTGAGACGGAGACCATTCTCGAGGATCTCCTGGCACTGCTCACGGTTCTCTGCGATACCACCGCCGGAACCGCCGAGGGTGTAGGCCGGACGCAGTACGACCGGATAACCGATCTCCTCTGCGACCTCGAGACCACGCTCGAGATCATGTACGACCTCTGACTTCGCCACCGGCTCACCGATCTTCTCCATGGTCTCCTTGAACATGAGACGATCCTCGGCCTTCTTGATGGTGAGGGCCGTGGTACCGATGAGGCGCACGTTGTGGGAGGCGAGGAAACCGGACTCGTCCAGTGCCATCGCGAGGTTCAGACCCGCCTGACCACCGAGGGTCGGCAGGATGGAGTCCGGCTGCTCCTTCTCGATCAGCTTCTCCAGTACATCTACGGTCAGCGGCTCAATGTATACATGATCCGCGATATCCTTATCGGTCATGATGGTCGCCGGGTTCGAGTTCAGCAGAACGACCTCGACGCCCTCTTCCTTCAGTGAACGGCAGGCCTGAGTGCCGGCGTAGTCGAACTCCGCAGCCTGACCGATGACGATCGGACCGGAACCGATCATCAGGACCTTCTTAATACTTGTATCTCTCATGTTCAGCCCTCCATCATCTTCATAAAGCGATCAAACAGGTATGCGCTGTCACGCGGACCCGGGCAGGCCTCCGGATGGTACTGTACCGTCACGATGTTCTTGCCCTTATAGCGCAGGCCCTCATTCGTACCGTCGTTGACATTGACGAACGCCTCTTCCGCGATCGCAGGATCGATCGTCTTCGGATCGACTGCGTAACCGTGGTTCTGGGACGTGATGTATACACGGCCGTTCGAGAGGTCCTTCACCGGATGGTTGCCACCGCGGTGACCATACTTCAGCTTATAGGTGTCCGCACCGGTCGCAAGTGCCATCAGCTGGTGGCCGAGGCAGATCGCGAAGATCGGGGTCTCGGAAGCGTAGAGCTTCTTAATCTCCTCGATGACCGCTACGTTCTCCTTCGGGTCGCCAGGGCCGTTCGAAATCATGATGCCGTCCGGATTCTGGCTGAGGATGGTCTCCGCGCTGGTGTCGGACGGGTATACCGTGACATCACAGCCGTGACGCTGCAGGGAGCGGATGATGTTTCTCTTCGCACCGACGTCGAGAAAAGCGACGCGCTTCGGCTCGCGGTCACCGGTGTAGCGGGAGCCGTCCGGGTTCTCGGCCTGTGCGACATAGACTTCCTTCGTGCTGGTCTTCTTTACGACGCCCTCGACCTTGTAGGCCTTGATGCGCTCGAGGAGTGCCGGCATCTCTTCCTTATGATAACGGTGGGTGGTGATCATACCGTTCATGGTTCCTTCGTCACGGAGACGCTTGGTCAGCGCTCTCGTATCGATGCCAGCGATGCCCGGAACCTCGTTCTTCTTCAGGAAATTCTGGATGGTGTTCTCGGAGCGGAAATTCGACGGCATGCGGGAAAGCTCGCGCACGATGAAGGCATCCGGCCATGGCTGCGCGGACTCCATATCTTCATAACAGATACCGTAGTTACCGATCAGTGGATAGGTCATCACGACCGCCTGTCCTGCGTAGGACGGGTCCGTCAGCACTTCGAGGTAGCCGGTCATCGAGGTGTTGAATACGACCTCGGAGATGACTTCCTTCTCTGCACCAATTGACGTACCCTTGAACACTGTTCCATCTTCAAGAATCAAAAATGCGTCCATTGTTTCTCCTTCTATCTTTACATGGTGAATGGTTACTAACTTGAGTTACTTCTAATTATATATTATCTACAGGAAATCTCCAGTGAAGACTTCCACTGCCGGTCCGGTCATGAAGCCGTGGCCGCTCGCGGAGTCGTAGCGAATCGTGAGGTCGCCGCCCACGAGGTGGACGAGGACATCGGTATCCTTCCGAAGCTTCCCGGCGAGGCAGCCCGCAGCGACGGCAGCGGTCGCGCCGGTCCCGCAGGCGAGGGTCTCTCCGGAGCCTCTCTCCCAGACACGGAAGTCGATCTCGGTGTCCGAGATGATCCGGATGAACTCGGAGTTCACCTTCTCCGGAAAACGCGGATGCGTTTCGAAATCATGTCCATATAAAAGAAAATCCAAATCAGAGACCTCAGAAACATGAAGCTCCGGATTATCCGACAGGAAATATACCGCATGTGGGTTTCCCACATCTATACCGATGAAATGAAGATGCATCCCGTGAACAGTGATATCTTCCGGAAGCTCTGATGTCAGCTTCGCAACGCCCATATCCACCGTCGCGCGGGTCATTTTTCCATTTTCAGTATACAGCTTTATGTTCTTAAGTCCCGATTTGGTATCGATGACTGCTTCTGTGCGATCAGCGGGAATGATGCCGTGATCATAGATAAATTTGGCGACACAACGGATACCGTTGCCGCACATATTGCCCTCCGATCCGTCGAGGTTAAACATATGCATGTACGCATCTGCCCGCTCGGACGGCTCGATCAGAATCAGCCCGTCGCCGCCGACACCGTAGTGCCGGTCCGCGATGCGCTGTGCCAGCGCCGAAGGATCCTGAACCTGTTCGGAAAAGCAATTTACATATACATAGTCGTTTCCGCAACCCTGCATCTTTGTAAATTTCATCTTTTTTCCTTTTCCTAAATCTACACAAATTTCGACTATAATAGCAAAATAGAACAACCAATACAAGCCCCGTTTTACGAAAAAAACAAGGCGCGGGGAGTACGGTGATTCCCTGCGCCTTTTGTCTGTTTTATTTCTTCTTTCCGAGGTAGGCGGCCTGGATTTCGTCGTTTGCGAGGAGCTCGGCGCCGCTGCCCGAGAGGGTGATTCGCCCGGTCTCCATGACGTAAGCCTGGTGTGCGACCTTGAGGGCCATGTTTGCATTCTGCTCGATGAGCAGGATCGTGGTGCCATGCGTTTCGTTGATGCGCTGGATGATCGAGAATATCTCGCGAACGATGATCGGGGCGAGGCCGAGGGACGGCTCGTCGAGCATCATGATCTTCGGCTTTGACATGAGGGAACGGGCGACGGCGAGCATCTGCTGCTCACCACCGGACAGGGTGCCGGCGAGCTGCCAGGAACGCTCCTTCAGGCGCGGGAACATGCTGTAGATCTCCTCGATGTCCGCGTCGAGGGCATCGTTCCGAAGATACGCACCGATTTTAATGTTCTCGAGGACGGTCATATCCGGAAAGACGTGACGGCCTTCCGGGCAGAGCACGATGCCCTTCTCCACGCGCTTCGCGGTCGGCATGTTCGTAATATCCTCGCCGTCGAAGACAATGCTTCCTTCACTCGCTTTCACCAGTCCGGAAATCGTACGCAGCGTCGAGGACTTGCCGGCGCCATTCGCACCGATCAGGGTGACGATGGAGTGATCCGGTACATCGAAGCTGATACCCTTCACGGCTTCGATGCCGCCGTAATGAATTTTCAGATTCTCTACTTTCAGCATGTTGTGTCCCCCTTACGTTCTCTTCTCGATTCGCAACGTGTGCAGTACTCAGTCTTCCGCATCGTCTGAACCTCCTAAGTAAGCGTCGATAACCTCCTGGTTATTCTGGACCTCCTCCGGTGTGCCATGTGCGATGAGCTTTCCGAAATTCAGCACGTAGATGCGCTCCGAGATCTGCATGACGAGGTCCATATGGTGCTCGATCATGAAGATGGACAGGTGGTACTGGTCGCGGATCTTCACGATGAAGTCGGTCAGCTCCTGGGTCTCCTGCGGGTTCATGCCGGCTGCCGGCTCATCGAGGAGCAGCAGCTCCGGCTTCGTCGCAAGTGCACGGGCGATCTCGAGACGGCGCTGAAGTCCGTACGGAAGGCTCGAGGCGATATCATCCTTGTACTCATAGAGGCCCTGCTCCCGCAGAAGCTGCTCGGTCTCTGCCCGCATGCGCTCCTCTTCCTTCCGGTTCAGGCGCAGCGTCGCGCTGAAGACATTGTCCTTCGCACGGAGATGCTCGGCGATCAGGACGTTATCGAAGACCGTCAGGTTCGAGAAGAGACGGATGTTCTGGAAGGTCCGGGCAATGCCGAGCTTCGTGATGGCATCCGGGGCGTTGCCACGGAGGTCGCGGCCGCCGAACTTTACGGCGCCGGAGGTCGGGGTATAGATCCCGGTGATGCAGTTGAACGCGGTCGTCTTACCGGCACCGTTCGGGCCGATCAGGGCGACGATCTCGCCGCGGTTGACCTCGAGTGAGAGGCCATCGATCGCGCGTACGCCACCGAACTGCATGACGACGTTCTCCATCTGGAGGACATTTTCTTTTACTTCACTCATCTCTGCTCCTCCACTTCCTTCACTGTTTTCTTTCCTATATAGAGCACAGGCGCACTGCCGAAACGAAGGTCCGGCTTTTTCATATCACTCATACCTTCCCCCTCGCTTTCTTCACTTTTTTCTTACCGAGCCCCCGGAAGAAGCCGAGGATCCCGTTCCAGCTGAATTCGCTCGTGCCCATGAGGCCGCGGGAGTAGAACAGTACGACGACCATCAGAAGGATGGAGAAGATCACCATGCGGAAGCCCGGACGGAACAGCGGGATGTTCAGGCTGCCGATGTAGAGCGGCTCGTCGAAGAAGCGGAGCAGCTCACGGCCAGCGGTCACGAGGAACGCGCCCAGCACAGAGCCGGTCACGGAGCCGATGCCGCCGATAACGACGATCAGCAGGATGTCGTAGGTGAGGGACACCTGGAAGGTCTTACTGTCGATGGAGCGCATGAACATCGCGAGCATGCCACCACTGACGCCGGCGAAGAAGGAAGAAATCACGAAGCTGAGCTCCTTCGTCTTAAACAGGTTGATGCCCATCGCCTCGGCCGCGATCTCATCCTCGCGGACTGCCTTGAACATCCGTCCGAAGGACGAGTTGATCAGGAGTACCATGAGGCCAATGCAGACGACCGTAAGCGCAAGCACCTGGAATAAACTCGAGAAGCCCGGGATGGACTTGAGGCCATACGAGCCGTTCGTGATGGTATCGAGCTGCGGAGCTGAGATCAGTGCACGGATGATCTCCGCGAAGCCGAGGGTCGCGATCGCGAGGTAGTCGGACTTGAGACGGAGCACCGGGATACCGATGAGGGCCGCAAAGGCCGCCGCTACGAGTCCACCGAGGATCAGCGCCACGAGGATCGGTGCGTGCAGGTTCGCGATCGCCGGATGGATACCGGAGATGTAGTACACGGAAGCACGCTGCTCGACCGGGATCGTGAGGATCGCGGTCACATACGCGCCGAGCGCCATAAAGCCGGCCTGGCCCAGCGAGAACAGACCCGTGAAGCCGTTCACTAGGTTCATAGACACCGCGACGACCGCATAGATCATCGAACGCTCGATGATGGAAATCGCATAATTGTAACTGTATTTGTTGGCGTCCAGGAAGGCGCAGGCCCCGAGGATCGCCGCGATCAGCAGGAGGCTCAGGATGGTGTTTCTGCGCTTCTCCGGCGTCATGTTTACCTTTGTTTTCATCGCTGCTTCCTCCTTATACCTTGTTCGTGGTCTTCTCGCCGAAGAGTCCGGTCGGCCGCACGAGCAGCACGACGATCAGGATGACGAAGGTGAAGGCATCCGAGAAGGTGGAGTAGCCCGCGGCGACGAGCGCCGTCTCACCGAGTCCGATCAGGAAGCCGCCGACGACCGCACCCGGGATCGAGCCGATCCCACCGAATACGGCAGCGACGAAGCACTTCATGCCCGGCAGGGATCCGGAATACGGATACACGGTCATACGATCGGTGAAATACAGGATGGAGCCGACCGCGGCGAGCAGGGAACCGATCGCGAAGGTCAGGGAAATCGTCTTATTGATGTCGATGCCCATGAGGGACGCGGTCTCATAGTCCTTCGATACCGCACGCATCGCCATACCCATCTTCGTATGCTGGATCAGCGTGATGAGTAAATACACGAGCACGAGTGTCAGCACCGGCGTCAGGAAGGTGACGAAGGAGGCCGACAGACCGCCGATCTTATAGACATGCTTCAGCACCGGGATCTCCGGATAGCCCATCGGGAGCGCGGTGAAGAGATAGGTCGCGAGGTTCTGCAGCAGGTAGGACACGCCGATCGCAGAGATCATGACGGACATACGAGGAGCGGAACGGAGCGGCTTATAGGCGACGCGCTCAATGCCTACACCGAGTGCGGTGGTGGTGATCAGTGTCACCGGAACGGCGATGTACCATGGCAGCGACGCCATGGCGAAAATCATGAAGTAGCCGGCCATCATGAAGATATCTCCATGGGCGAAGTTGATCAGGCGCAGGATGCCGTAGACCATCGTGTAGCCGATGGCGATCAGTGCGTAGGCACCGCCGAGCGAGATACCTGTCAGACACTGCTGCAGGAAGGTTGTAAGAGACATAGGTTTTTCCCCTTTGAAGATGCCCTCGAACGAGGGTGGAATCGAGTGTTACATGCGTGAGCATAAACAGAATTGCAGGAAGGAGTCGCTCGACGCGGTCCTTCCTGCACTTATCGGCTGCCGGTGGAGTGGCGACAGACGCCACCGCCCGGAGCGGAAGCTTTCATCAGTTCTGAACGGTTGTGGTAGTCAGGAACTCGAACTTGCCGTCCTTCACGGTCTTGATGAAGGCCATATCCTTGTTTGCATCCCCATTCTCATCGAAGCTGATGCCGGAGCCGGTCACACCGTCGAAGGAAACGGTCTTCAGGGCTTCCTTGATCGCCTCACCATCGGTGGACTGCGCCTTCTCGATCGCATGATATGCTGCGAGGTACGCATCATAGCCGAGAGCAGAAACGGCCGGGATGACATCCGACTGCTTGTTCGCGGTCAGATACTCCTTGAAGCCGGTGATGAAGGACTTCGCCTCATCATTGGCCGGCTCGGACTCATCGAAGAAGGTCGAAAGAACGACGCCCTCTGCAGAGGAGCCTGCATTCTCGATGATCGTGGAGTTCTCCCAGGTATCACCAGCGGCGATCAGGGACTCGATACCGAGCTCGCGCGCCTGCTTGATGATGAGCGGTGCTGTCGTGATGGAGGACGGTGCGAAGATGATGTCCGGGTTCGCTGCCTTGATGTTCGTGAGCACTGCCTTAAAATCGGTCTGGTTCGTCTGGAACTGCTCCTCGTCGACGACGGATCCGCCGAGCTTCTCAAATGCGGTCTTGAAGAAGGAGCCTAAGCCAGAGGAGTAATCATCGCCGAGCTGTGTCAGGACAGCTGCGCTCTTGTAGCCGTTCTGGTATGCGTAGTTCGCCATAACGGTGCCCTGGAACGGATCGAGGAAGCAGACTCTGAAGTAGTAGTCATTGCCCTGGGTAACCTGCGGGTTCGTGCAGGATGCGCCGATCGCCGGGATCTTCGCGTCGGCGAAAATCTGGCCGGCCGCGATGGAAACACCGGAGCCATAGGAACCGAGCACGACGCTGACCTTATCGCCGACCAGCTTGTTTGCGGCGCTGACGGCCTCGGTCTTATCCGACTTATTATCGACCTCATCAAGCTCGATCGTGTACTCGGTGTCGCCGATCTTCACTGTCTTATGGGTCTCGTTTGCGTAACGCATACCGAGTACCTCCTGGAATCCGCCACCGCCGTTCTCGCCGGTCGTCGGCTCAAACACACCGATCTTGATGATGTTTCCGCCGGACTTTCCGGAAGACGATCCGGCTGCCGGTGTCGAAGATGCGCCACATGCCGCCAGAGATGCGGTCATCGCCGCTGCAAGTCCAAGTGCTACGAGCTTTGCTGATTTCATAATTCCCTCCTCTGAAATGTCCGGATGGACATTCTTCTTTGCTGTGTGCGGGCGTCGCGGACGTTTGTCCGTACGGCTCGTACATTTGCTTTATTTTATCACTTCAGTGTACGAATGCAAGGGGAATTCTCACTAAAGTTGGATAAAATTATCACTAAAGTTATATGAAATTCATCGTTCCATAGTGTCTGGTTATATCGAAGATACAAAACAGGGAGCTGCCGCTTACGCGACAGCTCCCTTGCTGGTCTTTTCTCTCTTCAACAAAAACGATGTTAACTAGTTATAACTCAGTGAGTTGCAAAAATCAACTACCTTCGACGACCGCGGCTGCGGTTGCGCTCCGCGCGGGCTGTGTGCGTGGACTGGCGCTCGCGAAGCTGTTCATCCTCCATGTGCGTGCGGGCACGCTGCTTCAGGCTGCGCTGTGAGACATCGTTTCTGTACGATGCTTTCCGCTTGCGGCGTCGCTCGACGAGGGCGAGGAACTCTTCCTCGGACATCTCCATCTCGCGGAGGCGCTGTGCGCGCTTCTCCTGCATGCGGCGACTCAGCTTCCGGTCGTCATGGACGTTCTTCAGGCCGACCGCGGTGCCGGAGCCGAGGATGAAGAAGGCCATCACGCCGACGATGGTCAGGACACTGACCGAGGTGGCGACGGCGACCTTCGTACTGGTCGGAGTCTCATGCAGGATGACCTCGATGGTCGGCTCCTTCTGGATGAAGTAGCGGCCGACCGTCACGCCATCCGCGAGGTACTCGATCTCAGCAATCGTATGCGTCGGAATCCCGGACGACGGAAGATTATAGTTCAGCTTATATGTGATGCCGTCCTGGCTCGCGCCCTTCGGCAGTGACAGCAGCACATCTCCCTCGACATGGATATCGGAGGCCTTACAGCTCTCATCGACGATGGTGTCCGCGACAAAACGGTTCCGAAGTTCCTCTCGATTAAATAGCGCGTCCGAAACCGGCTGGTTCTCCGTCTGGTTGAAGCCAAGATCCAGGAGCGCCTTCGTGTCGACGTAGTGCGCCGGGTTTTTATCCTGCAGCACGACCGCCACCAGATGGCGGCCATCCTGCTCCGCCATGGTGATCAGCGTATTGCCGGCGAGCTTTGTATAGCCTGTCTTACCGGCGATGACACGGGCATCCGAATAGGCGGTGTCCTGGCGAAGCATCTTATGCTCCATATAGACGGTCCGACCGCCCGGATTTCGGATCGTCCCCGCCAGCTTATAGGACGCATGGGACTCGATCTCCAGAAAATCCTTGTTCTTCATCGCTTCCGCACCGATCAGTGCCATATCATAGGCACTGGTGTAGTGGTCCTCGGCATAGAGACCGGACGGATTTGCGAAGTGGCTGTCCTGGCAGCCGAGGCGCGTCGCCTCCGCATTCATCATGTCGGCGAAGGACTCGCGGGAACCCGCCACATGGCAGGCGAGTGCATTGCCGCACTCATTCGCGGATTTCAGCAGCAGTGCGTAGAGACAGTCCCGTACCGTCAGGACGTCACCCTCTTCGATCTGGGCATTCGACGATCCGGCGTCGACGTTATACACGTCATCATGACTGAAGGTCACCTGCTCGTCGAGGTCACAGTGCTCCAGTACCACGAGCGCGGTCAGCACCTTCGTGATCGACGCCGGGGCCATCTTTTCGTGCATGTTCTTCTGAAACAGGACCGCCCCGGTGTCCGCGTCGAGGACGACGCCGGCGCCCGCGGTGAGCTCCGTATACGGGAAGTTCCATGCGGCGTACGCGCGCATCGCGAGGAGCGGCGTCCCCAGGATACATATGAGAAGGGTCATGAGGACGGCAGCGCAGGTTCGGCGCCATCGCCCGTGATAATGATAAAACATGGATTTTCTTTCCTTTTCGCTAACAGATCAGTCGAGTGCTTCGTTCAGCACTTCGGTTCCGGCGAGGACGAAGCGACCGCCGGCGATAATCGGGATCTCGGTGCCGTCGGCGCGGATCGCCGTGATGCGGTCGAGCTCGTCGTACGGGATCGTGATGTCGGTGTGCACGGCGAAGTAGGCCTTCTCCGGCTCTGTCTTCCGGAGGATCGAGCAGCTGTTGTCCTTCGCGACGAGTTCCTTTCCATCCGGATTATAGAGCTGCATGTCCTCCATAAAGGAGTAGCAGGTGTCGCCGACCGCGAAGTGCGGGCCGGTCTTCTCTGCGATCAGAATCGGCATCCGAGCGCCGATGCCATAGCGCTGTGCCATCCTGTAGGCGCGGGTGTTCGTGCCGATCGCGAACTCGCCCATCGGCAGGCGCTCCTTCTCACCGAAGATCACCTTGCGCATGAGTGCCCGCCCCTGCTCCGGGTCCGGGAAATTCGCACAGCTGTAGTCCGCGACGCGACCATCCTCAAAGCGGATCCGGAGATCCCGGAACTGGAAGCCCTCGATAAACACAGAGCGGACGTTCAGCATACCGGAGGTACCTTCGAGCTGCGGCGAAGTGAAGACCTCACCGAGCGGGATATTCACATCCGAGAGGCAGTTCTCGAAATTCGTCTCGCGGGCAGGATCCGCCAGCGGGTGGAGCTGTACGTAAAGGTCGGTTGCATTGCCCTTCCCCAGGATATGAACGGTGCGCGCCTGGTCCAGGGCGGCGATCAGACACTCCTGCACGGGACCGTACGCCGTAGAGGACAGGGTGTTGACCGCCTCCGTCTCGCGGAAAATCGCCTCGAAATCCGGGCCGATCGTCGGAAGCGGCCAGGCGATGATCGTGAACGAGCACTCTTCCTCGAGCACAAATGCATGCACGAGCAGCTGGACGCTGTTCTGGTAGTGGCCGTACACCTCGGACTGGTGCGTCGTGAAGCGAAGCCGCGCGGGCTCCTCCACCGGTTCGAAGGCAGGCACGCCGAAGCTTTCCATCACGACCGGACCCGCGTAGCGGCCGATCTCGTCCCCATAGGAACGGAAAATCTGGCGCTGCTCCTCGAGCATGCGGGCGCAGATGCGGTCCCCCATCACGAGGGCGAGGTCGTAGCTGTGGTCGAAATCCATCTGCGGATTCGGGCTCTCATAGAGCTGGCGGCTCCGGCCCGGGGTGCGTGTAAGAAAATGCTGCGGGCGCAGCGGGATCGTGAAATCGAAGCCATCCTCCGCGAAGAGTGCGGCGGTGCGCTTCACCACGCGCTCGAAGCCTGCCGGGTAGCTGAACTCGACGACCGACTTCTTCTCGTACGGCTTCCCCTGGATGCGGAAGCCATCCTTAAATCCCTGATACCAAGTCCGCGCCATGCGGTCAATGCTGTCGTCTGGCAGCTTCGCGATAAATTCCGCCGTCCGGAGGGCAGTGTCCGAGACATAGTAGCCGAAGCGGCAGATGTCGGTCGGCTCCAGGAAATCGTGGTCAAGGAGAATCTGACGCGCGTACGAACGCGCCGGGATGTACATCGCATCCATCTTTCGACGCAGGAAATCCTCGGAATAGTCGTGGGCATAGCTGTAAAGAACGTCGCGGAGCTGCTTCGGATCCGGAATGCCGGCCATCCGATCGTCCGTCCGGGTCTCGCCACTCGTGGCCGAATCCCGACAGACGGCAAGGGTCGGATCCGCCATAGCGGGCGACAGCGCTGCTGCAGGCTGCGGACAGGCCGACCTATACTCTTCCCATGCCGAGGTAAACATGCAGTAGACCTGCACGAAGGTCTCAAGCACACAGACGATGTCCTCGAGATCCTGCTGGTACGCCGACGGAACCAGCCCCTGCAGCTCCATGTACAGTGCCGACAGCTCGGCACCGATCGGCCCCAGCTTCGCCACGGCCACGCGCGGATTCAAGTAGGAATCCTCGTAGCGCTCCGCGGCTTCTCGGTACAGTGCCGCATTCCAGCGCTGAAGCTCTGGCAGTGGCAGCTCGCCATCTGTGCGCGCTTTCATAAACGCATCCAGTAATAAAATAAATTCTGCGGCCGCCGTGAAGTATGCCTGGAAAGTGGCGCTCAGCGCATGCTCCTCCGGGATCTCACGGATCCGCTCAATCACATCATCATATCGTTCCATGGTGTTTCTTTCTGGGAAGTGGTGGCGGGCCGCCGTCACTTCCCGGTAGTTTATGGGGTCTGACCCCATTACGATTTTCTTAAGGTGGATACCCTATCCCCGATGGGGTCAGACCCCCTGGCTTCGCGGGAGGTTGTGGCGGGCTGTCAGATCATCGTCTTCAGGCCGAGGGCGATGAAAATGATCCAGACCAGCAGTACGCAGGCGGCGAGGATGCCACCGATGCGGACCGGGACGTAGTTTTTCTCGCTGTCGTGGAGGGCCAGGATCAGGAAGTAGAGCGAGAAGAGGGTCATCACGATGGAGCTGAAGCCCAGCGCGCCCAGGAGCATCGGTCCCTGGCCCTGGAAGTGCACCGACAGTGCGAGGGTCGCGAGCAGGAGCCCGAGCGCCAGCAGCATCGTCAGGATGCACGGTCCGGTACCACGCGCGATCTTCTTCTTTATGTAGTTGTATCTTTTCTTTTTGGCCATAGTTACATCTATTCTTTCTCGCGACTTTATGGGGTCTGACCCCATTACGATTTTCTTAAGGTGGGTGTCCTATCCCCGACGGGGTCAGACCCCTCGGCTTCGCGGGAGGTTGTGGCGAGCCGCCGTCGCTTCCCGGGACACATCCAGGTCGGGAGCATTGTCCTCTTCCGCTACTGCTGCGGTCGTTTCTTCTTCGGGTGCTTCAGGAAGTAGCGGCGGATGCGTTCGTGCTGGACGATGTGGAAGGCGATGTAGCCGAGGGTGCCGCCGAGGGTGTTCAGGATGATGTCGTCGACGTCGCAGCTTCCGGCGCGGAAAAACAGCTGAATCATCTCGATCGAGTAGCTTAGAAGATAGGTGCAGATCACCGCGTCGTACCAGTACTTCCGGCAGCGTGAGCTGATCACACCGAGAATGAAGCCAAACGGCATAAATCCGAGGATGTTCCCGTAAAGGTTCAGGAACACGCCTCGGAATCCGATTTGCGATGCACAAAAAAGATACCGTCTGATTTCCACAAACGGCTTCAGATTATAGGTATAGTTTTCCTTCACGCCGAGGCCCCGCTCCGCCATGTCCGCGAAGAACATGAGGTAGAACAGTGCGCCCAGGTAAAGGACGAAAAGAACCCAGCCCAGTCGCTGGTTTCTCGTGCTGTGCTTCGCCATCCGTTTAGAAGGTGATGTCGTTCTTCCGCTTCAGAAGCAGCGCACCATTCACGATCGACAGGATGCCGATGATGAGGCCGGACACCAGGATGATCACACCGAGCGCGATCGAACCCGCCCCCGTATTTCGCATCGTTTTATATACTTTTTCCATATTATCTCCGATCATACATTCCTATCTTTAAGAGATCTCCAGAGTCCCTCGCCCGACGCCCTGCGCCGCGCTTCCGAGCAGATTCGAACGCCGTTTCCCCATAGAAAGCGCCTTTTTATGCAAAATCTGCAGACCTCTGAACATCAACATCTTAGCATAATGGAAAAATGATAGCAAGTTTAGTATAATGGGGGCTCAGACAGGAGATGAACGATATGGAAGCAGAATTACTGAAAGAACTGGATGACGAAACCTGGGATGCGGTCAGCGCGTTAGTGTCTCTGTGCAATGCAGTCGACCACACCTCGTATGACACAGACCTGGACGGTGACTTCTACTATATCATCCGAAATGATGACCCGGAGGAGAGCGGTGTCGAGGAGGGACTGTTTGCCGTACTCTCCGGCTATCTTCTCGGCGAGACCATCGACGGGAAGCAGGTGCTGGAGATCGAGGCCTTCACCCACCCGAGGATGCGCCAGATCGGCATGTTCCGCATGTGCTACCAGAGCCTGCTCGACGACTTCCGCGGCTATCGCATCCGTTTCATGATCAAGCGCCCGATCGCCGGTGATGATGAGGCGACGCCGTTCGTCGTGCCGGATACCTACGAGACGCTCCGTGCCCTCGGTGCGATACATCAGTACGATGAGCTGTTCATGGCGAAGACGCTCGCGCGCCCGATCGCCGATCCGGGCGACAGCCTCTCAAACAGCTATGGTGAAGTGCATCTCACGCCGTTCAGCGCCGACACGCTCTACCTCTACGGCCTCCTCGTCTATGATACCTATCTCGGAAAGGGACATGGCCGCGCCCTGATGGAAGCGGTTGAAGCCACGCCGGCCGACGGCCCATATAAGAAGGTACTTCTCCAGGTCGCCAGCAATAATGATATCGCGGTTCACCTCTACGAAAGCCTCGGATATCAGGAAACGGAGCGCGTACTCTATTTTCTCAATAGCGAATCATGAAGCAGTAGTCCAGCCGCCGTATAAGCATATTCTTTCACAGCTTATACCGGTCATATCTTACATCCTTTCAGATAATAGTGTTTTCTGCCATCAAAGGAAGACCCCGGCTAAAAAGCCGGGGTCTTCCTTTGATCATTATGAAATTCCAGTTTGAAACTCGCTTACTTCACCTTCAGCTTGTCGAGTCCCCAGATGTCCTTCACGTACTCTTCGATGGTACGGTCGGAGGAGAACTTGCCGGCGTTTGCGGTGTTGAGGATCGCGGCTCTCGCCCACCATGCCTCGTCCTGGTACTTCGCGACGGCACGCTCCTGTGCGTCGTGGTAGGACTCGAGGTCCTTCAGGATGAAGTAACGGTCTGCGACGTCGGACTCCTGGGTGTTCAGAAGTGAGTTGTAGAGCGGACGGAACAGCTCCGGGTTCTCCGGGCTGTAGTAGCCGTTCACGAGCTGCATCAGCACGCGACGGATCTTCTGGTTGTTGTTGAAGATCTCCATCGGTACATACTGATGGTTGTGCTCGAGCTCGATAACCTCCTCTGCGGACATACCGAAGATGAAGGCATGCTCATCGCCGACTTCCTTTACGATCTCGACGTTCGCACCATCCATAGTTCCGAGGGTCAGGGCACCGTTCAGCATGAGCTTCATGTTGGAGGTTCCGGATGCTTCCTTGGACGCGGTCGAAATCTGCTCGGAGATATCCGCTGCCGGGATGATGATCTCGGCGTTCGATACGCGGTAATCCTCGATAAAGACCACCTTGATCTTACCGTTGATGGACTCGTCGTTATTGATGACGTTCGCCACGCTGTTGATCAGCTTGATGGTCAGCTTCGCGGTCTTATAACCTGCCGCTGCCTTCGCACCGAAGATATATACATGCGGATAAAAGTTCATATCCGGATGATCCTTCAGCTCGTTGTACATGTACATCACGTGCAGGATGTTCATCAGCTGGCGCTTGTACTCGTGCAGTCTCTTGACCATAACGTCGAAGATCGCGTCGGTCGATACCTGGATGCCATTATGCTCGAGGATGTACTTCGCGAGGCGCTCCTTGTTATGACGCTTGATCGCCATGAACTCGGCCTGGCACTTCTCATCATCCGCATAGACCTCGAGCTTCTTGATCTTCGAAAGGTCGGTGATCCAGCCATCGCCGATCTTGTCGCTTACCCAGGCTGCAAGCTCCGGGTTCGCATGTACCATCCATCTACGCGGAGTGATACCGTTCGTCTTGTTGGAGAACATCTCCGGGAACATCTCATAGAAGTCCTTCAGGGTCTCCTTCTTCAGAATCTCGGTATGAAGCTGTGCGACACCGTTCACGGCGTGGCTGCCCACGATCGCGAGGTGCGCCATCTTCACCTGACCGTCATAGATGATCGCCATCTTCGAGATCTTATACTCTGCGTTGTTCGGATACTTCGCACGGATCTCCTCACAGAAGCGACGGTTGATCTCCTCGACGATCTGGTAGATACGCGGAAGCAGCTTCGAGAAGAGCTCGATCGGCCACTTCTCGAGGGCCTCGGCCATGATGGTGTGGTTCGTATATGCACAGGTCTTCTTCGTGATCTCCCATGCCTCATCCCACTCGAGGCCATAGTCGTCCATGAGCACACGCATGAGCTCAGCGACCGCTACGGTCGGGTGCGTATCGTTCAGCTGGAACGCGACCTTCTCGTACAGATGGCGAATGTCTCCATCATGCTTCTCATAGTACTCCTTGACGGCGGTCTGTACGGATGCGGAGATGAAGAAGTACTGCTGACGCAGACGAAGCTCCTTACCCGCGAGGTGGTTATCGTTCGGATAGAGAACCTCGACGATGTTGCGCGCCATGTTCTCATTCTCTACGGCTGCCTGGTAGTTGCCCTTATCGAACTCCTCGAGACGGAAGGTCTCCTTCGCCTCGGCATCCCATACACGGAGGGAATCGACGACATGATTACCATAGCCGACCACCGGTGTATCATACGGAATCGCGATGACGGACTGATAGCCCTTCTGAACGAACTTCAGCTTGCCGTTCTCGTTATGTGTCTCCACCCAGCCGCCGAACTTGACTTCCTTCTGAAGCTCCGCACGACGAAGCTCGAACGGGTTACCGTCTCTCAGCCAGTCATCCGGCACCTCACGCTGGTAGCCATCCTCGATCTTCTGCTTGAACATACCATACTTATAGCGGATGCCACAGCCGCATGCCCAGTAGTTGAGCGTTGCGAGGGAATCCAGGAAGCAGGCGGCGAGACGACCGAGACCACCGTTTCCGAGTGCCCAGTCCGGCTCAGCCTCCTCGAGTGCATTGAGATCCAGTCCCAGCTCCTCAATCGCCTCCTTCAGCTCTTCATGACAGGTCAGATTCAGGATGTTGTTGCCGAGTGCACGGCCCATCAGGAACTCCATGGAGAGGTAGTACACGCGCTTCGCGTCCTGCTTCTCTGCAGCCTTCTGGGTCTTCATCCAGTCGTCGATGATGACGTCCTCGACAGCATACGCCACTGCGTGAAATGCTTCCTTCGTATTCAGATCTACGAGAGATCTACGGTAGAGCTTACGCGCATTGGTCTCGACAGCCTTCTTAAATGCTACCTTGTCAAACTTTTCCACCATATATTAATCCTTTCATTACCAGGGCTTCGCCGAAGCAAAGCCCCGAATTACTCTTCCCCTTTGCAGGTCGCTGATTTTACAGCTTCTCAACCGCAAGCTTTACCTGCTTACCGTTGATATCCCACTCCTTTTCATAGCCCTTCATGATGTCATATACGATGCTGTCGGCCATTACGATTCGCTTGATTTCGTCTTCATTCTTCTGCATAAGTGCAGCGACTTCTGCATTGTCCTTCACGTAAACCGTGATATGGTCCATCACCTCGAAGCCGGCTTCCTTACGCATGGTCTGAAGCTTACTGATGATCTCACGGACGAAGCCCTCTTCCTCGAGCTCCGGTGTCAGGTTCGTGTCGAGCACGACGGTGAGGTTCATGTCCTCCTCGGTCACGAAGCCACCCTTCTGTGCGACGTCGATGAGGAGATCGTCCTTCGTGAGGCTGACCTCGGTGTCACCATCCACGGTGAACTTCAGTACGCCGTTCTGGTCGAGCTCATCCATCGCTGCAGAGCCATCCATCTCGGTGAGATGTGTACGAATCGCGTTTAAGTGCTTGCCATACTTCGGACCGACGGTCTTCAGCTGTGGCTTAAATGTATAGGAAGTGAATGCGCGAAGGTCCTCCTGGAAGGTCACCTTCTTGACATTCAGCTCGTCTTCGACGATGTCGACGAAGAAAGGATCGAGCGCGTGCTCTGCCTTTACATACATGTCACCGATCGGCTGACGATTCTTTACAGCCGCGGTGTTTCTCGCTGCACGACCAAGCAGTACCATGTGCAGTACCTCATCCATGTTCTCCTCGAGGGCCGTGTCGATCATCGACGCGTCCGCCTCCGGGAAGCTGCAGAGATGAACGGATGCCTTCGCAGACGGATCCACGCTGCATACCAGGTTACGATAGATGGACTCGGTGATGAACGGAACCATCGGTGCCGCTACCTTCGAGAACGTTACCAGTGCGGTATAGAGCGTCATGTAAGCATTGATCTTATCCTGCTCCATGCCCTTCGCCCAGAAGCGCTCTCTCGAACGACGAACATACCAGTTCGACATGTCATCGACGAAATCCTGCATTGCGTTCGCCGCCTCCGGGATACGGAAGTTCGTGAGGTCGTCATCGACCTCGCGGATCACGGTGTTCAGCTTACTGAGCAGCCAGCGGTCCATGACGCCGAGCTTCGCATAGTCGAGGCTGTACTTCGTCGGGTCGAAGTCGTCAATGTTGGCGTACAGAACGAAGAATGCATAGGTGTTCCAGAGCGTCGACAGGAACTTACGCTGTCCCTCGACGACGGCCTTATCATGGAAGCGGTTCGGCAGCCATGGTGCGGAGTTCGTGTAGAAGAACCAGCGGATGGCGTCGGCGCCGTGCTTCTGGAGCGCATCCATCGGGTCGACTGCATTGCCCTTCGACTTACTCATCTTCTGTCCGTTCTCGTCCTGGACATGGCCCAGTACGAGGACGTTCTGGTACGGTGCCTTATTAAAGAGGATCGTACTCTCGGCGAGGAGGGAGTAGAACCATCCACGGGTCTGATCCACGGCCTCACAGATAAACTGTGCCGGGAACTGGGACTCGAAGAGCTCCTTATTCTCGAACGGATAGTGATGCTGTGCATATGGCATCGCGCCGGAATCGAACCAGCAGTCGATAACCTCCGGTACACGGTGCATCTCGCCGCCGCAATCCGGGCAGCGCAGGGTGATCTGGTCTACATACGGCTTGTGGAGCTCGATGTGCTCGTAGCCCACGTAATCGGAGCTGTAGCCGCCCTTGCCCTTGGCCTTCAGCTGTGCGAGGAGCTCGTCGTAGTTCGTGGAACGCTCGCGGAGCTCCTGGATGGAGCCGATGGCCTCCTGCTTACCGCAGCACGGGCAGGTCCAGATGTTGAGTGGGGTGCCCCAGTAACGGTTACGTGAAAGACCCCAGTCCTGCACATTCTCGATCCATGCACCGAAACGGCCGGTACCGATCGTCGCCGGGAACCAGTTGACGGTGTTGTTGTTACGCACGAGGTCGTCCTTTACGGCACTCATCTTGATGAACCAGGACTCTCTCGCATAGTAAATAAGCGGAGTATCACATCTCCAGCAGTGCGGATAGGAGTGGGTGAACTTCGGTGCGTCGAAGAGCAGCTTCCGCGCGGACAGATCCTTCAGTACCTCCGGATCCGCGCTGATTGCACCTGCGGCCATCTCCTTCTCGGTCGGCTTGCAGCGCATGCCGGCGAACGGCGTCTCCTCGGTCATCACACCCTTCTCATCGACGAACTTAATGAGCGGGAAGCCATTCTCGCGGCCGACACGAGCATCATCCTCACCGAATGCAGGGGCAATGTGTACGATTCCAGTACCATCGTCTGCCGTTACGTAGCCGTCTGCGATCACGAAGTGTGCGCGCTTATGCTGCTTCGCAGCCGCCTCCGCTGCACATGCATAGAGTGGCTCGTAGTCGATACCGACGAGGTCGGTACCCTTATAGGTCTCGAGGATCTCGTAGGCCGGCATGCCGTCCTTCGCGAGCGGACCGAGTACCTTATCAAGCAGTGAGCAGGCCATCACGTAGGTGTAGCCGTCCGCTGCCTTTACCTTCGCGTAGTCCAGATCCGGATTTACGCAGAGGCCGGTGTTCGATGGAAGGGTCCATGGTGTGGTCGTCCATGCAAGGAAGTAGAAATCCTGATCCTTCGCCTTGAAGCGGACGATCGCTGAACGCTCGGTCAGCTCCTTATAGCCCTGTGCTACCTCGTGGCTCGACAGCGGGGTTCCGCAGCGCGGGCAGTACGGTACGACCTTGAAGCCCTCGTACAGGAGCTTCTTCTTGAAGATCTCCTTCAGTGCCCACCACTCGGACTCGATATAGTCGTCATGGTAGGTGACATACGGGTGCTCCATGTCTGCCCAGAAGCCGACCTTGTAGGAGAAGTCCTCCCACATGCCCTTATACTTCCAGACATTTTCCTTACAGTGATCGATAAAAGGCGCGATACCGTAGTTCTCGATCTGATCCTTACCGTTGATGCCGATCTGCTTCTCGACCTCGAGCTCGACCGGAAGACCGTGGGTATCCCAGCCGGCCTTACGTGGTACCATCGCACCCTTCATCGCGTGGAATCTCGGAATCATGTCCTTGAACGCGCGCGTCTCGACATGGCCGATATGCGGCTTACCATTCGCCGTAGGCGGACCATCGTAGAAAACGTAGGATGGATCACCCTCGTGCTCCTTGATGGACTCTTCGAAGATATGATTCTGTCTCCAGAACTCCTCGACCTCGCCCTCGCGCTCTACAAAGTTCATGTTTGTATCAACTTTTCTAAACATAAGCGCCTTTTCTCCTTCAAAATATATATAAGTATAA
>CAKQPT010000030.1 GCA_934270345.1 uncultured Oribacterium sp. | reverse complement strand
TGTACGTTTTCTCCATCGAGCGTAAATGTGAACTGATCCGCCTTAAGTGCCTTTCCGTTTAGTACCTTCTTTGCTTTAAGCTGTACCTTTCCTGTTGCTCTGTAGGTATAGGTATTGGTAAAGACCGCACCCTCAGCCTTTGCATAACTTGGCTCTGCCTTCAGAGTTCCATCACCCTTATCGGTAACTGTTACCGTTACTGTTTCACTGTGATTGTCATAGGTATAACCGGCTTCGCTTCCTGCTTCCTCCTTTATGGTATACGTAAATGTCTTACCGACATCATCCTGATCATAACTGATCTCGTCAAACTTTACAGTTCCATCCGCCGCATTCTGCTTTTCCTGATGTACGTTTTCTCCATCGAGCGTAAATGTGAACTGATCCGCCTTAAGTGCCTTTCCGTTTAGTACCTTCTTTGCTTTTAGGATAACACTAGTTTCTTTTTCTGTCGTTTCAAGCGTATTTGTAATTACAAATCCGACCGAAGCGTCTCCGGTGATTACCTTCTTATACCCTTCTGGTACAGAAACCTCATCAACTGTGTATGTATCACTAGATGTAGAAACTGTCCATGAATATGCCCAGTCATTTGATTCATTTAATGTCACCGGAGTGCCCTCTGGCTCACCATTTTTCTTTAACTGAACTTTTATCTCTGCAGGTCTCTTTTTCGCTTCATCATAATCATCATCCCAGATTTTCTTGACACTTATCGTGTTTGTAGCAGGAAGCTCGTGATTATGATAATGCCACTCACCGGTTATTGCATTAATCACCTGTGTAATAACTATTCCGGCACTGGTATTTGTCTGCTTCACCGTATTATTCGGAACGATAAACTCACCCATCGTTTCTTGCAAATGCACATTTGCATTCGGGACATAAAATGTTACTGCCTGAAGAATCCAGTCCTCATCCTTATCTTTGCTAGTTATCCAATGTGATGGTTGCTCTCCATTCACATGATATCTCTGAATGAAAATGCTGTCATCATCTTCTGAATTTCCAGAACTAGTACAGTAAATAACTAATTTATGATTCTTGTCAGTAGTTACCTTCAGGTTCTGATCCGTTATACTATTACCAGCATACTTCACCAGATACACACCTGGCTCCGTACCAATCAGGTTGATGTTGTAGCATTTATCAGCGCTTAATGTTGGCGCATCGTTACTCGACTCTTCAATAATCCGCTCAACATCTGTTCCAATAGACTTTACGATATTAGCTACGTTATAATTTTTCTTTTCAATAATTGTGCCAGTAGCGTGCTCTAAAGTTATCTTTTTGTCTACTTCAACATCCTTGTATGCTGCATCTCCAAGTAATAATTTTTTTGGTGCGATATGGAATCTTAATGGACTTGCGGTTCCAGACTTAAGATTACCGATATAATTCAATCCACCTGCATTTCCATAATTATCTGAATTGCCAAAGTCCGAAATAGTACTATAGTACTGATCCACCATTACATTGGATTCTGTATCTGCTGCCCATGAATAATCGTGTGCGATGACTCCATATCCAAATGCTTCATATTTATTCAGAATTGCCGGTAAATTCAGATTTACCTTTACTGCTTTTACTTCTTCTGGGTTTGTGCAAATGATAGCATAGGTAGAAAATCCGTCGGTGGTAAATGTCACTTCATCTTTTGACTCGGCAACTTCCTTTTCTTCTTCCTCATCCTCCTCTTCATCTACGGTCGCGATCTTTGCTTCGGTGTCGAGGGTCACCTTCGCCTTCTTGACGTCTTCGACCTTGATGTCGTCTGCGCTGAGGTCGGTCATATCCGCGGTGGTACGCTGGCCGTCCTTCGCGGCGTTCTCCTTCACTTCATCCTTGACCGGGAGGTGCTTGATGACCACATTGTCCGCGTCGGAGGCACCGAGCTCACCTGCGAGCTGACCGCCGAGGAAGGAAACCTTCACGCTGACGTCCTCGCCCGGCTGGTACTCGTACTCCTGGCCGTCTTCGTCGTGGCCGATGAAGGCGATGTCGTAGAGCAGGGTGTTCTCGTTGCTGTGCTTCTCGATTTCGGAAGCCGATGCCTTCGCTGCGTCGTCAAGCGCGGTCATGTAGGCGTCGTAATTCTGATTCTCGTCGGTCACTTCCTGCACGCGGAGCTCAACGCCCTCCGGCAGCTCCTTCTTGAGATCGACGACGACCTTGATCTTTCCTTCTTCGATGTACTCGGCGTGGCCGTTCCCCTTCGTCTCCGGTGCACAGTAAACGAGCAGGATCTCGCTGTCCTCCTCGAACGCGGTCCAGTTCTCGCCGTCCATCGTGTATTCATAAACGGTGTGCTCATCCTCGTCCGTCGTCTTGCGGATCGCGCGGATGATGTCGCCGTCCAGGCTTGCTTCCTTATATGTATAGTTCTTCGAATAGGTTCTCAGCAGTCCGAAAAGGCGGGTACCGGTGAGCTTACGAATGTTTCTGACCGGTGCCTTCTCGCTGTCATCGAGTGTGAGCATGCCTTCCTGATCGAAGGAAACCTTCACGTCGACATATTTTTCGTCGATGTCTTCGCCGTCTTCGTCTACGACATGGAAGCGGAGTTTCACCTTCTTCGCCGCCTCGGTGCTCTCCGGCACGGTCGTCTCCTCGACGGTGGTCTCCGGAACCGACTCGAGGGTCTCGGCTGGTGTCGTTTCGACTGCACTTTCGTCCAATGCTGTGGATCCTGCGCCTGCACCGCCCGTGGTGATACCGACACCGGAAGCACTGGTCGATGCGCCACCCGAAACAGTGGCGCCGGAACCTGCGCCATCGATTTCAGTCGCTGCGCCAGTAGTTTCTGTTTCTGTCGATGCCGCACTGGTCTCCAGTACGATCACATCGCTCTTCTCTGTAGCAGAAGAAGCCCCGGTGTTCGCCGAGGTATCGGTGCCTGCTGCACCCTCAGCACCGGTATTCGTTGAGTCACTGACGTTCTCTGCGCCGCTGTTTTCTGCATTCTCTGCGCCACCGGCCGCAGCGGAATTCTCCGTGTTCTCTGTCGTCCCCTGTGAAACGCCAGTCTCAGCATTGTCCGAAGCAGACGTAGAGGAGGCGCTGCCTGCTGCGGCACCCGCCACATGACTTTCGTCGCCTGCATTGGCCGAAGCGTCGCTGGTGCTGTCGGAATCTACGGCATCGGCCACTGGCTTTCCGGTATCATCCTGTTCAGATGATGCCCCCCCAGCTTCCGAATTTCCGGCATCTGCGGATGCGTCCGAATCTGCGGTCTGCCCCTCATAGCTTGCGTCCGCCTGCTCTACGACGATACCATCCGTCGCGGAATACGCCGGCAGCACGTTCGATGTCACCATCATGCCCGCCAGCATAAGCGCTGTGAAACGTTTTTTCAGGTTAATTCTCATTTTCTTCTCCCCCAAGATGAAATCTTAAATATACTGAAAAATCTGATGCAGAACTTTAATTCTTACGATTTTCTTACAGAGATTCTGACTCAAACCTAATATATGCCCCTCGCGCGGTCAGTTCAATATGTGAGCCGGTTTTCGTACACGTTTTCGTAACTTTCGTGGTTTCGTTGCATTTTCGCTGAAATTTTCGTCATTTTTCTATATACTTTAGTAAATTAATGACAGTATTTATAAAGCTGTTGGTTATGGAGAAAAACGGACAGTGGGGAGCTGGCGGCAGGATTTCTCCCGGCGGCAGTAAGATCTTTTAAAATTCACAAAAGGGACACAGCTTCCTATTATAAATAGTGCATCATTGCGAATCAGACGAAGCATGAACGGAATTTTAATAAAGCCTTAAGAGGAAAGAAATGGAACTGTTCACCTCTGCGTGGTATCTTATAGTTCGCTTGATTTTTATCGTCGGCTGTCTGGCTGCGGAAACGCAGTGAGGAGCATGAGGATAAGCTTGTGTCAGGCTTCGCAACAGAGATATGGATTTACGGAATAACCAAAGGAGAACTACATGAAGAAGAAATTAACATACACATTACTGATGGCGATGATGGCACTGTCTCTTTCTGCCTGTGGCGGTAAGAAGGACGGAAAGCAGGATGCGGTCGAGGGTACGATCGCGACCGATGACATGAGCGACTTCTATGCGACTATTCAGAAGGCGGACGGTAATCAGCTGACCGTCGAGCTCGATGATGGCAGCAGCATCACGGTCGACCTTTCAGAGGCACACACGAATCCGGCATGGAGCTGGATGCCGGGTGACGAGGTCGACATCTACTACACCGGTGAGGGTGACCCGACGGATGGCATGAAGGTCGCAGAGGTTCAGATGGATGTACCGTACGAGAACACCAACTCCGACTTCTCCGAGAACACCCAGGTGTACGGCGAGATCACGGCACTGACCGATGACTCCATCACCGTACGTGAGGAGGAAGGCAGAAACGAAGAGGACGGCCCGCAGGACGGCACCGAGTACACCTTCAAGCGCGCGAGCTATGGTTTCGATATCGGTGAGCCGGCGGTCGGCACATACGCTCAGATCCTCTATATCGGCGAGCTCGGCGCAGACGACGCCACCTGCTTCCGCGTCCTGACCGACGACATGATGGACGACCCTGCTTCTGACGTTTACGCCGTACAGGGTACCCTCACGAAGCTTGAGGACGACGTCGTTTACCTCCAGTGTGACGACGCCACCGAGTTCAAGTTCAGCGTCAGCGGCGACGACCAGCTCCTCTCCGACGCCACCGCAGCGGTCGGCAAGAAGGTCAAGCTCAGCTTCGTGGACTCCCTCCGCATGCGTGTCGCAACCGCCGACAGCATCACCGTCGTGGAGTAAGCGAAAAACAGAAAATAATCCATATGAAAAAACGAGCCCTACCTCTGAAGAGGTAGGGCTCGTTTCGTTCATAAATCTGTGGATGTGGAAAAAGCTGATCGTTCAGGCTATACGTCATATTTCGCCCTGAGATCCGCCAGTGCCTCTCTCGCCGGGCGCGTGTTCCCTTCTGCAACCTGCTTTTCTGAAATCTCAAGTTCCGAGTTTCTTCTATGACTATGCGGGTAGTGGTAGAACTCCATGTCCTTCACGCCGTCCGGGAGGTACTGCTGCTCGACCCAGTTGCCGGGGTAGTCGTGCGGGTACTTGTAGCCGACGCCGCGGTTCAGCTTGCTGCTGGCCTTGTAGTGAGCGTCCTGCAGATAGGATGGAATCGGGAGGTTGCCGGAGTGCTGGACCTCCTGCATGGCCTCGAAGATCGCGGCGGAGCAGGCGTTCGACTTCGGTGCGGAGGCGACGTAGGTCGCGGCCTGGGCGAGGATGATCTGGGATTCCGGCATGCCGACACGTTCCACGGCCAGGAAGGCGTTGGTCGCGACCACCGCAGCCATGGGGTCTGCATTGCCCACGTCCTCGGAGGCGCAGATCACGATGCGGCGGGCGATGAACTTGATATCTTCGCCGGCGGAGAGCATGCGGGCCAGGTAGTAGACGGCGGCGTCCGGGTCGGAGCCGCGCATGGACTTGATGAAGGCGCTCACGGTGTCGTAGTGGTTATCGCCGTCCTTGTCGTAACGCACGGCGCGCTTCTGGATGCACTCGGAGGCGACGTCGATGGTGATGTGAATGCGGCCGTCCGGGTCACGGTCGGTGGTGAGAACCGCGAGCTCGATGGCATTGAGCGCCGCGCGGGCGTCGCCGTTTGCAGTATCCGCGAGGAATTCACGTGCGTCGTCGTCGATCCAGGCGTGGAAGGAGCCGACGCCTTTCCGCGTGTCCGTGAGGGCACGGTCGATGAGGGTCGCGATGTTCTCGCGAGAGAGCGGCTTCAGCTCGAAGATGCGGGAGCGGGAGATCAGCGCGCCGTTGACCTCGAAGTACGGGTTCTCGGTGGTCGCGCCGATGAGGATCACGGTGCCGTCCTCGACGAACGGGAGGAGGTAGTCCTGCTGCGCCTTGTTGAAGCGGTGGATCTCGTCGATGAAGAGGATGGTCTTCCGGCCGTAGCCGCCGTGGTTCTGCTTCGCGCGGGCGATGACCTCCTCGAGGTCCTTCTTTCCGGCGATGGTCGCGTTCACCTGCTCGAAGTCGGCCTTCGTGGTGTGCGCGATGACCTGCGCGAGGGTCGTCTTGCCGGTGCCCGGCGGGCCGTAAAAGATGAGGGAGCCGAGCTTGTCGGCCCGGATCGCGCGGTAGAGCAGGGTGCCCGGGGCGATGATCTGCTCCTGGCCGACGATTTCGTCGAGGGTCTCCGGGCGCATGCGGGAGGCCAGCGGCGCGTCGGACTCCTTCTGCTTCTCCGCCATATATTCAAATAAATCCATGGTTACGCTTCTTCCGGCCAGGACTGTGGCTTCGTGCGGTCCGGGATCACCTCGATCCAGTAGCCGTCCGGGTCCTCGACGAAGTAGATACCCATCGGGGCGTTCTCGAAGCAGACGCAGCCCATCTTCGTGTGGAGGTCGTGTGCTTCCTTGATGTTCGGGGTGCGGAGCGCGAGGTGGAACTCCTGCTCGCCGAGGTCATAGGCCTCGGTGCGGTCCTTGAGGTAGGTGAGCTCCAGACGGAAGCTCGTGGTGTTGTCGCCGAGGAAGGCGAGGGTGAAGTTCGGGCGGTCGTTGACCTCGACCGGCTCGAGACCGAAGGCTTCCTTATAGAACTTGAGGGAGCGGTCCAGATCCTTGACGTTGAAGTTGAAGTGGTTGAATGCAAAGGTGTTATTCATCGTTTTTCCTCTATGGTGTGTATACATGTCGTCCGCGGGTTTCGGTGGCCGCGCGGGCGGAGTGAACGGAGCTGCCTGACCGCGGGCACACGTATGTGCGGGCGGGTGCAGGATGTAGGCATTGGCCGCGATCAGCCCTGGCTGCCCAGGATGAAATCGAACTTCGTGATGACGCCGTCGTCGAAGGTCGGGTTCAGGATGCCGATGTGCGGCAGGAAGTGGTAGGCGTCGGTGACCAGCGCGTCCGGAAGCTTCTTGTCGATGTAGTGCATCCATGCGCGGTTGCTGATCTTCACGGTGACGTCGACGCTGTCGCCCTCCGGTGTGTCGGAGCTGTGCGAATAGTATGCCTTCGCCGCGAAGGTCGAGTAGTCGCCCTCCTTCTTGCGGTCGGCGGTCTGGATGACCACCATCGCCTTCGGGTGCTGCTGGAACAGGGTCACGAGGTCGGAAGCCTTGCGGCCGCTCGCGTCCACGGCGATGCCGTCCGGGGTCGTGGTGTCCTTCAGCATCCTGCCGTCGGCGCCGACGTAGTAGGTATCCTCGATCCAGACGTCGGTGAGCATGCGACCGGTCTCGTCGAAGAAGTACCAGTCGTCGTCCGACTGCTGCCAGCCGGTCTGCATCACGCCATCCGCGTTGAAGAAGTAGGTGTCGCGGTCGATCTCGGTGAGGCCGGTCGCGCGGTAGCCCTCCTCGTCGAAGTAATACTTCTGGTCGTCAATCGTCTGCCAGCCGGTCACGAAGCGGCCATCCTCGCCGAGGTACTGTACGCCGTCGGCGGTTTCATGCCAGTCGTTCAGCCGGTACTTGTCCGGGTCGAGTTTGATTTCGTAGCTCTGGGTGAAGCTGCTGCCCGCCTCGCCGTCCCGCGCAATCGCGTGGGCGGTCACGGTGTAGCGACCACTGTAGCTGAGCTCGGCCGGGGTGGCGTATTCGATCGTCTCCGGCTTCGTGCTGTCGCCCTCCCGCTGGATCGTGTAAAGGATCGCGTCGCCGGCGTCGGTGCTCAGCTTCACGCTGACCGGATCGGTGAAGTCGCCGCCCTCCGGGTCGAAGTGAACGGTCGGGTCCAGCGCCTCGAGCTCGTTCTTCAGCGCGCTGCTGTCCGGGTAGTCCGCGAGGCTGCTCTTCAGGAGCGCCACAGCCTCGGCGTGGTGTCCGGCGTCTGCGTAGGCGTCGGCAGCGTGGAGGTAGATGTCCTCACTCTGCACACCGTAACCGAACAGCTGCTGGTAGGCCGCGGCCGCGCTCGTGTAGTCTGCGGCGGCGTATGCCTTCTCCGCCTGTCTGCGGATCCGGCTTTCCTTCGTGGCTGGCATCTGATACCATCCCGCCAATGCTACGGCCACGACGGCAATCACTGCGACCGCGACCTTCACGAGCAGCTTCGGGTTACGAACGCGTGCTACAGAAGTGTCCGATTCGGTGGTGGCATCGCTCACGCCCAGCATCTGGTCGACACGATCGAAATCGTTGAGCGGAGTGATGGTGGCGGTGTGATCGCTTTCGTCAGTGTCGGAATCCTCGGCGGTGGTGCCGGAGTCTTCCTCTGAGTCGTCAGCGTCGAGGTCGTCGGAATCGTCAGCATCGGTGTCGAGGGACTCGTCGGAATCCTCATCGATGTCGTCATCGTCGGAATCATCCTCGGACTCTTCCTCTGCATCGTCCGGTAGATGGTCTGCGATCGGGATCACTTCTGCTGTCTCGGACTCAGAATCTTCGTCGGTTGATTCGGTTGATTCGGTTTCGGAACCTTCGGCTGTTTCTTCGATTGATTCCTCCTCGATCTCCTCTTCTTCTGTCTCTTCAGTTTCTTCCTCGGAAGACTCCTCTACTGCTTCTGTTACTTCAGAAGTTTCTGACTCTTCGCCAGCTGCTTCCTCTGCAGTTTCTTCAGATTCTACTGTTTCGTCCGTTGTTTCCTCAGTGGAATCCTCCTCTGCAGAAGATTCCTCTGCTTCTGTCGGCTCAAGCTCATCGGAAGCTTCGGTTGCTTTGGAGGTCTCTGCTTCTTCAGTAGTTTCCTCTTCAGCAGCCGCGTCGGATTCTATAGCTTCGTCCGTTGCTTCTTCGGTAGAAGCTTCCTCGTTTTCTTCATCCGTAGTTGTCTCTGTGGAATCTTCGTCTGTTTCTTCTACAGTTTCAGTTGTCTCAGAAGTTTCCGTTTCCTCTGCTGCTTCCTCTACGACTTCTTCTGTTACTGTATCTGTAACTTCAGTGTCTTCAGATTCTTCAGAAGTATTCTCTACAGCTTCTGCCTCTTCCTCCTCATCATCGTCGAACATATGGGTGCCGAGGGTTTTATGGGAGGCGAGGTTGAGGAGCTCCTGCTTCATCGCTTCTTCGAGTTCGGCGCGTTCTGCGTCTTTCTTTGCCTGGGCTTCGGCTTCTTCCTGCGCCTTGCGCTCAGCCTCGGCTCTTGCCTCTTCCTCTTCGCGGGTCTTGCGCTCCGCCTCTTCACGGGCGAGACGCTCGGCTTCCGCTCTCGCTTCTGCCTCTTCGCGGGCCTTCCGCTCCGCTTCTTCACGCGCGAGACGCTCCGCTTCGGCTCTCGCCGCAGCTTCTTCGCGGGCGATGCGTTCGGCTTCTTCGCGCGCCTTCCGCTCGGCTTCGGCTCTCGCCTCGGCTTCCTCGCGGGCCTTGCGCTCTTCTTCCTCACGGCGGCGACGCTCTTCTGCCTCGAAGCGGAGAGCCTTTTTGTAAAATTCATCCAGGATCGCTTCGTCCTCCGCTGCCGGATCGTAGTCCTCATCTTCTGAAGATGAATCTACGGCAGCCGTTTTCGCCGAAGCATCGTCACGATCTCCGAAGGAATCACCGAAGTCGGTATCGAAATCCGCATCCATATCCTCACGGGCATGGGTGTTCACGGTACCTTCATCATCGCCTTCCGGCGCAGAATCGCTGTCCTGCATCACGCCACGGTCTGCCGCTGCGCCATCCGTGCCGAGGTCGCCTGCATTGGTCGACGACACAGTGTCTGCAGTGAGCGTTGAGGCAGCGCCATCCGCGTTGAGAGCGCCTGCATTGGCCGACGACGCAGCGCCTGCAGCGAGTGTCGAGGCAGTGCCATCTGCGTTGAGGTCGACTGCATTGGCCGACGGGGTCTCCGCCATATGATCGAGCTTCGCCGAAAGGTCGTCGCCGAGGGTCGCCTTCTGACGGTCCCAGGCCGCGCGCACGGTTTCCGCGTTGTAGACCGGAAGCGTCTCGGCCGAGCTCTCGAGCTGCGCCTCGTAATGGATCCGGACTAAGCCGTCGGCAAACAGCGCTCCGCAGTAAGGGCAGAACGACGCGCCATCCTGTATTTCTTTTCCACAGTTTGTACAAATCATAAATATGCCTTGTTCAGTGCGCTTCGCGGGATGCGAAGCAAATATATTTAGACAGTCCTTATTTTATTATACCAAATAATCGTAGAGATGGTTATTAAAATTATGGGGCAGGGAGGGCATAAAAAAAGCCGGAAGGTAAGTAACTTACCTTCCGACTCTGTATAAGATCTGACTTAATGTCGCTTTTATTACTTAAGAGTAACCTTAGCGCCCTCAGCCTCAAGCTTAGCCTTGAGATCCTCAGCCTCTGCCTTAGGAGCAGCCTCCTTGAGAACCTTAGGTGCAGCCTCAACGGCCTCCTTAGCTTCCTTAAGGCCAAGACCAGTAGCCTCACGTACAACCTTGATAACCTTGATCTTGTTAGGACCAACATCAGTAAGCTCTACGTCGAACTCAGTCTTCTCCTCAGCTGGAGCTGCAGCAGCGCCAGCAGCAACAACAACACCTGCAGCAGCAGATACGCCAAACTCTTCCTCAACAGCCTTTACAAGGTCATTAAGCTCTACAACGGAAAGCTCCTTGATAGCTGCGATAAACTCTTCTGTAGTTAACTTAGCCATTTTAATTTCCTCCATTTGAAATTTTGTGCTCATGCACAGTTCAAAATAATACTTTTATTTTTTGCAGTCGATACTGCGGTACTCACCATCGGTGAGTACATCGTATTCTCACATTCATCGACGAGATCGATGGAAAATACGTTCAGGTTCCTCCACACGCTTACGCGGCTTCGGATGTCCATCTGCTGATTAAGCAGCTGGCTCTGCGTTCTTCTCTGCCACCTGATTGATGACACGTGCGAAGTTCGCGATCGGGCTCTGCAGGGATCCGCAAAGTCTTCCGAGAAGCTCTTCTCTGGAAGGGATAGCTGCGAGTACCTTGACCTCGTTCTGATCGTAAAGCTTGCCCTCTGCTACAGCTGCCTTAAGCTCAAGCTTATCAGCCTTCTCAGCAAACTTAGCGATGATTCTAGCTGCTGCTGCAGGATCATCCTTAGATACTGCAATAGCGGTAGGACCCTCAAGTACGCCGTCGAGCTGAGCGAAATCTGTACCCTCTGCTGCTCTCTTGATCAGGGTGTTCTTAAATACCTTGTAAGTAACACCAGCCTCTCTTAACTGCTTACGGAGCTCAGTATCCTGCTCAACCGTAAGTCCGAGATAATCAACGGCAGTAACAGCGACAGCGCCATCAAGGAGTGCCTTGATTTCGTCAACGATCGGCTGCTTTAATTCAACCTTTGCCATTTTCGGTTCTTCCTCCTTATAAGATTTTTTCGTATAAACCTTTACAAAAGGAAAACCCCATGCCAAAAGACACGGGGTTGAACAAACTAAAATCGTTTGTATCTTTCCTCGGCAGGCGTTCTGACTTACGGTGCGGACGCACCACCTGCTGTCTTCGGGTTAATACGCAGTGTATATTAACATCGGCTCACGCCGCTGTCAATACCCTATTTTGTCAAGATTAAGCACCGAACTGAACGGTATCCATCTTAACGCCAGGACCCATGGTAGAAGTCAGTGTAGCGGACTTCAGGTAGGTTCCCTTTAATGTAGCTGGTCTAGCCTTTACAATTGCGCTCATGATCGCATCAAGGTTCTCCTTGAGCTGCTCAGTTGTGAAGGAAGCCTTACCGATTGCTACGTGGAAGATGTTTGCCTTGTCAAGACGATACTCGACCTTACCAGCCTTAGTATCAGCGATTGCCTTGGTAACATCCATGGTAACAGTACCGGTCTTCGGGTTCGGCATTAAGCCCTTCGGTCCAAGTACACGACCGAGACGACCAACAACACCCATCATATCCGGAGTAGCGATGATTACATCGTAATCAAACCAGCCATCCTGGATCTTCGGAATAAGCTCCTCAGCTCCTACGAAATCTGCACCAGCTGCCTGAGCCTCATCGGCCTTAGCGCCCTTTGCAAATACGAGGATTCTTACCTTCTTACCTGTGCCGGCTGGAAGGACGACAGAACCACGAACCTGCTGGTCTGCGTGACGTGAGTCACAACCAGTTCTGATATGGAGCTCGATGGTCTCGTCGAATTTTGCTGTTGCATTCTTCTTTACAAGCTCAAGTGCGTCAACCTCGGTGAACTTTACCGTTCTGTCAAAGCCCTGAGCGGCTGCTGTATATCTCTTACCTGTCTTCATAATCAGTTGACCTCCCTATTACTTCTCTACTTCAACGCCCATGGATCTGCAGGTACCTGCGATCATAGACATAGCAGCCTCAAGTGATGCAGCGTTAAGATCTTTCATCTTAGTCTCTGCGATCTTCTGGAGATCAGCCTTGCTGATGGTAGCAACCTTGTTCTTGTTTGGCTCACCAGAAGCCTTCTGCAGCTTGCATGCCTTCTTGATCAGAACGGCTGCTGGAGGAGTCTTCGTGATGAAGCTGAAGCTTCTATCTGCATAAACAGTGATCACTACAGGGATGATAACATCACCCTCGTTTGCTGTTCTTGCATTGAATTCCTTAGTGAATGCAACGATATTAACACCATGCTGGCCGAGAGCCGGACCTACTGGTGGAGCTGGAGTTGCTTTACCAGCTGGAATCTGTAACTTGATGTATCCTTCTACTTTCTTTGCCATATGAGGCACCTCCTTGTGGTAATTGCGGGGTAATCAGCAGATCTGATTAACCCTCCCATACTTCGTTATCTGAGTTTCTGAATCTCTCCGTAGGATAACTCTACCGGAGTTTCTCTGCCAAACATCTCAACCGAGATGGTAACAGTCTTCTTCTGATCATTGATCTCACTGATGACACCCACCGTATCCTTCCATGCACCGGAAGTAACATTTACGGTATCGCCGATCGCGAAATCTACAAGGACCTCCTGGGCTCTGTAGCCAAGTGCCTTGATCTCCTCTTCGGAAAGAGGTGTCGGCTCTGATCCTGGGCCGACGAATCCGGTTACGCCACGTGTATTACGCACTACGTACCAGGTTTCCTGATTCATTATCATGTTTACGAGAACATAGCCAGGGAACATCTTCTTATCAGACTTCTTCTCGACGCCGTTCTTCATCTCGATGACCGGCTGCATCGGTACGCTGACTTCGAAGATCAGATCCTGAAGACCACGGTTTTCGATTGTCTTTTCCAGATCCATCTTAACCTTGTTCTCATAGCCTGAGTAGGTATGTGCTACATACCAGCGAGCTGCAGGATTAATTTCTGACATAGTTTCCCCTTATCTGATGATAAAACCAAGTCCCGTCTTCATAATAAGATCAAGAACAGCAATAAGCGCTCCGACCAGGAGACTGACAACGATGGTTGCGGTGGTCTCCTTGATGATGTCCTGTCTCGTCGGGAAAATAATTTTGTTATATTCCGTCTTAAGACCCTTGAAGAAGTCCTGTAAACCGGAATTCTTCTTCTCGCTCATTACTTCGTCTCCTTATGAAGCGTGTGCTTCTTACAGAATCTGCAGTACTTACGAACTTCCATTCTCTCAGGATGATTCTTCTTCTCCTTCGTCGTGAAATAGTTTCTCTGCTTACACTCTGTACATGCTAATATAATCTTTGTACGCACGGCTCTTCACCTCCAATGATTCTTAACTTCGCATGATTACGAAATTAGTGCATAAAAAATAGGGCCTAGCCCTTGATTACGGGGCAACTATACCATGAAGCACCCTATGCGTCAAGCGTTTGCCGCCGGGCACCCATTATTTATTTTTTCAAGAGTTTTCTCAAAGTTCTATTGCACAGATTTAGAGAGACATATATACTTGAATCACAGGCATTTTTCTATGTCATATCCACCGTCCTTCGGCCAATGCTTCCGGTGCGACATCATCGCCCGCCTGAACGCCGAAGGCAATACTACGTCAGGAGGCCATCATGGATCTACGTCGTATCGAAAACATCATCCGCATCGCGGAGGAAAAGAATATCACCCGCGCAGCTGACAAGCTCTTCATCTCTCAGCCTGCGCTGAATCTCCAGCTTCTCAACCTCGAGAAGGAGCTCGGTACCAAGCTCTTCTATCGCCGTGGCAACGAGTGGGCCATCACCGAGGCCGGCCGGATCTATGTCGAGACCGCCCGGAAGATGGTCGCGATGAAGAAGGACTGCTACTCCCGCATCTCCGATATCGCAAAGCTGCACAATGAGGAGATCGCGGTCGGTGCCGCCGGCGTCGAAGCCGACTATATGATGACCTCTTTATATAAGAAGTTTCACCGTCAGCACCCGACCGTCAAGCTGCAGCTCAACATCATGAAAGGGCTGAAGGCACAGGAGCTCGTCAAGAACGGTGCCATCGACCTCGGTATCATCCTGATGGGCGACAAGCAGAACTACCGCCTGCACTATGAGTTTCTCGCCGATGTCGAGATCATGCTCGCCGTGGCGAGCTCAAACCCGCTGGCGTCGGAAACCATCACGGATGCAGATGGTGAGGAGGTCATCGACATCCGTCGATTCCGCGATGTCCCGTTCTGCCTCGGCGCGAAGGACTCCACCGAGCGTATGGTCTCCGAGCAGGTCTTCGAGGAGGCCGGCTTCGAGCCGGACATCTACATGGACGCCGAGGGCATCAACTATCAGCTCGCACTGGTCGCTGCCGATGAGTGTGCCGCACTGATCAGCGCCTCGCATCACACCACCATCCCGAAGGGCGTGAAGCTCATCCACCTCAGCACGCACCCGATGATGCACGCTGTCGCCGTCTACCGGAAGGACCGCTACACCTCGGAGCCTATGCTCGATCTCATCGAGCTGGCCCGCGACTACTGGACGCGCGTGAAGTAATTCTCGGCCAATGTCATCGTGCTGTACGCAGATGGCGCTGCGGAAGGGGGTCTGACCACATTAAATTTCTATAAACTAAATCTAAACAGAAAGTTTATGGGGTCAGACCCCTGTGCGTGGAGGCAGACTCCTGCAGACGGAAGCGTGTCAGCGTTCGGAGCGGATCGCGAGGGCGAAGCAGTAGACCTCTTCCACCCCGGCCGCGAGCAGCGTCCGCGTACAGGATTCCATGGTGGCGCCGGTCGTGAAGATATCGTCAACCAGCAGCACCCGTCGGAGATCCTGCGGGATCGGCCCCGCGTAAAAGGCCGACATCAGATTTTTCAAACGTTCCGCCGCATTGAGTTCCTTCGATGCGGCGGTTTTTTTGCGCCGGCAGAGGGCCGCTTCGTAGACCGGGACGCCGAGCTCCGCGCCCATGACCTCGGCGAGTACGGTCGCCTGGTTGTAGCCGCGCTTCCGCTTTCGGCTCGGGTGGACCGGCACCGGGACGATGGCGTCGATCTGCATGCGCCGAAGCTCATCGCCTCGACGGCGCACGGCCTCCCGTCCGTAGTAGTCGAGGAACTCACGGGCACCGGTGTACTTGATGCGGCTGATGGAGCGCGCCGCGACGTCGTCATAGCCGACGAGGGCGATGCTTCTCTTAAATAAGAAGCGATGGCGCTTACAGCTCTCGCAGAGCTCCGCGTCGTCGGCGAGGATTTCGCGGCCGCAGATCTGGCAGGTCGGCTCCGTCAGGAAGTGGAGCTGCCGTTCACAGTCCGGGCAGATCAGTGCGCCGCGCGGTGAGACGATCTCCTCACAGACCGGGCAGCGGCGCGGGAAAAGAAGCGACAGAAGCCACTGCTTCGCCGCGGACGCTCCGGTCGATTGATGGGCCGATGTCGTCATCGGCGGATGTGCTGCTGCGGTTGCCGGAGTGCTGTCCGCGGCGCGACTGCGTTCAGCCGGAGACATTGGCGCAGGGACCGGGATATCTGATTCAGAGTGAATTTTCGTCATGGCTCACCTCCTGGAGCCGCTCACTGAGGGAGGAGTAGCGCTTCGCCTCGGACGCGTTGTGGAGCATCTGGTCGAAGATCGGCGGGTTGCCGACGAGGCAGACGCAGGACTTCGCGCGGGTGACGGCGGTGTAGAGCAGGTTCCGGTTCATGAGCATGGACGGGCCCTGGTACATCGGGACGATGACCGCCGGGTACTCCGAGCCCTGGGACTTGTGGATCGTGATCGCGTAGGCGAGCTCGAGGCTCTCGCAGTCCTTGAAGGCGTACTCGACGAAGCGGTCGTCGAAGCGGACCGTCAGGTTCTGGGCGAAGCTGTTGATCTCGGTGATGATGCCGATGTCGCCGTTGAAGACGCCCTCGCCCTTCTCGGTCGGGATGCCGTAGCGGCCGCGGATCTCCCAGATGAGGTTGTAGTCGTTCCGGATCTGCATGACCTTGTCGCCGACGCGGAACAGGGTGCCGTTGATCTCCTTTTCGGTCTTCCGGCTGCTCTTCGGGTTCATCTGCTCCTGGAGGAGCTGGTTCAGGCGCTCGACGCCGAGCGCGCCCTTCCGCTGCGGGGTCATGATCTGGATGTCGAAGGGATCCACGCCGAGGTAGCCTGGGAGCTTGTTCAACACAAGGGCGGCGATGGCCGCGAAGATCTGATCCGGCGTCTGACTCTTGATGAAGAGGAAGTCCTTCGAGCGCTTGCTGAGATCGACCGGCTCGCCTTCATTGATCTTATGGGCGTTTACGACGATGTCCGACGCGGCGGCCTGACGGAAGATGTGGCGGAGCTGGATGGTCCGGATCACACCGGAGGCGATGATGTCGCGGAGGACGTTGCCGGCACCGACCGATGGCAGCTGGTTCGCGTCACCGACCATGATGAGGCGGGTGCCGCGGTGGATGGCCTTCAGGAGGGCGTTCATGAGGAAGATGTCGACCATGGACATCTCGTCAATGATGACGACGTCGCACTCGAGCGGATTGTTTTCGTTGCGCTCGAAGTGACCGCGCACCTGGTCGCCGCCGTCTTCCTCCTCGTCCGGGCGGCCCTGGTACTCGAGGAGGCGGTGGATCGTGGAGGCCGGCCAGCCGGTGGCCTCGGACATGCGCTTCGCGGCGCGGCCGGTCGGGGCACCGAGCAGGATGGTCTTTCCTTCGTCCGCGAACATGCGAATGATGGTGTTGATGGTCGTGGTTTTTCCGGTACCCGGGCCACCGGTGATGACGAGGAGGCCGGAGTGGCCGGCGGTGAGTACGGCGTCACGCTGGAGCGGGTCGAGCTCGATGCCGTTCTTCTCCGTGATCTCATCGATCGAAGCCGCGCGCTTTGCGTCGAGCTCGGCGTTCTCGACCGTAACGTTCAGATCCTTCAGCATCGTCGCGACCTGCAGTTCCGTGTAGTAGATCGACGCGCGGTAGACGTGCGTCGCCGGGTCCGCATGCAGCGCCGGATTGGCGTCGTAGAGTGACGGTCCCATGGCATCGAAGGCGGTCTGGGCAGGCGAAACAGCGGATGTCTGGGAGCCCAGGGCAGCGTTCGCAGCGAGGGTGCTCGCACCGTCTGCCATTGAGGCTCCGGTGTCGGGACCGGACGTCGGACCGGCATCGCAAGCATTGGCCAGAAAATCGGAGATGCTGTGCGGACGGCTCGACTTCACCATGACGCGGCCCTTCATCTGGAGCTCGAGGAGGTACTGGTTCATGTCCTGGATCGTGATGTTCAGGAGCGACTCGACGGAGGACCAGAGCTCCGGGAGCGGCAGGTAGCAGTGGCCGTTGCTCTCCGCCATGCCGAGCGCGTACTGGATGCCGGACTCGATGCGGAAGGCGGAATCCTCGGCGATGCCGGCGTTCCGCGCGATCTCGTCGCAGGTCCGGAAGCCGAGGCCCTCGATGTCCTCCGCGAGGCGGTACGGGTTATCGCGGACGATGTCATACATCTCGTTGCCGTAGCGATTATAGATCTTGCCGGCGAGGTTGATGGAGATGCCGTACTTCTGGAGGAACATGACGGCGTCCTGCATGTCGCGCTTCGCGTTCACGGAGGCGGCGATGTCCATCGCCTTCCGCGCAGAGATGCCCTTGATCTCGGCGAGGCGCTCTGGCTCCTCCTCGATGATGCGCATAGTGTCGTCACCAAACTTCTTCACGATCCGGGAGGCCATGGCGGCACCGATGCCCTTGATGGCGCCGGAGCCGAGGTAGCGCTCGACGGCTTCCTGGGTTTTCGGCGCGACGACCTGGTACTGGTCGATGACGAACTGGGTACCATAAATCTGGTGGGTGGCTTCGTGGCCATCCGCCTTTATATTCTCGCCTGCCTCGATGCCCGGCAGCGTGCCGACGAGGGTGTAGGTCTTGCCCTCCATCACGCCCGTCATCACGGTGTAGCCCGTCGCCGGACTCTGGAAAATGATATGATCGATGTAGCCCTCAAAATATTCCAAGCTGTGTTCTCCTGAAAATGTAAACGTGTCGTGCCTGCTGAAGCCTCGCCGCCCGCCACCGCAGCTCCGTCGGCTGCATTGGCCGAGTGAACGCTCAGCTGAAATTAATAAAAGGGCAGCCCAAATAAGGCTACCCCTGATTCATAAAATGTCAGTCCTCGTCGGCGTCGCCGTTTGCGAAGTCGATGAACTTGCCGGTGCCGATGGCGACCGCGGTGAGCGGGTCCTCGGCGAGTACGCAGTTGATGCCGGTCTTCTCCTGGATGAGCTTATCGAGGCCATAGAGGAGGGATCCGCCACCGGTCATGACGATGCCGCGCTCATAGATGTCGGCGGCGAGCTCTGGTGGCGTGCGCTCGAGTACGTTGTGCACAGCATTGACGATCATCATCGCTGGCTCAAGCAGCGCGTCCATGATTTCGTCCGAGCTTACGATGACGGTCTTCGGGAGGGCGGTCACGAGGTTGCGTCCGCGGACCTCCATGGTGACGTTCTCCGGGCGCTTGCTGGCGCAGCCGATGTTGACCTTGATGTCCTCGGCGGTACGCTCTCCGATGAGGAGGTTGTGCTTCTTCCGCATGTAACGGAGGATGGCCTCGTCGAAGTCGTCGCCGGCGACCTTGATGGACTCGGAAACGACCGGACCGTCCAGTGCGATCACGGCGATATCCGCAGTACCACCACCGATGTCGATGATCATGTTGCCCTGCGGCTTACTGATGTCGATGCCGGCACCGATGGCAGCCGCCACCGGCTCCTCGATGATCGTGACCTCGCGGGCACCTGCGTGGTAAGCGGCATCCTCGACAGCCTTCTTCTCGACCTCGGTCGCACCGCTCGGGATGCAGACAGAGATGCGCGGCTTCCGGAGGGTACGCTTGCCGACGGCTTTATTGATGAAGTACTTCAGCATCTTCTCCGTCAGGGTGTAGTCCGAGATGACGCCCTGGCGCAGCGGACGAACCGCCGAGATGTTCTCCGGGGTGCGGCCCAGCATGAGACGCGCGTCCTCGCCGTACGCAAGCACGGTGTTCGTGTCGCGGTTGACAGCCACGACGGACGGCTCCTTCAGAACGACGCCACGACCTTTTATATATACAAGGATGCTGGAGGTACCCAGATCGATGCCGATATCATTTGAAATCAGTGAAAACATGAAAAACTCCTACTATATAACGATGTATAAAACGAAGCCCTGTCGGGATACGCAGCGGCTGCCGGGATGCAGCCTTCTGCGATGCGCCGCGCACGGTCGGTATCGTTTCCGGTACCTGCCTGCAGAAATTCTGCCGAAGCTGCTCTCGTGAAGCATCCCGGCGTATGGGCGCGCAGGGCGAATTTAGTAATTCAACATAGAATCTTCTATAGTATAATCGATGACCCTCTGTTTTTAAAGTCAGAATTGCAGAGTTCGGACGCTAAAGAATCTCGTAATCGATCCTTTCGCTTCTGTTTAGACTTTGTTTAGATTCTTTAGAGTTCTTTTAGCCGGGCGACATACTTCAGTCACAAGTGCCCTGTATCATATATCATAGTTACAGAGATGTAACGAAGAAACGCTTTTCATACTCATACTCCGGAGTTGAAATACACTCCGGAGCCCCCTTCTAAAAAAACGGTCGCTAATGTTTACGATCCTTCACGAAAGACGGGGCGATGCACAAACGCTCCAGCAGATTCCTGAAGCTCCATCGAGCATGACCGTTTTCCATATACTTCATAGGAGTTCGGCTCCCCCCTTGGCTGATCTCTTGACATAAAGCACAAACATGAAAGACCCCGGCGGAACGTAGAAGTTTCGCCGGGGTCTTTGATTATTTAAGTGTTTCTTTCGCGAGCTGTTCCCAGGCCGGGATGGAGCGTTCGATCATCGCGTAGTCGACGCAGTAGGCGATGCGGACATAGCCTGGGAGGCCGAAGCCGTCGCACGGGACGATGATGATGTTGAGCTTCTCTGCGGCGGCGGCGAAGTCCGCGGCGCTGCCGTTCGGTGCCTTCACGAGCATGTAGAAGGCGCCCTCCGGTCGTACGCACTCGAAGCCGAGGCCGGAAATGGTGGTATACAGCAGCTTCCGGTTCCGGTCATAAAACGGAACATTGGCCTCGACCGCGAGACAGTCCTTCACGACGAGCTGCAGGAGGGACGGCGCGTTCACGAAGCCGAGGCAACGGTTCGCGATCGTCAGGGCCTGGATCATCGTGTCGTGATCGTCTGCACGCTTCGCCATCGCCATGTAGCCGATGCGCTCGCCCGGCAGCGACAGGGTCTTGCTGAAGCTGTAGAGGAAGATCGCGTTTTTAATGATGTTCGGAATGTACGGGACGCTGAGGCCGTCATAGACGAGCTCGCGGTACGGCTCGTCGCAGATCACGTAGATCGGATGGCCGATTTCCTGCTCCTTGCGCTCCAGCATCGCGCCGAGCTTCCGGATGGTTTCTTCCGTGTAGACGGCACCCGACGGATTGTTCGGGTTGTTCACGATGATGGCCTTCGTGCGTTCGCCAATGCAGGCTTCCGCTGCGTCGATGTCGAGCTGGAAGTGCTCGGTGTCCGGTGGGACGATGGTGAGCTTTCCGCCGAAGTTGGAGGCGTAGCTGCGGTACTCGGTGAAGAACGGGGCGAAGGTCAGGACTTCGTCGCCCGGATCGAGGAGTGCGCGGAGGACGTCGTTCAGGCCGCCGGCAGCGCCTACGGTCATGATGATGTCCTGGGCATCATAGTCGGTACCGTGGAGGCGATTCAGGTGTTCCGCAACCGCGGCACGCACCTCCGGGTAGCCTGCATTGGCCATATAACCGTGGACATAGTTCGGCGCTTCCTCTGTCGCGATGCGCACGATGGAGTCGCGCACCTCCTCCGGGACCGGTGACGCCGGGTTGCCGAGGCTGAAGTCGTAGACGTTTTCACGGCCGACGCGCGCGGCGAGCTCCTGTCCGAGCTCGAACATCTTGCGGATCGCGGAGTTGCCGGCGACCAGCTGCTGCATGCTTTTCGAAAGTGCCATATCTTCCTCCTTCGCCCGCGGATGGCGGGCGGTTGTAATCTTTGCTACCCGGATGATCCAGGCGATTGTCATTCCAGATGCCCAGACGGTCCAGACGACGCTGATCTTCGGTGCCGGAATGGTCCGGGCAACGCTGATCTTCAACGCCGGAATGGTCCGAGCATTTTTCATCATTTCTTCTCATTGTACCCCAACGCTTCACTCGCTTGAAGTAGTATTTGGGAATATTTTCGATAGCCGGGATGGAGAAATGCGGGTGTCGCTCCGAATGTGTCGGAAACGAACGTATAAAGAGCAGTAGCAGGGAAATGAATGATCACTATCCACTTTTAGCTCTTTTCATAAATAGTGGATACATTTTTGGGGTAAAAATCGATTCTGGCAGAGGAAACTATCCACTATCAACGCATTTCAGAAATAGTGGATACGAAAACGCTTGTTTTATAAGAGCTGCCGCGTGTCAACTATCCAGGATTTTTAAATAGAAGGATTATTGGATGCGAAGAGATCGATGAAGGTAAAATATCTATAAAATCCATATCTACTTTTTAAGAATCACACCGATCTTAGATAGTACGCAAATGAGCGTATGTATGATTTCCCCTGGATTTATCCAATATATATCAAATATGAAAATAGTAGATAGTCTGAGTATCCGCGCAAGTTCAGGTGAATCAGCCACAATTATCCACTTTTTTCAAAATCATCAAATATTTGATATTTCTCATAATTTATGCGAAATCCCACCGAAGTATCGGCGGGTTTGGGCTGTCAGACAGGATATCAGATTTCCTCGGCAGCGTGGTCCTTCGCTTTTTCGGCGTCGATGCGGGCTTCCATCTTTTCGAAGCTCTCGCGGTAGCGCTGGGAGGAGGCGAGGAGACGCGCGTAGAATTCGAAGTCTGCGCTGTGGCGCGGGTGATGGGTCATGGTCGGGTTGTTCCGAAGGGTGTTGCCGACCCACCAGTTCATGCGGCCGCTGCGGGCATCGCCGCCATCCTCGAGGATGGCGAGGCGCTCTTCGAGGCGCCGACGGCGCTCCTCGGCGAGCCGACGGCGAAGCTCGAGGCTGCGCTGGACAGCGGACTTGCCGAGATCACCGGCGCTGCGGCCGGTTTCTGCAACCGTGCGCACGGCCTGCGCACCGGTGTCGGCGACGCTCTGCGCTGCGCTGCGCGCGGTCTGCACGGCCTGCGCGCCGGTATCCGCGACGCTCTGCGCTGCGCTACGCGCGGTCTGCACGGCCTGCGCACCGGTGTCAGCGACGCTCTGCGCTGCGCTGCGCGCGGTCTGCACGCCGCTGTCCACAGCGGCACGTGCCGCCTGGACGCTGTTCTCCGCGAGGCTGCGCGCCGCGAGGGTGCCCGTCTCACGGGCATCCTGCAGGGCGCGGGCCGCTTCTTCGGACACGTACTTCGCGGCCGCCAGACGTCCCTCCGACTCCGCGACGATCTTCACTTCAGAGGCATTGGCACGCGCAACCTCCTGCAGCTCCTCGAGATGCTCGCGGGCTTCCGTGATGCTGAGCTTCAGCTGCCGGATTTCCTCCGAGTTTGCGGCGAGGGTCTCGAGACGCTTCCGAATATCGAGGGCGCCGAGTACCGAGAAGATCAGGTCCTCGACGAAGAGGGTGTAGAGCATGGTCACGACGACGATATAGCCGATCGGGGTCCAGTTCACGGTGAGCTCCGCTACGCGCGGGTGCACGAAATGCACGAAAAAGAGCGCCATCGCGCCCCAGCCGAGGGACGCGCCGAGGCAGATATAGCCGCGGAAGTTCAGCGGATTCTGGCTGTAATCCCACCACTTCATGTGGAAAATGTGGTACATGAGCGGGCCGGTGATGAGCTCGAGGCTGGTGCCGACCAGCATGCCCATCAGGAAGGTCACGATGAGGTTCGCGCGGTAGGGCCAGGCGAAGATGAGGAAAAGCGTGCCGCCGGCGCCGTAGATCGGGAGCCACGGGCCGTGACAGAAGCCGCGGTTCATGAGGTGCATCGATTTCAGCGAGCAGTAGGTCGACTCGAAGCACCAGCCGAAGATGCAGTAGAACATGAAAAACCACGCCCACTGCAGCAGGGTGTAATTCTGAAAGACCTTTAAACCATTAACGAAAACCCACATATTTTCTCCTTTGATGCATGATGTCTGGGGTATACGAAGCCAATGCTGGCATCATTAAAGCACATTTCCTCCCGGATGCCAACATTTCCGTTTTACAGAAGCAGCCGCTCCGGGAGTTTCTGGATGGCGTCGAAGAGGCGCTGGAGGATGCCGGCGGAGAGCACGATGGTCAGCAGGATCGACAGGACGATGAGCAGGAGGACATGCGCGCTGTTTTCCGGTCCGGCGGCGGTGATGAAGCCGCCCGCGAGGAGAAGGTCACGGATCGGGCGGTGCAGGATGTAGATCTGCAGGGTGCGCTGTCCGATGGTGGTGAGGAGCGGGATCTGCCGGTTCGGCATCAGGGCGAGGAGCGCGAAGCTCATGAGGCCGGATACGATGAACCAGGCGAGGCGGATCAGCCAGAGGCATGCGGCGAGGTCGCCCGGGAAGGCCGCCGGGTTCTGTTCCGGATGGAAGCGGTAGTACCAGGCGCCGTAGACGACGTTTTTATACGGAAGCAGGTGGTCGAAGGTCTGCGTGCCGACCAGCGCGAAGCAGAGAAGCCCGAGCGCCGTCAGCAGGAGGACAATGCCTCGGCCGGCACGCTTCGAAGCCTTTTCCGGAGACCGCCGCCGGGAACTTGCGCGTTTGGATGCCGCTTCGGGTGCCACTACGTTCTCCTGCTCTGCGCCGAGAAATCTCATCAGCCGTTCCGGGCCGATGAAATAGCCGGTGAAGAAGAACGGGGCGAAGGCGATGACGCGGTCGAGGGCGAGAAAGTCGCCGAGACCGGCGAGGGCACCGCTCGCGAGGTAGCCGCCGGCGAGGGACATGATCGTAAGGAGGATCCAGGCGATCAGACTGTACGGGATGCCGACCGGCAGTACTTTCCCACGATACGCGTAGAAGAACGGGATCATCAGATACCAGAGGAGCAGGGCGAGGAGGTACCAGGGTGCGCCGGAGGTATGGAGGAAGTCCGGGAAGCGGGTCGTGCGACCGTAGACGGGAATCTCCGAGAAGAACAGAATGAACTGAAACAGGAGGTACAGCCACAGCGTCGAGCACCAGCGACGTCCGTTGAAGTGACCCTCGGTTGCAACCGCCGCGCCGCTGACACCACCAGATGTCGTGGGCTGTGCAGCGGCCCGCGAAGCCATCGGCTGCCCGGCGGAGGCATTGGCCGCACGATGCTGACGGCGCTGCGCACGGTTTCCGCCGGGAGCCTGCGCCGGCTTCGGCACGCGGGTGTAGATGCGCTGCGCGAGGAGGCCGGAGATGAAGACGAAGGCGGGCATGTGAAAGGCGTAGATCATATAGAAGAAATTCGTGACACCGCGGGTCGTCCCCTGGATCGGGAGCAGCATGTGGCCGATCACCACCAGGGTGATCAGGATGCCCTTTGCGTTGTCGAGCTTCAGATTTCGTTCCTTCACAAAA
>CAKQPT010000029.1 GCA_934270345.1 uncultured Oribacterium sp. | reverse complement strand
TGCTGCAAAGCATTCAGGTGATAGTTACTAATAGGTCGAGGGCTTATCCAAATTTGGCTGGTAGGTTTGATGTTTTAAAATCTTTCTTTAGAATGAAAGATTTTGCAGATATTCTTGTTATTATTCCTTCATAGCTCAGTAGGTAGAGCACGCGGCTGTTAACCGCGGTGTCGTTGGTTCGAGTCCAACTGGAGGAGCTTCTGGACAGTGGGATTAAGACATCGATGCTTGTCTTAACCCTATTTGTTTTTTAAGAATGTTTTTATGGCGAGATAGCCAAGTGGTAAGGCATGGGTCTGCAACACCCTGAGCGCCGGTTCGAATCCGACTCTCGCCTCTCTTTGGCGCCATGGTCAAGCGGTTAAGACACCACCCTTTCACGGTGGTATCACGAGTTCGAATCTCGTTGGCGTCATCAGGTCCCGGGAAGTATCCCGGGACTTTTTTTGTGCCCGGAAATAAAAGATTCGGAATATAGGGATCAAAAGTGTAGGTTTCGAACATATTTCGATCTAACCCAATCAGAAAATCCCGCTGTCAGAAAAAATTTTAAAAATTTCGGAAGGAGATGATTCTCTACATATATAATATGAAATCGATTCACGACGGAAATACCTACTACATGAGGTATAGTCTGAAAACAGACTATAGTCGTTTTGCGGACTATGGTCTACATGTAGACTATATGCAGAATGCAAAAGATACGGTATAATACAATTGTTCACGAGAAAGTACAATCCTCGGAACATCCGGCAGATGTTATATGGGAGTGGAACGTCTACGGATTGCGATCTGCGAAGGTTAAGTGGTGCCTCTGCGGTCGCAGATCCCCCTCTTTTCGAATCATCCTGATTTTTTAAATGTTTTGGCGATTCGGAACGAAAAAACAATGTGTTCATGATGTCCGGCGGTGCATACAGATTACCTGGGATTGGTTTTGGGTGTACTTCCGGCAGGAGAGGAGCAGCATGGATTACCAGATGAACGTGAGATTTCTTGCAGGCCTTCAGAGGCTTCGTGAGAAGGGGTTTCAGATCCGGTTTAATGGAGAAGAGTGCCCGACTGAAAACTGGGACCAGATGCTTCATCGGAAAGATGGGGGATTTTTTAAACGAGAATATGTCGATGAGTGCTCTTCCTCGATTAATTTTCAGTGGGTATCACTGGCATGAGGAAGCAGGTGTCGTAAAATCTGTAAAAAATCGTAAGAAAGGGGGCCGGTATTGGTACGGCCTCCTTTCTTGTATTCAATATGGATTTTTGTTATTATTTACGGGTCAGAATAGTAAACTTGAGATCTGGTGGAGGCTGACATGACGGTAAAGGAAACATTGATCCGATTATTTGAAGAAAACAAGGGACATTATATCTCCGGTGAGGAAATCGCACAGGAGCTTCACTGCTCTCGTACGGCGGTCTGGAAGGCGGTAAATCAGCTGAAGGAGGATGGCTATGAAATCGAGGCTGTAAAAAATAAGGGATACATGCTTTCGCTGGAAAGTGATGTGCTGTCTGAACAGGCCATTTCCCGTTATCTGGAGCATGCATACCCGGTTTCGGTATTTCAGGAGATTACGAGTACGAACGATGTGCTGAAGAAGCTGGCGGTTTCAGAGCATGTGCCGGAGGGGACAACGGTGATTTCCGATTATCAGACCGGTGGCAAGGGAAGACTCGGGCGCAGTTTCTTCTCTCCGAAGGGAACCGGTCTTTATATCAGCATGCTGCTTCGTCCGGAAGGTACCGTCATGGATAATCTGATGCTGACGGCGCAGTCTGCCGTCGCCGTTTATCGTGCGGTCCGCAGGGTATGCGGGGTCGAGCTTTCCATCAAGTGGGTCAATGATCTGTATTATGAGGGCCACAAGGTCTGTGGTATTCTCTCGGAGGGGCAGACCAGCATGGAGTCGGGCCGTATGGAATTCGTCATCGTCGGGATCGGCATCAATCTTTATGAGCCGGAGGAGGGCTTCCCGGAGGATATCCGCGAGAAGGCCGGATCGATTCTCGGAAAGCGTTCCGAGGGAAAAATCGTGGATCGTAATCGCATCGCGGCGGAGCTGATCCGGGAGTTCTATGCGCTCGCACCGGAGAAGACACTGGCACAGGAATACATCGATCACAACATGGTGCCGGGACATGACATCATGATTATCGATGGAAAGACACAGCGTCCGGCCAGAGCCACCGGCATCCGCCCGGACGGAACACTGGAGGTCGTCGAGCAGGACGGAAGCGAGGGTACACTGGTCTTCGGTGAGGTCTCGGTGCGTCTGCGGGATGGCGATCAGATCGTGTATAAATAAATTTGGGAGTCATGTAAAATGAGTGATTATAGAAAGCGGAGTACGAAACGGAAGAAGCGGAAGGAGGCGACGCTGGTCGGTGATCTGTTTAAGATTCTCTTTGCCGTGTCGATGCTGATCATCGCGATCCTGGTGGCGTTCTTCGTATTTAAAAATGTGAGTGGTTTTACGCTTCCGGATCTTCGGGTGACCGCCGCAGAAACACAGGAGAGTGAAACAGCGACCGTGGTCAGCATTGACACAAAGGAGAGTGCCGCGGTCGAAACGAGTGCGCAGATCCAGGTGACAGAAAGTGCGCAGCTGCCGGCGGAAACGGCGGCGACCGGTGCCGAGGATGAGGAGATCGAAAAGAAGATCGAGTCCGTCGAGGCCTCCATCGAGGAGAGTGTGAAGTCCTCGGAGGCGGAGTCAAAGAAGGAAAGTACGGCGGAAGACGAAAGCAGAGAGACGAAGGAATCGAAGGAAGAAAAGGAAAGTAAGGAGTCGAAGGCTTCGGATAAGGTTGAGGAGCTGCCGTCTCGAAAGGATACGGAGATCGAAGGACCTGTGCCGGGAAGTGACAGTCAGGGAGAGGTCAGTAACGGTCCCGTCGTCGGACCGGATACCGTGAAGGAGAGTCCGGAGACGGTGCAGAAGGATGGCGCGGTCATCAGCGAGGGCGGTCCGCTCGGAGGATGAGATGATCTATTATTTGTTTGGAAAGTCAGCAAGCGGAAAGGATACGATCTATAAGCGGCTGAAGGCGCTTCATCCGGACTGGAAGGAGGTCACGCCGTATACGACGCGTCCGATCCGTGAGGGTGAGCGCGAGGGTGTCGAGTATCATTTTGTGACGGATCAGAGGATGGATCAGTTTGAGCAGGCGGGCCGGATCATCGAGGAACGGACCTATCAGACGGTCTATGGTCCATGGCGCTATGCGACGGTCGATGATGGTCAGATCGTGCTCCGGTCGGGGAAGGATTACCTGATGATCGGTGTGCTCCAGAGCTATGTCAGTACCCGGGATTATTTCGGTGCCGAACATGTCTTCCCAATCTATATCGAGGTGCCGGATGAGATCCGACGGGCGCGTGCGTGGGCTCGGGAGATGAAGGAGGCGACACCGAAGCTTGCGGAGATGCAGCGCCGTTTCGAGGCGGACCGTGTGGATTTCTCCGAGGCGAAGCTTGCGGCCGCCGGCATTGAACGACGGTACCTGAATCTGGATCTCGAGGACTGCCTCGAAGAGATCGAGCGGGATGTGAGAGGCTGAAACCGGAAGAGCGTCTGTTCGTGCGGATGGAGACACAGGGCATGCAGGGGCATGCGCTGTGTGACCACGGATAAAAAAGAGCTGTATCAATGAAAGCAATTAAAATACCGGAAAATCAAATATACAATGCGTATCTGATCGAGGGCGAGGATATGGAACTCCTGAAGTCGGCTGCGATGGAATTTACAGTGCAGCTGCTCAGCCGGGATCCGTCATCGATGGATACGGGCGCGATGCCGATTTATCAGCAGCGGGGGTATGCGAGCCGTGAAGAGTGGGCGGACAGTGTCCGAAAGCGGGTGCAGAACCACGAGCATCCGGATATGCTTGAAATCGTCCCGAATAAGCCGGAGGAGCATCCGACGATCATCTCGGTCGACAATATCCGTGACCATGTGACGGATACTGTCGCCGTGCGTCCGTATGAGGCGGCCTATAAGGTCTATCTCATCGAGCATGCGGAGAAGATGAATCCGCAGGCACAGAATGCGATTCTGAAAACCCTCGAGGAGCCGCCGGAGTATGTCGTGATCATGCTGCTTGCGGCGAACGCAGATGCGTTTCTGCCGACGATACTGTCGCGTGTCATCGAAATCAAGGCGGGTGAACGGGATGTACGGGAGCGCTATGCGGAGATGATCACGGAGGAGTGGGCGCAGGAAACGGTGAAGCTTCTGTCTGAGATCCGCTTCCGGACAGGCCGTGAAATTCTCGATTTCTGTACGCATGTGAGTAAGGACTGGAAGGTGCCGCAGGGAAGCCTGCTCGGCTTTCTTGAAATTATTTTACGGGATGTGCTATGCTATAAAAGCACGTCGCAGATGGAGCTTCTGTATGCACAGGACTCCGTCAATGTCATCATACGTATGGCCTCCGCGATGAGCTATGAAAAACTCGGTCAGGCCACGGATGATCTGGAGCGCATGCTTCGGGATCAGACGTTTAACGTGAACCGGGATCTGATGCTGGAGAATTTTCTGCTTCGGCTCAGGGATACCAGTATATAAAATGCAGTAAAATGAGGAATATATGACAGAAGTAATTGGAGTTAGATTCAGAACCGCCGGGAAGATATACTACTTCGATCCGAAGGATATCCACTTCACCCGCGGAGAGCACGCGATCGTGGAAACGGCGCGTGGTATCGAGTATGGTTTCGTCGTGATGGGAAACCGTGAGACGGAGGATGCGAAAATCGTACAACCGCTGAAGGAAGTGATCCGGAAGGCGAATGCCGAGGATGACCAGCGCCACCTCGAGAACGAAGCGAAGGAGAAGGAGGCATATAAGGTCTGTCAGGAGAAGATTCGCAAGCATAATCTCGAGATGAAGCTGATCGATGTAGAGTATACCTTCGACAGCAGTAAGGTACTGTTTTACTTTACGGCGGATGGGCGTGTAGATTTCCGCTCTCTCGTGAAGGATCTCGCGGCGATCTTCCGTACGCGGATCGAGCTTCGACAGGTGGGCGTACGTGATGAGACGAAGATGCTGGGAGGCTATGGCATCTGCGGCCGTCCGCTTTGCTGTCATACCTTCCTGTCCGACTTTGCACCGGTGTCGATCCGCATGGCGAAGGAGCAGGGACTCAGCCTGAACCCGACGAATATCTCCGGTGTCTGTGGACGTCTGATGTGCTGCCTCAAGAACGAGGAGGATGTCTACGAGTTCCTGAACGCACGTCTTCCGTCCGTCGGTGATACGGTCACTACACCGGATGGTCTTCGTGGCGAGGTCAGCAGCATCTCTGTGCTCAGCCAGAAGGTAAAGGTCGTCGTCAGTCTCGAAAAGGAAGATGAGAAGGAGCTCCGAGAGTATAAGGTTTCCGAGCTCAAGTTCAAGCCGCGGAAGCGTCCGAGTGGCGACAAGAAGAAGCCGGAGCAGAAGGGCAACCGTGCGCAGAATGCGCAGGGCGGTGCTTCGGGTGGAAAAAAGGACGGTCGTGGCAGTCGCGGTGAGCATGCAGCGGGCGGTGGACGTGAGCGTACACATGGTCCGAAGGGCGGTGATCCGCAGAAGAAGGCGGCTCAGCCGGATGTGGTCGAGATCGTGGAGCAGGTGGAAACGCTGGATGTGGACCTCGTGCAGGGACAGGATGCGTAAGGTGTATGGCAGAGCGAATCGACGATTTACAGTGTAATGGCTACAGAATCATACAGGACAGTGATGGCTTCTGCTTCGGTATGGATGCCGTGCTGCTGGCGAACTTCGCCGTGCCGGCCGTGACGTCAGAAACCAGATTGCTGGATCTATGCAGCGGGACGGGGATCGTCCCGCTTCTAATTGCGGCGAAAACGGAGTGTAAGGAGCTGATCGGTCTGGAGGTGCAGCCGAGTGTACAGGCGATGGCCGAGCGCTCGGTGGCGCTGAATCACCAGGAGCATCGGATGACGATGCGCTTAGGTGATCTTCGGGATATCCGATCGATGGGCTATGACTCGAGTATGAACATCGTGACGGTGAATCCACCATACATGAAGGCCGGACTCCGGAACCAGACCGACCGGAAGCTCATCTCCCGACATGAGGTCCTGTGTACCCTCGAGGATGTGTGTGCGGCAGCGGCTTTTACGCTGAAATCGAATGGCAGGCTGTTTATGGTCCATCGTCCGAATCGGCTCGCGGATATCTTCTGCGCGCTTCGTGCAGAGCATCTCGAGCCGAAGCGGATGCGGCTCGTGCATCCGTATCTGGAGAGTGAACCGAACATGGTGCTGATCGAGGCGGTAAAGGGTGGAAAAAGCCAGCTGACGGTGGAAAAACCGCTGATCGTGTACCGTCAGAAAAAAATTTATTCGGATGAAATAATGCAGATTTACGGCTTGAAACCGTAATATTTTATAGTCTGTTTTCAGATTATGGTCTGTTTTCAGACATTTTCAAAAATCATATACTGTGCTAGTCTTTGAGCATGAGAAATATCAAGAAGCTTTTAACGCTTACTTCCTTGTTTCTCGTGCTTTTTTCTTTTCCGACAGCGGCGACGGCTGCTGCCGATTCTGAAAAATTCCAGTTTCAACTTGATCTCTCCAGTGTAGATGAACTTCTGCCGGGAGATCTCTCAGAACACATCCTTCTCGTACAAAACCATACAGACAGGCGCCTTGCGTACATGGTAGAAACCGTAACATTTACCGGATCAGAGGCACTGGCAGAGGAGCTCGAGCTGAGCCTCCTGGATGGAGAAAAACCCTTCCTTCATGGAACGGTCGCTTCGCTTTCCAGAACGGACAGCTTCGAGCAGATACTCACACACCCTGCGGGGCGTGAACAACAGCTGACGCTTCGACTCTACTTACGAAAGGAGGCAACGAACGCGGTGGCCGGAAATACGCTGACGCTGTCGATCTGTTTCTCCGGAACGGATGCTCCACTGCAGGAGCGACCGCCGGAAGAGACGGAAAAACCACCGGAAACGGAAACACCGACGGAGACACAGAAGCCGCCGGAAACAGCAGAACCAGAAGAAACGATGAAACCACCGCCGTCATCCGGCGCCGGAACACAGGACGTGGAAAACGCAAGTGATGGCCGTCCTTCCGGAGGAAGCCAGACAGGTGGTGGCGGACACGGTGGAACCTCAATTCGCGGCGAGGGCTATGACGGAAAAACGCATGGTCTTCGCGCAGAGGATCCGCCGGGAACACTGATGGATCAGCTCATGGAGTGGATCGACCGCATCTATGAGCATCCGGAGGAACTGGTGGAAACAGCCGCCAGACCGTATGGGGATGTTGAGAAACATCCGGCGGAACTGTCCGGGATGGCTTCGAAGCCCGATGTGTCGGGGATATCGAAGCCATCCACGGAAGATAGGAAATATACGAAGAAGGAGCTGCCGGAGACGAGAAGGAAGGCAGCAGGCGCCGGAGCGGAGCGGGATTTTTCTGCAGCGGAAAGCGCGGGAAAAAAGGAAAATGAGAAGAAAAACGGCACAACGAACGATGGCGGAAACGCCAGGCTGGCGCTTCGTATCCGGGATGTAAGCCCGAAGCACGCAAGCGTACAGATCAGTACGGAGGGTGGAAGCGGGACGATACAGGATCCGGTGACACTGTATATCGGGCCGACACAGCGTGAGAAGGTGCTGCTGCTCACCTGTCTCTTCCTCTTCGTCCTCTTACTGATCCTTATCATCATGAAGTGCTGGCTCCTGTACCGGGCCACACAGTCAGAAAACCAGGAGGACAGTGTATATGCGTCGAGAGAACAGAGCGTGTAAAAAATCAAAAGGAGGTCTCAAACGAAAGCTGAACACGTTCTTCGGATGGATATCCGGCATACTCACGCTGTTTCTCATGGTGATCGCCGTCTATGCCATTCTTTCATCCTATCGGGAGCGGCGGTATGGAACGCCGTTTTTCCTCTTCGGATGGAAGCCGGTTGTGGTACTCTCCGAATCCATGGAGCCCACGTATACCTCTGGTGACATTCTTATCGTCAGGGAGCGGACGGGTACCCCGGAACCGGATGATATCATCCTGTTCCGTGCGACGGGTTTCGGTATGGATACGTATGTCACCCATCGTCTGATAGGGAAAGACGAGGGGGGCTATATCACAAAGGGTGATCATAATGAACACGCAGATCCGGGACGGGTGCAGGAGGCGGACATCCTCGGCACGGTGGAATATATCCTCTTCTGAGCACCGACCGGGCGACGTGAAAAGCACGAATCAACGAAAAATCTGAAATCACAGATGGAAAGAGTCTGGGACTGCAGGAAGGGAAAAACTGCGGTTCAGAACAGAATCAACAAAGAAAACAGAGCACGACGAACAGATCGTCGGCGAAACAGTAAAGGAGATGAACATGAAAAAACGAATACTGATGGCGGGCTTGATGGCGATGACAGCGATTTCAGTCCTGGCGGGTGCCTATGCATTTTTCACAGACAAGAAGGATATCAAGGTGTCGGCGACCGCCGCGAAGCTCGGCATCACGGTTGATAAGACGAAGTTTTCGGACGATCTGGTCGCGAATATGGTGCCGGGCGATACCCGGGATCTCGCTTATACGATCAAAAAGGAAGCCGGATCAAAGGACGCCATCGTCTTTTCCGAGGTCACCCTGACCTCCAGTATCCCGATGTCGGATCCGGTGGAGTGGTTCATTCAGATGACCGGAAAGCCGCTGACACCGGAGGAAATCAAAAAGCTGCAGGATGAGGCAGGTGCCAATGCCGGCGGCGGAACGATCAATGACATCCCGCTGGCGGATCTCTCGAAGGCAGATACACTCAAGTTTCTCTCCCTGTCAAAGGACAGCAAGGTTGCGAAGTTCATCGTCGGTCATGGCACACTGTCGAATCAGGTAAATGGAATTCCGGTGAATCTGACGCTGAGGCTGAGTCCGAGTGCTGATAACAGCTTCGCCGGTGGGCAGTGTGATGTCGGTGCAGAAATCTATGCGATCCAGAAGGAGAATCTGGAGCAGGATGGAGCAGCGACCAACTTCGCCTATATCCAGGGACTGATCGTGGCTAATGAATCTCAGAAGGCATCATGAGGCGGCGGCTCAACCTTCTCCTCACACTTCTCTTTCTGATGCTTGTGTTACTCTGTGGGGCTGGAGCGTACTTTACAGATCAGCAGCAGGAGAACATACGGGCCGCTGCCGCATCAATGGGACTTACGGTTTCGAAACCAGCGTACGGAACGATCCCGAAGGAAATCGGGAAGGACAGCCGGCTGACGGTACAGTTTCAGATACGAAATGAGAGCAGTGTTCCGGTCTATCTCAGCGATCAGCAGCTGCTTTATGTTAATGGAACAGAGGAGAAGGATGGTCGTGTACGACTCGAACGAACGACGGGCGCGGGCTCCGCTGGTACAGGCGGGAACGGTGGAACGGCAGCCGGCACAGCTGCGGTTCTTCGCCTCGCCGCAGGTGAAAGCCGGGTGCTGGATTATGTTCTGTCCTTCCCTGGTGCAGACGCACTGCCGGAAGGCGTCCTCGCGCTGAAGGGAAAGCTGCTGCTTCGTGCAGCGACCAGTGCCGATGGAACATCCGGCTTTACGCATGGACCGGTCACCGGTGTCCTCGACCTGACGGGTGGCGAGCTGCATATCCCGACACGCAGTCGTAGTGTGCTGCTGTCGGAGCTGGTCGAGGCGGGCTCACACCCGATCGAGGAGACCCGGTGGTATTGTGCCTCCGGTACGGAAGGCGCAAGGACGCCTGGGGCACGGATGCAGTGGAGCAGCTTCGATGCAGAGAAGGTGCTGACACTACAGCGAAGCATCCCGCAGTATGTGCGCTATGAGCTCGTGGTGGAGGCCGGGGTGGTGCGCTCCCCTGTATATGAAATCACGCTGACATCGCAGGGGATTCAGGCGAAGGCGTACGATTATTTCGAGGGGAAGGAAGTGAGTGCGGATATTTCCGTAAGGAAGGAGGCGATATGATCAGGTGCAGATGCAGTCACCGGAGAAAAGCGAATGCACGCTTCTTCCGGGCATTGCTTGTCCTCATCGTATGGATGATGCTGGAGGGCAGTCTGCTACGCGCGCTGGCGGCGGAGCAGGATGTGCTGTTCTGGCAGGATGTCGGGGAGGTCGGTGCACCGTTTCAGCCGGCAGAGGTGCTTCCGATGGAGGTCGAGGAGTGCTTCATCCCGGCGACAGGAGATGTGCAGGCCATCAGCTTCTCCTATCATGCGGCGAATCATCGCTACCAGCTCGACGGGCTCTGGAATGACCGGGGCATCACGAAACATATACTGGAGGATAAAGGGATGTCACAGGAGGCGTACATCCGGCGTTTCGGATTTCCGGCCGGACGAAGTGCCGGCGGGCTGACGCTCACGGATTCGGGCAGCGGGATACGCTACCTGTACCGGGCGGGTGCCGATGAGACAGCATTGACCGAACCACGGGGATACAGCAGCTACCGCTGGCAGAAAAGCATCGACGGGGCGGGCTATGTGGATATCGGCACGGCGAGTGCGGCACAGAACTGCTTCCAGCCGGAGGCGCTCCGATTCGGAACGACCAGCTATCGCTGCATCGCGACGGTGGCGGGGCAGGAGTGCATCCTGGGCGAGGATTATGCCGTGGTGTACTACCGTCTGCCGGCGGCGCGCGGACTCAGGATCCGGGAGGTGAGCCATGGAAGCTAGAGTGCTGCGGCTGCCGCTGCTGTCGATTGCACTGTCACTCAGCGTCAGCTTCTGTGCGCGGGCAGACATCTGCTTCGATACGATGTCCGGTGGACAGAGCCGTGCCTACATCGTCCATATGGATGAGGATGACAATACCGTCGAAGTGGAAATCACAGGAAATGTTCAGGTGAAGAGTCTGCGACCGGCGGGGGACAGCGCTGCGTCGGGCATCCCCCGGGATAAGCTGTTGATCCGTATCCCGGAAATCAAGCTTAACTTCGCGGAGAATCCCCATGCGGAATACCATGATTTTTTCGAAACCATGGAGGAGGCCATCGGCCTGTCCGGCCAGCATGACGGCTTTCTGAATACGAAGATCCAGCGGGCGGGCTCGAGTATCCGCATCGATTCGGAGGAGTATACGGATTACAGCACGAGCGGAAGCTTCGAGACGATCTTCATCAATAACCGGGAGTTTCGAATCGAGGACGAAAAGAACTATCAGCCGATCCGCTTCATCGTACCGGATCCGCCGGAAATCTATCTGTGTTATAGGCAGGAAGAGGAACTCGGAGAGCAGTATATCTACAGCGGGCTGCCGGACGAGTTTCTGCTTCATGATATCTACCTCGGGGCCTATGCCGTACACCTGGATCATCCCGAACGAAGGGAACAGATGATGGAGCGCCTGCTTCGACTGCGCTACCAGGATCTCTACTATCAGATCCGCTACGCACTGCATGACCCGTCAGAGGAAGCGGCACTGCCGTCGGCGGGGAGCACATCGTATCAGACGCTGACAGAGAACCTCACGTATCTGTCCCTGCCGGAGCTCGGTGGAAAATCTTCATCCGGGAGCAGAAGCGGGCGGGCATCCGCCGGGGCAGAAGCAGAACGCTATGCCTTCGTCGGATGGAAGCTGACAGAGCTCGGTGCGGGGGCGGTGCTGAGCGGACCATGCCGGTCGGAAGAAAGCGGACTTCCGCAGACGAAACGAAAAGACAGCCCGATGATGTCCTTTCTCAGCGGGAAAGCGGCAGCGATGGGTGCGCAGCTGTACGAGGAGATCTGTGCAGAGGAGGTGATGGCGGAAGCCGCGATGGTGACGATCGCCTCCCCTAGCTCAATCGCCTCCCCGAGCTCGCTTTAGAAAAAGTTAAGTTTCCATTTCGGGCAGGGAATGTATATACTGTAAGCGATTACTGTGAAAACAGGAGGTTTTATGGATATACATTTTAACAGGGCGAATCCGGAGGATGCTGCGCGTATGGCTCCATTTTACGCGCTGCGCCCGAATAAGACCTGTGACAGCGCTGTGCTGGATACATTTTTATGGAGCGAGTACTATGATGTGCAGACAGCCATCGTCGATGAGAAGGCAGTACTCGTACGGATGAAAAACGGGGATGAGTACTTCTCTGCGATGCCATACTGCAGCGAGGCGGATCTGCCGTACTACTTCGATCTCCTTCGTCAGTACTTTAATGAGGTGCTGAAGAAGCCGCTGAAGATCTATCTCGCCGATGAAGAGGGCGTGAAGCTCCTGAAGCTCGAGGAGGATCCGCACTTCCTCGTAAAGGAGGAGAGCGATCTCCGGGACTATCTCTATGATGGCGAGGAGCTCCGGACGCTGCCGGGAAAGAAGTTTCACAAGAAAAAGAATCTCGTGAACAAGTTCTGCCGGGAGTATGAAGGACGCTGGGAATATCGTACACTTCATGCTGAAGATAAGCTGACGATCTGGGCATTTCTCGATCAGTGGTATGCGAAACGCTCCGGGGATGAGGAAAATGCCGGTCTGTCGCTCGAGTATGAGGTGAAGGGTATTCACCAGGTGCTTCAGTCGGCGTTCTCTCTGCCGGACTACCACATCGGTGGCATCTTCATCGATGGAAAGCTGGAGGCCTTTTCCATGGGGGCCTTAAACCCTCGTGAGAATATGGCCTGCATCAGTGTCGAGAAGGGCAATGCAGACATTCCGGGCATCTATCAGATCATCAATCAGCAGTTTCTCATCCATGAATTCCCGGAGGCTGCGCTCGTTAACCGGGAGGACGATCTGGGACTCGAAGGACTGCGGCGCGCGAAGGAAAGCTACAATCCGTGCGGATATGCACGGAAATACATGCTTCTCCAGATGGATTTCACCGGCTGGCAGGAAGAAATCACCGACCAGTATGAGGCGGAGATCGACCAGTACGAAAACACCGCATCTGAAGGATGAGTACGTGGGACGACGGTTTCGGTGTTGCTCAGTGCAGTGTACGGGCGCACATCGATACAGCAGAACGAGACAGCGATGCAGAGCATCAGAAAAGAGCAGGTATAGTATGACAGAGATCAGAGTGCTACGAACATGCGAAGAAAAAGCCGTGACACGCGCACTGTACGAGCGGGTATTTCCGGAGGACAGTGCACGCTTTCTCGACTGGTACTACCAGGATCGCTGCAGCGACAATATCATCCTTGCGATGTGGAAGGATGGACAGCTGGTCGCGATGGCGCATCTGAATCCATTTGTGATGCGTACAAAAAAAGGTACGCGTGCCCGGGTATACTATATCTATGCGGTGGCGACGGTACCGGAGGCACGTCATCAGGGCTGTATGGCAGCACTACTTCGCCGCAGCTTCCGGCTGATGGAGGAGGAGCATATCCCGTTCTGCTTCCTTCTCCCGGTCGATGAAGCCATCTATCAGCCCTTCGACTTCCATACCGTATGTGACTTTCAGACCACGAAGGCCACGGACTATACGGCGGTGCAGCAGGCATATGATGTATATATAGAAGAAAACGATGAGTATGTACGTCGTGTGCAGGCGCAGCAGGCGATGGCGGCGGAGGCAGATGAAACGTCCGATACCGGACTTCCGACGCATCCCGTGATCATGGCGAGGATCCTCTCGCTGCCGGATTTCCTTTCGTTCAGTGGCCTCCCGGAGGAGGCCGACCGGACGCAGGCGATCCACTGGCTTCGGCAGCAGCGGATCTATATCGCAGAAGCTGTATAGAAGTATGCAGAAAGAACGATTGTATCGTGAGATAGGATGCTCCACGACGGGCGTAAGCGATGATCGGATGATACACTGTTTGATCGAGCCGTCGAACGTGGCATAGAAAGAGGTGTGTATGACAGAAATCCATGTCGGAGATATCATCAGTGCGAAAAAAAAGCACCCCTGCGGATCAGACGAGTGGATCGTCCTCCGTGCGGGGGCCGATATCCGTCTTCGCTGTGCGGGCTGTGGTCATCTTCTGATGCTTCCGAGGGCGAAGGTGGACGGGATGATCCGGCACATCCGGACGCCGGAATAAACCGGCAGATGATAGACGACACTGTAAAAAGCGATAGAATATTCTATCGAGGGGATTCCGTGCAGCAGCAGAAACCAGCACGGAAAACTCGAAAAAAATAAGTTGCAGATTTCAATCAAAATAGCTTGCAAACAACTTTGTTTTCTGTTAAGATGCAATATCGTATGACTAAATTCCTTGTTTCCGCCCAGGAGCGGAAGCCAGAGACCAAAAGGAGGTAAAAGCAGATGAACAAATATGAGTTATGTGTTGTTCTGAGTGCGAAGCTCGAAGATGATGAAAGAGCAGCTGCAATCGAGAAGATTAAGGAGTATGTTACTCGTTTCGGTGGCGCTGTCGGAGAGAACATCCAGGAGTGGGGCAAGAAGAGACTTGCATATGAGATTCAGCATATGAAGGAAGGCTTCTACTATTTCATTCCATTCACAGGTGATTCCGAGACTCCGAACGAGCTCGAGAGCCAGCTTCGTATTATGGAACCAGTTATCAGATATCTTGTTGTTAAGCCAGAAGCTGAGACTGAAGCACCGGTAGCTGAGGAAGCTGCTCCTGCAGAAGAGAAAGCAGAATAAGCAAGCGGAAAGCGAGAAAAACAATGAACAAAGTTATCCTCATGGGTAGATTAACCAGAGATCCGGATATCAGATACGCACAGGGTGAGAACCAGATGGCGATCGCAAGATATACGCTTGCCGTTGATCGTCGTATGCGTCGCTCACAGGACGGCGCCGGTCAGGATCAGCAGACCGCAGACTTTATCGGATGCGTCGCATTCGGTCGTTCTGCAGAGTTCGCTGAGAAGTACCTGCACCAGGGCACCAAGATCGTGGTTGAGGGTAGAATCCAGACCGGAAGCTACACGAACAAGGAAGGCCAGAAGGTCTATACCACGGATGTCGTCGTAGAGAATCAGGAGTTTGCAGAGAGCAAGAACGCATCGGCTGGAAATGGTGGAAATTATTCCGCAAACCGCAGTTACGGACAGCAGTCCCATGGCGGCCAGCAGAGCAGTGCTGCAATCGGTGATGGTTTTATGAATATACCTGATGGGGTAGAGGACGAGGGTCTCCCATTTAACTAAGGTGAGGACATGCCCTTGTGACATTTTACAAGGAGGATTAACCATGGCATTTCAGAAGTCAGATAAGCCAGCTAGACCTAGAAGAGCCGGCGGCTTCCGCAGCAGACGTAAGGTTTGCGTATTCTGCAGCGAGAAGGCTAAGCCTATCGATTATAAGGACGTTGCTACATTAAGAAAGTACATCTCTGAGAGAGGTAAGATTCTTCCTAGAAGAATCACTGGAACCTGCGCTAAGCACCAGAGAGCAATCACTCTTGCAGTTAAGAGAGCAAGACACGTAGCACTTCTTCCATACCAGGTAGATTAATTTCAGCCTGACTGAAAAGAAGACGAGGCTGTACCGGAGTTTTCCGGTACAGCTTTTTTCGTATATCTGTTTATGCTATAATCGTATTCGAATTGCTATGCCTTCGTTTCAGGGGAGAGCTTATGATGAAGAAAAAACCACAAAGTGTCATCGATATATATCTGGCCTGGCCACTTGCAATCATCGCCATCCTGCTGCTCGGCGATATCGTTCTCTGGCTGACGGAACCGCGTGGCGCATTGATCCTGCTGCCATTTATTCTCATCGCAACTGCATTTGCGTTGCTGCTTTACTTTACACGTCAGTCGAAGCTGCAGGGTGCACTGCAGGCTTACGCGATCGGCGCCAGTGAGGTGCATACGACCATCTTCGATGAGATGCCGATGCCATACTGTATGGTCGATGAGCGTGGAAATGTCCTGTGGGCGAACCGCAGCTTCCGTGAAATCGCCGGGAATCGTCCGGATGCCCGGAATATCCTGCAGATGTTTCCGAATATCCATAAGGAGATGCTGGAGGAGGATGACGTCATCCTGGAGATCCACTCGGATTATCAGGATCGAAAATATCTCATCGATCTGATGCGGACACCGGTGACGACAGAGGATGGCAGTGCGCCATCGATGTATGCGCCGGATCTGAAAACCATCGCGGTTTACCTGCGGGATGAAACGGAGGAAACCGTGCTTCGGACGAAGCTTGATCAGGAGCATATCGTCATCGGTCTCGTCTACATCGATAACTACGATGAGGTCCGCGAACAGATCGAGGAGGTTCGACGCTCACTGCTGACCGCGCTGATCGATCGAAAGATCAGCCACTATATCTCTTCGGTGAACGGACTGATCTATAAACTGGAAAAGGATAAATATGTCTTTATCCTGAAAGAACAGTATTTCAATCGTATGCTTCAGGATCGATTCTCGATTCTCGAAGAGGTGAAAAATGTAAACATTGGCAATGAAATGGCCGTCACGCTGAGTATCGGTATCGGCTATGGTGCGGACTCCTATCAGAAGAACTATGAGTATGCACATACCTCCATCGATATGGCGCTCGGTCGTGGTGGTGATCAGGCGGTCGTAAAGTCAAATGAAAATCTGACCTACTTCGGCGGCAAGACACAGACACAGGAGAAGGCCACCCGTGTCAAGGCGCGTGTGAAGGCACAGGCCTTCCAGGAGCTCCTGGAGACACGGGACCGTGTGCTCGTCATGGGCCATGCGAACAGCGACGTGGACTGCCTCGGTGCATCCGCCGGTGTATATCGGATGGTGACGGAACTCGGAAAGCGCTGCTACATCGTCGAAAATACGGTGACGGCACCGATTCTGCCGCTGAAGGAGCGCTTCCTGCAGAGCCCGGACTATCCGGAGGATATGTTCATCACCGGTGCACAGGCGCTGCAGATGGTGGATAACAGTACCGTACTCGTGGTGGTCGACTGTAACCGTCCATCCATCATCGACGAACCGGAACTGCTCCGGGCATGTAAGACGATCGTGGTCTTCGATCACCATCGTCAGAGCAGTGAGACGATTCAGGGCGCGGTGCTCAGCTACTGTGAGCCGTATGCCTCGAGTGCCTGCGAGATGATCGCCGAGATGATGCAGTACATCGCCGACGGCATCAAGGTCAAGGGACCGGAGGCCGATGCGATGTATGGCGGTATCGTCATCGATTCACAGGAGTTTACGGTGCAGACCGGCGTACGTACCTTCGAGGCGGCAGCATATCTTCGCCGCTGTGGTGCGGATATTACACGTATCCGGAAGATCTTCCGTGAGAACTTCAAGGATTATCAGGCGAAGGCAGCGGCCATCTCCAGTGCGGAGATCTATCGCGATGCGTACGCCTTCAGTACGATCGACCCGAAGGGACTCGAGAGTCCGACGGTCGTGTGTGCACAGGCGGCGAATGAGCTGCTGAACATCCGCAGAATCAAGGCCAGCATCGTACTGACACTGTATAATGACATCATCTATGTATCTGCGCGCTCCATCGATGAGATGAACGTACAGGTACTGATGGAAAAGCTCGGCGGCGGCGGACATCGCACGATCGCCGGGGCACAGCTTCGCGAGGGCAGCTTGCCGGAGGCGATCGCCACGATCAAGCAGGCCATCGACGAGATGATTAAGGAAGGAGAGGCTTCATAATGAAGGTTATTTTATTAAAGGATGTAAAGTCACTGGGTAAAAAGGGTGAAATCGTAGAGGTATCCGAGGGCTACGGACGGAACTTTATTCTTCCGTCGAAGACGGGTGTCCTCGCAGATAATAAGAATCTGAACACACTGAAGCTTCAGAAGCAGAACGATGCGAAGATCGCAGCCGAGAAGCTTCAGGAGGCACAGGAGCTGAAGGAGAAGATCGAGGCGGTCAAGGTCACCATCCCGATCAAGTCCAGTAAGGACGGACGGACCTTCGGTTCTGTTTCCACGAAGGAAGTACAGGAGGCGCTGAAGAAGCAGGCCGGCATCGAGATCGATAAGAAGAAGCTTTCCTGCGATGTGCCGATGAAGAATCTGGGCGGTTACAATGTAAACGTCAAGCTTCATAAGGATGTCACGGCGGTTCTTCATGTTTCTGTGATCAGCGCATAAGCGTGACAGCACAGCGTCATGTCCTGTATCGATGTTCTGTATGGAGAGCCTGCAGGAGCATCCGATACGGTCGTTTCACATAGTATCACACAGGAGTAGTATGGCAGAGAATAATGAAAACATTCTGACCAGGGTTGTTCCCCACAGTCAGGAAGCCGAACAGAGTGTCATCGGCGCCATGCTCCGGGATAAGGATGCGGTCTCCACGGCCGCGGAGATGCTCCGCCCGGAGGACTTCTATCAGAAGCAGTACAGCCTCATGTTCGACGCGATGACCCAGCTCTATCAGAAGGATCAGCCGGTCGACCTCGTGACGCTGTCGGAGAAGCTGAAGGCGACGAGCAACATCCCGCCGGAGGTGTACGACATCGCGGTGATCCGTGATATCGTCATGTCGGTGCCGACGAGTGCCAATGTAAAATCCTACTGCACCATCGTGAAGGAGAAGTCGATTCTCCGCACGCTCATCCGGACGAACGAGGACATCGCCAATATGTGCTACAGCGGCACCGAGTCCGCAGATACGATCCTGAATGAGACCGAGCAGCGGATCTTCAAGCTCCTGGAAACCAGAAACACCGGCGACAGTGAGGATATCGCGACCGTCGCGATGAAGGTGCTCGAGAACATTCAGGAAGCGGCACAGAACGGTGGACAGATCACCGGTATCCCGACGGGCTTCAAGGCGCTCGACTATAAGACCGCCGGTCTTCAGCGCTCGGATCTCATCCTCGTGGCGGCCCGTCCGTCCATGGGTAAGACCGCCTTCGTTCTGAATATTCTCGACAATGTCGGCGTACGGCAGAAGAAGCCGTGTATGATTTTCTCACTCGAGATGAGCCGGGAGCAGCTCGTCAACCGTATGCTCTCGATGGAGTCGCTCGTCGATGCGGATAAGCTCCGTAAGGGTTCCCTCACCGATGAGGACTGGGGTGAGCTGATCAATGCTGTCGACCGTGTCGCAGATGCAAACATCACCATCGATGATACGCCGGGTATCACGGTCGGCGAGCTCCGCTCCAAGTGCCGTAAACAGAAGCTCGAAAAGGGCCTCGACCTCGTCATCATCGACTATCTCCAGCTCATGTCCGGTGGCGGACGTGGCGGCGAGAGCCGTCAGCAGGAGATCTCGGAGATCTCCCGGTCCCTGAAGGCAGTGGCACGAGAGATGAAGTGTCCGGTCATCGCCCTTTCCCAGCTGTCGCGAGCGGTAGAGCAGCGTCCGGATCACCGTCCGATGCTGTCCGACCTCCGAGAGTCCGGTGCGATCGAGCAGGATGCCGATATCGTGATGTTCCTGTATCGTGATGAGTACTATAATAAAGATACGGAGCATCCGCATGAGGCGGAGGTCATCATCGCGAAGCAGCGTAACGGTCCGATCGGTACCGTCATCCTCGGATGGCAGGCAGAATATACACGATTCGTGAATGCCGCCCTCGACCGCGACAGTCACTGATCAGACGGAGAATGAGGATGTAAGAACGTGCAGATTCCGCGGATTTCACCAGAATACGACGAAAATGCGCGGCTGCACGTAAAAGTTTTATAAAATCTCATGCAGAGATTTGCATTTTATACCGCTTTCAGTTACTATAATCTGAATAAAAATACCGGAGTCTATCCGGTAGCGAAGGAGGCGCCATTATGAAAATAGAACGAATTGATGACAACTCCATCAGATGCACACTGACGAGCCTGGATCTGAGCTCTCGTAACATCAATCTCCGCGATATGACCTATGGGTCAGAAGCCGCGAAGCGACTGTTCACCGAGATGATGCAGAAAGCGCAGAACGAGGTCGGCTTCACCGCCGACAGCGGGCCTCTGATGATCGAGGCTGTCCCACTTCAGGGCGGTTCGATTCAGCTCGTTATTTCAAAAGTAGATGATCCGGAAGAGCTCGACACACGCTTTTCGAAATTCACGGCGGCTGCCGCCGGCAGTCAGAGCGGCTGGATCTCCCAGCTCGCAAGCGAGATTCTCGAGGGTGCGCATGGACTCCTTCAGGAAATGAAGGATAAGGCATCGCAGCAGGCGAATACGCTGGATGGTGGAAACGCCGCGACGAGTGGACCGGACGGACATACGGAAGCTGATACGGATCGGCACGATGACGATGCCGATATTTACCGCATCTACGCCTTCCAGTCCCTGGATCGCGTCATCGATGCAGCGACCGCCATCGGAGACATCTATGATGGTCCGAATACCCTGTATAAGGATCCGCAGGACCATCACTTCTATCTCGTTCTTCATGCCGGAAAGGGTGGGGCCAATGCACTCAACCGTGCGTCTAATCTCCTCTCGGAGTATGGAAGCAAGCTGAAGGATAACGATCTATATGAGGCATATTTCAGCGAACACTATGAGCTTTTCCTGAAGGAAAATGCCCTGCAGAAGCTGAGAAGCATCTGAGGATAGAAACATAGACAGGCTGCGGACTGCAGCCATGAAAGAGGAGAACACAATTATGACGATTACGAAGGATATGCGCATCGGCGATCTGCTTCAGATGAATGAGATGATCGCTCCATTTCTGATGCAGAACGGTATGGGCTGTGTGTACTGCCCGTCATCCATGATGGAGTCACTGGAAGAGGCCTGCATGGTGCACGGCATCGACTGTGATATGCTGACGGCGGACCTCAACGACGTACTGCTCGAGTACGAGGAGGCACAGAAGGCGCAGCAGACAGAGCAGCCGGAAGCGTAAATAAGATCAGAACACGAAAAACAGGGCGTCATGAGCGCCCTGTTTTTTATGACCGCAGAAAAAGTTCAGCCGGATGCACCTCGATGCTTCCGGCTGAACTTTTCTGTTTCGATCAGATACGATCGTCTGATTTCCTGTCTCATTTCGACTTCATTGAGAGTCCGCCGCTCAGCATATCGCCGGTGATGATGGCGAGCTCGTGCGGGGTCTCCTTCATCCCACTCGAGAACCAGTACTGCAGCAGGCTGATCAGTCCGCCGACGATGAAGGCATAGTAGCTGTCGAACTGCTCCGGGCGCTGCTTCTTCGTGATGAAGGACCACTCATTCAGGCACTTCTCACGGACCAGCTCCTTCAGACTGTTCAGGAAACGGATATCTCCGTTTTCGCCGATCAGGATGCGGATGAAATCGCCGTTTTTCATGCAGAGCGTATAGACACTTTCGAAGAAGCGGGTCGCGTCATCGGAAACACTCTTCTCGTCGAATTCGTTCAGCGTTTCCTTGAACTCCTCCAGGATATCATCCTCGGTCTTCTCCAGGAGATCGAAGACATCCTTATAGTGCAGATAGAAGGTGCCGCGATTGACATCTGCGAGATCCGTGAGCTCCCGTACCGAGATATCCTTCACCTGCTTCACCAGCATCAGATTCGCCAGTGCACCCTTTAGTGCGGCTCTGGTCTTTCGGATACGACGATCCATCGTATCATTTTCTTTCATAGAACTTCCCATATCCATACCCTCCGAAGGCTATTACCAGCCTGAATATATAAATTTCGTTGCTTTTCACACGTAATAAACATATATCACAAAAATGTCTATTTATAAACCAAGCGACCAAAATTGACCATTGATAATTTGAACGCTTCTCTATATAATGGACAGTACCACAGAAATAGACATGTGTCAATAAATGAAAAGCAGATTAATAAAGAACTTACATCAATTAAGACACAAGATGTCGTAGATTCAGTGGCGGGACATACTAAAACTTGTTTTTTCATCGAAAAGACAGTGCAGGAGAGAGCAACATGAGCTTATTCAAGAAGAAAACGCAGGATACTGCCAGAGAAGCGTCTGTACAGCAGGCACGAAATGAAATCCACCTTCCGGAGGATGAAGCCATCGAAGCCCACAAAAAGAAGAAGGAAGCGAAAAAAGCGCGGAAGCAGGAGCATAAGCACGGAAATCTCGCCGACTTCATCGTCGATCATAACAAGGGCATCCGAAATCTCATCATTCTGCTGGTGGTTTTCTTCGGTTTATGTTATCCACTCGTTTCGGTCAATTACGATCTGACGAAGTATCTTCCGAATGATGTGGATTCGAAGATCGCCATCAATAAGATGCGCGACGTCTTCGGCTATCCGGGTACCGGACGACTGATGCTGAAGGATGTCACCCTTTATGAGGCGAAGCAGTATAAGAATGAAATCGAGGCCATCGATGGTGTCGACCAGGTCATCTGGTGTGACCTGACGACGCAGGTCTATGGCTCCTCCGAGTTCATCAACTACGATGATATCGATGACTACTATAAGGATAACAACGCCGTCATGGATATCACCTTCGAAGAGGGCGATACCTCGAAGCGGACGCACAAGGCCATCCAGGAAATCGATGATCTGATCGGCGACCGGGGCTACCTCGTCGGTATGTCGCCGACGAATAAGTTCATCGAGGAAAATGTAAAGAAGGAGATGCAGGAGGTCATGGGCATCGTCGTCGTCCTGATCTTCATCATCCTCCTCTTTACGACGACCTCCTGGTTCGAACCGGTCCTCTTCCTGACGATCATCGGCTGTGCCATCGTACTGAATAAAGGAACGAACATCTTCCTCGGCGAGATCTCGTATATCACGAACAACATCTCCGATATCCTGCAGCTCGCCACCTCGATGGACTACGCGGTTTTCCTGCTCCATGCGTATGAGCGACAGCGTGAGCAGGGGCTCGAAAAGGTCGCTGCACTGAAGCAGGGCCTCATGAGTACCATCACGACCATCCTGGCATCCTCACTGACCACCTTCTTCGGCTTCATCGTGCTCGTCTTCATGCGATTCAGCATCGGCTGGGACATGGGTATCGCGATGGCGAAGGGTATCATCTGTTCCCTTCTGATGGTCATCTTCCTGATGCCGTCCCTGCTGCTCAGCTGGTCTGACCGTATCGACCGCATGAAGCACAAGCCGTTCCTGCCGAAGTTCCACCGCTTCAGTATCGCGGTCAATAAATTAAGCCCGATCATCCTGGTGGCTGCCCTCGTGGTGGCCGGACCGATCTACTTCGCACAGGGCATGAACAAATTCATGTACGGCCCGGATGCGACGGGTGCAGGACCTGGAACCTCGATGTATGAAAACTCCGCGGCCATCGATGAGGAGTTCGGACGAAGCAATCTGCTCGTCGCGATCTTCCCGGATACCGATCGACTGAAGGAAAAGGAGCTCTGCGATCAACTCGAGGATCTTCCATATGTAAAGAACGTCACGGGCATGCAGGCCTATCTTCCGGAGGGACTTCCGGAGAGCTTCCTGCCGGGCTCCGTCACCGAGCTCTTCCATAAGGACGGTTACGCGCGACTGCTCATCTATATAAGAACGAAACCGGAGTCCACGACCGCCTTCAAGTACTCGGATGAGGTCTCCGACATCATCAAGAGCTACTATCCGGGTGAAGCGTACATCACCGGTAACACCCCGACGACCCAGGACATGGAAACCGTCCTGATCCCGGACTATAACCTCGTCAACGGTCTCGCGATGATGTGCATCTTCATCGTCGTCGCGATTTCGTTCCACTCGGTCGTGATGCCGATCATCGCGATGATCCCGATCATGATGGCGATCTACGTGAACATGGCGTTCCCGTACTTCGCCGGCCGTGAGCTCATCTTCATCGCCTACGCCGTGGTTTCCTGCGTACAGCTCGGATCCACCATCGACTATGCGATTTCGTCGACCGAGAACTACCTGCAGACGCGTGCGATCGAGCCGGATAAGCGAAAGGCCGCGATTCGTGCGACGCAGCTCAGCTTCCCGTCCATTCTGACATCAGGTACCATCCTGATTGTCTGCGGATACGTCATCAGCTTCATGTCGTCTATCCCGGCCATCAGCCAGGTGGGCCATCTCGTAGGTCGAGGTGCCATTTTCTCGGTCATCTTCGTAACCCTCCTGATGCCGTGCCTCCTGCAGCTCGGAGATCGCTTCATCACCGTGCCGGCCGCGACCAAGCGTGCACGCCGGAGAGCCGCAATCAACGAAACGATCCTCGGTCTCCGCGAACGTCGTCGTGCCCGTCACCAGCGGGTGAAGGAGCTCCTCGGTGGACATGGCGAAGTGAAGGAAACAGCATCTGAAAACAGTGACCACGAAGCATCAAGCGAAAAGTGAAGGAGTGAGGACTATGAGAAAGCATTCAGTCCAGAAAATTATGAAAAAAACAGCGGCTTATACCGTGCTTTTAAGCTGCCTTACCACAAATATCCTGGTCGCACCGATGACGGCGTATGCCGGACAGGCGACCGCAGACGTCGATGAGACCCTGTACCTGAACCTCGACTACTACGGCAATATCAGTGACGCCAATGTCGTCAAGGGCATCAACTTCAACGGCACGAGCAGCTACACCGACTTCGGTGACTACCTGAAGATCACCAACATGAGCGATGAGCAGAAGCCGGAGATCAAGAACGGCTCCGTCACCTTCGAGAAGAACAAGAACGGAAAGTTCTTCTTCCAGGGCGAGCTGAAGCCGGATAAGATCAAGGCACCGTGGACCTTCGACATCACCTATAAGCTGAACGGTGTCGTAACCGATGCGGATAAGATCGCCGGTGCGTCCGGCCTCGTCGAGATGGACATCGACTGTACGCCGAACAAGAGCGTGTCGAAGTACATGCAGGACAACATGATGCTCTTCGTGGCAATCCCGGTCGACATCCAGAAGTGCTACTCGGTCGATGCTCCGGAGAGCCAGACCATGACCCTCGGCCAGTACACCGGTATCGTGTTCACCGCGCTCCCGGGACAGGAGGGACACTTCCAGGTACGCCTCGGTACCGATAAGTTCGAATCCGTCGGCGCGATCTTCGCGATGACCCCGGGCACCGTCGGTGCGCTTAACAAGATCAAGGATATCAAGGACATCAAGGATGATTTCCGTGATGATACGAACGCCATGCTCGACGACTTCGATAACGTCCTCGATGATGTGACCGATGTCAGTGCACAGCTGAAGATCACGAACCAGATCCTCGAGCAGCTGCAGTCCGGCAAGAATAAGATCCACGGCAACGCGCAGATCATCTTCGATGGCAATGATGTCGCAATCCAGGATCTCCGCGACCTGAACGGTACCCTGACCCCGCTGAACGACGATCTCAAGACCGCGCAGTGGATGGTCTATGATGTCAATCAGAGCCTGAACACCCTCGATTCGGATCTCATGGACTCGAGCGCAAAGCTGAAGAGCCTGAACACGAAGCTGAAGCGCCTCGGCAGCTCCATGAGCGGGACAAGCATCGACAACCTGCAGATTCAGGATATGTCGGAGGAAATCCACGGTGTGACCTCGACGCTCGGAAAGGTCAATACCGATATCAAGAATCTGACGGATTCTGAGAATCGGGAGGACTTCAAGGCGAGTGCATCGGAGGTGACCACCAATGCAGCCCTCAGCCATGTGAAGAATCATACGGAAGGTGTAAGTGCGACGGAAGCTGCAAAGGCAGAAGAAGTCGTTAAGAAGGTACAGAAGGCGGCGGAGCTCGCGCAAAGCGATCCGACCAGTACAGAGGAATATGTTCAGGACATCGTCACGGAATGTAAGAAGCAGGTAGGCGATGCATTCGGAAGAGCTTATGGCAGTGCGAGCAGTCAGCCGGATACAACGCTGGGCACGCAGGTAATGGGTGCTCTTAACATGGATCCAAGTCGGCTCGATGAGACGACGAAGAGGACGATCATCGTTCTCTCGACCACTCTTCAGAATATGGGTATCACGGACCTCGATACCATTGCTACTGCCGTTGGAGATGCACTTACCGTGGCATCTGGCGGAACTGACGCAATCGTTGCGAAACTGACACCGACGCTCTCTGAATCTCCAGAGGGACAGGAAGCGAAGGAGCAGGCTGTCAAGAATGTACTGGCGAAAGCAACCGCAACTACGCTTCATAGTGAGGACAAGGCGTCTTCTTATCTCGGTCATGTGAATGATCTTACGAAGCTTCAGAACGATGCGAAGGATCTGGAAAATACAGCCATTGGCAAGCAGTCATCCAAGCTTGTCGATGATGTGAATGGCCTTACCGAGGCTATTGATAAGATTCTTAGTGCGACCGACAGTCTCGTCGACAGTGATGCGGCTGAGAATCTGGTCGACTACATCAACAGCGTCACCAGTGATCTGAACGAGATCATGGAGAACGGTGGTGCGGTGGCGTTCGATGCGGCGAAGACGCTGAACACACTTCGTGGCGTGATCAGCGACATCGATGAGCTCATCGGCATCATGAACGCATACTACGGCGATGTGCAGAAGACCCTCGAGGATTCTGAGAATGTGCTGACGCAGATTCAGAAGACCTCCGGGGATGCGGCGACGGCGCTTCAGAACCTGAACTCGACGCTTCGCTCCGCAGAGCCTGATTTCTCTGCAGCGGCAGACAACTCCTTCAAGGTCGGTCACATGGCGATCGACAACACGAACAAGATCGTCGACGATACGAAGAACTTCAAGTCCACCGGACGCAATCTTCGTGATACGATTAATAACAAACTCGATGAGGAGGAAGCCGACAACAACTTCCTGAACATGGATCCGGAGGCGACAAAGGTTTCCCTCACCAGCGACCAGAACCAGGAGCCGACCTCCATCGCGATCATCTGCCGTTCGGATGAGATTTCCATCGACGATGATACGACGAAGACCCTCGACGCGGAGGTTCCGGATGCATCGACGACCCTCCTCGGCAGAATCAAGGCGGTATTCGTAAAGCTCTGGAACACGGTTCGTTCCCTGCTCGGCATGGACGACTAA
>CAKQPT010000028.1 GCA_934270345.1 uncultured Oribacterium sp. | reverse complement strand
ATGCAATGCAAATTCGCCTGCAAGTTGTCACAAATACGTCCCACTTTATGTTCAAAAAAAACATGATTTTTATTGCACATTCCACAATTTTCGGGCCATTTTCGTCGATTTTCATATTCTAACGGCTTTTTCTTGTGTTCTGTCCGAATCAAGTCATCTGATGACTTTGCATTTTTCGCCTCCGCCAGGCGGCCCTTCGCCGCAAGGTGAAAATTTCTTTTTTTGCACGAAAAAGCCCCGGCAGCGGGTACTGCGCGGGGCTCATAGAATAGGGGGCATTCTTTCGGGGGTATCGTAATCGTGCCATCAGCAGCTCCGGGCTCGGGGCCCTGCCTGCACGTTTACTTAATTTTCTGTTGCAGCTCTTTCTTCATCGTAGAGCCGCTTGATCATGCTGCGGTTGAAATTCATGTGCATCACCATCGCGGCTCGCGCGCCGGTCTGGTCATGACTCGCGATGGCGTCGACGATCATACGGTGCGTCTGAACCGTTTCATCGATGAGCTTCTGGTGCGTGACATTGACAAACATCATCACGGCGGTGTCGATGATTGGAATCAGCTGTCCGACGACGGCGTTTTTACTGCTCTCTGCGATGCAGGTGTGCAGGGCAATGTCGTCTTCGATATACGGACGGCCATCCTGAATCTTTTCTTCGACCCGTTCACACAGGCGCCGCATGCGTTCGATGTCTTCCGCGGTAGCATTCTGTGCGGCCATCTCCGCGATCCCGGGTTCGAGCATAAGACGAACATTGACCAGATCAAACGCCAGCCTCGTCTTGTCCTTGACGGCCCGGAGGCCGAGCGGATCCGACAGGCCCTTCGTCATCGTGACGACATAGGTACCGGAACCCCGGCGCACCTCGAGGATGCCTTTACTGACGAGCAGCTTCACCGCCTCGCGGATCGTGCTTCGTCCGACGCCGAAGCGCTCGCCGAGCTTGAACTCGTTCGGCAGCTTCGAGCCCGGCTCGAGCGGCGTATCCAGGATGTAATGGTAGAGCTGATCCTCTACCTGCTCCACCAGCAGCTTATCCTTCAAGTGGGAAAATTCACTCATATCGAATCCCCTTTCCTTTAGTACTCTAAGTATAAGCAATTTGCCGCATCAGTGCATCAGGAGATTCGGGAGTGTCATCGCGAAGGCTGGTACATAGGTGACGAGGAGCAAAGCGATGATCATGACCACGTAGAACGGAATCAGGGCCTTCGTGACTCGTTCGACGGAGATGCCGCCGACGGCGCAGCCCGCGAAGAGCGTCGTACCAACCGGAGGGGTCAGCGAACCGACCGCAAGGTTCATCATGATGACGATACCGAACTGGATCGGATCCATGCCGAGGGCCTTGATGACCGGAAGGAGGATCGGGGTGACGATCAGGATCAGCGGTGCGACATCCATGAAGCAGCCGAGTACGAGGAGCAGGATGTTGATGAGGATCAGTACGACATACTTGTTGTCGGATACGGTCAGCAGGGCCTGGGTGATCTTCGCCGGCACCTGCATGAGGCTCATCAGGTAGCAGAAAGCATTCGCTGCTGCGATGATGCTGAGAATCATCGCCAGTGTGCAGAGGGAGCGCTTCGCGATTCTCCAGATATCCTTCACCTTGATGGTCTTATAGACGAAGAGGGTGATCACCAGGGCATAGACGCAGGCGATTGCTGCACTCTCGGTCGTGGTGAAGATACCGGTACATACACCGAGGAGGATGATGACGATGGTCATGACACCGAGTGCGCCATCACATACAATTTTCAATGCTTCACGGGCAGTGTAGCGCGGTCCCCTCGGGTAGCCTCTCTGCTTCGTGATCCGGGCAACCAGTATGCACATCGCTGCGCAGAGGAGGAAGCCAGGGCCGATACCGGCGAGGAAGAGCTTTCCGGTAGACAGTCCGCCGGCCGCCATACCATAGATGATCATGTTGTGGCTCGGCGGGATGATGAGTGCCTGGGTTGCCGTGGCTACGGTAGTCGCAACCGCGAAGTCCTTATCATAGCCGCTCTTCTCCATCATACCGATCTCGATCGGGCCGAGGGAGGATACGTCTGCGGTCGGTGATCCAGAGATACCGCCGAAGAAGGTCGAAGCGATCACATTGACATAAGCGAGACCGCCACGGAAACGACCGACCATAACATTAGCCACCTCAACCAGACGGTCGGAGATGCCACCCTCGGCCATGATGTCACCGGCGAAGATGAAGAACGGAATCGCCAGGAAGGAGAAGGACTGTACGCCATCGCCGAGTCGCAGGAAGACGGACGACACGTACTTCGGTCCCAGATAAAGTGCGGACAGTACGCAGGCACCCAGCATACTGAAGGTGACCGGTACACGCATAACCATAAAGATCATAAAGCCTGCAAACAGTATGATCATGGCCATAGTATTTACATCCATAATTTAAACCTCTTTTCGAGCACGTTTACTGTACTGTTGTTTACGCATCTTTTCCCGATGTCAGGAACTCGTCCGTGGACTTCGTACGGAACAGTCCGAAGAACTTCGCAACGACCATGACGAGACATAAGATTCCGCTGATGACGGTCACGAGATACAGATATCTTCTCGGGAAGCCGGTGATGGTGAACTTCGAATTCGTCTTCTCCATCAGGAAATAGCCATAACGGATCATGCAGAGGGAAACCAGAAGCACCACTACATTACTGAAGTGAATCAGGAATACCTTGACCTTCTGAGGGAAATGCTTCGCAAATACCTCGATGCGAATATGCAGATCGTCCTTAACACCGACCGGAAGGAGCATGAACATCATGATGTCCAGGAGGATCAGCATGACCTCCTCACACCACTTGATGTTGCTGCCCACCGCACGGCTGATGACCTGTGCTGTCACGGTGCATACCATGAAGATCAGAACCAGCCGGCAGAAGGCTTCCACCGCGGTATATACGAGACCTATCGATTTTTCTAACTTTTCTTTCATCGCCTATACCTTCTTTTTTATCCTGTAACTGCTTTTATACCGGCCGCAGTTTTCTGCGGCCACGCGCTGTCATTTTATGACGCAGTCCTTACTTTCCTAACGCTGCGTTGATGGCGTTCATGTACTCGCCGTACTTCTCGGTGTACTCTGCGTATACCGGATCCATCGCCGCACGGAAGGTATCGAGGGTTGCGTCGTCCGGCTCGACGATGGTTGCGCCGCCGTCCTTCAGCTTCTGGATGGACTCCTCAACAGAATCATCCCAGATCTCACGATCATACTTGGTCGCCTCTGCCATCGCATCGTTCACGATCTGCTTGTCCTCATCGCTGAGTGAATTCCAGAGATCGAGGTTCATGCAGATGACATCCATTACGGTCGTATGGTTATCGAGAAGAACGTAAGGTGCTACCTCATATAAGCTGTCGGAGAGGATGATGTTCGGGTTGTTCTCACCACCCTTGCATACGCCGGTCTGGAGGGCACTGTACACCTCGTTGGCTGAGACATTGACCGGATTACCGCCGAGGCAGCTCACCATGGAGTTCATCAGCTGGTTGTTCTGCACGCGGATCGGAAGTCCCTTGAAGTCCTCGAGACTGTCGACCTCGGTCGTGGTGTAGAAGCAGCGGCTGCCGTTATCCGTGAAGCCGATACCCTGAATGCTGTAATCATTGAGGCCATCCTTCACCATCGTGCCGACCTCACCCTCGAGCACCTTCCACATCTCGGTGTTGTTCTTGAAAAGGAATGGAAGCAGGAATACCTGCGTGTCCTCATAGAGTCCGCTCAGTGTACCGAGGGACAGCTTTGCAACGTCGACCGTGCCGGCCTGGAGCTGCTCCATATAGGAAACCTCATCACCGAGGATGGAGGACTCGTATACATCGATTGCGATCCGGCCGCCACTCTTCTCATAGACCTCATCGGCAAACTTGATGAGTGCCTTCGTGGTCGGATAATCCTTCGAGGCGTCGGTCGCCATCTTCCAGGTCATCTCCGATCCGGTCTTCTTCTCCGCATCCCCTGCTGCCGCCGCGCCATCTGCTGCCGCGGTTGTCACCTTCGCGTCGCCCTGTGCGCCACCGCACGCCACCAGTCCCAGTGCCATACATGCTGCCAGCGCAGCTGCCATCATCTTTTTCATCTCTATTTCCTCCTGAAATTCATTTGTTCAATGCTTATGTTTACGGCTGCAGATTCTTCTCGATTGCTTCTCTCAGCTCATCGACCATCTTCTGGTACTCCGCATCGCTCAGCTCGACTCTGCCCTGCGTATCATCGAATGGAAGTCCCCAGTCTGGACCGCCCTGATACTTCGGCACGACATGCACATGCACATGCGGTACGAGATCACCGAAGGTCGCGTAGTTGATCTTATCCGGATGATACAGGTCGTAAATCGCCTTCGCGGTCGCCGCCAGCTCCTCGAAGTAGCCGTAGCGCTGGTCCTTCGTCATCTGGAAGTACTCCGTCTTATGCTCGTTCAGCTTCACGACGCATCTACCCGGATACTTCTGGTTTCTATTTAAGTAGACCGTCGCGTAATCCAGCTTACAGATCTCGATCATCAGACTCTTTCTCTTCTCACCGTCTTCGCAGTAAAAACACTCACTCATCATAAACTCCTTTTCTTCTATGTCTTTTGCTTCCTTTGGATAGCCAATGTCTACATTCGTGTTCAACATTTGCAATCAACTTTTGTATCAACATTTGTTTGTATTCAAGAGCATACATTCCGGTTAATAAGTTGTCAATGATTCTATCAAAAGTTTCTAAAATATGGCACTAATTCATAAATTTTCCGTCGCTTTTTATAACTTATTCCTAAGCAGGCTTAAAATCGCCCTATTTTTTGCTCATTTCTTCTTATATATGTTGATTTTTGTTTGTTGCCTGATTCGTTCTTCTTGTTGATTTATTGTTGACTTATTTTGCATGCATATATATACTTTTAGCAGTGAAAGGTTCGTATATGAGCCAACAAATAGTCAAACATTTAAAAGGAGGTCATATCATGGCTATGACAAAGGGTTTTGAAATGGTATTCAACAGACGTCTGATCTTCGGTGAGAATAAGATCACTGAGATCCCGGGCATCCTGAACTGGTATAATAAAAAGAAGGTTCTTTTCGTTACCTTCGGTGCAGACTTCGATGCTTCGAAGAAGATCAGCGCTCTTTTAGCAGAGGCCGGCATCGCTTCTGTTTCCTATGAAGTAAAGACTGAGCCGACACTCCAGATCATCGACCAAGGCCGCGATCTCTATCTCGCCGAAGGCTGTGACTGCACCATCGCACTCGGTGGCGGAAGCGTCGTCGATGCCGCAAAGGTCATCGGCATGCTCGCTGTCAACGGCGGTGATACCGAGGATTATCAGATGAGAGGAAAGACCGTTACCGTGGAGCCGCCTCTCTTCATCGCGATCCCGACCACATCTGGCACCGGCGCAGAAGCAACCAAGACCAGCGTTGTCATTAACAACAACAATCACTTAAAGAAGAGCCTCTACCACAACACGATGATCGCCGATATCGTCATCCTCGATCCGACCCTGACCCTCGCACTTCCGGCACGTATCACTGCAGCGACCGGTATGGATGCACTGAGCCACGCGATCGAGTCCTATGTATCGCTGAACGCGACTCCGATCACCGAGATGTATGGTCTCAAGGCCATCGAGCTCGTCAACCAGTACCTCGAGGAGGCGTATCGTCATCCGGAGAATCTCGAGGCGAGAGGCGGCATGATGCTCGCAAGCTACTTCGGCGGATGTGCGATCACGGCCGGCATCGGTATCGCCCACATCATGGCGCAGCCGCTCGGTGGTGAGTATGGTATCCCGCACGGTGATGCATGCTCCATCTTCCTCCCGGGCTCCATCAAGCTGAACCAGGCCTATGCCGAGAAGAAGTATGTAGATGTTGCGAAGGCCTTCGGTGTCTATAAGGCAGAAGCATCCGATCAGGAGAATGTCGACGCACTCCTCGAGAAGATCACCGCACTCCAGAAGGCGATCGATGCACCACGCTGCTTAAAGGGCTACATGAAGGAAGAGCCGGATATGGATTACCTCATCGATGTCATCAAGAGAACCACCGGCCACATCACCTGCAACCCGCGCCCACTCGATGAGGACCTCATGAAGGCGGCTTACGAGCTTGCGATGCAGGAGTAATCTCCCTTCTACACCGCCTGCCGGCACCGGATGTTCCGGTGCCATCACGGCAGTGCGAAGCGATGTTGTGATGCCGGAAGCATTGGCCGAAAACATCAATTGCATAAAACGCACAAACATGTCAGAATGGAAATACTGGCATGTTTATACTTTTCAGACAGATAAACCAGAGAAGACAGGACAGAGATGAGCAAAGAGAAATTTCGATATTCCATGATATATGATGACATCAAGGAGGGGATCCAGACCGGCGCGTATCCGGTCGGCAGCCTGCTCCCGACCGAGCAGACGCTGGCGACGCAGTATGATGTCAACCGCAGCACCCTGCGAAAGGCGATGCAGATGCTGGCCGATGAGGGCCTGATTGAAAAGTGTGCGGGCAAGGGCACAGTGGTGCTCAGCAGTACCGCGACCGCATCCGAGCCGGCACAGGTCACTACGAACAAAAACATCGGATTTTTCCTTCCGAAGGGAAATATCATCACCGAGCCATTCTATGCTTCTCTGTTTAATCTCCTGGAGCGGGATTTCCAGAATAACGGATGCTCGCTGATTTACACCACCCTGGACGAAAGTGACAGTATCGCGGATAAGATCGTCGCGCTGGGCATCTCCGGCATCGTCTTCGTCAGCAATGTCGCACAGAAGCATATGGACTATGCGGTCAGCCATAAGATCCCGGCGGTGCTGGTGAACAGTGTTTCTGCCCAGCTGCCGTCGATTCTCTCCGACAACCGTCGGGGCGCCTACCTCGCCGGTCGCTATCTCATCGAGCAGGGACACACCGATGTCGCGCTGCTCGCCGGTATCCGAAGCTATGTCAGCAACCAGGCACGTATGGCCGGTGTTCTCCAGGCGTTCCGTGAGGAGGGCATCGAGATTCCGGCAGACCGGATTCTGCAAAGCGATTCCTGGCTCTATGGCGCTGCCGAAAGCATCTGCTATGATTATTTCAGCACGCACAGAGACAACCACCCAACCGCGCTCTTCGCCTTCAACGATCGACTGGCGACCGGTGCGATCAACGCCATCAAAAAGGTCGGCCTCTCCGTCCCGGACGATGTCAGCGTGATCGGCTACGATAATCTCGGTTACTACAACCTCGTGAGTCCGCGCATCACCTCCATCGAAACCCACATCGAGGCGATCGCCGAAGCTACCGTGATGCATATGCTGTGGCAGCTCGGCAGCGGAAACTGTCTCCCGGTGAAGGTCCTCGCCCCAGTCGAAGTCGCCCACGGCGATACGGTACGGGACTTACGGAGCTGAAGAATCCACCAGAATGCAGGCCACTGACGGGCGTCTGTCCTTCTCTTCGGCAACCTGCCGAAAGAAAGCAGACTTCCTCAGAATCCCCTTTTCAATCCAAACCCATGTATGTATAAAACAACGCCCGGAAGCCACGATGGCTTCCGGGCGTTGTTGACTTTTGATCTTACAGGGCGTTACTCGGGCACCGCAGGCACTGTAAACGCTTCAAAATAAAAGTATGCCTGCAGGAGTAAGTAGAACATCTGTTTGCTTTTACACAAGAAATATGCTATACTTAGTAGTATAAACATATCGAATTTACATACCCGAATACAACCAGACCTTTTCGGTTGAAATCTACTATTGAATAGGGTAAAATCTATTTTGTAAGAGGAGGCTAAATGTTTGAACGTGAAATTGCAAGAACATTCATTCAAACCGCAGAATTTACGAAGCAGTGGAAAAATCTGGGATTTGACGACGAAGACCTTCGGCAGCTGGAGCTTCTGATATTACAGCGTCCCGATATCGGTCCCGTGATGGAGGGAACCGGCGGGCTTCGAAAAATGAGATTTGCATACGAAGGAAGAGGGAAAAGCGGAAGTGCCAGAGTCTGCTATGTCGATTTTATATGCTTGGATACAGTCTATTTAATCACCGCTTTTCCTAAAAATGAAAAAGAAAATCTCTCAAAAGCAGAGAGAAATGAAATCAAGAAACGTTTAAGCATTCTGCTTGAAGAATTAAAAATAGGAGGAGTTCACGAATGAGTAGTGTATTTAACAGCATCATGGCTGGTCTTGATGAGGCCATCGATGATGCGCGAAAAATCAAAACGCTTCCCCGCCGTACGGTGATGATTACACCGGTGAAAAGTTATACAGCTCAGGAGGTAAAGGCGATTCGGCACGAAACAGGGATGTCCCAAAAGCTTTTTGCAGAATACCTGGGGGTTTCGGTTAAGACTGTAGAATCCTGGGAAGCTGGCGTGAATCATCCGGCTGGTTCATCCAGTCGTATTCTGAGCATGATGGAAAGAAACAGAAATTTGACAGAAGAATATCCGTTTGTAAAAGTTGAAGCGTAGATTATATGTATCAAAATGTCCTTGATGGAACGCAAAGAGTTTCATCAAGGACATTTTGTTTATAAAGTCCCAAAATCAGGCATGACATGTCAAAAACACAGGAAACGTGCCTACAACTCGATGAAATTCCGGAGCATCTGCGCGCCGTCCGGGGTCATGATGGATTCCGGGTGGAACTGCAGGCCGAAGACCGGGTAGTCGATGTCCTCGACGGCCATGACCTCGCCGTCTTCTGTCTGCGCGATGATCTTCAGGCTTTCCGGAATCGTGTCGGCTTCCGCGGCCAGCGAGTGATACCGCGCGACGAGCACCTTTTCCGGGAGTCCTGCGAAGATGCGGCTCGTCGTGTCGATCTTCGTGAGCGACTGCTTGCCGTGCATGAGCTCCTTCGCGTAGCCGACCGTCGCGCCATAGGCTTCACAGATGCCCTGCTCGCCGAGACATACACCGAGGATCGGAATCTTCGTCCGAAGCTTCTTCACGACCTTCTCGCAGACACCCGCATCCGCCGGGCGACCAGGCCCCGGTGAGATGATGATCTTCTCCGGTGCCAGCGCCTCGATCTCCGCAACCGTCAGCTCATCGTTTCGAATCACCCGGATGTCCGGCTCGATCGCGCCCACCATCTGATACAGGTTAAAAGAAAAACTGTCGTAATTATCAATCAGTAAAATCATTCGCTTCCTCCAGTGCCGTCACCACGGCCTTCGCTTTATTGATGCACTCCTGGTACTCCTTCTCCGGCACCGAATCCGCCACGATACCGGCGCCGCTCCGGATGAAGACCTTACCGTTTTTCTTATATGCGATGCGGATCGCGATGCAGGTATCCAGGTTTCCGCTGAAGTCGATATAGCCGATCGCCCCACCATAGATGCCGCGCTTGTTGTTCTCGAGGTCGTTGATCAGCTGGCACGCGCGGATCTTCGGTGCGCCTGACAGCGTCCCTGCGGGAAGGATCGAGTCGACAGCATTGAGCGCGTCCAGATCCGGACGGATTTCACCGCGTACCGTGGAGCCAATATGCATGACGTGTGAAAAATGGAGGACCTCATGGTAGCGCTCGACCTCCACCGTGCCGAACTTCGCGATCTTTCCGATGTCGTTGCGGCCGAGATCCACCAGCATGTTGTGCTCCGCGAGCTCCTTCTCATCCTGCAGCAGCTCTGCCTCGAGCGCCGCATCCTCCGCCGGTGTCTTGCCGCGCGGCCGTGTCCCCGCGAGCGGGAAGGTGTGCAGCACGCCGTCCTCGAGCTTCACGAGGGTTTCCGGCGACGCACCCGCGACCTCGACATCCGTGCCCGAAAAGTAGAACATGTACGGCGACGGATTGAGCGTCCGCAGCATGCGGTAGCAGTTGAGAAGGCTGCCCTCGTAGTCCGCCTCGAGACGATTCGACAGCACGATCTGGAAGATGTCGCCCTCGTGGATGTGGTGCTTCGCCCGCTCGATCATCGCGCAGTACTGCGACTCGTCGAAAAGCGGCCGGAATTCGGAACGAAGCGCGCCTGCCGGCTCCTCCTTCTCCGCGCCGTCCCGGATCAGGCGGATCAGATTCTCGAGCTCCCGCTCGGCCTTCCGGTATGCGCTTTCCGCTTCTGCGAGGTCAATGCTGACGATCAGGATAATTTTCTGTTTCAGGTTGTCGAAGGCGATGACCTTATCAAAGAGCATCAGATCCACATCCTTGAAATGCTCCGTGTCCTCGGCGTCCAGACGGAGCGACGGCTCGGCGTACTTCAGATAATCGTAGGAGAAGTAGCCGACGAGACCACCGGCAAATGTCGGCAGGAACGGAAGCCGCGGCGAACGGTATTCCTGCAGGATCTGGCGGATCGTCGCGCCCGGATCCTTCGTGTCAAAGGGCAGCGCCCCGACCTTCATGTGCCCGTCGAGACAGGTGATCTCCATCGTCGGATCGAAGCCCAGGAAGGTATAGCGGCCCCACTTCTCCTGCGCCTCCGCCGACTCCAGCAGATAGCAGTGGTCGGAAACATTCTTCAGCTTCCGCAGCACCTGCATCGGTGTATACAGATCTGACAGAATCTCCGTACTCACCGTCACACGGCGGTACTCGCCCTGCGCCGCATACGCCCGAACCTCCTCGAGTGATGGTCTGATCATCATAATGTACTCCTTTCTTAACCGGCCTCCCGAAAATTTAATGGGGTCTGACCCCATTGAATTTTCATAAAGTTTTTCTAAACTCGAGTTTATGGGGTCAGACCCCATAAACTTCAGCGGCAATAAAAAAGTCCCTGATGAAACGATCTACGTTTCATCAAGGACGATTGAACTTTCTCAGTCGCGGTGCCACCTTGATTCACAGCGAGGAGAAAGGGCGAAGCTTTCGGAATTCTCATGGTTCTCGGCTTCAGGAAGTTCTGACTTCCGGCGTTTCTTCTCTGCCTGTGCGCTTAACTGGATACAAACATATCCATGGCAACTGACGTATGCCTCACGTCGTGAAATACTCGAGTATGATATGATAGGTTGACTCGGTCCCAAGGAAGGACCTTCGTCAATTCCTTCGGAACACAATCAGAGATTGTGCCATATCGGTCGAAGTTTTCTGATGAAAACTTCTCGCTCTTTGATCACGCCCTCGGCGGGCCATTTGCATGCGGGTGCTACCGCCGGGCTTTCACCATCCCCGGCTCTCTGAAGATTCCTTTGCATACGTTATATCCGCTTCATCGGTTTAAAGTAGTATATTCAGTTTCGTTCATCATACTGCGAGCGCGCGCGAAACACAAGACGGAATTCTGAGGCACGGCATGACTCTTTTTCATAGCTGCCAGAAAAGCCAGTAAAAAGGGAAGCCCGCCGGGCTTCCCTTCTGTCAGGTTTACACTCTATGCTTCTGTATGATTTCCGGCAGCTTTAACACTCTATTCTTCTGCCAGTTTTCCAGGCCATCACGCTTTATTCTTCTCCATAATTTCCGGCGTGAGGCCGAATTCATCCATGACGAACTGCGGGATCTGTCCGTAGTAGAATCTTCTCGAGAAGGAGCCAGGATCCTCGTCCTCGACTTCCTCGTCTTCTTCCAGATCGTACACGTCATCGTCATCAAACATGTCATCATCGAACATATCACTGTCATCGAACGCATCCAGCTCGTCAGCATCAGCATCCTCGAGCGCCTCTTCATCCGTGCCAGCCGCCGCATCGCTGCTCTTCAGCTGATCCACGTTCACGCCATACTTCGCATCCGACTGCTTCATATCCACGTCGATTCCCATGCCGCCGTCCGTTTCCATGAGCGGGTTCAGGGAGGTGACGGAGCAGGAGGTGGATGCCGCGAGGATTTCCTGAATCTGTTCCGGGTCCGTCACGGTCAGCATCGCACGACGGTCGTCACTCAGGTACTTCCTCTGGCGCTTGCCGAGCGCCGTATCCGCCGGGGCCATCTCATCTTCTGAAACTGCGACGCCCTGATACGAGAGCGTGATGCTCGCGGTCTTCTCCGGCGTCACCATCCCGCCGACCTCGATGCCGCACGCCCGGAGAAGCGCGATGGTCTTCGTGAAGGACGGGTAGATCGGGTAGTAGTAATAGTGGTTGAAGAGCGTGTAGTTGCCACCTTCGTCGCGCAGCTTCTGGATGAGCGCCTGATTCTCGTTCGTCTTGAACTGAATCTCCGCAATCGGCATCTCGCGCGTTCTGGTCTCGCTGCTCAGCGCCTTCAGCTCCTCCTGGTACGCCGCAAGCAGCGCCGCCTTCATGCTGTCCGCACTTCCGCCTGGGCCAATGTGATCGCCCGCTGCGTCTGTCACGCTGCTGCCGGCTTCCTTCCCGAGACCCGTGCTGTCGCCCGCTGTGCGCGCCGCCTTCGTGTCGGCTCCGGCGAGCTTCACGTGGCTGCATTCGTCCTCTTCCTTATAGTTGATGCCGGCGACGTCGTCCGCAGTCAGCGACAGTACCGGATACATCGCCGTCTTGTAGGCGTCGAGATCATAGACCGCCTCGAGCGCTGTTCTCACGCCGGAGACATTGACCAGATAGCTGCGGTAGACGGTCCGACCGTTCCGGAGGTGCCATGCGATCGTGACGTTATGAAACGCCGGATCGTCCTCCTCGACCTCATAGTAGCGCCCGTGGCCCCGCAGAAAGCGGTCCCGTGCCTCAGTCGCATCATGCACACCCTGTGCTGCGATCGTATGGAGGAGTTCGAGCCCCTGATCGTCCGAGATCTGCATCTGACCCGCCAGCGTCGAGGACGGCATCGCGTCAAACGTCACGCCATACCAGCCCTCGGTATATTCCACCGTCGAGTGGTACTGGCTCGTCGCCTCCGGATCGAGGAGGTCGCAGTAGATACCGCCGGACGCGAGCTTCTCCGTCGCCGGCAGGTAGCGGTCGTAGCCGAAGAGGTCGAAGCGGAAGATCACGAAGACGACGCCGACGAAGACCGCGCTCACGAGGAGCTGCCGCTTATGCGCAAACAGGCTTCTGAAATCGAAGTGGTAAATGATTTCGATGATGCAGCTCACGAGGAGGAGTCCGCAGACGAGGCCGAACACGGTCCAGCCATCCTCATACATCATCGAGTGGAACATCGCGCCGAGCAGGAGCGACGACGGGACGACGATCAGGAAGCGGATAATCGGCTCCGTGATCGGGAAGGCCATCGCGTGGCCGGCTGCCTCGGACGGGCGCCGACGATAGAGGAGCATACCGAGCACAAACAGCACGGCTGCCATGATCAGCGCGCCCAGCGCCATACGGCCAGGCTGCGAAGACATGCACGCCTCCACATACCAGGCAACCGGGGAGGTCCGCTCACTGAGCGCCAGCAGAAAACTGTCGTCGCCGTAAAAGGTCGTGAAATACTCCGAAAAATACGCCGAGATCGTCATGCAGATCACCGGGCCCCAGCTGAAAAGCACGCCGGTACCCAGCAGGCCCACCACCAGATTACCGGTCAGCAGCATTGCCATAATTGCGGTCATGTACACGAGGGCGAAGAAGCACAGGTGCTCGACGCTCGCGAGGTACAGGCTGCCCCAGTCGAACGGCACGCCTTTCGCGCGGATCATGACGGCGGCGATCGTCAGGAAGCCAATGTAGGCGACGGCCATGTAGAGAAAGCCGTTGAGGCAGGTCACCGCGTACAGCATCTCGCGCCGGATCGGGAGACTGTGGTAGAAATCCGTCTTCTTTTTCGAGTGCAGGTACGCGAAGCCGGAGGCCGCCAGCACCACCGCGGCGAGCGTCAGCATGAATGCGAGCGCGCCACCCTTCATCGAGTAGACCCGCAGCATTTCGCGGGTAAAGTCCTGCTGCGCCTGCGCCAGTGCGAGCTCCGCCGGGAGTCCGCTGCTGTTCAGGTTCTCCGGGCGGAAGATCGTGCTGATGTTGAGCGCCGTCGCCACCGGGAAAACGAAGAAGCACAGGAGCAGGGCGAGCGCCAGGCTCCAGATGCGCTGCTTCGTGTTTTCCTTCATGTATTTAAAAAATAAGCTTTTTGATGTCATAACCGGCCACCTCCGTTTCGCTGATAAAGATTTCCTCCAGGGAGAGCGGGATCATCTCGAAAAAGACCGGATGATAGCTCTGCATCCGCGCCTGGATCTCCTCCTTCTGTCCCCGCACCGTGAGAGTCAGCAGGCTTCCGCGCTGCTCGACCGTCATGATGTCGAGGTCCTGCAGGTTCGTGCGGTCGAGCCCGGCAGGCAGAACGCACTGGATCTTATGAATGTTCATCTTCATATCGTCGAGGTCCTTCGAGAGCAGCATGCCGCCGCGGTGGAGAAGCCCCACGTGATCGCAGATGTCCTCAAGCTCGCGCAGGTTGTGCGAGGCGATCACCGGTGTCAGGTTCCGCTCCTCGATGTCGTTTGCGAAGAGGCTCTTCACCGTCTGCCGCATCACCGGATCGAGGCCGTCGAAGGTCTCGTCACAGAAAAGATAATCTGTGCCAGCGCAGATGCCGAGCAGCACCGCGAGCTGCTTCTTCATGCCCTTCGAAAAGGTCTGGATCTTCCGGCGTCCGTCGAGCTCGAAGCTTTTCAGAAGCTTTCCGAAGCGGTCCGTATCGAAGTTCGGGTAGATTCCCTGGTAAAATGTCTTCATATCGTCCGCTGTGCCGTTTCCGAGAAAATACGGTTCGTCCGGGATATAGAAGCAGCGTGCCTTCACCCGGATATCCTCGAAGACCGCCTCCCCATCGAGGGTGATCGTGCCTTCGTCCGGCTTCAGGATTCCTGCCGCCATCCGGAGGAAGGTGCTCTTGCCGGCACCGTTCGTGCCGATCAGACCGAACACCGTGCCATCCTGAATCTCCGCATGGATATGATCCACTGCGGTCACGCCCTGAAAGCGTTTGGTCAGATTGTCCGCCTTTATCATCTTCTGCCTCCTGTTTCTGTTTCAGATTGCGATCCTGCGCCCGAGCCGCTTCCTGAATCTTCGCCCTGGCCTGCGCCGGATTCTGTTCCCGCGCCCGGATCCTGTTTGTAAGTCTGCGCCACCTGCGCCTGAAATGCCTCCATCGTGATGCCGGCGTTCCGCGCGTCCTCGACCAGCAGTGCGAGCTCCCGCCAGATTTCGACCTGCTTCTTCGCACGAATCTGGTGATTTTCCGCCACGAAGCTGCCACGGCCCTTCACCGAGTAGATATAGCCCTGTCGCTCGAGCTCCGCATACGCCCGCTGGATCGTGTTCGGATTGATCGACAGCTCCGTCGCGAGGCTTCGAACGGACGGCAGCTGGCTGTCCTGCGCGAGCACGCCACGGACCATCAGATCCGACAGCTTTTCCACGATCTGCTCATAGAGAGGACGTCGATCCTTGTAATCGATGAGAATCATATCCGCTATCCCCTTTCAAGTCATTCAAGTGAATTAAGTGTATTAGTTGTATTAGTACAGTTAAAGTATAAAAAGAAAGCAGCCGATTGTCAATCAGCTGCTTTCTTACGATTTTATGAACATGCTCCGGCGCAGGCCGGAGATTGGGTTTTCGGAAGCACCGGGCTCCGCGAACGCCGGCGACCTGCTGCTTTACATGAAGTGCTTCTCCGCCTTGTGTTCCTTCTTATTCTGGTACATCTTCTGGTCGGCGCGTGCCTTCGTGTCGCGGATGCTCTCATACTCATCGAGGAGGGCACTTCCGTAGGAAACATTCGGCAGGATCGAGGTCTTCACACGCTGCTTCGTCAGATTCCAGTAGAACTTCTCCCGGCAGAAAACCTCCTTCTCCGGATTCCAGAGTAGCACGCAGAACTCGTCACCACCGATGCGGTAGCAGTTGCCATAGCGGCCGTAGGCCTTCTTCAGACACTGCGCGATTTCACGGAGACAGCGGTCACCCGCGAGATGCCCGTAGGTATCATTGATATGCTTGAAATCGTCGAGGTCGAGTACGATCAGCATCCGGTCCTCTTCATGCAGGTTCAGCGTCCGGTTCAGGTAGTTCTTCTGGCTGAGCAGTCCCGTCAGGCCATCGAGCTGGTTCCACATCTCGTTACAGTAGAGGTAATACAGGATCGACAGCATGGTCACGCAGAGCCAGGTCACGTGGATCCCCGGCAGCCGAATCTGCACGAGCGTCCCCAGTGCGAGGAACAGCGCCAGCGCATAGATGAGCTCCCGGCCGCGGTTCTGGAAAAAGCGCGCCATCTCGAGGAGATGATACATCAGGAAAACAATGCCCGAATAGTACATCAGCATGTAGACCGGAAAGCCGCCCAGGCGCGAGTAGTGGTTGGCCGCATCCACCGTAAACACCAGTCCGCCCGTGAAGAGCGAGACGGTCATGATCAGAAAGTACACGATTTCCAGCGCAGTTGCTACCTTCAGACTCTCACTGATCTGTCCGGTCTGGTCGATCGTGTAGACCATGACGAGCGGTACCGCGGGTGTCAGGCTGAAGCCGAGGTAGTTTGAGAGGATGTTGATGGGCCGCATCCAGTGTGGCCCTCCGTCCACCAGCACCGTAATCATCTCCAGGATCGAGATCAATGCAATCAGCAGGAAGGTATACAGGAAGCCGCGGGTCTGCTTCGGATTCAAGGTATCATTCAGGCTCACCAGTACGCACATAAATGCGAGCGCAAATAAATTGATCGCGGTAAGCACGAGAAAATACATGTCCGTCATCGCGATCCCCCTTTCGTTTCTATAATGTCATTTACTCATTATATAGGAAGATCGGGGCGGGAAACAAGCCGGAAAAGGGCAAAAAACGGCGAAACGCGGGTAAAATTCCGGTAAATCGTGCGGTTCCAGATGAAAGCCCGGAGGGGCGACAACAGAAGCACAGTACTTCGAGGCCGGTAAAATCTAAGCCAGGGACCCTAAGCGGCACTAAGCCCTCTGCAATCACCGAGTTTTCTTCATGAAAACTCGGCGTTGCATAGGGTGCTAAGAAAAAATTACTCTAAGTGCCGCTAAGGGAACCTGGCTTGATTTTACACGGCCTCTACGTATGGCTTCTGTTGTCGCCCCTCCGTAGTTCTCACCACTGAACAATCACGATGCATTCTGTTTAGAATCAGTCACCGATCAGCTTTCCGATGCAGTTTTGGTCGTGGTTATAATCATGCGCGCCAGAATTACCTCCAGCAAAGCCGCTGTAGATTTGTGTAAATAAAACTGGTTTCTCATCCCGTCCCTTCTGCCATCGATATCCAACCTGAATCACGATCCAGTCCCAGCCATCCGGTTTACTACTATCCGATCGCCGGCTGTTAATTTTCAGCTCATCCAGTCCGGCTGCTTTTACAATCTTTGGGAGTTCAGTATCGCTTGTATTCCAAGCTGATGTTTTGCGCTGGCCATTAATCACAGTATTCTCGTTGGCACCATAAAATACGGTTCCTGATGGACTACCATAAGCACTTGGCCACCCTTTTCCTTCACGCCTAATCGTCACCCAGATGCCAGATGTGTCTCCTTCTACTCCAGCCGGGAGCTGCACACTTCCATCGTTGATGGCGTTGACGAGGACGGATTCCACGGCGCGGGCGTTATAGATGTCGACGCTGCGGCGGGCCTTCTCGAGCTGGGTGGTGAAGATCGGGATCGAGATGGCCACAAGTACCCCGATGATGGCGACGACCACCAGGAGCTCTGCCAGGGTAAATCCGCGTTTTTCTTTTTCAGCTCGTTTCATATCCGCACAGCTTTCTTATATCATTTCAATAATCACTTCAGGAGCGTGTCTTTATAAGTCGGGAAGGATTTATCTACCAGCTCCGTATATGCACCATACGCTTCTGCGAGTGTGTCATATTTTGTACCCGAAATATAGCCGCCGTCTTTAACAGCCGATTGACTCCAGAGATGGTCTGAAATCGTCACATACGTTTTACCTATATTTGTTCTCGATGCCGTCGTTGATGTGTGAACATAATAACTGCCATCTGCCCGGCTCACGATAATCGGTATCGTTTTACCTGCGCCGACCACACTTGTATCTACGGATGTCCAGAACAGGTATCTGCTTGCGTCATTAGAAGGACTGCCGAAGTATCCATATGTACCATAATGCAGTAAGCTGTTGCTGGCAATAACTGCCTTTACCTCTGGTAACATTGTCGAATTCGGACAGGTCGAATCGAGTTCAAACCATTTATTATTGTTGGCTTTAAGTTTGTCTAATATAGTCGTACTGTTTAGTGCTGTGTGTGGACTAATTGCCAGATCCACGCGCGTTACTGTATCTGCTGCCGATCCACCCGACCATTCGAATACGATGCCCTTATCCGACGTATATCTGATGGTGCATGTTCCACCTGGACCTGGAACGCCGCTCCAGTGCTCGGTATCGTTCTGGCTTTTATAGTGAGTGATGCCACCGATGGTGACCGGGTCATAGGCCTGCCAGTCGTCTTGTTTCTGTTTCAAATCCACCGACTTACTGATCGGATAGGCTGTGGTTGCAGTCGTGGCTTCGGCCATGACCTCCGCATATTTCGCACGTACATTTGCGAGGTCGGTCGCTTCGCGGCTTTTTTCCAGCTGATTGCTGAAGACCGGGATCGAGACAGCGACGAGTACACCGATGATCGCCACGACGATCAGAAGCTCGGCAAGGGTGAATCCATTACGTTTATTTTTCATTCATTTATCCTGATGTTTTTATACGGGAAAACGACCATTAACAAGCCCCAATCGTAAAAAACGTCACGATGTCTCTGCTGTCTTTAGCGGAATTTTCCAGGTTGTTTATACTAAATACTCTAATATTTATTTATACCACGTTTCCGCAAATGTCGTAAACGTTTACACATGCCTGTTTTTCAGTTTACATGTTGTTTACCTGATTTTGTACAGAAATAAATACAATCCAACCGCTTCAGCGATCTGATGACTACTTATTTCAGCCGAAATATGCTATACTTCAGTTCATGCGAATCATGCACCAGAACATACAGACAGCGAGGAAATGATGATGGAAATATATATGATCAGACATGGTGAAACGATGTGGAATCAGCAGCATCGTCTGCAGGGACGGAAGGATATTCCGTTAAATGATGTGGGCCTCGCCGGTGCGCGTATCGCGGCGGAGGCGCTGAAGGACGTGCATTTCGATCGTGTATTCTCGAGCCCGCTCGTGCGTGCGAAGAAGACGGCCGAGATCATCCTGAAGAATCACCCTGATCTCAGCATTGAACCACTCGACGATCTCCAGGAGATCGCGTTCGGTACCGGTGAGGGCATCGAGATGCGGGATGATGTGCCGCATACCGAGGCGGAGAAGGAGATTCTCGATCATCTGAAGCGCTGGTTCGCGTATCCGGACACGGTGGCACCACTGCCGGGCGGCGAGTCGATCCGCGAGGTGAAGGACCGTATCGAGCATTTCCTCGATACCTGTATCTACCCGAACGAGGATAAGTATGAGCGTGTGATGGTGACCTGCCATGGCGGTATCCTCCGCGGCATCGAGAGCATCGTTCGCAATCTGAGCGACGCGGATTACTGGGACGGCGGCATCGTCCCGAACTGCGGTGCGATGGTCCTCGAGCTGAAGGACGGCAAACTCAGCATCGAGAAGGTCGTCGATCTCATCAACCAGACGGAAACCGTCGTCGGCCTCGGCGCACATCGTCCGCGGCATTAAATATTCATGAGAGGGCCGCGCGAAGCGCGGAGAGGCGCATGGATGCCCCCGGGCGGCGAGGCCGTTTTGCCACGAAGTCGGCAAAATCAAACGACGATGCCCGCGCCGTAGGCGCATTTGATGGCATCGTCTCCTTGTATCTAAAAACCGGAGAGCGAGCATTATCTGCTCGCCCTCCGGTTTTTTTCATTATTACTTCGTCTCGCTGTGTGGCGGAGCCATATGTCCACGCATCATGGAGAACTTATCCATCGGATACTTCTCGAGGTTGTCGAGGATCTTACGATCATCGGCCTGGTTCAGCAGATCCTGACGGGACTTCCGGAGCTCGATCTCGGTCTTGTGCTTACTCGGGCCACCGACGCAGCCGCCATCGCAGACCATACCCTCGATGAAATCCTCCGGGAGCTTGCCGAGCTTGAGCAGTGTCAGCGCAGTGGTGCACTCCTTGCCGCCGGCTGCTGCACGCAGCTTGATACCGGTCGTATCCTCGTTACGCTCACGCATTACCTCCATAACCGCGTTTGCAACGCCGCCGGATGTTGCGAAGCTCTTGCCCCAGATGGAAGACTCCTGATACGGGTCAACCACCGGCTTCATCTCTACATTCTTCGAGGCCATCATCGTGGTCATCTCGCCAAATGTGAGAACGTAGTCAGCATTGCCCTCGATGCCCATCTCGTGGGACTCGGACTTCTTCGCGATGCACGGTCCGATAAATACGGTCTTGCAGCCCGGGTGGGTCGCCTTCAGGTATCTGGAAATCGCACACATCGGGGAAACGGTCTCCGACATGTTCTCCTTAAACTGCTCCGGGAAATGCATACGCAGCATGTTGATGAATGCCGGACAGCAGGAGGTCGTCATCTTCTTACCTTCCTTACGTGCCTCGGACCACTCCTCTGCCTCGTATGCAGCGGTCATATCACCGCCGAGACCGACCTCGACCATATCGGTGAAGCCGACTTCCTTCAGCGCCTCACGGATGGAGCCCATGGTGATGTCCTTACCGAACTGACCCTCGATCGCCGGTGCACACATCGCGAAGACTTCCTTGCCGGCCTTGATGTCACGGATGACATCGAGCACGTCGATCTTCGATGCGATCGCGCCGAACGGACAGCTGTGGATACACTGACCACAGCGGATGCACTTCTTGTCGTCGATCTTACAGATGCCGTTCTCGTCGTAGCTGATGGCATTGACCGGACATGGCTTACGGCACGGACGCTCCAGATGCGCGATAGCGCCATACGGACACGCGTTCGCACACATACCACACTCCTTGCACTTGTTCGGGTCAATGTGCGCTCTCGACTCGGTCATGGTGATTGCACCGAAGCGGCAGCTGTTCTGGCATGCCTTACCGAGGCAGAGACGACAGTTATCGGTTACAGAATAAGTGGACAGAGGGCACTCCTCGCAGGCCGGATCGATGACCTGTACGACATTCGGATTCGGCTCCGTCGCATATGGACTCGCATCCAGGTTCTCGGAAAGACGGATTCTCCATCTCAGAATCTCACGCTCCTTGTATACACAGCAGCGCCATGTTGCGTGAGGTCCCGGAGAAATCGACATAATCAGCTGATTCTCTGCATCCGGTGTGATTTCATCATGCTCCCAGAGCTCGCGCGCGAGACCCTCCATGACAGCATGCTTGATGGAAACCGCACCCTTATCATTTGTAACCATATATTTTCCTCCTGAAAAAAATATACATAAATTCGCCCAGTTATCAAAAGTATAACATGCGATAAAAAACTTGAACATTGTTAATTTGACACAGAATTAACAAGTCGTTTTACATTATATATAGAAGTTTCGAAAATGCGTGTTTTTTCGTAGAAACATGAACTTTTAATAATACGAAAAAATAATATACATTTTCGAAGCAGGCTCGCTAAAACCCTATATGATTTTTTGAAATCTATGCAATATAATATATTTCGTTTGATGCTATACTATGGATCGTTGAAATATAACGAATCCCTGCTTATACTGCCAGCAGAGGCCCCTTTTCCAGTCTCTGTTACGGCTCATCCTGAAATCACCCAGAGAATAAACGAGGTATCCTGACGTGAGTACATCAACAAATAAATCTACCGATATATCCCCGCGCGCCGGCGCGCGTCTCCGGAAGCTTTTCTTCGAGACCCTGTATCTCAGTGCCTTCACCTTCGGGGGCGGCTACGTCATAGTGTCGCTTCTCAAAAAGAAGTTCGTCGATGATCTCCACTGGATCAGCGAGGACGAAATGCTGGATCTCGTGGCGATCGCGCAGTCCGCACCGGGCCCGATCGCGGTCAACGGTGCCATCGTCGTGGGCTACAAGCTCTGCGGCTTCCCCGGCATCCTGTTCTCGGTGCTCGGCGCCATCATCCCGCCTTTCCTGATGCTCAGCGTCATCTCCCTCTTCTACTCCGCCTTCCGCTCGAATTTCATGATCCACCACATGCTGTCCGGCATGCGCTGTGGCGTCAGCGCGGTCATCATGTCCGTCACCTGGGACATGGCGAGCGGCGTACTCGCCGATAAAAAGTGGTCATCCCTCGCGATCATGCTCGCGGCCTTCGTCGCGAACTACATCCTCGGCGTCTCCACGATCTGGATCATCCTCGCGGTCATCGCCCTCGGCGTCGCCGTGACTCTATGGCGGACTCATCACACGCCGGCAACCGCTCCGTCTGCCGCCAATGCTGCCGACCCGCACGCACAGATGGCTTCACCGACCACGCCGGCGACCACTGCTTCTGATACATCGGATTTGCCAGACCACACAACCACTGAGGAGGTGCAGAAATGATCTATCTCCAGCTTTTCCTCGCCTTTCTCCGTATCGGTGCCTTCAGCTTCGGCGGCGGCTATGCCGCGATGCCGCTGATTCAGGAGGAGGTCGTCAACCACTATCACTGGATCAGTATGGCGGATTTCACCGATCTCGTCACGATCTCCCAGATGACCCCGGGCCCGATTGCAATCAACGCAGCCACCTTCATCGGCCTCCAGATGGGCGGCCCGCTCGGTGCCGTCGCGGCGACCCTCGGGGATGTGCTGCCGAGCTGCGTCGTCGTCACGATCATCGCCATCATCTACACGAAGTACCGGAAGCTGAGCCTCCTGCAGGGCGTCCTGAAAACGCTCCGCCCGGCGGTCGTCGCCCTCATCTTCACCGCAGGGCTCCTGATTCTCCTCCCGGCCATCGGCCTCCCGAACACCTTCGACGTCCGGATGTGCGCCTGGTTCCTGATCGCCCTCGTGATGCTCCGGAAGCTTCACTGGGACCCGATCCTCGTCATGGTCCTCACCGGCGTGATGGAACTCATCACGCAGCTCCTGATGTAGGATCGGCCATCCTGACACCCGATCCCGTAGCTGCTGTGGTTGCACAACCATGCGTCGCCAGCAGGCGATCACCGCGGACAGCGATGAAGTGACGACAGCGACATTGGCATCCGATATCACACGAGGTGCACCAGCACCATATAGAACACGGTTCCGACGCTGATTGAGAGGACCGTGTTCTTTTTTGTGAGGTGAAGTCCGGCGACCAGCAGGACCGCGGCGAGAAGCTCGAGGTTCTCCTTCAGGCTGCCGGTTGGAATCGATTTCAGGCAGTAAACAACCAGCACCGCCATGATGGCGAAGGGCAGGGTCGCGCCGAGTGTGCGGATCGTCGGCGAAATCGCGCGGCGGCCGAAGACCACAAACGGCAACGCCCGAAGGATTTGCGTGATGAGCCCCGGGATGAAAATCATGAAAAAAATCTGCATCGTACTAAGATGGATCATCGATGGCCTCCTTCGCTTCCTGGGCGAGCGGCATTATGATGCGATGCCCTGCCCGCAGGTGCCGGAGGTATCACATCCAGGCAATTCTCCGCTCCCCGGCACCCGTTTCCGCTGCGTCCGCTTTCCAACGGGAGCTTACAGTCAGAATCACGGTCGTGAAGACAAGCGTCGGCAGCATGAAATTCGCGGCACCAACGAGGAGCAGGAACACGATGGAGCTTCCGAAGCCAAGCACCGCCGGAAAGTGGTTCGTGCTTCGCTTCCACTGGTCGATCACGATGGTGACGAAGAGCGCCGTCATCAGGAAGTCAATGCCTTCGAAATCAAAGGGGATGGCCGCCCCCATCACGGCACCGAAAACGGAACCGAGCACCCAGCTGAGCTGGCTCAGAAGCTGTACCCAGAATTCCACCGTCGGACGGTCCAGTTCCTCCGAAATCACGAGCGAGGTGAGGAGCGCATAGGTCTCATCCGTGAGACTCCACACGAGATACGGGTACTTCCAGCCGCCCTTCCGGAAGTCCTCGAGGAAGCTGAAGCCGTAGAAAAACTGACGGGAATCCATGATCAGCGCCGTCAGCGCTACCGTAACAAGCGAGGTGCCTGCGGTCAGAAACGACACCACCACATACTGAAACGCACCACTGTAGATAAAGATACTGGCGAAGGCTGCCCAGCCCGCGCCGAGCCCCGCCTGCTGCAGCATGATGCCGAAGCCCGCCGCCAGAAAAAAATACGTGAGAAGAATCGGCAGTGCCCGCTTCCACGCATATCGAAATTCACACATAGATAAAACCGTCCCTGTTTCATGATCAAAATACCCATTTAGACTATCACGGAAGCAGGGCGGGTTCTATTACGGAAAAGCTCTCACCTGCTATAGACACAGGTAATATCAGTGCAACAAAAAAGCTTTGCCGTGGTCGATCGTTTTTACTTCCCAACCGAAAAAACTTTGCTGTGGCCGACAGTTTTTACTCCCCAAGCAGAAAAACTTTGCTGTAGTCGATAGTTTTTCATGAAAATCAGTAAAAACTACGTTGTTTCTATTATTTTTTATTGGCAACAAGAAAGAATTTGTAAATCCAGTTAATTTTTTTCGACATTATACAAACCCTGGCTCAAAAAACAGTTATTTAGCATTCGTGTCGTTTAGTGTAATTTTTTGCTATTTTTTCGCGCATTTTTACGCGAACTTTTTCCGTATTTTTACACTATTCTACGCAAACATCTGTTATACTGGATGTATCACAGTGAAGGAGGACCGATCATGTATAGAAAAATCTTTGACTTTCTGGAATCCTGGAAAGAAAGCAGCCATCGCAAACCTCTGATTTTACAAGGAGCGAGGCAGGTCGGAAAAACCTATTCTATTCTCGAGTTCGGACGTACGCATTATGAGAATGTGGCTTACTTTAACTTTGAGACGAACCCGAAACTGAGTGAGACCTTCGATGAAGACATCAGCCCGGATTATCTGATTCCCATCCTCTCCCGTATCGCTGATCAGACCATCGTAAAGGAAAAAACGCTGATCGTATTTGATGAGGTGCAGCTCTGTGAAAGAGCATTGACCTCTCTCAAGTATTTCTGCGAGGGCGCCCCGGATTATCACATCATCGTCGCCGGCAGTCTGCTCGGTGTCGCAGTGAACCGCTCGAAATTCTCTTTTCCTGTCGGAAAGGTCGATATGAAAACGCTCTATCCGATGGATATGGAAGAATTCATGCTGGCGCTCGGCGAAAAGGCACTGGTGGAGAAAATCCGGCAGAGCTTTCAGACCGATACTCCGCTGCCGTCTGCATTACACGAAGCAGCCATGCAGCTCTATCGTCAGTATCTGGTCGTCGGCGGCATGCCAGAGTGCGTGATGCAGTTCGTGAACACGAAAAATTATATTCTGGTCCGGCATACACAGGATACCATCCTTGCCAGCTATCTGAATGATATGAGCAAGTATAATACCCTGAATGAAATCAAAAAAACGAGGCTGGCCTACGACAATATCACGGTGCAGCTCTCAAAAACGAATACCCGCTTTCAGTATAAGCTGCTGAAGAAGGGGGCCCGGGCTTCCGAATTTGAGAACGCGATCGAATGGCTCTGCCTGTCCGGTATCGTGTCGCAGGTCTACCGGGTTGAGCAGATCAAAAAGCCACTCGACAACTACAGGGATATCGATGCGTTCAAAATCTATGTATCTGATCTGGGACTTCTCTGCGCGAAAAAGGATGTCGCCGCCGATGATGTCCTCTATATGGTGGAAGAAATCAACGATTTCAAGGGCGGTATGACAGAAAACTATGTTCATGTTCAGCTCACCATCAACGGATACCGCAGCTACTACTGGACATCCGAGCGTGGCGCTGAAATCGATTTTGTGATTCAGCGCGAAGGTCAGCTCATTCCGATCGAAGTCAAATCTGCCGACAACACCAGAGCGAAAAGCCTGCGGATTTACATGGACAGCTACAAGCCCGCGTATGCCATCAAGCTTTCTGCGAAAAACTTCGGCATGGAAAATAATCTGAAGATCGTTCCGCTCTATGCCGCATTCTGTATCTGAGTGGCCTGGTCTGCTATCATACTATAAGCTATGCAGAAGCCGTATTTTTGATGAAGATGGAGGATAAGAACCATGGAGAATTTGAGAACATTTCAAGCCGGTGATCTCGTCCGGCACTTCAAACGAGAGACGCTTGATCTGACGAAACCGGAGAACAAAACCCGCTATCTGTATCGCATCATCGGTGTCGCCACACACTCCGAAACCCGCGAAGCGCTCATGATCTACCAGGCCCTCTATGACGACATGGGCCTCTTCGCCCGCCCGTACGATATGTTCACGGAAGAAGTTGATCATGAAAAGTATCCGGATATCCGGCAGCACTACCGCTTCGAAAAGACAGACGATCGCATCTCATGATGCGATCGCCATAATGTTCAATTCCGCTTCGCCTTCACATATTCTCTATATTCATCACGAACGATTGAATATGAAATCAAATTTTCTATAAGCTCAATGACATCCGGATCATCCAGACGCCACAGCCGATCATTTATGATACTTCCGAGAAAAAAACGTTTTCCACTGATGATTCGCGGATACCAATCTTCGACAAACATTCTGAGTTCATCGATTTTACCGCTTCCCTGTCTTCCGACCGCAATTTTCCCACTATGATAAAAACTCACTTTATCACCAGTGATGGCCACATTTTCTTCGACAACTAGCTGCAGCGCATGATGCGCTTCTTTTTCATCATCATGAGCAACCACGATGCAGGTTTTCACTTTATCCGGGCTTGTGCTTTTACAATATGTTGTAACGCCGATGGAGAAGAATTCTGTATTCTCATTGACCTTCACAAGGAACGAACGATAAGGGCCAAAGAACTTACCGCCAGCAGCATTGCCGTACGATAACATTCGCACGCCGTAATCTTCAATCAATTCAAACAGGCCATATTTTCCGGTCGGCATCTTGACGCGTGTATCAAGCAGTCCTTCCCATAGATTAAATATCGGAACGGCAAGACTTAGTGGCGTTAATTTGCTGATACCATCCCCGTAATCATCGTCTTCTCTATCAGAAAAATCTTCTTTCAGGTAGGACTCCAGCCGGTTGAATGGAATTCGTGGCGGAAGCTCTCCGAGATCCCATTCTTCATATTGATCTGATAGCATTCCCTTATAATCCGGTAATTCCGTCAGGCTTATGTATTCATCCTTTTCCGCATCATACCTGAAGCAGTATTGATCGATGCCATTCGTAAGCACGGCATACGTAGCGCCCATCAGATCACAGTATTCAAACATCTGCTCCTTCGCTTTCATGTCCAGATACACGTTGGGTGCCTTGCACTCAATCACTGCGATCGGTACCGACTGCTGATCTGCATCCAGCGCGTGAATGACGATATCCGCCCTCTTTTTGCTCATGATGCCATAGTGCGATAAGTGCTGCTCCGAAATGATTTCCTGCATCGGAACATGCAGCATATCCGTCAAGTACAGAATCACTCTCTGCCGTACCGTTTCTTCCGGCGTAATATAAATCAGTTTTTTTCGGATAGGATCCAAATAGCATTCTCTACCATTACGCTTATATATCGGGGGCAGTTTCCCCGAAAAGGCTGCTTCCATGTCTTTTCCTCCGGAAAACCCTTTTGTAGCAAGTTCATATGTAGGGATTTCAAAACGTCAGGATGCGATCGCCATAATAATCGAGAACAGTCCGACGACGAGAATAATCGGAAGCGCGATGATCGTCAGCCCGAACACCGTAACGGCAAGCACGGCAAGGATCAGCCATCCCACGATGCCGAGCACCCATCCCATCACCTTTCCTACCACCTTAAAGGTAAACACCGTAATCTTAAACATAAGAACCATCATCAATATCATAAACAGAATACTGAACAGCATATAATCATCTCCTTTTCTACGAATATCTCTTTCGATTTTACCGTTTCCAGCTTTTCAGTTCAATGCATAAAGCGCTACTCAAATCTTAATATCTTTACACGGAGTACCATTCCATCCACATATACAAAACAGCCGGGGACACCGCCATGTGTCTCCAGCTGTTTTTCGTATGATCTTCTGTTTTCTTAGATCGTCCGCTTGATGGTCAGCAGTCGCATCGAGTTAAGGATGCAGAGGACGGCGACGCCGACGTCTCCGAAGACGGCGATCCACATGTTCGTGAGGCCGAAGGCGGTCAGTAC
>CAKQPT010000027.1 GCA_934270345.1 uncultured Oribacterium sp. | reverse complement strand
GCGATGCTCCACGGCTGGTGGAAGATCAACGATAAGTTCTACTACTTCAACCAGCTGCACGACGGCACCTTCGGGGCAATGCTGACGAACACGACCACCCCGGATGGGCTCCACGTCGGCGCAGACGGCGCATGGCTCGGCTACTGACATATGAATATGCACTTCTCTGACCTGCCGATGTCGGGATGATGGGGAGACGCAGTTCAGTAGAAACATACATAAGCATAGGATATGAGATTGCCCGCATTCTGCGGACGAGAGAGGAAGTAAAGTAAAATGAAAAAAACGGCACTGGTAATTATGGCGGCAGGTCTGGGATCCCGTTTCGGCGGCGGTATCAAGCAGCTGGCGAAGCTGGGACCGAGTGGGGAGATCATCATGGATTATTCCATCCACGATGCACTGGAAGCCGGATTTGACGAGATCGTGTTTATCATCCGTAAGGATATCGAGAAGGATTTCCGTGAGATCATCGGCGACCGTGTCGAGAAGATTGCGAAGTGCAAATATGCCTTCCAGGAGATCGATAAGCTGCCGGAGGGCTACAGCGTGCCGGAGGGCAGAAAGAAGCCATGGGGTACCGCCCATGCACTGATCCAGGTGCGGGATCTCATCGACTGCCCGTTCGCGGTCATCAACGCGGACGACTTCTACGGCCGCGAGGGCTTTAAGCTGATCCATGATTACCTCGTGAATACCATGGATGAGAATGCACCGGCCTTCGATATGTGCATGGCCGGCTACATCGTGGGCAACACCCTCTCGGATCACGGCACCGTCAACCGTGGTGTCTGCGTGATGGGTGAGGGCGGCTATCTCCATGAGATCGACGAGACCTACGACATCGCGAAGCAGGCGGATGGCAAGCTCATGGGCAAGGACGGCGATGGAAATCCGGTCGAGGTCGATGGCGATGCGATCGTCTCCATGAACATGTTCGGTCTTCCGGAAAAGTACCTGGATGTCCTCATCGAGAACTTCCCGGCATGGCTCGACGAGCACGGTCAGGAGATGAAGAGTGAGTACCTCCTTCCGGCAGAGCTTTCGAAGCTGATGCTCGCAGGCAAGGCGACGGTGAAGGTACTGAAGGATCATGACCGCTGGTTCGGCGTGACCTACGCAGAGGATAAGGAAGCCGTGCAGCAGTCCTTACAGGAGCTCGTAGATCAGGGCGTATATCCTCACAGCTTATATTAAAAACATGGCAGATATTGAGAGAGAAAATCGAAAACAGGAGCTGCGTCGTCGCGTCGTCGATACGAAGGACCTGCTGCAGCAGCAGGAGGCGGAGCAGGCACAGGAGCAGGGGAAGCGGAGGCAGCGTCGTCGCCGCCTCCTCGTTTTTCTCGCCGTGGTGCTGGTGCTCGGCGCGCTCGTGGCGGGTGCGATCTACATGATGAAGCGACCGTATACGGGCTTTTCGCAGAACTGGCGGAACAGCTTCACCGCTGAGAACGGCGTGAGCGAGTCGGACTATGAGGACTATGAGATCTTCGGCGACGGCTTCCTGAAGGTGACCCGGGATGGTGCGACCTACATCGATTCGTCCGGGAAAACCATCTGGAATCAGTCCTACGAGATGAACAGTCCGTATGTGTCCATCAGCGGAGACTACTGCGCGATCGCCGATCAGGGCAAGACCGCGATCTACATCATGAATAAGACCGGGACCACCGGACAGGCGGAGACGAATCTGCCGATCACGAAGATTTCGGTGGCCGGCACCGGTGTCACCTATGCGCTTCTCGAGGATTCGAAGGCGAGCTACATCACCGTCTTCTCGAAGGAGGGTGCAGCGCTGGATATTTCCATCAAGTCGGTGCTCGACGGCGACGGATATCCGGTGGATATCGCGGTATCGCCGGATGGCACGGAGCTGATCGCGTCCTTCGCCTCCATCGAGAACGGAACAATCCAGAATAAGGTGATCTTCTATAACCTGAGTGAGATCGGCCAGAACGCCGGCAGTAACCGCGTCGTGGGCGGATTCACGGATGATTTCAGCGGACATCTCGCCGGCCGGGTGCATTTCTCGGATGATACGCATGCGCAGGCCTTCTATGATGGCGGCATCGCGTTCTTCAGTACGAAGGTGTTGACGAGTCCGGAGCTCAGCCAGAAGGTCGAGATCGAGCAGACGATCCAGGCGATTACCTATGCGGACGACTACATTGGCGTCATCACGGACAACAGCGATTCGGAGACCTCCGCGGATCCGTACACGCTGACCGTATACCGGCTGAACGGCCAGACGGTGTTCTCGACGCCGTTCCAGCTGAACTATACGAACTTTGATATCGATCAGGACAGGGTCCTGGTTTATAATAATACCACGCTCCAGCTTTACGACATGAGCGGCACACTGAAGTACAGCGGCAACATCGATACCTCGATCTCCAGAGCGCGTGTGGCGCGTGGAGTGAAGAATCCGCTGGGCCTCGATCTGCTCATCGGAAGTGCGGGTGCGATGGAATCTGTAAAGCTGAAGTAGCAGGAGGGGGCTCATATGAATCAGTATTGTGTAGGCGTTGATGTAGGCGGAACGACGGTGAAGTGCGGTATCTTCACGCTCACCGGTGTTCTGATGGATAAGTGGGAGGTGCCGACCCGTAAGGAAGAAGCCGGAAAGTATATCCTTCCGGATGTCGCGGATGCGCTGAAGAAGCGCCTCGAGGAGAAGGGTATCGAGCTTACGGACATCGAGGGTATCGGCATCGGTGTGCCGGGTCCGGTCGAGCCGAACGGTTATGTGCACGTCTGCGTCAACCTCGGCTGGCATGATCACTGGCCGGCGAAGGAGATGCAGGAGCTCATGGGCGGAAAGATCCGCTGTGCCGTCGGAAACGATGCCAATGTTGCCGCCCTCGGCGAGATGTGGCAGGGTGGCGGTAAGGGCCACGCAAATCTCGTGATGGTGACCCTCGGCACCGGTGTCGGTGGCGGACTCATCATCGACGGCCAGATCATCGCAGGTGTTCATGGCGCCGGCGCAGAGATCGGCCATATCCAGGTGCGTGACGGTGAGCAGGAGGCCTGCAACTGCGGCGGCCATGGCTGTCTCGAGCAGGTGGCCAGTGCAACCGGCATCGTCCGTGAGGCGAAGCGTAATCTCGCGGCGAGCGACGAAGCGTCTACGATGCGTGATTTCGGCGATGCACTGAGCGCCCGTGATGTCTGCGACTGTGCGAAGGCCGGTGATCCGCTCGCGGTGAAGACCATCGACACCAGCATGTATTACCTCGGCCGCGCGCTCGCCACGATTTCCATGGTGGCTGATCCTGAGATCTATGTCATCGGCGGCGGTGTTTCCAGAGCCGGTCAGTACCTGATCGACCTCGTGAAGAAGCACTATGCAGACTACACGCCGATCCTCACGAAGAAGGCAGACATCGTGCTCGCTACCCTCGGTAACGACGCCGGTATCTACGGCAGTGCGAAGCTGGTTCTGACGAAGTGATACAGATGGGGCGGGCCCCCTTGCGCGCATCTTAAGAATTTCGTAATGGGGTCAGACCCCCTTACAAAATCCTTAAGGTCCCCGTGAGGCGGGCCGGCCCCCTTTTCTAACCTGAGAAAGCGTATGAAACGATCCCTGTTTGTAAAATTTATCGTGGCGTATATCGTCTTCGGTGTGCTGGGCTTCATGGTCGTGGCGATCCTGTCCTCCGAACTCACCTACCGCTACCTGATCCGGGAGCGGGCGAACAGTCTCTACAGTGAGGCGACCCTGATCTCCTCGACCTATTCCGAGACGGGAAACCTGAATCTGAGTACCGACACGGTGAGTCAGCAGATGAAGGCGGTCTCCACCTTCCTCGATGTCGACATCTGGATCGTGGACCGGAACGGAAAGGTGCTGAGCGACACCGCGGAGGACGCGCATAAGAACATCGAGATTTCGGATTTCGACAGCACGATGACCGGCATGCGCTATAAGCTCGGCCGCTATCATGAGCTGTATCCGGACGATGTCCTCTCGGTCATGGCCCCGGTGACCCGTGGCTACACGACCGGCGGCTATGTCCTCATCCATGAGCCGGTCGAAAACATCGTCGCGTCACAGAACGACATCCTGAACATCGTCTACCTCACGGCGCTCATCATCTTCCTCCTGTCGCTGCTGATCATGGCCGTCTTCTACGTCATCGTCTACCGTCCGCTGAAGAGAATCACGGAGGGAGCCACGAAGTATGCCGCCGGTGACTATCACTATAAGATCACGACGAACTCGGAGGATGAGATGGGCTACCTCGCGGAGACCCTGAACTTCATGTCGGATGAGATCTCGAAGTCCGACGACTATCAGAAGCAGTTCATCGCGAACGTGAGCCACGACTTCCGCTCCCCGCTGACCTCCATCAAGGGCTACCTCGAGGCCATCCTCGACGGCACGATTCCGAAGGAGCTGGAACCGAAGTACCTCATGCGGCTCATCTCCGAGACGGAGCGCCTTACGAAGCTGACGCAGTCAATGCTGAGTCTGGGCACCCTGGATAAGAAGGGCTTCCTCAGCCGGACGAACTTCGACGTGAACCGCGTCATCCGTGACGTCTGCGCGAGCTTTGAGATGACCTGTCAGAAGAAGGAGCTCGTCTTCGAGCTGACCTTCGCCGAGAAAAAAGAGATGGTCTACGCGGATTACAGTAAGATCCAGCAGGTGCTCTATAATCTGATCGACAACGCGCTGAAGTTCAGTAATCCGAAATCCTCGATCGCGATCCGCACCGGCATCCGCGGCCAGAAGGTCTTTGTCTCCATCAAGGACACCGGCATCGGGATCCCGAAGCGCGACCTTGCGAAGATCTGGGACCGCTTCTATAAGGCGGATCAGTCCCGCGGCAAGGACAAGCACGGCACCGGCCTCGGCCTCAGCATCGTGAAGTCCATCATCACCGCGCACGGCGAGAACATCGACTGCGTCTCCACCGAAGGCGTCGGCACCGAGTTCACCTTCACACTCCCACAGGCCAGCTACGATGTGCCTGAGTCATAAGATGAAAGAGAACCCCGGAGGTCCGGCGGCAGATGCACTGTACATCTGTCGCCGGACCTCCGGGGTTCTCTTTATGATCTCTCTGTTACATCACTCTGAACTTGTAGCCGATACCCCAGACCGTGGAGATCTCCCAGTCCGGATTCCCCGGCAGCTTCTCACGCAGCCGCTTGATGTGCACATCGACCGTCCGGGAATCCCCGGCGAACTCATAGCCCCAGATGTGATCGAGGAGCTGCTCACGCGTGAAGACCTGATTCGGTGAGGATGCCAGGAAGTAGAGAAGCTCGAGCTCCTTCGGCGGCATCTCCACGACATGACCACTGTAGTAGACCGCGTAATTCGACTTATTGACGATGAGATCCTTGTACTCGATGTAGTCACCGTTCCGGTAAGCATCGAGCATATCCGCTGCATGCGCCCGCGCGTCCGTACCACCACGATGCAGCTGTCCGGTCTGCCCGTTGTAGGTGTACAGCTCGCCGGAGCCGCTGTCGCCCTCGGCATACGCCCGGAAGGTGATATTGCCATCCGCATCCGCCGCCGGAAGCCCCGTCGTATCGAGGAAGCCCGCGCCCATCCGTGCCTGTGGTGAAGCCGCGCCGACCCCGCTGTTTTTCGCGAAGCCCACAGTACCAGTCATCGCGAGCCCTGCGCCTGCCTTCGCCTGCTGGGCGGAGAGTGCGGCATCGACGGCAGCATTGACCTGCGCCTGAGCCTGCTGGTAGCGACGAAGCACCGCCTTCACCCGCGCCACGAGCTCCTTCGACTCAAACGGCTTCACCATGTAGTCGTCCGCGCCGAGCTCGAGCCCGAGCACCTTGTCGAAGGTCTCGCCCTTCGCCGACAGCATGATGACCGGCACCTGCGAGCTCGCCCGGAGCCGCCGGCAGACCTCGTAGCCATCGATGCCCGGCAGCATCAGATCCAGAATCACGAGATTCGGCTGGTATTCCGGAAAGATCTGCAGCGCCTCCTCGCCATCCGCGGCGCAGCGCGTATCAAACATCTCCTTTTCGAGATAGAGGGAGATGAGCTCCGAGATCGAAGCGTCATCATCCACGATCAGAATTTTCTGTTTCTCCGCCATCCGGCTTTCCTCCTCGTTCTTCGGCCAATGCTTCCGGCGCTGCCGGAGGCACCCGCCCGCCGGTGTTTTCTCACCGGACCTTCGTGCGCGCAACGAGCGCTGGCCTGCGCCTTTACTTTTTAAACATGACGATCGTGACACCATCCTGGCCCTCGCCGAACTCGCCGAGGCGGAAGGAATCCACGTATTTCAGCTTCTTCAGCTGTGCATGCACCGCCTTTCGGAGCACGCCGGTACCGCGTCCGTGAACGACACGGACCTGTGGCAGATGCGCGAGGTAGGCGTCGTCGAGGTACTTCTGCAGCTCCGGGATCGCCTCCGCAGTGGTCTGGCCGATGAGATTGATCTCCGGAGAGATGCTCATCGTCTTCTGCATGCGGATATTGCCGGCGTGGGACTTCTTTCCCTTCTTCATCGGCTCGAGACCCGGACCGGATATCTTCCCGGTATCCACGAGCTCGATATCGCGCACCGATACCTGGGTGCGGATGATGCCGGCGGTGACGTAGAGCTTGCCGTTTCGATCCGGCAGCGTCGATACCGTGGCGTTCAGGTTCATCGAAGCCACGTGGACCGTGTCGCCGATGCGGAGGCTCTTCGCGGATACCGGCTGAGCCGGTCCCTTCACCTTCTGTGCAGCGGAGAGGCTCGCCTGGGTCTCCCGCAGCTTCTTATTCAGCGTGGAGCGGGTCTGGTCGGCCTCGAAGACCGCCGCACCGTTCTGCTCCTGCTTCCGGAGCTCCTTCACGATGGTGTCCGCCGTTTCCTTGGCATCCGCCAGGATCTGTGCAGCCTCCTCGCGGGCCTTCTGGAGAATCTTGTCGCGGCCCTTCTCGACGCCACGGGAGTTCTCCCGTGCACGGCGCTTGTACTCCTCGATCTCCGCCTTATAGCGCGCGATCTCCTCGCGCTCACGCTCGACGGTTACGCGGCTCTCCTCGAGACTCGCGATGACATCCTCGAACTTGACATCCTCGTTCTCGAGGCGGCTCTTCGCATCGTCGATGATGTAGGATGGCAGGCCCAGCTTCTGTGAGATGGCGAATGCATTGGACTTACCAGGCACACCGATCAGCAGACGATAGGTCGGGCTCAGGGTATTCACGTCGAACTCGCAGCTCGCGTTCTCGACGCCCTCGGTGGAGAGCGCATAGACCTTGATCTCTGCGTAGTGGGTGGTCGCGACGGTCCGTGTCTTCATATTATGAAGGAAGTTGAGAATCGCCATCGCGAGCGCCGCACCCTCGGTCGGATCGGTACCGGCACCGAGCTCATCGAAGAGACAGAGACTGTGGCTGTCGGCCTCGCTCAGGATACGGACGGTGTTCGTCATGTGCGCGGAGAAGGTCGACAGATTCTGCTCGATGGACTGCTCGTCACCGATGTCGGCGAAGATCTCCTCGAACACACCGAGCTCCGAGCCTTCGGCGGCCGGGATGAAGAGACCGGACTGGCCCATCAGCTGGAAGAGACCGATGGTCTTCAGGCACACGGTCTTACCACCGGTGTTCGGTCCCGTGATGACGAGAAGATCGAATTCCTTGCCGAGATATACCGTGATCGGTACGACCTTCTTCGGGTCGATCAGCGGATGCCGGCCCTGCAGGATATTGATGTAGTAGTGATCATTCAGCACCGGACGGGTGGCCCGCATGGAGGTCGCCAGCTTCGCCTTCGCGAAGACGAAGTCGAGGTGCGCGAGGATCTCGATATCCTGTCGAATCTGTTCAGTGTATGGCATCAGGGAGCCGGACAGGGTATCCAGGACCTTCTCGATCTCCTTCTTTTCGTCGGCCTCGAGCTCACGGATGTCATTATTCAGCTTGACGATGCTCATCGGCTCGATGAAGAGCGTCGATCCCGTCGCACTCTGGTCGTGGACCATGCCCGGGAAGCTCGACTTATACTCCGCCTTCACCGGGAGACAGTAGCGACCATCGCGCATGGTGATGACCGCGTCCTGCAGCAGGGCACGGCTGCCGTTCAGAATCCCGTTCAGCGTCGTGTGGATGCGCTCCTCCAGCGCATGCTTTTTTTTACGTACGCTGAAGAGACCGGCACTCGCATCGTCGGCGATCTCATCCTCCGAGAGGATGCAGCGGACGATCTCCTTATTGACCGGAGAGAGCGGTTCGATGTCACGGAAGTACGGCGACAGTGCGTCGTCTGCCGTTTCCTCCCGGAGCTTCTCCGGATCCGGCTGATTCTTCGTGTAGTGGGCGTTTAAACGCACCGCCCGAGGCAGCTGCTTCGGTGCCTCCGGTGCCTTCTCGCTGTCGCGGGCATAGGCCTTCGCACGACCGGCGACGGTCAGCACGCCGCTGATGGAGAGCAGCTCTGCCGCGGACAGAGAAGCCGCGATTTCGAGCCGCTTCAGGCTGTCGCGGACATCCTTCACGCCGGAAAAGGAAAGCGTGCCATAGAGACCGATGCGGAGCATGGCCGCGTCGGTTTCCGCGAGGTTTCGATCGATCTCTGCGAGATCCGTCGATGGCAGCAGTGCCTGCACCAGCTTACGTCCCTCCTGGGAGCTCGCACAGTCCATCAGGCGATCCTTAATCTTATTAAATTCGAGTGTGTGTAATACTTTTTCATTCATGCCTATCAGTATAGCACATGAAGGCAAATTTCTTGCGTGAAAATATCTTCATGGTTATAATTGTGCTATGGCAGAAAAAGACTTTATCAAAGAGAATATCGTAGGTCGGAAGGAGGACTGGAAGAAGCGCACGCGGCACTATGCACGTGTGCTGATTTCCGCACTTCTGTTTGGCTCCGTCAGTGCCGCTGTCTTCGGTGGCCTGGAGCCGGCGATCCGGGAGCGCCTGCATCCGATGGAGAGTGAGGCCGTCGTCCTGGAAACGGAAGTGACCGCTTCGGAGGGCGGTGCCGCACTTCCGGAGGAGAGTACAGCCGGAGGCAGTGCTTCATCCATAGCGGAGACCACAGCAGCTGGATCCGGGGAAGCCGGACAGTCCGCCGCAGAAGTGGCACAGGCAGCGGAAACGAGTGCTCCGCCGGAGACGAGCCCGGTCGAGGAGATCGTGCGGCAGGAGCTCGCAGACTATGCGTACACGGTGGCGGATTACGAGAAGCTGAACGCAGCGCTCAAGCATGTCGCGCAGCAGGCGGAGCAGAGCCTCGTCGAGGTCGAGAGCCGCGTGACCCGCACCGACATGTTCGGCATGGAGGTGGAGTCCGGCAGACAGGCCGCCGGCATCCTGATCGCACGCACCGGGGACGAGCTTCTGGTGCTCACCTCTGCGGACATCATAAAGGAGAACGATGCGATCACGGTGAGTGTGAACGGCGCCTCCTATGAAGCACAGCTGAAGGCACAGGACCAGGCGGATGGGATCGCGGTGGTTTCCATCGCCCAGCACACGCTCAGCGCGAAGGACCGGCATGAGCTCCGGACGATCACCATCGGCAATGCAGGCCGCCTGCAGCGTGGGGACCTGCTCCTCGCGGTCGGGGCCCCGGATGGCAGCTATCCGTCCTGCACGACCGGGACGATTTCATCCATCAGCTATAACACGTCCTACATCGACGGCAGTATCGCCGCGATGATCGCGGATCTTCATGCGAGCCCGGAGAGCGGGGCCTTCGTGCTGAATACGAAGGGCGAGCTGATCGGCTGGGTGAGCAGCCGCCTCGGGGACACCGTGGATGGCTACCATCGCATCGCCGTCGCGACGGATTTCCTCGCACAGATCCAGAAGCTGTCGAACGGCATCGCTTATCCGTACCTCGGCTTCCATGCACAGGAGGTGACGTCCGAGATGGCCCGCGCAGGGCTTCCGGCCGGTCTCTATATCCAGGAGTGCGATAAGAATTCGCCGGCGTTCAATGCCGGCATCCAGAGCGGGGATGTCCTCACGATGATCGACGACAGCGAGATCGATGACATGCCGACGTTCCGGAAGATGCTCGGCGAGCTCGAGGTCGGCGACGACATCAGGGTGAAGGTGCAGCGCCAGCGCGGCTCCGAGTACAGTGAAGTCGAGTATAAGCTGACGGTCGGCGCACGATAATTTCATGAGAATTTCACGAGGGCCCCGGAGGGCTGCCATCAGAAGCACAGTACTCCGAGACCGGAAAAATCACAAAATGGGCCCTAAGAACCAGTAAGCCCTCTGCAATCACTGAGTTTTCTTGATGAAAACTCAGCGTTGCAGAGGGTGCCAAGGAAAGTAAACTAACTGGTTCTAAGGGCCCATTTTGGATTTATTCACGGTCTCTCCGTATGGCTTCTGATGGCAGTCCTCCGGGGCTCCTCGCCGATTCATTTCTGACTGTAATATCAAAATAACGCCGTCACGCAAAGGGATATCCTCTGTGTGACGGCGTTTTGTACAATTATGATTTATGAAAGGTCGCTGGTCTTTCGAAGGTTTGAATCGATGAGGCGGTTGAAGCCGAGCCAGCCGTTGCTGTCCGGTGCCTTTCCGTTCTTACCTGCGGCAGCGATGGCTTCACGCATGGTTTCGAGCTTCGCATCGACGTTGTCGGCGAAGGAAAGTGCCATCGCCTCCATCAGTGCCGGCTTCTTCGGGGAGCCGTACTCAAGCTCGCCATGGTGTGCGAGGATGCAGTGACCGAGCTCTGCGGCGAGGGTCTCCGGGAAATCCGGAATCTTCTTTGCAGTGTTGATCACCGCCTGATAGCCGATCACGATATGACCGATCAGCTGTCCGATATCGCTGTAATCGTTGCGAGGGAAGGCGGTCAGCTCCTGTACCTTTCCGATGTCGTGGCAGAGCGCCGCGGTGATCAGCAGGTCACGGTGCAGATCCGGGTAATGCTTCGCATAGAAATCGCAGATGGCTGCGACCGACAGGGTATGCTCTGCGAGACCGCCGACGTAGCCGTGGTGTACGGACTTCGCGGCAGAGTGCTGCATGAACTCCTTATGGAAGCCTTCGTTCTCGAGGAAGATCATGTTGAGCAGCTTGTTCAGGTACGGATTTTTCACCGACTTGATCATCTGCTGCAGCTCCTGATCCATCTCCGGAATCGGACGACCGGACACCGGAAGATAATTCTTCGGGTCGAAGGAGCCTTCCTTCGCCACGCGGAGGCGCTGGATGCTCAGCTGGTTGCTGCCATTATAAACGGTGACATTGCCCTCGACATAGACGTAGTCGAGCACGTCGAACTCTGCGATGCCCGGGGAGTTCGGCTCCCATACCTTCGCGTCCACCTGGCCGGTGCGATCCTGCAGCGTCACGTTCAGGTACTCCTTACCATTCTTCGTGAGCGCCGCGTTCTTCGTCTTTACGAGGTAGATATCCGCTACCCGCATGCCGTCATAGAAGCTCTCGATAAAGCGCATGCCGCCCGCCGGAGCGGATGCATTCTGTTCTCTGAAAAACTCGTTAAATTCCATTTATGTATTCTTTCTAATCCATAGCTCTAAACAACACAACGACTTCTCAGCGCTGGACGAGGGGCACGGTATCCTCTCCGCTTTTCCGGAGAAATCGTCACAGGTTCCGGGCGCGTCTATGGATACGCGTCACTGTCGCCCATACTAACACAAGCGAGGGCATCCCGCAACGTTCCATTGCGTCATGCGCGCGAAATCCGTTGCCACCGCTCCTGGGCTCCTCGTCTTTCAAGCGTAATTTTTCTGTAAAAAGTCAATTATTAATTGATTAAAAGTTTAGTTATAGTATAATGAATTCCGGCTTGAAAGTTTAGTGACAGCATATTGCAAGTTTAGCAAAAAGTTTAGTGTATACAGCAGAAAGGAAGCGCTCATGGCAGCAGAGCAGGTGAACGTCGAGATCGGGCGGAAAATCAAGAATCTCCGGAACCGGAACGGGCTCACGCAGCAGGAGCTGGCGGATCGGACGGAGCTGACGAAGGGCTTTATTTCGCAGCTCGAGCGGGGGCAGGTGTCGCCGTCGGTGGTGACGCTGATGGATCTCATCGAGTGCCTCGGCACGACACCGGGTGAATTTTTCAAGGCATCGACGCAGGAGCAGATCGTCTTTACCGGAGCGGACTGCTTCGAGAAGGTGGATGAGCAGGGAAACTGTCGTAAATGGCTGGTGCCGACCGCGCAGAAGTTCGAGATGGAACCCCTGCTGGTAACATTGGCCCCGCATCAGACACTCGAAGAGGATAAGCCGCATACCGGTGAGGAGTTCGGCTATGTCATGAACGGAAAGATCCGGGTGCACTTCGGGGAGGAGGTCTACACGGTGAAGGCCGGGGAGAGCTTCTACTACCGCACGACGCAGGTCCACCGGATCGAGAATCCGAGCGCGAAGCCCGCGAAGTTCCTCTGGATCAGCACGCCGCCGGAGTTCTAAATCCGCCATGCATCGCATATCAAGCGCCGCAGGGCCGGACGAGGACCCGTCCGGCTGCGGGCGTAGTCATGCAGCACATAAACGATTCTATATATAAAGGGAAATGATTATGGGAAACGAAACAGTAAAAAGCGAGAACATCATTGAGCTTAAGCATGTGATGCGCCAGTACGACGACAACGGTTTCATCGCCGTACATGATTTTAACCTCGAAGTGAAGCGCGGTGAGTTCGTCACCTTCCTCGGCCCGTCCGGCTGCGGGAAGACGACGACGCTCCGGATGATTGCGGGCTTCGACATCCCGACCTCGGGCGAGATTCTCCTGAACGGAAAGTCCATCACCTCACTTCCGCCATACGAGCGTCCGATCAATACGGTTTTCCAGCGCTATGCGCTTTTTCCGCACATGAACATCTATGACAACATCGCCTTCGGCCTCCGTCAGAAGAAGGTGGCGAAGGACGTCATCGATCGGAAGGTAAAGCGCATGCTGAGCCTCGTCGACCTCGAGGGCTTCGAGGACCGCAGTGTCTCGACCCTGTCCGGCGGTCAGCAGCAGCGTATCGCCATCGCACGTGCGCTCGTCAACGAGCCGGAGATCCTGCTCCTCGATGAGCCGCTCGGCGCGCTCGACCTCAAGATGCGTCAGGAGATGCAGATCGAGCTGAAGGCCATGCATGACAAGCTCGGCATCACCTTCATCTACGTCACCCACGACCAGGAGGAGGCGCTCACCATGTCCGACAAGATCGTCGTCATGAGTGAGGGCGAGATCCAGCAGATCGGTACGCCGGAGGACATCTACAACGAGCCGAAGAACGCCTTCGTCGCCGACTTCATCGGAGAGAGTAACATCTTCGGCGGCATCATGACCGGGAAGCTGACCACCCGTTTCTGCGGTGGTGAGTTCGTGTGCGTCGATGACGTCCCGGAGGGCACGCACATCACCGCTGTCGTGCGTCCGGAGGATGTCGAGATCACGAAGCCGGAGAACGGTACCATCCGTGGCGTCGTGACCGCCGTGATCTTCAAGGGCATGCACTACGAAATCACGATCCAGTCCGGAAAGAACGAGATCGTGGCCCGCTCCACGAAGTCGGCCAATGTCGGCGACCGCGTAGGTATATGCCTGGAGCCGGACGGCATTCATATCATGATCGCAGAGGATCATACGAATACCTTCCAGGTAGACATCAATAAGGACTATCGTCTCGAGTACAACGGCCAGCTGCTCCATGCGAGCCTCACGAAGCTCATCAAGGGCGGTAAGCGTCAGGAGGACGGCACCATCATCGACGCGAACGGGGAGGTCATCGACCTGAGCCGTATCCGCGTCATGGCGTCCATCCAGCCGGAGGACATCGACATGACCGATAACCAGGAGGAGGGTCTCATCCAGGGCAACATCAGTAACCTGATCTACCTCGGATCGCACTACCTCTACATCATCCACACCGAGCTCGAGCAGGACTTCGCCGTTTACGATGAGGACCTCTGGAACATGGGGGACCGTGTCGGCCTCATCATGCCGACCGAGAAGATGAGCTTTACGATCAGAAAGTAGAAAGGAGCCGATCTATGCGTTTCTCCAGAAAAAATCTGGGCATCCCGTACATGCTCTTTTTGATTCTGTTTGTGATTGCACCGCTGGCCGTGCTGTTCTACTACGCCTTCACGAACGGCTCCGGACAGTTCACGCTGATGAATTTCATCGGCTTTTTCACGAATCCAAACACCGTCGGCACCCTGTTCTACAGCCTCGCGATCGCCGCGGTGACGACCATCGTCTGCGTCCTGCTGGCGTACCCGCTCGCGTACATCCTCGCGACCAGCCACTTCCGCGCGAAGTCGGTCATCGTGATGATCTTCGTGATGCCGATGTGGATCAATTTCTCATTGCGTATCACGGCGCTGAAGGAGGTACTGACCTTCCTCGAAGGCAACCTCGCGATGCATCCGTTTCTCAATGCCGTCATCGGTATGAGCTATGATTTCCTGCCGTTTATGATCCTTCCGATCTATACGACGATTTCACGACTCGACCGCTCCCTGCTGGAGGCCGCGGCCGATCTCGGCGCGGATGAGAAGACCGCGTTCTGGAAGGTGACCCTGCCGCTCTCGATGCCGGGCGTCATCAGTGGTATCTCGATGGTCTTCCTGCCGGCGATGACGAACTATGTCGTGCTCGACATGCTGTACAACAGCACCTATATCATGGGATCCCTCATCGGAAGCTATTTCTCCGCGTACAACTGGCACGGAGGCTCCATGATCGCACTGATCCTGCTGGCATTTATCTGCCTCTTCACCCTGCTGACCGGCACCGGTGAAGGTGAGAACCCGAGAGGAGGCTCGGCACTGTGATGAAAAAGCTCTGGAAATCCATATTTTTTGTGGTGATGCTGCTCCTTCTGTATCTGCCGATCCTGATCCTCGCCGTCTACAGCTTCACCGACGCCACGACGATCGGGACGATCCGCGGCTTCTCCCTGCAGAACTATGTGACCCTCTTTACGACCGAGGAGCTTCGGACGATGATCTTCGGTACCCTGACCCTGGCCGTTACCTCGGCCCTGATCGCAACGATTCTCGGAAGTCTCGGTGCCATCGGCGCCTTCTACTCGAAGGAGCGCGTGAAGACTGCGATGAGCACGATGAACCAGATTCCGGTCATCAACGCGGACGTCGTGACCGGCTTCTCCATCTGTGTACTGATGGTCGTCGTCATGCGCATCAGCAAGGATACCTACATCCCGCTGCTCATCGGCCATGTGACATTGAGTGCACCGTTTGTGTTCCTGAACGTCATGCCGAAGATCCAGCAGATGGACTCCAGCCTCTATGAGGCAGCCCTCGACCTCGGTGCCACCCCGTTCCGTGCGCTGAAGCAGGTCGTGATCCCGCAGATCATGCCGGGCATCGTCTCCGGCTTCGGTCTCGCCATCACCCTGTCCCTCGACGATTACTTCATCGCGACCTACACGAAGCCGGCGATGTTCGACACCATCAGCACCTACGTCGTGAACGCGACGAAGGGCTCCCAGACGACGATCAAGACCGCACTCTGGGCCCTGTCGACGGTGATCTTCCTCATCGTGATCCTGGTGGTGGCGATCGGAAACTACCGTGCCATCCAGGAAGAGAAGAGAAAGGAGCCGGTCCATGGATAAATTATTCAGATCCTGCAACAGGCCAATGCTTCCATCGGGCACGCGCCGTCAGGCAAACGACATGCGGCAGATGGTACGCGGCATGCGGAAGCCGCTCGCGCTTCTCGCCGCGGGCTGTCTCGCATTGAGCGCCTTCCTGCCATCGCTCGGCACCCTCGAGGCCTTCGCCGCCCCGAAGTCCGACGATACCATCACGCTGCGCGTCTGCAACTGGGAGGAGTATATCGACCAGGGCGGGTGGAGCGCTGATGAAGTCATTGACCTCCCAAGCGGGGATATCCTCGGCGAAAATTCGCTGGTGAAGGACTTCGAGGACTGGTACCAGGAGACCTATGGCCAGAAGGTGAAGGTCGAGTACTCCACCTTCGGTACCAACGAGGATCTCTATAACATGCTGACCCTCGGCGATACCTACGACCTCATCTGTCCGTCCGAGTACATGTTCATGAAGCTGATCAGCGAGGGTAAGGTGCAGCCGCTCTCCGAGCACTTCTTCGACACGACGGACGAGAAAAACTACTATATCAAGGGCGTGTCCCCGTATCTTCGGAAGATTTTCGAGGACCACGAGATCCACGGTGAGCCGTGGAGCAAGTACGCAGCCGGCTACATGTGGGGCGTCACCGGCATCGTCTATAATCCGGATCTGATGACCCGCGAGGAAGCCTCCACCTGGGATGTGCTGACGAATCCGAAGTTCCGGAAGCACGTCACCATCAAGGACAGTGTGCGTGAGTGCTACTTCGCCGCGGTCGGTGCGCTGAATCACGACGAGCTGACGAGCGAGGCCTTCCTCGCGGACCCGGACTATAAGCAGAAGCTCGAGGATCGTCTCAACGACACCTCGCCGGAGATGATCGACCGTGTGCAGGACTGGCTGCAGGGGATGAAGGACAATGTCTACAGCTTCGAGGTCGACTCTGGAAAGGCAGACATGGTGACCGGAAAGGTGGCAGGCAACTACCAGTGGTCCGGTGACGCGGTCTATACCATGGATCAGGCCGAGGAGGATGATTACGAGCTCGAGTTTGCGATGCCGGATGAGGCGTCCAACATCTACTTCGATGGCTGGATCATGCTGAAGAACGGGATCAATAACGATCCGGCGAAGCAGCAGGCGGCGGAGGCCTGGATCAATTTCCTGTCCCGCCCGGATAACGCGATCCGGAACATGTACTACATCGGCTACACCTCCTTCGTATCCGGTGGCGACGATCCGCGTATCCTCGAGTACCTCGACTGGAACTACGGCGCCGAGGAAGGCGAAGAGGACACCGTCCCATACGATGTGAGCTACTTCTTCACCGGCGACGATGAGAATGTGGATCCGGACTACGTGCTGACCGTTCCGGAGGAGCAGACCCGCCGGCAGCTCGGCGCACAGTATCCAAGCACCGAAGACATCCACCGCACCTGCATCATGCAGTACTTTGATGATGCGAAGAACCAGGCCATCAACAGCATGTGGGTCAATGTGCGCTGCTACAATGTCGAGCACATGCCATGGTGGGGCTGGTGCCTCGCGGTCGCTGCCCTCGGCGGCCTCGTCTGGCTTTCAGTACAGAAGATCCGGCGTGCGAAGAAGGAAGAGTAAGAAAGCTGTACCAGGCTAAGATACGGGGATATTCCCGACGTCGAAGACTGGTGCCAGATAGCCGAACGGTGCTACACTATGAGAAGCAGGTGCGTCCGCACCTGCTTCATGAAGTATATGGAAACATCAGGACGCGCGTCGGAGCATTGGACGTGCAGGCATCGAAGAGCGCAGACGCGCGGATAGAAATATGGAAAAAAATCAGCAGTTTCAGGTAACGATTACAGATTACTCCAGCGAGGGCCTCGGCATCGGAAAGACCGAAGGTCAGTTTGTCTGGTTTATCAAGGACACGGTCATCGGGGATGAGGTCATCGCCGCCGCGACGAAGGTGAAGAAGCACTACGGCTTCGCCCGCCTCGTGAAGCTCGTCACCCCGAGCCCGGCGCGGGAAACCCCGGCCTGCCCGATCGCGCGTCAGTGCGGTGGCTGCCAGCTCCAGCAGATGCGCTACCCGGCGCAGCTTCACTTCAAGCAGGAGAAGGTCTATAACAACCTGCTTCGCATCGGCGAGGTGCCGAAGGCACTTCTCGACGAGGTTTTCCAGCCAATCGTCGGCATGGAAAGTCCGTTCCGCTATCGGAACAAGGCGCAGTATCCGATCCGCCGCGACAAGTCTGGAAAGATCATCGCCGGCTTCTACGCCGGCCGGACCCACGACGTCATCGCCTGTGACGACTGCCTTCTCGGCGTCGAAGAAAATAAGGCGATACTGAACGCCATCGTCAGCTGGATGGAGGACTACAGCATTGACCCATACGACGAGAAGAGCGGCGAAGGCCTCGTGCGTCATGTGCTCTGTCGCAAGGGCTTCCGCTCCGGCCAGCACATGGTCTGCCTCGTCATCAACGGCACGAGCCTCCCGCACCAGGACGCGCTGGTGGAGAAATTATGTGGTCATGGTGGACAGACGGGCGCGGCAGCAACGCTCTGCAGCGCAGATGTCGCAGATACGGTGGAAAACGACGGAAATACGTCGGGTCATGGCGCTGCGGATGTGGATAGAGCAGCGAAGGACGGCGGCGGGTGTCCGCATGTGGACAGCCTGAGCTTCTCTGTAAATATGGAAAATACGAATGTCATCATGGGGACGAAGATCGTGCACCTCTATGGCCCGGGTTACATCGAGGATGCCATCGGCGAGGTCCGCTTCCGCATCTCACCGCTCAGCTTCTACCAGGTGAACCCGGTGCAGACCGAAGAGATGTACGGCGCGGCGCTCGAATTCGCCGGACTCCAGGGCACGGAAAATGTCTGGGACCTCTACTGCGGCATTGGCACGATCTCACTTTTCTTAAGCCAGAAGGCGAAGCAGGTTTATGGCGTCGAGATCATCCCGGAGGCCATCGAGGATGCGCGCCAGAACGCGGCGCTGAACGGCATCACGAACGCAGAGTTCTACGTCGGTGCGGCCGAAGAAGTGCTCCCGGCCTGGTATGAAGCACACCCGGACGAGTGCATTGACGTCGTCTGCGTCGACCCGCCACGAAAAGGCTGCGACGAGAAGGCCCTCAACACCATCGTCCAGATGGCCCCGGAAAAGCTCGTGTACGTAAGCTGCGACTCCGCCACCCTCGCCCGCGACGTGAAGTACCTCCGCGCCGCCGGCTATGAACTCCGTCACGTCCGCCCCGTGGATAACTTCCCGGAAACGGTACACGTGGAGACGGTTGTGTTACTGCAAAAGGTGAACTAGTCAAAGTCCTTGAATTTACGCACTTTTACGAGCATTTCACGTTCGATAAGACCGATTGGTCTGACCGTGGAAAGCATCTGAAAAAGTATATTCGTGTCATTGTAGCTGTTGAACTCGTGACGGTAGGTGCAAAAATAGCGCCTAGGTCGTGACGGTAGGTGCAAAGAACGAACCTGTTAGATCAAACAAAAATAAGTTGTCGGAAGACGCTTGGCTTACAGCATTTCCTGTGAGCTAAGCGTCTTTTTTATTTCTACAAAACAAAAGGAAGGAGATACCAATGGGGTTTGATTATTTTTACGGAAGGGGGGCAGAGCCTTTTGCTTTTATACAGGTGCCGAGGGTGTTAATTGAAGATGAGCGATTTGCCGACATTACAACGGATGCGAAGCTCCTATACTCATTCATGCTGAACAGATCATTCCTGTCCGCACGGAGTGGTTGGTTGGATGACGCAGGACGAGTGTATATCTATTACACACTGGATCAGGTCATGGCTGATATGCGCTGCGCAAATCAAAAGGCCACAAAATTGGTCAGAGAGCTAGAAACAAAAGGACTTATCGAACGAAGGAAGCGAGGACAGGGAAAAGCAACACGAATCTATGTGAGAGATTTCGCAACAGGACTGCATGGGGACGGAAATGGAGCGCGTCAAATTGAGACTCATGAAAATCATGATTCACAGACTCATGAAAATCGTGAGTCTAGAGATGTGAAAATCACAAGTCCGGACTCATGGAAATCATGCACTAATAAGACTCATATTAATCATACTGATGTGAGAGAGACTGATCCCATCAATCTATCGGCGGAATCAGCAAATCCAGAAGAAAAGACGATTAGGATGGATGATCCGATGAGAATCAGAAAACAGTATGAGGATTGTCTCAGGGAGAAGCTAAGTATAGACGTGCTTATCCAGAACAATCCATGTGACGTAGGACGGATAAATGAAATTTTTAATCTAATGTTGGATGTTTTGTGTAGCACGGCAAAGACCATCCGGATATCAGGAGATGACAAGCCGATAGATGTGGTAAGGGCTCAGTTTATGAAAATTGATTCAGGACATATGGAATACATACTGGACTGCTTTAAGCATCAAATCACTGATATCAGGAACGTGAAACAGTACCTGCTCGCAACAATCTACAACGCACCATTAACCATCGATCATTATTACACATCCAAGGTCAGCTATGACATGACACATTGAAAGGAGACAGAGACAGTATGAATAGGCAGGCAACAATCATTGCTGTGGTAAATCAGAAAGGCGGAACAGCTAAGACCACAACGGTAGAGAATTTGGGAATTGGACTTTCCAGACATGACAAAAAGGTTTTGCTCATAGATACAGATCCCCAGGCATCTTTGACAATCAGCCTGGGGTATCCGAGACCTGATGATCTGGAGCTGACACTCTCAGATCTGCTGAATGGAACCATAAGTGAGAATCCAGTAGCATTGGATGAGGTACTGATCCATCAGCAGGAAGGTGTAGATTTGATTCCTTCGAATATTTCACTTGCAGGACTTGAGGTATCGCTTGTGAATACCATGAATCGAGAGCGCATTCTTAAGCAGTTTATAGAGCCGTTAAGAGCACGATACGATTATATCCTTTTGGATTGCATGCCTAGTTTAGGGATGCTTACAGTAAATTCTTTGTCAGCAGCGGATGCAACACTGATCCCTGTGCAGGCCAATTACTTATCTGCCAAAGGGTTAGAGCAATTACTTTCGACAATAAACCAGGTTAAGCGTCAGATTAATCCCCAGCTGTGCATCGAAGGAATTCTAATCACTATGGTAGATGCTAGAACGAATTATGCCAAGGATATCAGTAAATTAATTCGAGATACTTACCGCGATGACATTAATGTATTTGAAACGGAAATTCCAAGATCTGTAAGGGCTGCAGAGACTAGTGCAGAAGGAAAAAGTATATTTGCCCATGATCCATCAGGAAAAGTCGCTGAAGCGTATGAGGCTTTAACGCAGGAGGTGTTGAACTATGACGAAAAGAGGAACTAACATTAGTTTAAAGGGATATAAAGATATTTTTACAACTGAGGAGAACAGACAAGAGACCGGCGAACATATAGTGAATATTCCTGTGAAGCAGATCCATGAATTCAAGGATCATCCGTTCAAGGTTCAGGATGATGAGGATATGAGAAAGACAGCAGATAGTATACGAGAATATGGGGTGCTGGTTCCGGTTATTGTCCGTCCTGATGGTGACGGAGAGTATGAAATGATATCTGGACATAGAAGGAGATATGCATCCATATTGGCTGGCAAGAAAGAAATACCTGCAATTGTTAGAGAGATGGATGATGATACAGCAACCATCCTTATGGTGGATTCCAACCTGCAGAGAGAGCATATTCTTCCGAGTGAACGAGCGAAAGCGTATAAGCTAAAAATGGAAGCACTTAAGCGTCAGGGCCGAAGAATAGATCTTGCTCCGTGCCAAATTGGCACGAAGTACCGCTCAGATGAAGAATTAGCAAAGCAGACTGGTGAGAGTGCCAGAACGGTTCAGAGATTTGTGAGGCTGAATAATCTTATACCGGAACTTCTTAATCTCGTAGATGAAAAGAAGATCGCCTTTAATCCTGCGGTAGAACTATCTTATATGAAGCCAGAGGAACAGAAGGATTTCTTTGAAGCCATGGAACTGGCACAAACAACACCATCCCTTTCACAGGCACAGAGACTTAAAAAATCTAGCCAGGAAGGGACATGTACTGCTGAACTGATCGAAAGCATTATGGATGAAGAGAAGAAGAATCCACTTCATCGCGTAGTATTTGACAGCAATATACTTCAGAAGTACTTTCCACAGAAAACTTCGGCGAGGGAAATGGAAATACAGATTCTTCAGCTGCTTGAACAGTGGTCTGGGATGAAGGCGTAGCATCATGAATCCAGACTCATGATTTTCATGAGTCTGGACTTATCAATGACTTCAATGCAAGAAATGGAGAAAAGAGGAGAGAATAACTATGATCACAATGAAGATTATTGGAAGTGTATTTCATCTGGCAGTACAGCTTGTGCTGTTACCGGCGCAGATCGTATTAACCATGCTTATCTGTATGATGAATTTTGTGGGTGGTGTATTTGACTTTATATTTGGCCTGATAGGCGGTTTTATCATCCTGGCAGGACTGAGCTGCCTGTTTATGCCACCGGTAGAGTGGTCGCTTGTTATCGAAGCAATGGTTGTGGGAATTGTAATTGGCTCTTTTCCAAGGATGATCCGCTATTTTGGGGAGACTGTTTTGGCTGGAATGAAGGGATTTTTGTCTAAACAACCATGTATAAGATCGAGCAGAGACTGAAAGAGAAGATCGACTGCGGCAAAACAGGAGTAAATGCCGGAAAAGGATTTTATACATATTGATGTTTTGATCTTTAGTTCACAGAATTCTGCAAAGGCTGAACGTTTCGTGATTTTGCGGGGTGTTCAGCCTTTTATACTACTGAGTAAACTAAGTACATTTTGGAATGCCTTAGTTAGAATGATTTAAATTTTTCGTGTTGCAGTAGAAAAATATTTAGGTAGATGTCTTGATTGAGTATATTCGAACATTGTCCCGTCTGATCCGTAAATCTGACTGGTTACAACTGCGAGACAATTGTAATCATCCAGATTCAGATTAAGGTATTTCTCATCTATTTCCGTCGCTTTTTCTACGGTCATAATTCTTTTACTTGTGACTATGGTTAGGCCAAGCTTTTTCTCGATATATTCGTAGATGGAATTCTCTGCTATCTCGAATGTCAGTCCCGGAACAGATTTTCTGGAGAAGAGGTTGATATCCAGAATGCTTGGGATATTGTCCAGATATCGTACTCGCTGAATGTAATATAATGGCTCGCCAACAGGAAAGCCTGTTCGCTTACTGACTCTTTTGTCACAGGTTATCTCTGCAAAAGCAGCGACCCAAGTTCTTGCGTGAAGTCTGTTCCGGATAGCTGATTCTTTGAAGGATTCTATGCCTCCCATCGCAAACATAGCCTGATGTGTTGGATGATAAATTACGAATACTCCTTTTCCGTGAACAGATTGCACATAGCCTTCTTGGGCAAGATCATTAATAGCCCGGCGGACGGTGTTCCTTGAGCAGTTATAGATTTCTATTAATTTTTTTTCGGAAGGCAAAAGCGTTTGTGGAGCATAATTACCTTCTTCTATCTGTATTTTCAGATCATCATATATTGTTTTATACAGTGTTCTGGGCATTTGTTGCTTCCTCTTATCGATTCCTGTTCTAGAATAACTATCAGTATATTATAGCAGAACATCTTTTCAAATGGTAAAACACACAATGTATTAGTGATACATATATTCTAATGCGATAATAGTCCAACATTGGATTGACATGTTTAAACAAGTGTGATATATAATAAACCGTAAAACATGTTTAAACAAGTTACAATTTCCAGAGGAGTACGCGATGAAGGCGTTAACGCAGACGATTAAAAAGTACCGATTTGAGCTTGTACTGGTACTTCCGATGAGTATTTATATCCTTGGATTTACAATCCTTCCGATATTCCAGTCGATTATTATGGGATTCACGGATAAATATTCTGGTGGATTCACATTGGGAAATTATATGGGATTATTTGAGCGACCACAGTTTACTCAGTCCATTCTCAACACGATTGTTACGGCATTACTTAGTCTGGTTTTCCAGCTTATTGTGGGTCTTGGAATAGCTTTGATCTTAAAGAAGCAGTTTGTGGGGAAAGGACTCATCCGCGCACTGGTTCTAATGCCAATGGGAATTCCCACACTGGTTTCTGGTGTAATTGCAATTTATATATTTGGCACATCGGGATATTTGAATGAAGTACTGTTCAGAACCGGTCTGATACAGCATCCAGTACAGTGGACAAAGGGAGGTGGCGTTCTCAGTATTCTGGTGATCATTCTTGCTGACACATGGAAGGTGCTTCCTACGATGGTGCTACTTCTTCTTGCGGGGCTGGAGTCTATACCGGATGACTTGTACGAAGCAGCGGATATTGATGGCGGCTCAAAGTGGCAGATTTTTACTAGAATAACGCTTCCATTACTTAAGCCATTTATCACAATGTCTATATTGTTCAGAGCGGTTGATGCATTTAGAATCTTCGAGCTTCCGCAAGTTCTTGTCGGTCAGGCGGTTCCTTATGTTGCTACCTACGCATATGGAGAGTACAGCAACGGAAATTATAATGCTTCGGGAGCAGCCTCAACAATTCTTCTGATTATTATTCTGGTATTTGCAATTCTTTATCTAAAATTAATTGATAAGGGAGAAGGGTTTGGTACAGATGATGAATAGCAGAACATGGAACTCCAATAGGAGCAAAAAGACACTGAATAAGATTGCATTCATCATCATTCTGATTTTGATTGCTTTATACATGCTTGTGCCAATCTATATTCTAGTTAAAGTTTCATTTGGAACAACGCAGGAAGTAATGACGCAGCATCCTACACTTCTGCCGCACAGCATTACCTTGGAACACTGGAAGACGGTTCTTGGTTCGGGAAATGTACAGGCGCCGCTGATCAAAAGCTTAATTGTTTCTACAACTGCGACTGCAATAGCTATTTTGATCGTTGCACCCGCTGCCTACGCCATTTCCAGATTAAACCGGAAGGTCAAGCTGGCGTACATTATGACATTGTTTTTTACTAAGATGTTCCCAACTGTCGGTATTGCACTCCCGATATCTGTTCGTTTTCTGTCTTGGAATTTGCTTGATACTAATGTTGGATTGATTCTGGCTGATCTCATTGGGCAGATACCGTTTATGGCTTGGATCCTTGTATCAACATTTTCAGCCATACCGATAGATTTGGAAGAGGCGGCACAGATTGATGGGGCATCAAGGATGCAGACACTGCTTAAAGTGGTTTTTCCGGTTGCCGCACAAGGTATCGCTGTTTCGGCTATGTATGTATGGCTGAATTGCTGGAATGAATTCACATATGCATTGTATCTGTCTTTAACGACAAAGACCCTTCCTCTGATGGTTTATTATTACACTCAAAGAAGCGGCATGTTTGAGACGGCTGCATATTCCACAATTTTGGCTATACCGGTAATTATTGTCACATTCATCCTGCAGAGATATCTGAAATCAGATTATCTTTCCGGAGCAGTTAAGGGGTAATTGGCTAAGGGGAACTAAGGCTGTTTGATCAGCCTTGATAGTGCATAAGGAGGATATTTTTATGAAAAAGTATTTAAAGAAAACAGTAGCACTCGCTGTTGCAACAGCGCTGTGTGCGGGAGCACTTGGCGGATGCGGATCTGCGAAGAATTCAACGGAGACATCTTCACAAGCAGATACTACTGCTGCAGAGTCATCAACAATCACGACAACTGAAGCGCAAGCAGGTGGAACAAATTCAGAAACGGCAGATGCTGAATCAGAGGAAGGAATTGCACAGACTGATCAATTTGCTGGAAGAACACTGAACGTCACGATGGCTCTTTCTGATGATGAGTGGAAAGCAATGAATAATGTTGTCCTGCCGGAATTTGAAAAGCTGACAGGCTGCACCGTGAAGGCATCTCAGGTAGAAGCGTCTGATGTGGAAAAACAGCTTCAGGCTATGCACAATGCCAACAATATGAAAATCGATGTGATTTCTCAGGATGTAGGCAACATGAACGGTCTTGTAAATGCCGGACTGGTAGAAGATCTGTCTGATTATGCAGATATTGTACCGGATACTGCGATCGGAAAACTGTCTGAGGCAGGAGTGTTTGATGGAAAAATATATTTCCTTCCTTACCGCCCGAATGCAGAAATAAATTATTATAACACTGATATGTTTGATAAGTACGGTGTTAAGGCACCTACAAACTGGGATGAGTTGTACGATGTTGCTAAAACTCTGAAGGAGAAAGATGGAATCGGACGTTTGTGCCTGAAACTAAAGATGGATGGTGATGCAATCGAGCTTGTTGAATTTATCCGTGAAGCAGGCGGTGATCCGCTTGTTCTGAATGACGAAGGATGTATTGAAGCGTTTACCTTCCTGCAGAAATTATGGCCGGAACTTTCCGAGAACACTCTTACTGCCGGATTTTCGAGTGTGAACCAGTACCTTGCGACGGATGAAGTTTACTACGCACCGAACTGGCCATTCACTGCATCTGTTGTGGTAAAAGATGGTGGAAAGACAAATATTGTGGCCAGCAAGGGATATGAGGGACCTGCAGGCTACGTTAAGACGCTCGGCGGCGAAATGCTTGGTATTCCTGTAGGATCCCAGAATAAGGATCTTGCAATCGAATATATCAAGTATATGGAGTCAAAGAAGGTTCAGGAAACTTTGATGAATGAAAACGGATGGATGTCATTCAGAAGTGATGTATATCAGGATGTCGCTGACTGGCAAAAGCCATTCGTAGAAGTAACGCAGCAGGCGCTTGCTGCAGCCGAGCCACTGCCTCATGTTAAGTACTGGAGAGATGCCCAGCAGCTGATCAATGACTGTGCTAAAGAAATCACAGTCAATCAGGCAGATGTCAAAACAACGCTGGATCAGTATGCGACCAAGATGCAGGAGTTGAAAGAAAAGAATCAGTGAGATTGTAACGCAGTAATTGGCGCCGGGCAGTTTGCTGCTCGGCGCTAATTTTCTTATGGGAGTGATTGGTATGTCTGATTTTAAAAATAAGACGGTGTATGAAATATATGTGAAATCATTTTGCGATTCAAATGGAGATGGGATAGGAGATCTCCCCGGAATTACAAGTAAATTAGACTATCTCGAAAAACTCGGTGTTGATTATTTATGGCTTACACCGTTCTATAATTCACCTCAACATGATAACGGATATGATATTTCAGATTACACATCTGTAAATCCTCTGTTCGGATCGATGCGCGATTTTGATGCTCTGGTTCAGGCAGCGAAGGACAGAGGAATCGGAATTATGCTGGATATGGTGTTCAACCATTCCTCTACGGAACATGACTGGTTTCAGCGTGCATTAGCGGGGGATCCGGAATATCAGGCATATTACTATTTTATTGATGGAGACCCGGAAAAAGCACCTACCAATTGGGAGTCAAAATTCGGAGGTTCAGCTTGGCAATATGTTCCATCACTAAAAAAGTGGTATCTGCATTTATTTGATCCGACTCAGGCAGATCTGAACTGGAGCAACCCGAAGGTTCGTGAAGAACTGAAAAATGTTATACGGTTTTGGAAAAATAAAGGTGTAAAGGGGTTTCGCTTTGATGTCATTAATCTGATTTCGAAACCGGACAATTTTATCGATGATTGGGATGGAGACGGAAGCAGGTTTTATACCGATGGTCCGAGAGTTAATGAATATCTTCAGGAGCTGGTCCATGATACTGGTATTGAAGATATGATTACGGTTGGTGAAATGGCTGCAACTAAAATTCCGGCCTGTATTCAGTATACCCGTCCAGAAAATAAAGAACTTGCCATGGCATTCAGTTTTCACCATCTTAAAGTGGATTACCGGAATGGGGATAAATGGAGTCTCCAGAAACCGGATATTCCAAAGCTTAAGTCAATCATCAGAAGCTGGCAGGAAGGAATGCAGGAAGGAAATGGCTGGCAGGCATTCTTTTGGGAAAATCATGACCAGCCAAGATCTGTTTCAAGATTTGGCAAAGATCAGGGTTTATGGAAAGAATCAGCCAAAATGCTGGCTACGGTTTTAATGACGCTGCGTAGTACACCTTACATCTATCAAGGGCAGGAAATCGGAACGCCAAACCCGCATTTTACTAAATTAGAGCAATATAAAGACGTTGAGTCTAGCAACTATTATGCGATCATGCTGCAGCAAGGGAAGACGCCGGAAGAAGCCTTACAAGTACTTGCGGAGCGCTCAAGAGATAACGGTCGTACGCCGATGCAATGGAGCAATCAAATGAATGCCGGTTTTTCTGAAGGAGATCCATGGATTGAACAGGGAGATTCGTACCATATTGTAAACGTATCTAACGAAATTGAAGATCCGGATTCAATTTTTTACTATTATAAAAAAATGATCCGTTTACGTATGGATAATAAATCTATTTCTGAAGGAAGTTTTGAGTGGATTGAAAGCAATTATGATGATGTGATCGCATTTGCAAGGGTATATGAAAACAAACGTATAGTAATTGTTGCGAATTTTTCGGATCAGGAGTTCGATTTACGCGCATTGGAAGCTTCAGAAAATATCCCGGCGAAGAATTGTCTGGCAGATAGTTATTCTGGCAGGAGAGAGTCAGGAAAACTACGTCCATTTGAAGCTTATGTTGCTGAATAGCAGGGTGAGGAAATGATGAACAGACATTTAGTGGTGATCAGCGTTGATGCCATGGTATGTGAGGACTTGGAATTTTTGAAGGAACAGCCGAATTTCAAAAGAGTTCTTGCGAATGGATCTTACATAAAGCATGTCAGAACGGTATATCCAAGTTTAACTCATGTCGTGCATACCTCAATCATAACGGGGTGTACACCAGCCAGAACGGGGGTTGTATCTAATGAGCATTTTTGCCCGGGACAGGAGCACAGTCCGTGGTACAACGATCTGGATGAAATCAAATGTGATACTTTATTTCATGCTGTTAAAAGAGCCGGTAAAACTTCTTGTGCATGCCGCTGGCCGGTGACATGTGGCGGTCAGAACATCATAGATTATCTGGTACCTGAAATTATGGATGATGATCTGGCAGAGGAGCCGGATCTTCTCAAATTGCACAAAAACCTCTGTTCGCATGCCATCTATGAAGATATTATCAAGCCTAATATTTCTATCCTGAACTGGAGACATTCTAAGCATCCGACAGATGAGCTTTTTCAAGTCAAATGTGTATGTGATATTATTAAAAAATATAAGCCGGATTTTATTGTTACACATCCGTGTCTTCTTGATGCATCAAGACATCAGTATGGATTGTTCCAGAATAAACTCAAATATGCGATGACAATGACAGATCAGCTTCTAGGTGAAATTCTGGATGCTATAGATGACGCCGGGATATCAAACAATACAGATATTGTAATTGTCAGCGATCATGGACATATTGAAACCATGAGGAGTATTTCCATTAATCATTTTCTGGAAGAAGAAGGAATGCTGCGATTAAACGAAGATGGTTCCCTGAAAAACTGGGATGTGTACGCTAAGGGATGTGGTCTTTCATGCGAAATTTATGTTCGTGATCCGAAAAACAATGGAAAAGTCGAAACAATGCTGCACAAAATGAAGCAGGAAGGTATCTATGGGTTTTCAGATGTGATGACTGCTGCAGAAGCGGAACAAAAATATGGATTGAAAGGAGAATTTTCCTTTATAGTTGATACAGACGGATATACTTCGTTTCGGGATGATCTGACAGGACCTGCGGTGAAACTTTTGAAAAATGAGGATTATCGTTATGGACATTCCGATCATGGACATATGCCCGAGAAGGGGCCGCAGCCATCTATGATTGTATATGGCCCGGACTTTAAAAAAGGGATTGTTCTGGAACAGGGTAATATTATTGATGAAGCACCAACTTTTGCCAAGATTTTAGATATCAGTCTGAAGGATGCACAGGGAAGTCCATTGGAGGAGTTGTTACTGAATTGTACATAGATTGTGGTTTTAAGCCGTCGGGACGATCTTTTACTATAGGGAAAAGCAGAGATTGGCAGTATAATTAAAACGAAGAGCAAATCGTCGCTTCGTTTAATAATGAAGGTGTTAGGCGCAGAGGATGTTCTCTGCGCCTGTTTTATTTAGATAGACAAATCGGAAGAAGGCAGGTGGATAATTTGCAATCATTCATTCGTAAAGAACCAATTCTTGTGATTTCGGGCGTTCTGGCGGC
>CAKQPT010000026.1 GCA_934270345.1 uncultured Oribacterium sp. | reverse complement strand
TATATTTGCAAAAAATAAGACCCACGCTTTCGCGTGAGTCTAAATGTTAAGTTGACGACATTGGGGTCAGACCCCATCCGGCTTCCGATCCTGCGGGATCGTCAGGACGATTCGTGTACCGACGCCTTCCTTTGCGTCAATGCTGAGATCACCGTGCTCCGGATAGAGGGTACGAATCCGACGGTAGATATTGCCGAGACCGATGCCGATCCGTGCGGTCTTATTCTCCTCCGGGTTATGTATGCGGGCGTTCAGTGCAGACAGCCGCTCTTCCGCGATGCCTAGTCCGTCGTCCTCGATCAGGAGGGTGACGATCTGCGTCATCGGATCCTCGCTCACGGTAACCGAGACCGTACCACCCTGTTCCTTCTTCGACAGACCATGCACGATGGCATTTTCCACCAGCGGCTGCATCGTAAAGGAAGGAATGCGGATCTGACTGATATCTTCCGGCGCATTCACCTGATACTGTATGCGGCTTCCGAAACGCATCTTCTGAAGATACATATAGTTTTCAGCGATGCGAAGCTCCATCTCGATCGGAACGATCTGTTCGCGGGTATTCAGATTATAGCGGAAGAGCTGTGCGAGCGACTGCGTCATCTTCTCCGTCGTCGGTGCATCCTCGAGATCCGCCATAGAGCCGATCATATTCAGGGTATTAAAGAGGAAATGCGGGTTGATCTGGCTCTTCAGCAGCTCGAGGCGGTTCGCATTAAGCCGCTTCTCCATCTCACTGTTCTCGAGCTTCTCCTGCTGCAGCAGCTCTGTCATCCGATGGTTTTCCTGTATGGTCTGGATATTCTCTTCCATCGCATGCTTCATATCGTTGAAGATTGACACGAGCTCACCGAGATCGTCCCGGTTTTCTACGTGGATATCCTCACCCGAAAAATCGGAACGGGCGATGCGCTGCGCCTCCTGACTGAGCTCCCGGACCGGCTTCGCGATGGATTCCTTCATCATGTTTCCCATCTCTACGACGATGACGAGCATAATCAGGGTAAAGTTGATGAAAATGAATGGAAGCACCCGGAAGAGCGGAAGCTTCTCGGTATACGCACTCGAGCCTGCCTCTACGGTCAGCTGCAGGAGCCGGCGGGAATACTGCTCGAGGTAATCCTCCCGCTGATTGTATTCATTGAGACGCTTCAGAAAGCTGGTCCGGTTCCTGCTGTCCGACAGCATCTCATCACGGAACGCCGCATACTGCTGATATGCGTTTTTTATATTCCAGGTTCGGGCATAGCGCTCCGCTCCGATGACTTCATAGTTAAACGGAAGCGCATCAATCGAACGCTCTGTGCGGTGGATGGCTTTTTCCAGCGTATCCCGTGCCGTTTCGGTTCCGGCGGAAACATAGCCGGTGAAGGCATGGCCCTCTTCCTCCATCGCCTCCATAAAGGACTGACAGGCGCGATTCTCATCGAGGAGCTGACCGTAGTCGCGGAGGGAATAGTTCATCGTGAACATGGCAAAGCCGGCCGAGACCAGTATGATGAATACGATCACAGCCGCAAAGCTCTGCACCTTCCGGTCGATGGACATACGCCACCACTGACGTTTAAACATGCCACTCCTTTCGGATCTCTCCTTCACAGCGCTGCACCTCGCGCAGCAGATCCTGGGCAGACCACAGTACGGCACCGCTTCCCCAGGTGATGACCTGCACGACCTTGTCCGAGGTCGCCACGGTCACGTTATACTGCTTCGAGAGCTCGTGGGTCTCCTCCTCGATGTACTCGTCGGCCGTCATCGCTTCCCGCGTAAAGACCACATAGATATTATGGTACTTCGTCTGCTCCACGACGTGCCCTGCCACACGGTAGGCATCGAAGACGACGATCAGCTCGACACCGGTGTAGCCGGCATAGTTCGAGAGGATATCGAGGAGCTTCCCGCGCGCGGCATCGAGATTCACCGCGGCCAGTGCCTTCAGCTCCTCCCAGGCGAACACGATGTTATAGCCATCGACGAGCAGGTAGTTCTTTTTCTTCACCAGCGGCTTCTTCTCGCGACGGTTCTGTGCGAGGTTTTCTTCTTTTTCCCGTGCACGGATGGTGCGGGCACTCGCGATATTCATATCCTTCGCCCGATTTTTGATCGGTCCGTAGGTACGCACGAAGATATCTTCAAGCTCCTGATCGGCGATGTAATGACCGCCGTTCTTATAGCCATCGTCCTTCTTTCCCTCATGCATACGCTCGAGGCGCAGTGCATCCGCTTCGAAGTCCCGCTTCTCCACCGGGCCGTCCAGCTCGAGCGGCGACTCGACATGCATGTAGCTCTCCACCTCGTCAAACGGCACGAGGAAGCCGGTGCCATGGGCGCAGAAGACGGAGCCGCATGGATTCAGGACATCCTGATCCGGATCATAGCCCCGGTCCAGGATCACCTCCTCCGGATTATGACAGCGGTCATAGCCGCTGAAGCGCAGGGTCAGGCGCCCAAGGCCCTTCGTGTAGACCATCACTTCCTGATGATAGTTCCGCATCTCTACGACCGGCGCGGTGCCCTCGAGTACGGTCCGTTCCCCCTTCAGCTCCGGTGCGCCGAAATGGGCGTTCATGTTCGAGAGGTCGGTCATCGCACGTCCGACATAGTCGCCCGGGATTTCCAGCGTGAAGGCATAATACGGCTCCAGCAGGATGTTCTCCGCCTTTCGGAGGCCCTGGCGCACCGCACGGTAGGTCGCCTCACGGAAATCGCCGCCCTCGGTATGCTTGTTGCTGGCCCGTCCGGCCACGAGTGTGAAGCGAATGTCGGTGACCGGGCTGCCGGTCAGTACCCCGATATGCTCCCGTTCCTTGAGATGCGTCAGCACGAGACGCTGCCAGTTGATGGCCAGTGCATCCGTCGAACAGTCGGTCCGGAACTGAAGACCGCTGCCGCGCGGAAGCGGCTCCAGCAGCAGATGTACCTCGGCATAGTGTCGGAGCGGCTCGAAATGGCCCACACCCTCGACCGGCGCTGCGATCGTTTCCTGATACAGGATACGACCAGCTGAAAAATCGATCTCGATGTCGTAGCGCTCCTTCACCATACGCTTCAGGATCTCGGTCTGGACCGATCCCATGAGCTGAATATGAATTTCTTTCTGTGTGCTGTCCCAGCGGATGTGCAGCTCCGGGAATTCATCCGCGAGCGACTGCAGCTTCCGATAGAGTTCCAGCGGATCCACATCGTCAGATATGAGCTGATAGTCGAGTACCGGGCGCAGGCTCGGGTCACGTCCCGCCGGCTCACAGCCGAGGCTGTCACCGGTTTTCAGGCCCGGAAGATCCGGGATCGCCACGACCGATCCGGCTTCCGCCGTATCTGCGGTGGTATACTTCACACCGCTGTAGAAGCGAAGCTCCGGCACCTTCTCCCCCGGCAGAAGCTCGGTACGTACCTTCAGCTCGCCGCCGGTAATCTTCATATAAGAAAGGCGATGGCCCTGTGCGTCCCGTCCGATCTTAAACACACGGGCACCGAAGCTCGTCGGATAGAGCGGGATTTCGATCAGCTGGTACATGCCCTGGAGCAGTGCCTCCACACCGTCACCCTTCAGCGCCGATCCGAAAAATACCGGAAAGAGCTTCCGGTCGAGGATCATATTCCGCACATCCTTCGGCTCGAGGACACCGGTTTCGAGGAAGCGTTCCATACAGTGCTCGTCGCACATCGCGATATTTTCTTTCAGAGCGTCGGACATCGCATAACGGCCGGCCTCACTGAAATCGACGAGAGACATGCCGAAGTGCTTTTCCAGGTCCGCCATCAGGGCTGCCTTCTCCGTCCCCGGCTGGTCCATCTTATTGACGAATACGAAGCACGGAACATGGTAGCGTTCCAGCAGACGCCATAAGGTCTCGGTGTGTCCCTGTACCCCATCGGCACCATTGATCACGAGGATCGCATAGTCCATCACGGACAGGGTCTTCTCCATCTCGGCGGAAAAATCCACATGACCCGGAGTATCGAGGAGGGTTACCGCGATATCCTGAAGCTGAAAGCTCGCCATCTTCGAGAAGATGGTGATGCCGCGTTCCTTCTCCATCTGGTCGGTATCGAGGTAGGCATCGCCCTTATCGACACGCCCCAGCTTCTGGATGCGCCCGGAAGTATAGAGAATTCGCTCCGACAGCGTCGTCTTCCCCGCATCTACATGTGCGAGGATGCCTAGTACCAGGCGTTTCGTATACTTATCTGCCATCTTAATTCAGTTCTTCCTTATACTGTGTCGTGAAGATCCTGCGAAGCTCATCCACGACCTGCCCCAGGCTCTTGCCCCGCTCATCGATGCGGATATCCGCATACTTTTCATAGAGGCGGGTGCGCTCATCATAAAGGTCCTTCAGGGTGTACCCATCCGGAATCGCGACGCCACGGTCGACGATGTTGCCGATACGGCGTACCATCTCATCGTAGCTGATGTCGAGGTAGACGACCTTACCAATGGACTTTAAGTGCTGCATCGCCCAGTCCTCATAGCAGATGGAGCCGCCCGGTGCGATGACCGAGTTCTCTACGTCGAGGTCTGCTGCGATATCGCCTTCGACCTGCAGGAAGCCCTGCTGTCCTTTTTCGGCGATGATTTCCTTCAGCAGCTTTCCGGTCTTTTCCTGGATGACGATATCGACATCCACGAAGCTCATCCCCAGTCGCTTCGCCAGCAGTACGCCGACGGTGGACTTGCCGCTGGATGGCATTCCGATCATGGTGATATTCATACTGTCTCCTCTCTGTTCTCTTAAACCGCCTGAAGGGCGGACGCCCGCTCCCGATCGCCGGAGCCGGAAGTCCGCCCTCCCGCATATTCGGCAGGACTGAATCTCCAGCCTGCACGCATTTCTGTTTACAGCTGCTCTGCGAAAAGGGTCAGCTGTGGCACGAGCTGCTTCTTACGTGAAACGACGCCCGGAAGCTCGACGGACCAGGCATCGATTGCCTTCTCGTCCTCGCTTCGTGCAGGTCTCCGCACAGATTCTACGGCGAAGGCATTGTTCACGAGCGGACCTGCGCCAGATCCGATGGCCAGGAGGTCGGTGCTTCGCTCGAGGATGTTGGTCAGCATGATGAAGCTCATGTCGATGCCCTCGACCTTCATCGCTTCGAGGGCGAAATCCTCCAGCGCGTCCTTCATGCTTTCAAGTTCTTCCTTGTTCAGGGAGGTCACCTGGCTGACGCCGAAGTCGACCTTGCCGGCCTTGAAGTGCTTGAAATCCTGGTAGAAGATCTCCTTGATGGTTTTTCCCTTCAGGTTCGAGCCGGCGGAGAACATATCGAAGGCGTACTTCTCGATATCGACGCCGACGATCTCGGCGAGCTCACGTGCCGTTTTCTCGTCCTTCGGTGTGCAGGTCGGCGAACGGAAGAGCAGGGTGTCGGAGATGATTGCGGACATCAGGAGACCGGCCGTCGTACGATCGATCTCCACGCCGTTCTCGCGGTACATCATCGTGATGATCGTCGAGCAGCAGCCGAGCGGCTGGTTCCGGAAGTATACCGGGGACATGGTCTGCACAGCGCCGATCTTATGGTGATCGATGATCTCGAGGATATCGGCAGATTCGATACCCTCGACCGCCTGTCCGGCTTCGTTGTGATCCACGAGGATGACCTGCTTGCCGTGATTTCCGAGAAGATTTCGACGGGAAATCATGCCGAGGTAGGTGCCATCCTTACTGAGGACCGGGAAATCACGGTGACGCTTGTTCGCCATGATGTCATGGATATCATCCACGAAGTCGTCCTCGGTGAAGGTGATGAGATTATCCTCCGTCATGAAGTAGTTGATCGGCATCGACTGGTTGATGAGTCGGGCTGCGGTATAGGCGTCGTAGCTGGTGACCATGATGATCATGCCGTTCTGCTCGGCCAGGGACTTGATGGTCGGAGAAACATCGGCACCCTCACAGATGATGATGCAGTCGGCACCGTTATCCATCGCAGAGAGCTGATTCTCTGCACGGTTTCCGAGGATGACGATGTCGTGCTTCTCGATATAGAAGGACATCATCTCCGGGTTTGCGGCCGCAATCAGCACCTTTCCTTCGGTGCAGAAGCGCTTGACATCACCGGTGACGACGGTCGCTTCCAGGGTTTCCTGGATATTTGAAAACTGTGTATGTGCCTTCGAGATGATCTGCGAGTCGTAGACATTGAAATACGACTTCGCGATATCGCCGATGGTGATGACGCCTTCGAGGGCGTTCCGCTTCGTGACGACCGGAAGGGTGACGACATTGCCCTCGTTCATCATGGTCCATGCCTTCTTGAGGGACATGTTTTTATTGACACCCGGGGTCTGGCGGTACTCGATGTCGGAAACCTGGGTTTTTACGGTGGTGATCAGACGTGGCTCCGGCACCTCGAAGTAATCGAGAACGAAGGCGGTCTCACGGGACGGCTCGCCGGCGCGACAAGGGATACACTTGCTGCTGCCGGTGATTTTATTTTTCAGATTTGCGTATGCGATCGCAGCGCAGATGGAATCGGTATCCGGGTTACGATGGCCCGTGACCAGCACCTCGCGCTCCGTATTATGTGGGATCAGTGTTTTATTTTTCGGCATGTATTCTCCTCACAGATAAAGCCATTTTTACTTGTTATACGTTACCACAAATGCGACGGCAACTCAATGCAGGTACTTGAAAAGGGACATGGCACGTAACTGCCGAAATATTTCGGAAATCAAAAATCGTTTACCATTTGTTCATAATTTATTCACATTTCGATACTATATTAACAATGTACAGAAAGTTAGATGAAGAAACGCCTCTGTACGATATGAATGTTGGTATTTTTCTCCAATTGATAGATTTTTCATAATTGCCCCGGTGGAGCTTCGGCTTCACCGGGGTCTCCTCATTTCAGGGAGAAACTTCCGGCTGGAAACGCATCCGTCAGCACTGTCGTCCGCACCACGCATAGACTTCAGCAGTGCTGCGAATATATAAAAATCCCTGCAGGACATCGCCTGCAGGGATTTCTTTGCATCATGTTATGATTTATTCTGTTTACTTCGCGTAGTCGACGGCGCGGGATTCGCGGATCACGTTGACCTTGATGACGCCAGGATACTGCATCTGATCCTGGATCTGCTTCGCGATGTCGTGTGCCATGATCGTCATATCATCGTCGGATACCTGATCCGGAACAACCATGATACGTACTTCTCGTCCGGCCTGAACGGCGAAGGACTTCTCTACGCCCTTGTAGGAGTTCGTGATGTCCTCAAGCTCCTTCAGACGGTTCGTGTAGGTCTCGAGAGACTTACGACGTGCACCCGGACGGGCTGCGGAAATCGCATCGGCTGCAGCGACGAGGCAGGCAATCAGGGATGTCGGCTCGGTACCGCCATGATGTGATGCCACGGTGTTGATGACCACCTCCGGCTCATGATACTTCTTGCAGAGGTCGACGCCGAGCTGAACATGGGTACCTTCCATGTCGTGGTCGATGGCCTTACCGATATCATGCAGCAGGCCGGCTCTCTTCGCCATACGAACATCGAGTCCGAGCTCCTCGGCGAGGAGTCCTGCGATCTGTGCGACCTCAACAGAGTGACGCAGTGCATTCTGACCATAGGAGGTACGGAACTTCATACGGCCCAGAAGCTTCACCAGCTCCGGATTCAGACCGTGTACACCGACCTCGAGAACAGCGGCGTCACCCTCCTCACGGATGGTTTCGTCGACTTCCTTCTGTGCCTTCTCTACGACCTCTTCGATTCTCGCCGGATGGATACGTCCATCGACGATCAGCTTCTCAAGGGCGATTCTAGCAACCTCACGGCGCACCGGATCAAATCCGGAAAGAACAACCGCCTCCGGCGTATCATCAACGATCAGCTCGACGCCGGTCAGCTGCTCCAGTGTACGGATGTTCCGGCCCTCACGGCCGATGATGCGTCCCTTCATATCATCATTCGGGAGCTGCACGACGGAAACGGTCGACTCCGTCACCTGATCTGCTGCGCAACGCTGAATCGCATCTACGATATAGTTGCGGGCATTCTTCTCCGCCTCTTCCTTCGCCTGGTTGTCATACTCGCGAATCATCTTCGCATAGTCGTGCTTCGTGTCCTCTTCGAGGGACTTCAGAAGCTCTGACTTCGCCTGATCTCTCGTAAGACCGGACACGCGCTCGAGCTCGGTCACCTTCTGATTATGCAGCTCATCGATCTCGGCTTCCTTCTTCTGCATCCGCTCCTGCTGCATCCGGAGCTCCTGCTCCTTCTGATCCAGGGAAACGGCCTTCTTCTCAGATGCTTCCTCTCTCTTCAGCATACGATGCTCGAGATCGGATACTTCCTTACGACGGTCCTTGATCTCCTTATCGAGATCGTTTTTCGCCTTTAATGCCTCTTCCTTCGTTTCAAGAAGAGCTTCGCGCTTCTTATTCTCAGCTGTTCTGATCGCATCATCGATGATTTCTCTGGACTTCTTCTCAGCAGAGCCGACCGTCTTTTCGAAGTCGCTCTTTGCCTTATTCGATCCAGCGAAGAACATGATGAGGCCCACCACAACGGCCACTGCCACAACGATAACGATGGTCACTTTGTGTTCCTCCTTCACTATTATGTTGTTAATGTACAAACAGATATGTGAACGAGTCAAAACGGCAGACTGCCCGTCCCGGCCCAGACCAATTCTATTTATAATACAGCTTATATTTGAAATTATTTTCAAATTACATTAACTCAACCATTTAATTTTATATAAATATAACAATCATGTCAACAAGAAGGGAAGGAACAAAAAAACTGTCCGCAGCTTTCTGCGAACAGTTTTTTCATACATATCGTTTCCTATGCGATCGACGCTTCGACGCCATCCAGGGTCTTATAAAGCAGTGTATACAGTGCATGAATCTCCTCTTTCTGAAGCTGCATACATGCGTTGATTTCCTGCGGAATATCGAGTGCGTCTTCCCGAAGCGCCTCTCCCTTCTCGGTGATCGAGACGTCCAGTGCACGCTCGTCGCTGTGTGAACGGGCACGTCGGATGAGCCCCTTCGTTTCGAGACGTTTCAGTAGCGGGGTCAATGTACCGGAATCCAGGTACAGATTCTCTCCGAGCGTCTTTACGTTCACACTTTTCTTCTCCCATAACACCATCATCACGATGTACTGTGTATAGGTCAGATCCAGTTTATCCAGAAACGGCTTATAGTGCCGTACGACCTCCTTCGCACATGCATAGAGCGGGAAGCAAAGCTGGTTTTCCAGTTTTAAGCAATCGTATTTATCTGCCATGATACCCTCCGGCTAAATTAGTCACGAATCGGTATCTTAGCATAAGTCACCGGGGCATGCAATTATATTTTACACGACTGATTCTGTCTGTATACATATCCCGTGCTGGTTTTGCATGCGTCCACTGCAAGCGCTCACGAAGCGTCCTGCACAAGGCTTCCGCATCGAGTCGGTAAAAGTGAAAAGAGAAGATGCACGAGGAAGGCGCCGAGGACGACGCAGCTGAGGTACAGAAGGATCCCGGCCGGGCGCCCGATGACGGCATCGATGGAACGGAACACCGGCTGGGAGCTGAGATGATACAGGGTGATGTAGAACATATCGCAGTCACCATAGCGGTGCAGGGCGATGTTGATGAGCTCTGCGAGGACGGCGGCGATGCCGAAGATCGGCAGGGTACGCCGGAAGCCGCGGCGCGTTCCGTCCGAAAGTCCGCGGGCATAAATGTAGATCGCCGTCAGCAGCATCACGATATGCCAGAGGAAGCCATGGGCGGTCAGCAGCGGATGTCCCGGATGCATGAGGCCCTCATGTACAATCAGCGCCATGGCTCCACCGAGGAAGCCGTAATCCTGCAGGAAGGTCAGTAGGGCACGCTTAATGACACACGCGCGCCGGCCTGTGCGTTTCCGCAGCATGCCATAGAGGAGGGCGAGGTACATCGGGAGGGAACAGAGCTGAAACGGGAAGTACCAGACATTATACTGTCCGCCCTCCACCAGAAGCCACAGCGTCAGCTGCTTCCAGAGCTCCATCACGATCAGCACGATACCGGCCACGATGACCGGTTTTCCATACATCCGATCCCGCGCCAGCGCCTCTCTCATCCCGGATTCACTGTTTTCAGATTCCATTATGGATGTTGCTTTTTCGGATTCTGTTGTATCTGCCCTGTTCTTCATCTTCTCATACAGCCTCACACGTATGTATACGTCCGCACATCGATGCCGGTACTTCATCCCCATCTTTTACGCTTCCTGTGGTCAACTGTCAAGGCTGCAGGTGAAGAAGTTACAGGCTTTCTTCAGCATCGAGCGCCAGTGCCCGTGTCACAAGCTCATAGCTGAAGCCCTTCCGGAGCAGTGCGGCATAGAGCTTCCGCTTCTCCTCTACGCCGAGTGCCTCCGTATCCCTGCACTTCTTACGAATCGCCCGCTGCACGGCGGCAAGCTCCGCGTCGCCGGCACGCGTATCGTCTGCGCGGAAGGCATCCATCGCCGCGCGGATCTCCGCCTGTCCGACACCCCGCTGGTAGAGCTTCTGCTCGATCTCCCGGAGCGACTTCTGTCCGGCATAGGTTTTAATCAGCTGCTCGGCGAAGCGACGGTCATCGATGTACCCATAGCTCTTCAGCATCTTCATCGCTTCATCGATGATGTCCTCTGTGTATTTTCCGGATTTCCGAAGCTTCTCCCGAAGCCGGGACTCACTCTTCTCCGAATGCTCGATGAGATAGAGGCAGCGCTCCTTGCAGCGATTCACGAGCTTCGCCCGCTCACTCAGCTGATCCGGATCGAGCACATAATGCTCCCCGCTGCCATGCTCTCTCTGAAAATCTTCCAGACTTTTCAATGGCGTTTCCTTTCCCGTAGATTCATGCAGCTTTTCGCCCTTCGTAAGATTCTCATGAATCTGCGCAGAAAAGCCGGATCATTCCCATCGGAATCATCCGGCTGATCAGAAAATACAGTATTACATCTGCTCCTCTTCGTCCGCACCATCCGACGGCAGCTGCTGCGCAGCCGCCGCCTCGGCCTCGGCGAACTCGTCCTTCGGCAGTCCGTACTTCTCACGTACGAGGCCCTCGATCTCGGCCATGATCGCCGGATTCTGGCGGAGGTACTCCTTCGCGTTCTCACGGCCCTGTCCGATCTTCTCGCCGTTATAGGCGAACCATGCACCGGACTTCTCGACGATGTTCTCATTGACCGCCAGATCCAGGACGTCGCCGGCCTTCGAGATGCCCTCACCGAACATGACATCGAACTCTGCCTGCTTAAACGGCGGTGCGATCTTGTTCTTTACAACCTTTACCCGTACACGGTTACCGGCGGCATCCCCGTTCTGCTTCAGGGTCTCCACCCGACGGATATCCAGTCGTACGGAGGCGTAGAACTTCAGGGCCCGTCCACCGGTCGTCGTCTCCGGATTTCCGAACATCACACCAACCTTCTCACGCAGCTGGTTGATGAAGATCAGAATACAGTTCGACTTCGCGATGACCGCGGTCAGCTTACGAAGTGCCTGCGACATAAGTCGTGCCTGCAGACCGACGTGGCTGTCACCCATCTCGCCATCGATCTCCGCCTTCGGAACGAGGGCAGCGACCGAGTCGATGACCAGGATGTCGATCGCACCGGAGCGCACCATCGTCTCGGCGATCTCGAGTGCCTGCTCACCGGAATCCGGCTGGGAAATATAGAGATTATCGATATCGACGCCGATGTTCTGCGCGTACTTCGGATCCAGTGCATGCTCTGCATCGATGAAGCCGGCGATGCCGCCACGCTTCTGCACCTCGGCTACGGCGTGCAGCGCGAGGGTCGTCTTACCAGAGGACTCCGGTCCGTAGATCTCGATGATTCTTCCCTTCGGGTAGCCGCCGGCACCGAGCGCGATGTCCAGGGAAAGGGATCCGGTCGGTACGGTTTCGATGTTTAGATTTGCGGCGGACTCACCGAGCTTCATGATCGAGCCCTTACCAAAATTCTTTTCGATCTGTGTGAGTGCCACATCCAGGGCCTTCAGCTTCTGGTCATGATCCTGATTATAGTCAACCGGTGCCTTACTGGTCTTCGCTGCCATGTCTATCCTCCATAAAAACGTATGTTCTTTTAATTCACCATTTTAAGCTTAAATCACGTCACTGTCAAGGAGTATACTCTTTCCTTTTTCCTCTGCACGAAGTATAGCACAGTGTTTTTTCTTTGAATATAGTCGTTATGCAGACCATAGTCTGTCTGCGGACTATAGTTCCAGTCTGCAGACAGACTAGAAAAAACGATGCACAAAACCCGCGCAGGAGACGCTTTTTCAAGCTTTCCGACATCCCATATACTGACACATGGGGTGCGCATAATTTTGCACATCGTTCTTTAAAAAATTTATTACAGTCAAGACCGGGACCCGGCATTTCTTCCGAAGGTGCATCGGGAACCCGCCTTACCACGACGAAAGCGACGGTGTCACAGGATGCCCTGCAGCGCGTTCTGGTAGTTCAGCACGGCCGCGGAGGCATTGATGGCGGACATGTCCGCCTGCATCTTCGATGCGATATACTGCATCGATGCGGCCTTATAATCCGTGGCGCTCATCATGCCGGCGGCCAGCATGCGCTCCGCCAAATCCTTCTGCCGATCCGCGATCCGGAAGCCGAGCTGCGCCGACTCAACGTCGGTGCCTGCCTGCACGGCCGCGTTATAGAGCTCCGTCATCGTGATATTCAGGTTCTGCTCTGCCGATCTCCGCTGGATATCCGTCGCGGTATAACCGGTGATGTTCTTATCGACCGTGCCCAACGCGTTGCCATAGGCCACATTATGAAGCCGAGCCTCGGCGATATCCGCTTCGAGGTTTCGAGCAGCCATGTAGCTCGCATCATATGCCGGAAGCGCACCAATCGTCACCTTCGCGGTATCCGCCGCATTCCATCCGAGCGTCAGTGCGATAGCATCCTTCACGGAGCGAAGCTTCTCCTCAGTGTCGGCAAGACTCAGCTTCGCGCCATCGAGGTTCACCTTCGCCTGCTGTACCTCGAGCGCCGTCGCCGAGCCGAGGGCCTGCTGCCGAGCCGTGCGCTCATACATTCCTTCATACATCCCGACCTGGTCCGCGTACATCTCCCGGAGTTCCACGAGACTCTGGTAGCCCACGAAGGCACTGTTCATGCCTGCGATCAGCGCCGCCTTCGTCGGGTGCAGTCCCTGCTTCAGCTTCGTCACGAGAGTCGAAATCCCGCTTTCTGTCCTGTTCTGGTTTCCGGCCATACCAGCGCCGCCTGCGGACCCGATCGTTCCTTCCAGGATTTTCACCTGCTGAAGCAGTGCCTGTTTTTCTTCCGCGCTCGTGCTGTCCTGCGCCTTCTCCCGGAGATCCGAGATGCTGTCTCTCAGATCACGGATCGTGCTCGACAGCGCATCCGTCATCTGCACCAGTCCGCCGGCATTGGCATCGATCATCGCCGTCTGCGTCCGCCCGATGATGCTCCGGTACTCCACGAGATCCGGGATCTCGCTGTACTCGATGGTGTCATCCATGAGCGCCGCCCAGGTGGCGTCATCCATCCCGTCCGGCCGTCCTGTGCTATCCTGCCCCGTCAGCGTGCGACTCTCACCGTACAGCGGGTGGCTGATGGTCGTCGCAGCCAATGCAGGCGATCCGCAGCCGTAGGCACCAAGCGTCAGGATCAGCAGCGCGGTCATATATTTTCTGTTTTTCATCGTTCCTCTCCTCGTATCCGATCGAATCACGGCCGCCGGAGGCACCGTCTGTACCATACAGTCATGCACCTCCGGCATTGCAATCACGCTGCCACCGGTTCCGATCCGTCCGATTCATCTCATCATTTCATCCTGTATGTCAGGATGCGCTGCTGCCCGCGAGACCGTCGCGCCCCGCAAGATAAGTAAAGTACGCACTCTGAAGCGCATAACGATCGAGCTTCACGGTATACTCCGCCGCCGCTGCGCTGTACTGCGCATCCTCGAGATCACGTGCGCTGGCCGCACCCGCTGCGTAGCTCCGGGTCACGCGTCCAAGTGTCGTCTGCTGATTCTGAAGATTCACCTCCGCCTTTCGAAGCTCATTCTGTGCGCTCAGGACGGCATTGTAGCGGGCCGTCATGTTCGACTGCACCTGATTCTCGTCGTTCGTTACGGTGATCTGCGTCGTGTTCTTCGTGCCGTCGCTCTCCGCAAGCGCGAGCTTCCGCTGATCGATGCGCAGCTGGTAGTTATTCTGAAGCGCCGTCTGTGTGTCCTGCGTCAGGTTGATCGCTGCGATCATCTCGTCCGTCACCTCCGGCACCGCACAGATCTGCGGCGTTGCATCGTAGTTCCAGCCGAGGTTCACGAGGACCGTCTGCCGTGCCTTCGTGGCCGCTGCGGTTGCAGACTGCAGCGCGGACTGTGCATCCTTCGCCGTCTTCTGTGCCGTCAGCAGCTCGAGCTCCGTACCGGTGCCCGCCTGCAGCTTCCGCTGGGCGACGCCGATCTTCGTCTCATTATACTCCGCGGTCAGCTGGTCAAGCTCCTTCGTGAGCTCCGAGGTATAGATCGCGATGATCTGCTGCTTGATGGCCTCCGTCATGTTGCGCTCACTCTTCTGATTTGTGAGCTCCACGATCTGACGGTCCGAATTCTGAATCGTCGTTTCGATACCTGCGAGTGAGGTGCTCCGGGTCATCTCTGCCGAGGCATCCGAGATATCTCCGTTTCCAAGCGAATTCGAATAGGTATTCTCGATGGCATCGAGCACATCATCGTAGTCGAGGTCATAGGTGCCGCTGTTCTCATTGTTCCGATAGTTCAGCCACATCGCCGACACCGTCGGATTGTACTCATGCACGAGGTCCTGCAGCTCATCCCAGGTAATCACGTTATCGCGCAGCGTCGCCCACTGCTCCGCCGTCCGCTCCCGCTCATAGGAGGTCTGGGCCGGTGCATAATCCACCGTCGCGGCGAGCACCTGTCCGGACATCGCCATGCAGAGCGCCAGCGTCAGGGCGGTCATCTGCTTTCTGCTTTTCTTCATTGAACTCTCCTTTTAATCTGGAAATCCATCCGTCATATCCGAATCGTCCACCGGAGTCGGGTCATCGTCCGGGGTACCGTAACGCTCCCACTCGGACGCCGCCTTCTTCTGGTAGTACTCCGCCGGATTGCGGCCATCCATATAGCCGGCCTCCGGAACATCCTGCGCAACGTTCTTCTTCCGCTTATCCATGACCGCATAGTAGGTCGGCAGCATCAGAAGTGCGAGGATGGTCGAGGCGGTGAGACCGCCGACGTCGACGAGGGCGAGGCCCTGCATCATCTGTCCGTTGTCACCGATCCCTATGGCCATCGGAATCATGGACACGACGGTCGTGAGGGTCGTCATCAGGATCGGACGAAGTCGGGTCGCACCGGCCTCGATGAGGGCACGCTGCAGCGGCATCGCCATACGATACTGGTTGACGGTATCGACATAGAGGATACCGTTATTTACGACGGTACCGATGAGCATCAGGAAGCCAAGCAGCGACGGCATGGAAATCGTCGCATCCACGATCCACAGCAGGAAGAAGGAACCGATCAGCGCAAACGGCAGGGTCGTCATGACCATGAACGAGAAGCGCATGGACTCAAACTGTGCCGCCATAACGACCCAGATCAGGAAGATGGCGATGACGATGGCCGTTCCCAGCGAGCTGAACTCCTCCATCATCATTTTCGTGCTGGAACTCTCCTGGTAGCCGATGCCGTTCGTAAGGTACTTCGCGATGACCTCCTGATCGATGGTCTTCGAGGTCTTCTTGTCTGCGAGATCCGTGTAATCCGCCGTGATGGTCAGCTGATACTTACGATCATCCCGTACGATGGTCGCCGGAGAATCCTCGAAGCGGATATCGCAGAGATCCTTCAGCTGCACCTGGGCACCGGTCGGTGTGCTCAGGAAGATATCCTCTACCTTCTGAAGCTGATCATACTCATCCTTCGGATACTCGACCTTGACATCCACATCCTCATCGTCAACCTGCATGGTCATGGCCTTCGTACCGGAAAGCATGCTGTAGAGCTGCTGTCCGACCTGTACCGGAGTGAGACCCTCCGCGGCTGCCTTGATCGGATCGACATGGAACTTGATGAGCGGTGCCGCATTCTCGAGGGAGGAGTGGACCGCCGTGACATCCTTCCGCTGACGAAGCTCGTCCACGATCTGATCGGACGCCGCCTTCAGCTTGTCATAGTTCGTCGAGGTGATGATCGTCGAATAGGTATCGTTATCGACGGACATCGTCGACATCATACTGTAGGACTCGACGGTGATGACCGCATCCTTCGTGCCATCGAGGGCCTTTCGCCACTCGTTTGCCTTTTCCTTCGTCGACATGCTGCGGTCCTTCTTCAGGTATGCCGTGACGCTGTTGCCGCCGCTGCTCATCATGGACATCATGCCTGAGCTGCCGGCGCTCACCATATAGTCCTCGGTGTCCGGATCCGCAGCCACCATGGCCTCGATGTTCTGAAGGATCTTATCCACTTCCTCGATCTTGAGACCCGGCTTCGTCGAAACCGTGATATTGACCTGTCCCTGATCGGTCTGCGGCATCATCTCCGTACGGATCTGCGATGCCAGAAGGAAGGACAGAATCAGAAGTCCGACGGTCGAGAGAAGCACCATCTTCTTATGACGGAGCAGCTTCTCCATGATGCGACGGTACGCCGACTGCATGGAACGGACCGCCTTATAAGCCGGTGCCTTCGTGTTCTCCTTCGGCTTATAGAAGACGAAGCAGAGCGGTACGATGGAGATCGCCGAAATCAGCGAGGCGATCATACAGAAGACGATGGTGAAACCGAGTGGTGCGAAGAACTGTCCGGACAGGCCCTTCATGAAGCCGAGCGGCAGGAATACGACGCAGGTCGTCACGGTGGAGCCGAGCACGGACTCACCGACGGTCTTCACGGACTCAACGGCGGCACTGCGGCGTGTCTTCGTGCCGATCGCCACATACTTATCCATCGCACGGAAGCAGGCCTCCAGGACGACGATGGAGTTATCGACCATCATGCCGACGCCGAGTACCAGCGCAGACATCGTGATCATGTTGAGGGAGTAGCCCATCGCCCACATCGCGATGAGCGCAGTCAGAATCGAAATCGGAATGGAGGTACCGACGATGAGGGATGCCTTCCAGTCACCGAAGAAGATGAAGATGATGACCATCGAGATGATGACCGCGGCGATCATGGTCTGGAATACCGAGGAGAGCGAGCTCCTGATCATATCGGCTTCGTCCTGTACGACGATGATATCGAGGTTCTCATCCTTCGCCTTAAGCTCGCCTACTTCCTCCATGACCTCCTTCGACATGGATACCGCCGAGGAGTCCTGGGTCTTCGTGATGCTCAGCATCATCGTATCGTTCCCATCGTAACGACCGATGGCCGACTTATCCTCCAGTGCGAGCTGCACGAGGGCGATGTCCTTCAGGTAGATCGTACTGCCGTTACCGGTAACGATCGGGATATTCTGAAGCGACTGTACATCCGGGTAGCTGACCGAGGTGGTGACGGAAAGATCCTGGCTGCCGACGCTGGTCGTACCTGCCGGATAACTGAAATCTGCGGCACTGACGAGCTGCGCCACCGTCGACATGGAAAGGTGATACTGCTTCAGCTTCTCCGGGATCAGCTGGATCTGAACGTACTGCTTCTGTCCGCCGGTCGTATCCACCGACGCCACCGTGCTCAGCTTACTGAACTCCGGCGCGATATCATTCTCGACGTAGTTGTACATGTTTTCCTGCGTCGGATTCTGTACCGTGAGGTACATGGACGGCTGCCCGTTCATGCTCATCTCGATAAAGGTCGGGTCGTCCGCACCGTCCGGAAGCTTCGACTTGATGGCATCGATTTTCTTCTTCAGTGCATCGTAGGCCTCATCCATATCTGTACCATACTCGTACTGGATGATGGTCATACCATAGTTTTCCGATGAACGGGAGGTGACCTCCTTGACATCCGACAGGACGGATACACCATCCTCGATCGGCTTCGTGATCAGCTTATCCACATCCTCCGGTGATGCGCCCGCGTAGGTCGTGGTGACGATCATCATCGGCATATCGATATCGGACATAAGCTCCATCTTCTGATTCGTGATGGACATGAATCCGAAAAAGATCAGACTGAGAACCACGAGGAAGGTGGTAACCGGTCTTTTCAGGACAAATTCGGTTATTTTATGCATGTTGTTCTCTCCTCAGGTTCAGTCTGCTGCACTGGTCTCGGTCGTCGCTGCCTCTGTGGATGACTCTCCGGTCGTCTGGCCGTCTGCATCCGCGATGCGGACCTCGGCGCCATCATAGATGTCATCGGTCCAGCTGTTCACGATCTGCTCCGTGCCATCGAGACCATCCGTTACTTCATAATACTGATCATCGGAGATGCCTGTGGTGATGAAGACACGCTTCACAAGCCCGTTTTCATAGGTATACACGTATGGATTTCCACCGGAATAGTACACGGCATCCACCGGCACGAGAAGGGTATGGTCCGCCTTCGCGGCCACCAGCGAAAGCTTCGTGCTGCTGCCGTCAGAAAGGGCATCCGCACCGGCCAGGGTCGCCTCCACCGGGAAGAGTCCCGACTGCGGATCCACGAGCTTCGTCAGCTTCGTGACCGTACCACTGTAGCTGCTGCCGTTCTTTTCCACCGTCACGGTCTGACCCATCGTCAGGTTCTGAAGGACATCCTCCGTCACGTTAAACTTGACGACCTTCGCACCCGTACCGGTGATGACGCAGAGCTGGGAGGACTGGGATACCATGCCGTGCAGGGTCATGTTCTGATTCTGTACGACGCCGGCCGCCGGTGCGGTCACCGTGGCGAACTCTACCTGGCTCTCATAGTTCAGCTTCGCACTCGCCGCCTGGGCCTTCGCGGCATCTACCTGAGAAGCCGCTGCCTTCGCGGAATTCGCGGTCTGGTTATAGCTCTGCACCGAGATATCGCCGGACTCGTAGAGCGGTGTCATACGATTCACCGCATCCTGCGCGGTCGCTGCCTGCTGCGAAGCCGCCTGAACGGAAGCATTGGCCGCTTCCAGCTGAGACTTCGCGGCATCGATCTGCTTCTGATTATCGATCTTCGCAATCGGCGCGCCCGCCTCGACGGACTGACCGTTCTGCACATAGATCTCGACCAGCTCACCGGCCACCTTCGGGGTGATATAGTAGGTATCGGACGGCTGAACCGTGCCCATGAGCGAGGTCATCTGCTCGATGTTTCCCTCAGTCGCTGTGGTCAGCGTCACCGCCGGCAGTCCCTTCGTCTGGATCTCTTCCTGTGGCTTCATCATACGCGTCGCCACGAGGCCCGCAAAGCCGAGCACGATGACGGCACCGATGGCGATTTTTACCTGTTTCTTCATATATAATCTCCTGTTTTTCTGATTTTGTAGTTTTCCCGTTCTATCTTCCGACCTTTACTGCATCCGGCCAATGTTATCGACCTGAACACAGATGGCTTACGCGCCCGTGCTCACCTCACCGGCAGGCTCCTCTTCCGTACGGAACTGCGGATCCGCGCCTTCCCGCAGAACCGCGAGTTCCATCTCAAAGTTCTGAAGGATACGCGCGTGATGCTCCTTCGTATGTCCGATGAGCGCCATGAGGGTCATCATCGCGATGGCCATCCCGAGTCGGATGATGGCCTCAAACTGCCGCGGCCGGTCAACGTGCCGGAAGCAGCCCGGATCGACCTGTTTTCGAAACCACTCCGTCTTCGCGATCTCCGCATGGTCCATCTTTCCGCTTTCGGTGAACGCGAGGATGCGCTGCATCATCCCGCTCTGCGTCATGATGTTGATGTCTTCCTGGATGGAGCCCTCGTCAATGAGCTTTTCGATGCTGAAGACCCATTCATGAAGCGCTTCCCAGTAGTTTCCCTGCTTCCGAAGCAGAAGCTCCCGGAAGTACTGTTCATTCTTCATCCCCTCGTCACGGAATACATAGTGGAGAAGATCCATCTTATCCTCGAAGTAGGTATAGAAGCTACCGCGAGAGATCCCGGCTTCCCTGATAATCTGATTGATCGAGGCATCCTCAAACGGGGCCCTCGCAAATTCATGCCTTGCTGCCTGTAATATTCTGTCTTTTTTGTCCTGGGAAAGCTTAAGAAATCTTTCCGTCGCCATAGATTCTCCTCTCCTTGACGGCGCCTCGAACGCTCCGCTGATTGACTGCCTCACGCCTGTGCCGGTATCATTTTCCGAATAAGTGACATCATGTCATTAAAAGTGACAACCTGTCACTAACATCAGAGAGTATACTCATACACTTTTCTTTTGTCAATTCAACAGTTCCACGAAAAACGTCGGAAAATCGCTGTTTTCCGTTCCATATGCAAAATTTAATATTTTGTTTAGAAATCGTCGAGGCGAGGAGCCCGGAGGGCAAGCGACGGATGCTGATGCTGATCCAATTGTTTCTATTTCTGTGCATCTGAGAAGAGGACTACTTGCTTTCAGCGACGGGATGCCCTAAAATAAGAGTAATGTATACAAAGGCCAAAATACAAAGTGAGGAAAACAGGAAGTGATGAATCGTATCCGACTTCAGGCGTATGGAAAAATCAATCTGTCGCTCGACGTACTGCGGCAGCGCCCGAACGGCTATCATGATGTCCGCATGATCATGCAGACCGTGAAGCTTCACGACAACATCGATATGGAGCGAACCGACACGCCGGGCATCGTACTGAAAACCAATCTGCCGTTCCTGCCGGTCAATGAAAACAATCTCATGTACCGGGCAGCGAAGATGCTGATGGACGAGTTCCATCTCGAGGGCGGTGTCCGGATGTCCCTTCGAAAGGTCATCCCGGTGGCTGCCGGTATGGCGGGGGGATCTGCAGATGCCGCCGCGGTACTGTACGGTATGAACCGGCTCTTTGATCTCCGGCTGAGTCTCGAAGAACTGAAGAAGCGAGGCGTGCAGCTCGGGGCCGACATCCCGTTCTGTCTCATGCGCGGAACGGCACTTTCCGAGGGGATCGGCGAGATCCTGACCCCGCTTCCGGCACTGCCGGCCTGCTCGATCGTGCTTGCGAAGCCGGCGATCTCGGTATCCACGAAGGCCGTCTACGAGAACCTGCATGTAAACACGCTTCCGGCGGAGGCCCACCCGGATGTCGATCAGGTGATCGAAGCTCTGAAGGCGCAGGATGTACGCGCGGTCGCCGGACAGATGGGCAATATCCTTGAAACCGTCACCAGCCGACAGCATCCGGAAATCGAATCCATCAAAGAGCGTATGATGGAGCTCGGCGCGCTGAACGCCATGATGTCCGGCTCCGGCCCGACGGTGTTCGGCCTCTTCGATGATCCCGAAAAGGCTCAGACCTGCTATCAGGCACTGCTTTCCGCAAAGGGAAGCGGCCTCGCGAAGCAGGTATACCTCACCGAACCATGGCAGCAGCCATCCAGAAGCGCATCGGGCCGTCGGGCTCGTCAGTGAACGACTTTCTTCGGAGGACAAGTACAGTGATGAATGATTTTACAGTTAATATGAATGAATATCTTCCTTTACGGGATCTCGTGTTCAACACACTCCGTCAGGCGATCCTGAAAGGCGAGCTGAAGCCGGGTGAGCGTCTCATGGAGATCCAGCTCGCCGAGAAGCTCGGGGTCTCCCGTACACCGATTCGTGAGGCGATCCGAAAGCTGGAGCTGGAAGGTCTCGTACTGATGATTCCGCGTCGTGGTGCCGAGGTTGCGAAGATCTCCCACAAGAATCTGCAGGATACCCTCGAGGTGCGTGGTGCCCTGGAGGAGCTGGCGACGGACCTCGCCTGCCAGCGGATCTCGGACGAAGAGCTTCGGGAGCTGAGCGCCGCCGAGGATCATTTTCAGAAGGTCGTGAAGAACGGCGGCACGGAGATCGAGATCGCCGAGGCCGACGAGGCCTACCATGACATCATCTATAAGGCCTCCGGAAACGAGAAGCTCGTCCAGATGATCAATAATCTCCGGGAGCAGATGTACCGCTATCGTCTCGAGTACATCAAGGATGAGGCGAAGCGTGGCATCCTCGTGCATGAGCATGAAGAGATCCTGCAGGCCATCCGGATCCGTGATCTCATCCGTGCGAAGACACTGATGAAGGAGCACATCGATAATCAGGAGATGACCGTTTCACAGAACCTCGTCGATGAAGAGGCGGAAGCCACTTCGGAGGCCGGAAAGAAATCAAAAAAGCGTTAAAAAGACGACCGCGTTGCATTTTCAGTATGTAACGAACAGAAAACCACCGTACAGCGTAAGACCCGCTTGTACGGTGGTTTCTTTTATTGACGGCTTTCATGGCAGGTGAAGTAGATCACCTGGTGGTCGCGGGCGATGGCTTCGAGGAAGCGCATGCCGCCCTCGACCTTCGGCGGGTCCAGGTTGATGAACGGGTCATCGAGGAGGATGAAGGGCTTCTCCTCCTCATACATGGCGTCGATGAAGGCCATGCGCCGTGCGAGCTCCACGAGATTCCGGTAGCCGGCGGAGAGAAGCTCCGTATTGCGCTCCTCTCCTTCTGCGAGGAGATGCACGTTGAAATCTGCATCCATGCGGAACGGAATCGTCGCCTGTGAGGAAACGAGCGCCGCACTGCCTGCAGGCGCGGGCATCGGCGAAGTCGTCTCTGGCATCGTTCCGTCCGGGGTGGTCGCCAGCGTCGCATCCGAGGCATTGGCCAGAATACGGTAATACTTCGTGAACGCGTCCATCATCGGGTCCATGTACTGCTTCGTGAAGTCGTTCCGTGCCTTCGTGAGGTGGTCGCGGACGAGCGTCAGGAGGTGGTAGCGCTGCTCCATCGCGGCGAGCTCCTCGAGAGCCTGCTGCGCGTGCCGCTCCATCTCGTAAAGCTCCGCGAGACGGCGTTCCGACGTTTCCTGCTGCGAAGACAGCTGCTGGATCCGGGCATCGAGCTCCTCCATCTGGGCCCGCAGCGTCTGCATCTGCTGACTCAGCGTCGCGAGACTCTCCGCCGCCTCCGCCGGTCGCCGAATGGCGCGCAGCGGCTCCATATCGTGGCTCTGCTCGAAGGCAGCCTGCGCCTGCTGCCGCTTCGAGAGCTCGATGGCGCTGGTTCGGATATCCGTGAGCCGGCTGTAGGCGAGCATGTCCGTGCCGAGCCGACGGAGCAGGGCTGCCCGGTTCGGGTGTCTTCGGTCAATGTCTTCGCCGCCGGCATCGTCACCCTCCGCCACGGCGAGATAATCCGTGGCAGCGCTGTACTCCATATCCGGATAAAAGCGGCCGAGGAAGCGATTCAGCTCCTGGTTGAGGCGCTCGAACTCCACACTCATGTTCTGCATCGCCGCCATGCGCTCCTGATCATCACTCTTCGTCCCGGTGCTTTTCACGAAGCGACCGGCAGACAGCAGCAGCGCGAGCGCCGCGAGACCGAGCAGCACGACACCCGGCATGATGTTTCCGCTGAAATGAAGAAGACAGTACACACCGAGGAGCAGCAGAAGGAGGGACAGCAGCAGCCCGGCAAAGGCGCGTGTCTGCTGTGCACTCTTCTGCGGCGATGCCTTCCGTCTCCGGCGCCCGCCCTGCTGCTCGAGGCCGGCGATCCGGTCCGCCAGCCACGCGATGCGTCCGAGGCGCTTCTCCGCGCCGCGCATCTCCGCCTCCGAGGGCAGTCCGCTCCGGAAAATCTCCTGGAGACGCCGCAGCTCCCGCTGCAGCTGCTGTGCACGCTGCTCTCCGCTCAACTCATCAAAGGACGCGCCGAGGTAGCGCCGCTCCTGCTCCAGCAGCCGCGTCACACTCTCGCTGCGGGCTGCGCACAGTCGGTCATACTCCATCCGGTCCCGGATCGCGTCCTGCTGCTGGCTCTGCTGGACCAGTCGCCGGTTCGTACTCTCCAGCACCGACTGCAGGCGCTGCCTCGTTTCGCGCGCCTGGTGGAGTGCGGCTGCCCCGTCGACCGCCTGCTGCTCTTCCGCTTCCCGACCGGCACAGCCGGCCTTCAGCTCCTCGAGCTCGAGGCGTTTCTTAAAGATCGCACCGGTCCGACGCGCCGGTGAAAGTGCATTGATCTCATCCTTCAGCTGCCCGATGACCTCAGCGTAGCGGTTCATGTCCTCCGGATCCTCCGAGACATTGCCGATGCGCGCGTTGATTTCTGAGGTGACACCGGTTTCGAGCGCCTGCTGTCCGATAAAGCAGGTGCGCCGGAAGGAGGTCTCATCGATATGGAAAAGCTCCTCTCCGATGCGCTCACTGTAGTCCTTCGACGGCAGATTCGTCTCCGCATCGTAGAGCATAAACTGGTCCTGCCCCTTCCGCTCACCGAAGTGCCGTGTAATGCGGTAGCTCTTTCCATCATCGAGCGCGAAGCAGAGCGAGCCGCCGAAGCTGCCGCCCTGCCACGGACGGTATTTCTTCCGCTCATTGTCGCTGTCCTGCGCCTTCCGCTCACCGGACAGTCCGTAGAACATGACCCGGATAAAGGCCGCCAGCGTCGACTTCCCGAAGCCGTTCTCCCGGAGGAAGACATTGAGCCCGTCCTGGAAATCCAGCGACAACTCGTGCAGCTTTCCGAAATTTTCGATTTGACAGTTCAGTAATCTCATCTACAAATCCTTCGATTCTTACTTTTTTAAAGCTTACAGCTCCTCACCCCGCAGCAGCCGGAGCCCCGCCTCGATCACTGCGGCCTGCGTCTCTTCATCGAGCGTCGCATCCGCCTCGACCGAGTGGATGAACGCGCCCTTCAGTGATTTATCATGCTGATACATCGACGGGTCGATGAAACGCCGTGTCTCATCCACGACCCGAAGGAAGTAGAACATCGGTGCAAGCTGCGTGCGGATGAAGTCGAGGTTCAGCTCGGCATCCATCGAAAGCGCACCGCGAAGCTCCAGCTTCACGAGGTCCTGCGGGCGCATGCGCACCCCGGCCCCCGCCTGAAGGATCGCCTCGACGCGCTCCGCCGGAATTTCCGCGATCGCCGGATCCGCACTCGGGGTGCCGGAAAGCAGCGACAGCAGGGCACGCGCACGCCGCACGATCGCCATCGACGAGTCAAGCCCCTGCACCTCCAGCGGCACCGTCCAAAGATGCCGCTGACTGATATCCACGAGCTGACGCCGGATCTGATGTGTTGCCTCATCGACATCCAGCAGGACGAAGCCATGCGGTGTGCACTCATCGAAGCCACGCCCCTCGAGACAGCCCGGATAGCACCAGCTTCCGCGCCCGTCGAGGCTCCCCTCCTGGTACTGGTGCACATGTCCGAGCGCCAGATAATCGATGCCCTGATGCGCGTAATCCGCGAGGCGGATCGTCTCCGTCGACGCGCTGTCCTGCGCTGTGCTTTCGCTGATCTGCCCATGGAGGAGGACAATGTTTACATCGGCCTCCTCGAGCCGCAGGGTCTTCGCCGCCAGCTCGTTCAGGGTGCCGGATTCCGTAAACTCACGACCGGCGATCACGAGATGATCGGACAGACGGTACTTCCGCCAGGTGTCCTGGAAGGTATAGAGATTCTCCGGCAGCTGCTCCGCCTGGTTCAGGAAGCTGTCGGTGTCATGATTTCCTTTTAAATAGAAAAATGCGATGTCCGGGTGGGTACGTACGCTCTCGAGGACCGCATTCGCCGTCGTCCGGCTCACGGCCGGCCGGTCGAAGAGGTCGCCGGCGATGAGAATCGCGCGCACCTGGTGCTGTTCCGCGTACGCGACGAGGCGGAGCCAGGTACCGAGCAGCTCCTGCCGCCGCTCCCGGGCGGCCGCATCCCCGAGATGCGTACTCATCCGACTGTCGAGATGCAGGTCTGCACAGTGAATCAGTTTCATAAAAAAACTCCTCTGAAAAGAGAATAATCCGTCAAACAAATGTACGTGACTATTCTAGCATTTCAGAGGAGTGAACTCAATCTCTATTCTTCAACAAGTCAAAGCCTCGGAGGGCTGGCACCAGAAGCACCGTACTCCGAGACCGGAAGAATCCAAAATCCTCCCCACAGGAAGTACGACTCTTCCAGATTGCTTCGTCAAAATCGCTGCTCTACGAGATGTATCCGCCGACCTTCATCTTGCGGAGGCTGCTGTGGTGCAGGTGCAGGATGACGCCGAAGATGCTATAGACGAGCGCAAGGGTGATCAGTGCTCCGACGGTCTGATTATGCCCGGCGAGAAGCATCAGGCCGAAGTAGATGATCAGCGCCGACAGGATGTAACCGAAGAAGCGGAATCGATTCGCGCGGAGGTGCTCCTTCGCGTAGCGCTCGAAGCCCAGCAGGCATATATAATAGACGAAGAGCATCGCCGCCATCCACATGGTCTTCGGGAAGAGCGGTACCAGCGGGCGCGCGAGAAGCTCGAGCGCGATGGTCGTCGAGTTGATCGCGAGGATCATGATGACGTGGATCGCAAGGAAGCCGAGGCCGGAGGTCTTCTTGTGGTGGTCGAGGACATTGTCATTAAAGAAGCCGTAGCTCAGGAACATACCGATGACGATCAGGAAGGAAATGATGTTCAGAAGCACGTTCTTGCCCGTCTCGAAGAAGCTGGCGATGCCGATGATCATCTCACCGAAGGTCAGGATCACGAGCAGCAGATTCCGCTCGGCGAGGTGCGGGAAGTCGCACGGTCTCGCCTTGTAGGCACGATGCTCCGCGGCCTTCGCGGCGTAACCATAAATCAGCGCGAGCGGTGAGAGCACGAGGCCGGTGGTTTCATGTACCGGGATGGACACGAGGATGATGCCACACTCGATGAGGTGATGCATGACATTCGCCCCGAGGATCTTCCGGTCGATGTCATCGATATGCGTGGAGAAGCGGAGCTTATCCCAGCTTCGGTACGCGAGGTTCAGCATGATCAGTGCCCAGGCGCCGTGGTAACGGATATAGTGATCGAGCCAGTGATGGTTCGAGCCGCTCGCCATGTAGTACAGGAGGTACATATTAATGAAGATACTGATGTAATCCCGGAGGGCTTTTCGGCCGTAACGGTTGAAAAACATCGTGGTAAACATCCAGACCTGCATGACGACCGCGGTCAGAAAAAGGAAGGTCTGGATCGCGCTCATCGGTGGGAAGGAGTGCTCATAGGCATGAAACAGTGCGTTGATCGTACGGAGGCTGTACACGAAGATGAGGTCGAAAAAGAGCTCGACGTACTCGACCTTCTTCTCGACGATGCCGGCGACGGCCTCCTCGCTTTCGTGATTCACGCGGGACCAGATGCGGTAGAGCAGGGAGCTTTCGGCACCTACATCCAGGCCGCCTTTTTCCTGTATCGCTTCATTCTCTGCTTCGCCGACGACCTTATTAAAGTATTCGCGTCGGGCATGCTCCTGTTCGTCGATGTCATCGCCCGTGGTGCGGACGAAAAACTCAGCCGGTCGACGGATCCGTCCGTCATCGATATTCTCTGTGCGTTCGCCATCGGTATCTACGCCCGGAAGGGATACCACTTCCTCGTAGTTCTCATCGTAATGATCTGCCATGGTGGACTCTCCTTTGATTGTGCTCAATATAAAAAAATTATACAAAAAAAGAGCACCATGTACATACATGGCGCCCGATGTTTTTGAATTTGTTCAAAAGATGGAATCACAGGATCTGTTATAATCCGGCGTTTTTCTTCGCGGTCATAATCACGCAAGGGATTCCGGTCCCTGAAGCCGCTGAAATCACAGAATCTGTTATAATCCTCAGATCTCCTTACCGGTCAGCATCGTGTAAGCTTCCTTATAGAGGGCGATGGTCTTATCAACGACCTCCTGCGGAAGGGTTGCGTTGTTGTCCGGATTTGCCTTCAGCCAGTTACGTACGAACTGCTTATCGAAGCTGGACTGTCCCTCACCCGGCTTGTACTGGTCAAGTCTCCAGAATCTGGAGCTGTCCGGTGTCAGAACCTCATCTGCGAGGAGCACATTACCGTCCTCATCGAGACCGAACTCGAACTTGGTATCGGCGATGATGATGCCCTTCGAAAGTGCGTAGTCTGCACACTTCTTATAGACAGCGATCGTTGCATCCTTGATCTTCGTCGCGATCTCCTCGCCTCTGCCAGGGAATGCATTCTCGAGTACCACGATGGACTGCTCGAAGTTGATGTTCTCATCGTGATCGCCGATCTCTGCCTTCGTCGACGGAGTGTAAAGCGGCTCAGGAAGCTTCGCGCACTCAACGAGGCCCTCCGGGAGCTTCATGCCACAGATGGTGCCGTCCTTCTTGTAGTTCTCCCATCCGGAACCGGTGATGTAGCCACGCACGATGCACTCGATCGGGATCATCTCGAGCTTCTTGCACAGTGTTGCTCTGCCCTCAAACTCCGGCTGCTGGAAAAACTCCGGCATATCCTTGTTCTCAACAGAAATCAGATCGTTCGGGATTACATCCTTCGTAAGATCGAACCAGAACTTCGACATCTGGGTCAGAACCTTACCCTTCTCTGTGATCTGATTGTGCAGAATCACATCAAATGCGGAAATACGGTCGGTTGCGACCATGATGAGCTTGTCTCCGAGATCATAGATCTCACGAACCTTGCCTTCCTTCACTGGCTTAAAATCTGTCATCTTTACCCTCCATATGAAATTGAACGTAGTAAATCGTTAACCACCGCATTTTAGTATAATGGAATTTTCACAAAGCACAATAGGGGAAATGCACAGAATCGAATACTTTTATATGCATGAGTTATGACGACGTCTGGATAATAAATTAACGCTTTACAGTGCCGGTCACGGGCGTATAATGGAGACCATTGCGTGCATTGATGGACTTTATATAAGAAAAGAGGATGTATGAAATACGTAAAAGAAATCATGTGGATCATCGCGTTCACCTTTCTCGGTGAACTGCTGAACACGCTCCTGCCGCTTCCGGTTCCGGCAGGTGTGTATGGTATGATCCTGCTGCTCGTCGCACTGGTGACCGGGATCGTGAAGCTACCGGAGGTCGAGGGCGCGGGTAATTTCCTGCTCGACACCATGACCATGATGTTCATTCCGGCGGCGGTCGGCATCATGAGTGCCATCGATATCCTGCTCCCGGTGCTCCTGCCGTACCTCGTGATCATCGTGGTTTCGACGGTGCTCGTCATGATCGTTACCGGCCTGACCGCCACCGCGATTCTCCGTCGCAGCGAGTCGAAGGAGGATCAGGATGCAGAGGCCGCGGAGCTTTCTCTCGAGCCGCATGAGACCTTCGGCCTCGGCCGCCGCGCGCTGAGCCCGAACGGCGAGATCGATGGTGCGAACGGCTACCGTGAGATTCTGCGTGAGAAGGAAGCACAGAGCCACACGCCGCAGTCGGAGGCCAATGCTTCCGGCGCTGCACCGATGGCTTCCGCGGAAGCGGATCGAAAGGAGGAGGCATGATGAAGGAAGCACTGCAGAGCTCTGGCTATTTCGGTTTAATCTTAAGTATCTTCTTATTTCTGCTGGCCGTCCGGCTGAAGGCGAAGTTCCGTGTCGCCATCCTGAATCCGCTGCTGGTGTCGACGATCATGGTGATCGCGGTGCTGGTGATCTTTCAGATTCCATATGAGGATTACAAGGCAAGTGCGAATCTGCTCAGCTACCTGCTGACACCGGCGACGGTCTGCCTCGCGATTCCGATGTACAAGCAGCTCCGGCTGCTGAAGGATAATCTGGTGGCCGTACTGGCGGCGATCACCGCCGGCACACTCTGCTCGATTCTCAGCATTCTCCTCATGGGGAAACTGTTCGGACTGACCGCGGAGCACATCGCCACGCTGCTGCCGAAATCGATCACGACGGCGATCGGCATGGGTGTGTCGGAGGAAGCGGGTGGTATCGTCACGCTGACGGTGGCGGCGATCATCATCACGGGTATCCTCGGCAATATGATCGCGGAGCTGGTGTTCCATCTTTTCCATATCGATCATCCGATCGCGCGGGGACTGGCGCTCGGTACCTCGGCGCATGCGGTGGGTACCGCGAAGGCGCTGGAGCTCGGTGAAATCGAGGGCGCGATGGGTTCCATCAGTATCTGTGTGGCGGGGATCCTCACCGTGGTGCTGGTGCCGCTTGTGATGAACGTAGCATAGACCCGTACGCAGAACCGGAGCCATAGGGAAACCGCTCACTTAGTTCAAAGTACAGAACCTCATGAAAAGTCCGTGACCGGTATTACAGATAAATCTGTATACCTGTCACGGACTTTTCATAAGAACCTGTTCTTTGAATGCGCAAGCTGGTTCCCCTATGGCTCCGGTTCTGCTGTTTAATGGCATTCGTACAGCTCTAAAGAAAAGCTCCTCTTACCCGAAGGTAAGGGGAGCTTTTTCACTTGCTTAAAGTAGATCAGGAATTAACGCTGTACACGTGCGCCTGCGCCGCCCATGATCGCTTCAACTTCCTTCTTGGTAGCCATGGTGGTATCACCAGGAGTGGTCATCGCGAGTGCGCCGTGCGCTGCACCGTAGTTTACAGCCTTCTCTGCATCGCCGGTGGTCATGAGGCCATATACGAGGCCGGATGCGAAGGAATCGCCGCCGCCGACACGGTCCATGATCTCGAGGCCCTTGTAATCTGCTGCCTTGTAGATCTCGCCGTCTGCCCAGCAGAGTGCGGACCAGTCGTTTACAGTTGCAGTGTGAACGGTACGAAGGGTGGTTGCAACCGCCTTGAAGTTCGGGTAGGTCTTTACAGCTTCGTTGATCATCTTCTTGTAGCCGTCGATGTTGAGCTCCTTGAGAGACTCGTCCTGGCCCTCGATCTGGAAGCCGAGGCAGGCGGTGAAGTCTTCCTCGTTACCGATCATAACGTCAACGTACTGAGCGATCTCCTTATTTACCTCCTGAGCCTTTGCCTGGCCGCCGATTGCGGACCACATGGAAGGACGGTAGTTGAGGTCATAGGAAACGATGGTGCCATACTTCTTCGCAGCCTTGATTGCAGCGATTGCGGTCTCGGAAGCCTGCTCTGAAAGAGCTGCATAGATTCCGCCGGTGTGGAGCCAGCGAACGCCGAGCTCACCGAAGATGTAATCGAAATCGAAGTCAGCTGGTGTAGCCTTGGAAATTGCAGTGTTTGCACGGTCGGAGCAGCCCTTTGCACCACGGATACCGAAGCCTCTCTCAGTGAAGTTCAGTCCGTTTCTGCATACACGGCCGATTCCGTCGGTGTCCATCCACTTTACGAGGGATGTATCAACACCACCCTGCATCATGAAGTCCTCAACCAGGTGGCCGACCTCATTGTCTGCAAGTGCAGTAAGAACAGCGGTCTTTAAACCGAAGCACTTACGAAGTCCGCGGATAACGTTGTACTCTCCGCCGCCTTCCCATGCACGGAAGGATCTGGCAGTTCTGATTCTGCCCTCACCCGGATCCAGACGAAGCATAACCTCGCCCAGAGAAACCGCATCAAATGCACACTCATTTGCTGGTCTTAAATTTAAATCCATAACTTCCTCCATTAAAAACTGTCCGCACTATGCGGCCAGAACCTAACTGGTTTACCTGAAAGCGCAGTACCATTTGTAAGCGTTTTCACAGTACTATCAGTATAGCACAGCCCTATTTGTGTCATCAAGCCGTATTGTACTAAATTCAGAACTATTTTTGTATATCCAGCGAGGAGGAGAGGCCCCAGAAGCAATGTCATTAAGTTTACATTGAGCAATTAAGAGGTTCACCCAAAACATAAAGAGCGATGGAGATATTTCTATCTT